>DASUFE010000028.1:0-23100 GCA_036274675.1 Gammaproteobacteria bacterium
GTTGCGCCCCAGATGCTGGTCGGGGAAGAACAGGATCTTGGGCCGGCTCTTGAAGCCCCATTCAATGGTATGGCGGGCATTGGTGGAGGTGCAGACGATGCCGCCGTGACGGCCGCAGAAGGCCTTCAGGTCGGCGGCGGAATTAATATAGGTGACCGGCGTGACGGCCTGGTCGGGATCGAACACCTGGGCGAGCTCACGCCATGCGCGTTCGACATTCGCGAGATTCGCCATGTCCGCCATCGAACATCCGGCGGCCATATCCGGCAGGATGCTGATCTGCTCGGGGCGGGACAGGATATCCGCCACTTCCGCCATGAAATGCACGCCGCAGAAAATGATGTAATCGGCCTCGGAGTTCGCGGCGTGGCGCGACAGCTTCAGCGAATCGCCCGTGAAATCGGCATGCCGGTAGACCTCGTCGCGCTGGTAATGATGCCCCAGGATCACCACCCGCTTGCCCAGCTTCCGCTTGGCGGCGACGATGCGGCGCTCGCACTCTGCGTCGTCGAGCATGGCGTAACGGTTGATTGTAACGGCGACTGCGGACATGCGACCTCAGACAGTTATAAAGGCCGGATATTATACATTGGCTGGCAGCGCTAAGATAACTGACTCGATGGCGGCCCGGTCGGTCCAGGACCAGGCCATTCCCAATGCCTGCTCAAAATTAACCCATTGAAATGCCTCGTGTTCTTCCGGATCAATGCGGACTTCGCAAGGGCCTGGCAACGGCAGGACATATACATGCTCGAGGTTGCTCAGGACCCCCGGTGCATAGCGGTGACGCGATTCGGGCACAATTTCAAAAGTCCGGCTGATTCCGGTTTCCACCGGAGGGCCGGTACTAATGCCGGTTTCTTCATACAGCTCACGCCCGGCGGCAGCGGCGGAGGTTTCCCCCCATTCCAAGGCCCCTGTCACTGACTGCCAGACGCCCACCGGCGGCCGTTTGCGCTTCAGCAATAGCACCTGATGAGGAGTATGCACCACCACAAGAACTGATTCAGGACGTCTGTATTCCATATTTCTGGTGTCTGCGCTTTCGTTACGGCCGTTCAACCCTTTGGCAGGATATCGTACACTCGACCTATGGATTCCGTTCCACTCCGAATACTCACTTATAACATCCATAAAGGCTTCAGCACCGGCAACCGGCGCTTCGTATTGCACCAGATCCGGGACCAGTTGCGACGCGCCAATGTCGACATCGTATTCCTGCAGGAAATCCAGGGCGAGCACAGCGTGCGCAGGAATCAGATCCATAATTGGCCCACCCAGTCCCAGTTCGAATTCCTCGCCGACAGCATCTGGTCGCACTACGCCTATGGCAAGAACGCGATCTACGACAGCGGCCACCACGGCAACGCGATTCTCAGCAAATTTCCTTTCCTGCGCTGGGACAATATCAATGTATCCTCGATGCGCAGCGCCAGCCGCAGTCTGTTGCATGGCGAGATTCATGTCGGATCACGGGTGCTGCACGTGGTCTGCATCCATTTCGACCTGATCGCCTATCATCGCGAGCGCCAGCTGAAGATTCTGAGCGAATACCTGGCGGAACACATCCCCGGTGACCAGCCGGTGATCGTCGCCGGCGACTTCAACGACTGGCGCGAGGATGCCGGCCGCTTCATCGCCAAGGAGTTGGACCTCACCGAGGTTTTCCTGCACACCAACGGACGCTACGCACGCACCTTTCCTTCGTGGCTGCCGATGCTGCCGATCGACCGCATCTACTACCGCGGGGTGAAGCCACTGGAATGCGCCTGCTACCGCGAAGCGCCCTGGCACCAGCTGTCGGACCATACGCCCCTTTACGCCTCCTTCGAACTGCAAAACGTCAAACTGCCGCGCTCCATGCTGCAAGAAGAATAAGACCTCTCGCAGAGCGCGCAGAGCCGCTACAATCCTGCACGCCAAGTATGCTGAGAACGCGATGTAATGCCCGCAGACGGATAGTGTATCCCGCGGGCTGCGTTGCGAACTTTGTAAACTCAGCGAACAAATCTTAAATTTACGCGCCTCTGCGTGCTCTGCGAGAGATTCTTCTCTTATATTCCTACTGCTTTATTAATAAGAGTTACCGGCATCCGGCGGGCGCCCCAGGTTCCGGGTTTGTTTTCGAAGATGCCTGCGCATGGCTCGCCGCAGGAGCGGCATTTGCCTTCCGGCGTCAGGTTCCATTCCGACAGGCGATACCAGTCGCGGCCGATCAGGACTTCGCCGCAGCGGTGACAGTAAGTGCTCTGCCCCTCCTGGTCGTGGATATTGCCGGTGTAGACGTAGCGGATGCCGTTCTTGAGCGCAATCGCGCGCGCCTGCCGCAAGGTGGCGGGCGGCGTGGGCGGCGTGTCTCCCATCTTCCAGTCGGGATGGAAGGCGGTAAAATGCATCGGCACATCCGACCCGAGATTTTCCAGCACCCAGCCAGTCATCCGCTCCAGTTCCTCGACGCTGTCATTCTCTCCCGGGATCAGCAACACCGTAATCTCGAACCAGACTTTGGTCTCACGCTTGAGATACACCAGCGTATCCAGCACCGGCTGTAAATGTCCGCCCGTGATCTTCCAGTAGAATTTTTCGCTGAAAGCTTTCAAATCGACGTTCGCGGCATCCATGTGCGCAAACAGTTCCTCGCGCGCCGCGCCTTCGATATAACCCGCCGTTACCGCCACCGAGCGGATCCCCTGCTCACGGCAAGCCTGCGCGGCGTCCACCGCGTATTCGAGGAAAATCACCGGATCGTTGTAGGTGAAAGCGACTGAGCGGCAATGCATATGGCGGGCCGTTTGCGCGATATTGAGCGGAGCGGCATCGGCCGCGGCCAGCGTATCGGTGGAGCGCGATTTGCTGATATCCCAGTTCTGGCAGAAGCGGCATGCCAGGTTGCAGCCCGCGGTGCCGAAGGACAGCACGGGCGTACCGGGCAAAAAATGGTTAAGCGGTTTTTTCTCGATAGGGTCAATGCAGAACCCGCTGGAACGGCCATAGGTGGTCAAGACCACCTGATCCTGATGGCGCGCGCGTACAAAACAGAATCCCGCCTGCCCTTCGTGTAATTTGCAGGCGCGGGGGCAGACATCGCATTGGATGCGTCCGTCCCCCAAAACATGCCAGTACTGAGTCGGATGGTGTTGCATGAACTGAAACTAGCACAGAGAGTAGGGATAGAATACTGCCCTGCCCGCAAGTTCCTCCAGGCTTTATATGTTGAAAAAGCCCGTCCATGGTCTTTTTCAACTTACTGCGGCGCGAAGTAAATTGCTCAGCCCATCCTGGGCCTCGCCGCTTCGCGCCCCGCTACGCGGTCCCGATTCGCTCCCGGCGAATCGGTCGCGCCTGGCTCCGAAAATCAAACACTTGCAGGTTTGATTTTCGATAGGGCGCATCCCTGCGGCGTTTAGCAGGCGGTTTCCAACAGCCTGCTAACGCAAATAACAACCACTGTTGTTATGCAGAGGCAGATAATGCCCCCATGAGCCCGGAACAAAAACCTTCGCGCATCCTCCAACTGACGGAGCAACTGGAACAACTCGTACGGGATATGAACCGCGCGCGCCCGGGCTCTTATACGATGGACGTGCTGCGCTTTTACGCTTGCGAAATCGAGGAGATTGCGAAGGCCTTAAGAGAGGCTGTAAAAACCGAAAATTAGGATTTTGTTTGAGCGCCTGGACGTAGAAATAGTTACGCAACGAAGCCCTCCAACAAAGCAAATTCAACGAGGTGACGTTGGAAACGGCCGGAGATGGGGAACCATGCGCCGGTAAAAAGAATCCCCGCTTCGGCGGGGATTCTCTTTTTCAGGTCAGTCTTTTTTCTCCGTTTGCGGCAGCCGCACGCGGATGGACAGCTCTTTCAATTGCGCTTCGGCGATCTCCGTTGGAGCGTCGGTCAGCGGGCAGGCCGCTGTCTGCGTCTTCGGGAACGCCATTACGTCGCGGATGGAAGTAGCGCCGCTTAACAGCATCACCAGACGGTCCAGACCGAAAGCGATACCGCCGTGCGGCGGCGCGCCGTATTTGAGCGCTTCCAGCAGGAAGCCGAATTTTTTCTGCGCCTCTTCAGGGCCGATGCCGAGGATGCCGAACACGGCCTGCTGCATCTCGTTGCGATGGATACGCACCGAGCCGCCGCCGAGTTCGGTGCCGTTCAACACCATGTCGTAGGCCTTGGACAGAGCCTTGCCCGGGTCTTTCACCAGGGCCTCGGCTGAATCGATCGTGGGCGCGGTGAAGGGGTGGTGCAGCGCCGACCAGCGTTTTTCCTTCTCGTCCCACTCGAACATCGGGAAATCGATCACCCACAGGAAACGCCAGCCCTGCTCGACGATCTTGAGGTCGTGCCCGAGTTTGACGCGCAGCGCGCCGAGCGAATCGTTGACGATGCTCGCCTTGTCGGCGCCGAAGAAAATCAGGTCGCCGTTCTGCGCGCCGGTGCGCTTCAGGATGGCCGCGATCACGTCCTCGGGCAGAAACTTCAGGATCGGCGACTGCAGGCCGTCCTTCGCCTTGATATCGTTGCACTTGATGTAGGCCAGACCCTTGGCGCCGTAGCGGCCGACAAAAGTCGTGTAATCGTCGATTTCCTTGCGGCTCAGTTTTTCCCCGCCCTGCGGCACGCGCAGCGCGGCGATGCGGCCCTTCGGGTCGTGCGCGGGACCTGCGAACACCTTGAATTCGACGTTCTTCATCAGGTCGGTCACGCTCACCAGTTCCAGCGGGATGCGCAAATCCGGCTTGTCGGAAGCAAAGCGCTCCATCGCCTCGGCATAACTCATGCGCTGCAGCGGCAGCTTGAGCTCGACGCCCATGACGTCCTTGAACAGGAGCGCGATCATCTTTTCCATCGTGGACATGATATCGTTCTGGTCCATGAAGGAAGTTTCGATATCGAGCTGGGTGAATTCGGGCTGGCGGTCGGCGCGCAGATCCTCGTCGCGGAAGCAGCGCACGATCTGATAGTAGCGGTCGAGGCCGGCCATCATCAGCAGCTGCTTGAACAGCTGAGGCGACTGCGGCAGCGCGAAGAACTTCCCCGGATGGGTACGGCTCGGCACGATGTAGTCGCGGGCGCCTTCGGGGGTCGCCTTGGTCAACATGGGGGTTTCGATATCCAGGAACCCGTTGTCGTCCATAAAGTTGCGCAATGCACGGGTGACGCGCGCGCGCAAACGGATCTTCTCCTGCATCGGCGGCCGGCGCAGGTCTATGTAGCGATATTTCAAACGGACGTCTTCGTTCAGCGCCTCTTCGTCGAGCTGGAACGGCGGGGTCTCGGAGGGATTCAGTACTTCCAGCTCCTGCGCGAGCACTTCCACCTGGCCGCTGGAGAGGGCCGGGTTGGCGGTGCCGGCGGGGCGCCGCCGCACCTTGGCCTTGACCTTCAAAACATACTCGCTGCGCACGCGCTCGGCCAACTTGAAAATCTCGGCCCGGTCCGGGTCGAACACGATCTGCAGCAGGCCGCTGTGGTCCCGCAGATCGATGAAAATGACCCCGCCGTGGTCGCGGCGGCGGTGTACCCAGCCGCAGACATCGACGGTCTGGTCGATCAATGTTTCATTGACCGTGCCGCAATAGTGTGAGCGCATCATTAGGAATTCCAGTCGTTATTAAACAACCGGGCCGAAGGCCCGGGAAGGCGGGATATTAAGGGTTGCGTGTGTGAGGCGCAACAACATGGGTTAAAGCCATCGCAAATATCGGGGTCCGGCAGCAGGCCCGGCACCCCGATACTTCGGATCCATCAGTCGTCCGTGGAGGCTTTGCTCTTGGGGGCGGGCTTTTCGACTGATGATTTATCAGTCTTGGCCGCGGTATCGGGCTTGGCCGCGCCGCCCTTGTCACCGGCAGACTTATCCCCGCCCGTCTTGTCGCCGGCGCCGTCGTGCAGGTTTTTCTTCTTGTCCTTGCCCTTGAAGTCGGTTTCGTACCAGCCGCCCCCCTTGAGGCGGAAACCGGCGGCCGAAACCAGCTTTTTGAGTTCGGGCCTGCCGCATTCCGGGCAATCGGTCAACGGCGGCTCGCTGATCTTCTGCAGGGTTTCCAGATATTTCCCGCAGGCCTGGCATTCGTATTCATAAAACGGCATGAGATCGCTCCACAATTTAAACAGGCTTCAACTGGTGGGTTTATATAGCCGAAACGTCCCGGCTTCAAGATGCCGCCTGTAGTGGTAGCTTCCACAAACTTAGTTTAAAATCCGCCCCTGTTTGCCAGCCCTAACATAAGGATCAATAGCGTGATTCGAATCATCCACGGTTTGCTCTGCGGTATGCTGCTTGTTTCCGCCCAGGCCGTCGCCGCCGGTGACCCCGTCGCGGGACGCATCAAAGCCGAAACCTGCCTCGGTTGCCATGCCATACCGAACTACGGCAACGTCTACCCTTCCTATCACGTACCCAAACTGGCGGGCCAGAACGCGGACTATATCGTGGCGGCACTCAAGGGCTATCAGGCCGGCACGCGCAACCATACGAGCATGCATGCCAATGCCAGCAACCTGTCGGAACAGGACATGGTGGATATTGCGGCGTTTTTCAATTCCGCGGCCGCGAACTCCGAGGAGCACTAAATGAAAACTTTAAATCCCTTGCGCTATTCCCTGATTGCCGTGGTACTGACTGTCGCCGCTCCCGCCTGGAGCGCCGGTGACGCGGCCGCGGGCAAGGCCAAATCCGCCACCTGCACCGCCTGCCACGGCGAAGGCGGCGCCAAGCCGATCATGCCCACTTACCCGATCCTGGCCGGCCAGCACGCCGATTATCTGGCGAAAGCCCTTCACGATTACCAGAGCGGCGGCCGCAAGGACCCGGTCATGTCCGGCATGGCGGCGCCCTTGAGCGAGCAGGATATTGCCGATCTGACCGCGTACTTCTCATCCCAGCAGGGCCTGAAAACCCCGCCGATCAAATAAACGGATACAATCCGGTATCATAAAAACCCATCCTCGGATGGGTTTTTTATTGGCGGAACGGATTTTCAAATCCATGCAACTTGAATACGACCACTACCCTGCTCCACCCGGCGTCACCGCCGAACCGTTGATCCTGTTGCACGGCCTGTTCGGCGCGGCGATCAACTGGCGTTATATATGCCAGGCGTTGCAGCCAGGGCGCGAAATCTACGCGCTGGATCTGCGCAATCACGGACGCTCGCCGCATGCCGCCTCGATGACTTTCCCGCACATGGCGCGCGATGTTTTCGAATTCATGGCGGCGAAGCGATTGTCTTCCTGCGACCTTCTCGGCCACTCGCTCGGCGGCAAAGTCGCTATGCAGGCGGCGCTGGAACGTCCCGAACAATTTATACGACTGATTGTGGCGGATATTGCCCCCAAACAATATCCGCCGCGGCACGACGATATCTTCGAGGCCATCGACGCCGTCGACCGGAGCACCATCGGCTCGCGCCAGCAGGCGGATGAACTTATCAAGGATATCCTGCCGGATCAGGCGACGCGCCTGTTCCTGCTCACCAATCTGCGGCGCGACGATGCCGGGAAATTCAGCTGGCGCATCAACATGGACGCGATACGCAAGAACTACTCCATCATCAGCGGCCCTCCGGCCGTACCGGGAGCCCGCTACGACAAGCCGGCGCTGTTCATCAAAGGCGCGCGTTCGCCTTATATAAAGGATGAAGACCGGGCGGAAATACAGCGCCTGTTCCCCCGCGCGGAGCTGCGCACAATCGAGCAATCCGGGCACTGGGTGCATACCGAACAGCCGGAAGAATTTCTGAAAATCGTGCGCGAGTTTCTTGGGAAATAAACAAGCCGCGCCGCCAATGTTTTTATAATTCGTATCTCGCAAAGACACACGAACCGGAACTTTTAAAATTCTCATTCCGGCCGCCGGTACGGAAATTAATGCAAATAAAAAACGAATAAATAAATAGTTAGCCGGTCGTCCGGTGACAGTGCGGGCTTATCGCATTTATCTGGCGCAACGTCATAAATGGGCTAGAATAAAACTGCTCCATCACTGAAACCGGGACGGTTTGCGAACCTGACGCCTTAATAAAGGGCGCGCCTGGAGGGGAGATCAAGATGAAACTCGGATCAAACATAAACGGTGGCCTTCGTTTGTGCCTGGCTGTCTGCGGCGCCATAGCCTGCCTGTCTTCATGGGCCGCTTATGCCTGCGAAGGAGCCGCCCTGGAAGAAGCCAATACTCTGTACGATCATTTCCAGCTTGCGACCATGGCCTGCAATGAATCCGGCTCGGTGCAGGACGCCATGAATTGCATGGCCGAGGAATGGGAGCATAATTCAGCGAAAGTAGTGGCCCTCCCGGAAGACTGTCGGGACAAGCTTATGGAATTTGCGCCGTCGCAGAGTACCGAATAAAAAATCTTCATCAATGTAACCCATTTATCCTCAATCTCGCGGATGCGGGAGCGCGGCTGCTAAAAACCGCATCAGGTTTTACATCGAATTGATTCAGGTTATTATCCTGAAAGCCATTTTTCCGGCGGTACATTCATGCAGATCGTAGTCAGCATTCTCGGCGGCATTCTCATCGTCTACCTGTTCTTCAACGGCCTGGCGGAACTGGGCATCAGCACCAGCGGGATGAACCCGATCCTGCGTTATCGCCGCAGGAAATGGAAAGAGCTTTCCCGCAATCCCATCTACAACATCGAAAGCCCGCTCGAAATGACAGCGCTCCTGTTGGTAGCCATCGCCAAAACCGGCGGCGACATACATCCCGGCGCGAAACTGAGAATACTCACACTGTTCCAGGATGTGTTCCATCTCGACAAGAAAGACGCCGCCGCGCTGCTGATCGCCAGCACCTACCTGCTGCAGGACGGCGTTGAACTGCACGGCAATCTCAAGCAGGTGATGCAAAAAAGCCTGCAGCATTTCACTCCCGAACAGGCCGCTTCCGCGAACTCCATGATCGAACGCATCGCCGGCCTAGACACCACATGGAATCCCGCCAAAGAACAACTCCTGGAAAAAATAAAAAATATACTCTCGCGAAGCAAACAGGAATAAAAACAAGATCTCTCGCCAAGGCGCAAAGCCGTCAAGAAAATAAAATTTAAATTGAAGTAGCCTTGAAGAAATCGGACAAGCCGACTTGGCGGCTTAGCGTCTTGGCGAGAGAAATAATATAAAAATCTTCAGCCTGACCCGGCCAGCACGGGGAACAGGCCTTTGAGTCCGTTGGCGATGAACTCCACCGCGATCGCGGCGAGAATCAGACCCATGATGCGGGTGAAGATGTTGATGCCGGTCTGACTCATGTGACGGGACAGCCAGGGTACGGACTTTAAAATCATCCACAGCAGCAGACTCACGATCACGATAATCAGGCCGACGCACACGTAGTGCATCAGGTCAGTGCCGCGGTGCGAGTAGACGATCACTGTGCTGATCGCGCCCGGCCCGGCCAGCAGTGGCATGGAGAGGGGCACTACCGCCACCTGCTCCTTGGATTCGCTCTCTTGCGCTTCAGCTTGCGTCTGCACCACCGGGCTGCGCCGCGCCTGCATCATTGAAATGGCCATCAGCAGAATCAGGATGCCGCCGCCCACGCGGAAAGAACCGACTGTGATGCCGAAGAAGTCCAGCAGTATCTGGCCGAAAAACAGCGCCGCCAGCAGGATCAGGCAGACCGTAACAACGACCGTGCGCGCGATCGTATTGCGCCGGCGGTCGGTCTCGCCGCGCATCAACGTCACAAAAATCGGTATAGCGCCGATCGGATTGAGGATCGCGATCAGACCCAGAAGGATTTTGGTGTATTCCGTAAAATCGAGCATGGCTTAGTATGGCCTGAGAAACCGGAATAAGCCAAGTGCGCAACGAGACAATATGACTTGGGTCAAGAAAACATGCTTTTTTTGCCGCCAATAAATGACCGATGCCGGCTATTGGCTATTATTAAACTAAAGAAATTCGAGTTGTTGCGCCAAATGAAGGACTGCCGAAGGAACAAGTGCTACCTGATTGCGGCTCTGCTGCTGATGACGGCGGACTATACCTCGGCGCAGCCGATACACTTCAAAGTCAATTCCCTGCATCTCGAAAACGGATCCAGCCGCGATTGGGTCAACACTATAAGCCGCGATGCAACAGGCTACCTGTGGGTCGGTACCGACAACGGCTTGCGGCGCTACGACGGCTACGAATACACCGTTTTCAGCAACGATCCCGCCAATCCGGGCAGCATCGGCTCCAATCTGGTCTGGAGCCTGCTGATCGACTCCGAGCAGAAGCTCTGGGTCGGCAATGACCAACTCAGCGTGTTCAATGCCGAAACCGAGACTTTCGATAATTATCCCCTGAACCTGTCCGGCGGCCATGTCATCTGGAGCATGGCCGAGGGTCCGGGCCGGATTCTGTGGCTTGCCGCCAACACCCGGCTGATCGGCTTCGACATGCGCAAACGGGAAATTGTTTACGACTCCCTGGACATGCCTCCGGAGAATGCCCGGGACATTCCCGAGGCCATCGCTGCCATCATCAAGGACCGGCGCGATCCTTCCATTCTGTGGATGGCGAGTACCAGCGGCCTCTTCCGCTTTGACGCAAAGAGTTTTCAGATGAGGCGAATATACAGTGTGGCGGAGCTGGGCAATCCGAAACTTGTGGTGACTTCGACCAGGCTGGCGATGGACCTCGATGGAAAGATCTGGCTTACTTCAGGAAACGGCTTATACGTCATCGATCCCGAAAAGAAAACCTTTCGCCAGTACCACCGGGAAAAAGGCAATCCACGGAGTCTCAGTACGGATATCCTGAATGCGGTGTTCGTCGACAGCAAGGGTCGGATCTGGGTCGGCACCGACAAACAGGGCGTGCATCTCTATCAGCCCGCAACCGACGATTTTATCCATATTCCCGCGTCCTCCACGGAGCCCGGGACATTCGGCCCGGCCGGCGTTACCGACATTTTCGAGGACAACGAGGGCTCTCTGTGGTTTGCCGTGTCTTCTTTCGGCGTGCAGCGCATCAGCGAACGCCTGGAAAAATTCACCGCCGTCGGCGCCGGACCCGGCGAGCAGCAATTGTCCTGGGAAGTGATGACGGAACTGGTCGAAGGCCGCGACGGCGATGTCTGGATCGGCACGGACGGCGGCGGATTGAACCGCTACCATCCTGAAACGGGAAAGATCACCAAATACTTCAGCGATCCGGACAACCCCAGAAGCCTGAGCGCCAACAGCGTGCTGTCGCTGGAAGAGGACGGCAAAGGCCGTATCTGGGCCGGCACCTGGATGGGTGGGCTGAACCGGATTGAGCCCACGACCGGCGAAGTCGTTCATTACAAATACGACCCGACCGCGCCAGCGAACCGCACCATAGGCAACAACAATATCTTCCAGATTGAAGAGGACAAGGACGGCTGGCTGTGGCTCAGCGTGTGGAACCAGGGCCTGCAGCGTTTCAATCCTGATACCGGCGAATTCATATCCTACAAGCCGGACGATAAAAGCAGCGGGCTGCTCAACAGCTGCATCAACGCCATCGAAGCCAGCCGCCGCGGCCACACCTGGATCGGCGGTTATCTGGGCCTGGAAAAATACGATCCTGCAACCGGGCATTTCTCCCAGATACTGTCAACCAAGGTCACTCAAACGATCTTCGATCTCTACGAAGCCCCGGATGGAAATCTATGGCTGGCTACCGTCAAGGGTCTGACGCGTTACAACCCTGACACCGGCGCCATCCGCCACTATACCGTCGCCGACGGACTGGCGGACCCCTTCGTCGCCTCGATCGAACAAGACGCACGTGGCAATTTATGGCTGGGAACCCGCGGCGGCTTGTCGCGTTTCGATCCGGGGAAGGAGACTTTCGAAACCTTCGACAAATTCGATGGGCTGCCGGGCAATGAATTCTCACGTTACAGCCATCTGCGCTCCCGCACAGGTCTGATGTATTTCGGCGGCACCAACGGCCTGGTCATGTTCGACCCGGATAACCTCCCGCACAACACTCATGTACCCAACATCGTGCTGACGGGCCTCGAACTGTTCCAGAAGCGGCTTATGCCCGGCATGTCGCAGTATCTGCCCAGAACCCTCAATCTGCTCGATACGCTGACACTTCCCTACAGCCATCGTGATGTGACATTCGAATTTTCCGCTCTGGATTTCATTTCACCCACCAAAAACCGCTATCGTTACCGTCTCAAGGGCCTGGAAGACGGCTGGACCGACGTGGACAGCAGCCGGCGCCGGGTGCGCTACACCAATCTCGACCCCGGCAAATACCAGTTCCAGGTGATCGGCTCGAACAACGACCGAGTCTGGAACGAAGCCGGCAAGCGGCTGGAGCTGGTCATTATCGCGCCCTGGTGGATGACCTGGTGGGCACGCGCCCTGGGGCTGGCGCTCTTTTTATATATTATCTACGGCTTCATCCGGTGGCGACTGCGGGTCATTCAGCGGCATGCACACGAGCTGGCGGTTGAAATCGAAGAACGCCGCGCCGTAGAAGCCAAACTGTTCCATATCGCTTATCACGATGCGCTTACCGGCTTGCCGAACCGCTTGTGGTTGCTGGAACGGCTCGCTGAACAGATAAAACGCGCCAGGATGGAAAAGTCTTACCATTTCGCGCTGATGTTCATCGATGGCGACCGCTTCAAGCAGATCAATGATACGCACGGTCACCAGCTGGGAGACTTTATCCTGGGTTCCGCCGCCAGGCGGCTGGAAACGATATTGCCGGAGCATTACAAGGTTGCGCGCCTGGGCGGCGATGAGTTTACGGTGCTGGTGGAGAACGTCTGGTCAGAGGATGAAGTGATTGCAACCTGCAACAGTATTATCAGCGCCTTTAATGAACCCTTCCAGGTGGAAAAAAGCCCTCTGTTCTTCAAGGTCAGTATCGGACTCGTTTTCTGCGGCGACCAGTACACCCACTCAGGCCAGATCCTGCGCGATGCGGACATCGCCATGTACAAGGCCAAGGAGCACGGCCGCGGCACCTACCAGATCTTCGATTCGCGAATGCACGAACAGAAGCTGGAAGCGGCACAGCTTGAAACCGATCTGTACAAGGCCATCGAGCAGAATCAGTTCTTCCTGGTCTACCAACCCATAGTCAATCTGCAGACCGCGCAGCTGAGCGGCTTCGAGGCGCTGGCGCGCTGGCGGCATCCGGAAAAGGGGCTCATACCACCGGACAGATTCATTCCCATCGCGGAAGAAACGGGTTTGATTTTTACGCTCGGTACCTGGGTACTGCGCCAGGCCTGCGCCCAACTGGCGGCCTGGCTCAGTGAATACCGGCAGGATAATCCGCCGACCATCGCCGTCAACCTCTCTTCGCTACAGTTGAATCAATCCTATTTCCTGGAGCAGATCGACCTCATACTGAGGGCAACGGGCATCGACAGCCGGTTGCTGAAACTGGAAATCACCGAATCCACCCTGATGGAACAAAGCGAGTCAATCAATCTCTTGCTCGACGCACTGCGTGCGCGCAATATCGAACTGGCCATCGACGACTTCGGCACCGGCTATTCCTCCCTGAGTTACCTGGACCGGCTTCCGGTCCAGGTATTGAAGATCGACCGCAAGTTCGTTGATGGTATCACCGCCGGCGAAGGCAGCAGCAGTTCAATCGAGATCGTCAAGGCGACCATTTCCATGGCGCACAGTCTGAACATCAAAGTGGTAGCCGAAGGGATCGAGACCGAAGAGCAATACAACCTGCTGAAATCCTACGGCTGCGATTTCGGCCAGGGCTATTTCATCGCCAGGCCGCTCGCCAGCGAGGACGCCGCGCGCTTCATGGGCCACGAACCGACGCCCTCGCCCAGTGTGGAAGTGCCTCACGGCATGGTGGTTCTTAAAAACCCGGGCATGCGCCGGCGCCGGAAAAAATAAACCGCCCAGCATATAAAAGGCTCGCCGGACAAGCTCCGCATGGACGGAAATCCGGGGTCATGTGCAGTAAAGAAGAATTGGTTCAAGCCGCTAACCTGCTGCTAATATCAGTTAATCTAGAACATATGGGAGCACTGATGAGGCTAAACAACTGTCTGCTGACAGCATTGCTGCTGGTAGTTACGGCAAATACCCACGCCGTTCCCAACAACAGCCTTCCCGGTCGCTTCGAAGTCAACCCCCTGCATCTGGAGGGCGGACCCAGCCGCGCCCAGGTCAACGCCATCCAGCGCGATGCAACAGGATATCTCTGGGTAGGCACCGACAACGGTCTGATGCGCTATGACGGATATAACTACACCGTTTTCAACAATAATCCCCAGGATCCGGGCAGTCTCGGCTCCAACCTCGTTCTTACCCTGCTCATCGATTCCGCGAACACACTGTGGGTCGGCACCAACAAACTCAGCGTCTTCAATACCGATACCGAAACCTTCGACAACTATCCTCTGACAGACGGCAATGCGATCTGGGGCATGGCCGTGGATCCCGACGGCATACTGTGGGTCTCGGCGGAGCGCACACGGCTCGTCGGCTTCGATACGCGCAAGCGGGAGATGGTTTATCACGCGCTGTACAAGCCGGACGGCAATGCGGCACAGGTCCCGGACAATATCAGCGATATCATCAACGACCGCGCCGATCCGTCGATATTATGGATGACCGCCGCCGGCGCCGGCCTTTACCGCTTCGACACCAGAACCCACCAGGTTCAGCGCTTTTACAGCGCCGAAGAACTGGAGCACGTCAGGTTGACGACCACATCGGGACTGCGCATGGACCGCCAGGGCAAAATCTGGATGACCAGTGAAAACGGCCTGTACGTCATCGACCCCCGGAAAAAGAGTTACCGCCACTACCGGCAGGAAAAGGACAATCCCCGTTCACTCAGCACCGATATCCTGACCGCCATCTTTATCGACAGTGAGAACCGCGTCTGGATAGGAACGGACAAACAAGGCGTGCACATCTACCGGCCGGAAACCGATGACTTCGTGCATATTCCAGCCTCGACGACGGAGCCTGGCGCTTTCGGCGCCGGCGCGATCAACGATATCTACGAAGACGCGGACGGTTCGCTCTGGTTTTGCGTAAACTCCTTTGGAGTACAACGCGTCAGCATGCATCTGGAGAAATTTACCACCATCGGGTCCGGACCCGGCGACCGGCAGCTGTCGTGGGACCTGCTGCTCGATCTCCTGGAAGATCACAACGGCAACATATGGATCGCAACCGATGGCGGCGGCCTCAACCGTTATGACCCTAAATCGGGCCGCATCACCAAGTACTTCAATGATCCCGACAATCCCAAAAGTCTCAGCAGCAACAGCGTGCTGTCCCTCGAAGAAGACCGCAACGGCCGGATCTGGGTCGGCACCTGGGCCGGCGGACTGAACCGTCTCGACCCGAAGACCGGCGAATTCACCCGCTACCAGCACAATCCGTCGGCGGCGCCCGACCGCACGCTGCGCAACAACAATATTTTCCAGATCGCCGAGGATGACGCGGGGTGGTTATGGCTCAGCGTGTGGAATTTCGGCCTGCAGCGTTTCAACCCCGAAACCGGGGAGTTCAAATCCTTCTATTACAACGACGGCGTTTCAGGGCTGTTCAGCAGTTCCATCCACGCCATTGATGCCGGACGCAACGGCTCACGCTGGGTCGGCGGCTGGCAAGGCCTGGAAAAGTACGACCCTGCCACGCAGCGGTTCACGGAAGTAAAGCTGTCCGCTGAAAAAAGGCTCGAGGTATTCGACCTCTATGAGGACCCGCAGGGGATTCTGTGGGTGGCCACTTCGGACGGACTGGTGCGTTACAACCAGGGAAACGGCGCTGTCAGGCACTACACAGTCGCGGACGGCCTCGCGGACAACTTCATCGCCTCCATCGAGCAGGACAGGAACGGCCACTTGTGGCTTGGAACCCAGGGCGGATTGACGCGCTTCGACCCGAACTCGGAGAGTTTCGAGACCTTCGACAAGTTCGACGGCCTGCGCAGCAACGAATTCAACCGTTTCAGCCACCTGCTGTCGCGCGACGGCATCATGTACTTCGGCGGCAACGCCGGCCTGGTCATGTTCGAGCCGGGGAAACTGCCCCGCAATACCAAGGCGCCCAATATCGTGCTGACCGGACTCGAATTGTTCCAGAAACAGGTGGTCCCCGGCGAATCGCCTTACCTGCCGCGACAGATCAACCTGCTGGACAGGCTGACGTTGCCGTATGACCAGCGCGATCTGACTTTCCAGTTTTCCGCGCTGGATTTCATCTCGCCCACCAAAAACCGCTACCGTTACCGCCTGCTGGGACTGGAAGAAAGCTGGACCGAGGCGGACAGCAATCGGCGCCGCGCGCGCTACACCAACCTCGCTCCCGGAAAATACCAGTTTCAGGTGACCGGTTCGAACAACGACGGCGTATGGAACGAGAACGGCGCGAAACTGGATCTCGTCATCGTCCCGCCCTGGTGGATGACGTGGTGGGCGCGCCTGCTGGCCGTGGTATTAAGCCTGTACGCCATTTACGGCTTCACCATGTGGCGCCTGCGCGTCATTCGCCGCCATGCGCAACAACTGTCGGCCGAAATCGAGGAGCGACGCTCGGCCGAGCAGGCGCTTTCGCTGGAGATCGAGGAAAGAAGAGCCATCGAGAACAAGCTGTTCCATATCGCCTACCACGACGCACTGACCGGCCTGCCGAACCGCCTGTGGCTGCTGGAGCGACTCGACGAACAGATCCAGCGCGTAAAATCGGATGACAGCTATCGCTTCGCGCTGATGTTCATCGACGGCGATCGCTTCAAGCAAATCAACGACACGCACGGCCATCAGTTGGGAGATTTCATCTTGAATGCGGCGGCGCAACGCCTGCAAAACCTGCTGCCGGAAAAATACCTGCCCTCGCGGCTGGGCGGCGACGAGTTCACCGTGCTGGTGGAAGATGTCAAGGGCGAGGACACGGTCACCGGTGTCTGCAACGCCATCATCACGGCGTTCAACGAGCCCTTTCAGGTGGAACAGAATCTGATGTTCTTCAGGGTCAGCATGGGGCTGGTGTTCTGCGGCCAGCAATACGCCAATCCCGGGCAGATCCTGCGCGATGCCGACATTGCGATGTACAAGGCCAAGGAACGCGGCAAAGGCACTTACCACATATTCGACTCGAAGTTGCGCGAACAAACCCAGGAAGTGACCGAACTGGAAACCGATCTTTACAAGGCCCTGGAGCAAAATCAGCTGTTCCTCGTCTATCAGCCGATCGTCGACCTGAAAACCGGGGGCCTCAGCGGCTTCGAGGCGCTGGCCCGCTGGCGGCATCCCGAGAAGGGCCTGATTCCGCCGGCCAAATTCATTCCGATCGCCGAGGAGTCGGGGCTGATCCTGATGCTCGGCGACTGGGTGCTCAGGCAGGCTTGCGGACAGCTGGCCACATGGATCAGCGAATACAGGATCAAGGAGCCGCCCACCATCGCCGTCAACCTGTCGTCTCTGCAGTTGAACCAGACCTATTTCCTGGCCCAGGTTGACCGCATCCTGCATGAAACCGGCACCAACGCCAGCCTGCTCAAGCTGGAACTCACCGAATCAACCCTGATGAAGAACAGCGAATCGATGGATCTCTTGCTGGACAAGCTGCGCGAGCGGCAAATCGAACTTGCGATCGATGATTTCGGAACGGGTTACTCCTCGCTGAGCTACATCGACCAGCTCCCGGTCCAGGTACTGAAGATCGACCGCAAGTTCGTCGACGGCATTACCCGGACCGGCGAAAGCAGCAGTTCAATCGAAATCGTCCGGGCAACCATCTCGATGGCGCACAACCTGAAGATCAAAGTGGTGGCCGAAGGGATCGAAACCGAGGAACAGTACAACCTGCTCCAATCCTACGGCTGCGATTTCGGCCAGGGCTACTTTATCGCGAGACCCTTGAGCAGCGAGGATGCGGCGCGTTTCATGGGCTATGAATCGCAAGCGACTTCCACCATTGAAGTGGATGCCTACAATCCTGATCTCGACAACACCGGCAGGTTCCCGAAATTCCCCGCCAAACGGCGACGGCGCTCCAAATAAGACCAGCGCCAAAAAGGAATCAGCAGTCGCTCCAAAAATTTAAATGGCTCTCGCAGAGAACGCGGAGTTTATGGGTATTCAAAACCAAATTTGAAGCCAATCAACCTTCCTTCATTGAAGGTATATTCGCCATAGTAGATCGGAAGATTATATGTATCGAGAAGATATTTACTATCTTCAACTCTGTATAAATAAGCATCTCCCTTTATTGCAGTCGGCTTGCCGAGAATCTTGATCACATCTTCTGCGGTGATGCCGAGCTTTATACCCTTCTCGGTTTCAAATGCGCCCTTTAATCCCAAGAATTTCGGAAAACTCTCTTTCGGCAGGGAGGCGCGAACAAGAATCTCCGCGGCATTAAATACTGTATCCTCAGGATGGATAAAAACTGCGAGGGTTTCAGAATCATCATCATTTGAAAACCAGAAACTAAAACCGGTCAGATCCTGATCGGGAAATTGATCAGACAGAAAAGACTGACCAGATTTTTTATCTTCAAGCATCAAACCATTCACACCAGAATCGAAAAATAAAGGGGGTTCAGCCGCAAAAGCGTTTAAAGAAGCGACAAGAATCAGATTTGCCAGGATTCTTTTCATATACTTACTTATCAACGCCCTTTTCCAGTTCTTCATCACAGTGCTTACATAACAGGTGCCTGCCCAACATCTGCTTGCGACCTTCTTCGGTGACCACCCACGGCCGGTTGATCCACGGCGGGTTATGCCGTACGTGCTGGGTATGTCCGCACTCAAGTTCCGCGACCCAGTGATCTTCATCGTCCCGATGAAAGCCGACAATGTATCGATTCATAAAAGAGAAATATTTCTCACGGAGGCGCGGAACACACGGGACTTAACGAAGACGGTGATCAGTAACGCGATAACGGCATAAAACCAGATTCCGAGATAAGCCAGCAATTCTTCGGCGCTGTGGCCGCCGCCAGGGATGACGAATTCAACGATGGGATGGAAAGAAATCATCAGCCATTCCGGAAACGGCGGCTCGGGGAGAAATCGCCACCACAGGAAGGCGGAAAGCGAGGACAGGAGCGCCGGCAACAAAACAACCCCTGCTCGAATCGGAAACTTATTCACTTCCGGTCGGCTATCAACGCCGCAAGCTCCTGGTAGCCTCCGATGGCGACGCCGTCAACGAAGATCTGCGGCACGGTGCGGCGGCCGGAAAGCTCCATCATATACTTGCGCTTTCTGTCGTCGAGCGTGACATCGTGCTCGGTGTATGTGTAGCCGTGGGTTTGCAGTAAATGCTTGGCCGCATAGCAGAAACCACAGGTGCGGCTGGTGTAGATTTCGATAGCTGCGTTTTCCTTGATCATGACCGGTCACTTGCCGCTAATGCTGGCCGCCCTTGTTATAAAGAAACAACAACGAAGGCGATTCCTGTTTCAGGACCTGATAGCGTTCGGCATACCGGGGCGCGATGCCTTTATCGATATAAGCCGCGCCCAGGATCAGATCCTGGTAGCCGTCGCCGTTCACATCCCCCGAATCCATGACCATCCAGCGTCCCCAATGTTCCCGCGGCAGGGTCGAAGGCGTGAATTTCAAGCCGCCGTCGTTACGCAGATAAACGAAGGTGGTCGGGGTTTCCCGGTCCCAGTCCGGGTAAAAGGCGATTGCGGCGATATCGACGTCGCCGTCCTTGTCGAAATCCTGCGCGATGGATTTGATGGCGCCGTGCAGCGGGAAAAAGTATGCCTCCCGCCACTCCAGATTCCCCTGGTTCAGCAGGATCCGGATCCCGTGCTGCGGCTTGAGCGGGGCATCCGGGATTTCCATGTTGTTCCCGTTCGAGGTGATCACATCGAGCTTCCCGTCGCCGTTCATATCCGCGAGGGTGAAGTGGTTATAGCCGAAACCGGCGGCTTCCTTGTGCAACAGCCGGCGCTCGAAGTTGCCTCCGCCCTGGTTCAGGAACAGCGCCAGTTCCTGGCGCTCCTGCGCGATCAACAGCATGATGTCGGGCTGACCGTTGCCGTCGAAGTCCTGAACCTCGGCGCACAGTGACCCCGCGCCGCTGAACAATATTTTTTCAGCGCCGTAGGAGCCGTCCTTCAACCGGTGGATAATCGACGTGCGGCCGATATGCCCCTGGCCGAAGCCTACCAATAACAGGTCGTTGTGTCCGTCCCCGTTGAAATCAGCGCTCAGGCTTTGCGTCAGGCGATTATAGCCGTGCACCATGGGCCAGACGTCCAGTTTGCCTTTTTCATTGCTGGGGCGCACTTCGTACACCACGCCCTCGCCCTTGTCATAGAGAAAGTCTCCGATCAGGGACAAGCGGAAACCACCGCTGAAGGGCACCAGGTGAACAGGTTCCGACTTCATCTTGAAATCCGCCACTTTCCTGAACTGCCGGTCGTAAAACTCCAGGCGCTTGTTGTTTTCAGTGCCGAAACCGACAAAGGTAAAATCGGAAAAGGGATCGAAGCGGACCAGGGTGACGAATTCGCCCTTGGCGACATCCCGGATCGGGTACGCGGCGCTGAACGCGGCCGTCGGCTCGTACTCCCGGCGATCAGATGCGAATATTTCCTGCTGCGATTTCGCTCCGGCCAGGAAATAATCCCTGATCTTGCCGAAATCGCCGGAGCTGATCAGTTTCTTGTCCGGCATGATATCGCGGTCGACGATGCCCTCGCCCAGCTCGTCGTCGAAATCCTTAAAACCCAGATAATTCCCCATCCACCTCAACACGAAGGGCCAGCTCTCCCTGGGAAGCTGCCCGGATACGGGCTCCAGATGACAGGTGCTGCAATATTGCGCGGCCAGCTGTTCGCCGCTGAGCCCGCTATCTTTAGAGCAGGCGACCGCAAGAGCGGCGAGTAGCGCCAGAAGTACCGCATTGAGTCTTTTCATGATGGGTCAGGCCGATATTAAAATTCAGACCGGCCCTATTCTATACCACCGGACGGTCGCCGGTGAGGAGTTCGTCCCAGTCCGTCAGAACCAGGTCATTACCGCAAAAGTGATATTAGGATCCCAGACCAGACCATAACTGGTCGCATTCGATTCGGTGAAGACCGTACCGCCGATGTCCTCCTCGGTTGTCCGGTTTGAGGTCTTTTGATAAATGGGATTGGTCGCGGTCGCCGTCAGCGAAAAATTCGAGGCGAACCACCATTCGACGCCCAGACCGTAACTGAGGTCCAGGGATTTCTCCGTGGTGTTTGCGCTATTCAGGGGACCTTCGGGATCCAGCTTTTCGGAGTGACGGACGTAATCCAGGGACCCGATGAACTGTATATCCATTTTGTTGCGGCGCGAGAAGGCATACTTGAAAACCGCGCCCAACTCCCGGGTGTCTTCGCTTGCATCGTCATGCTGCGTGACCACGCCGTCATCCGCATCTTCTTCCTGATCAACATTATTGAGTATCGCAAAAGGCTGCAGCTGCATGTTTTTATAGCGGAAGGACGCTATGGCGAGATTGGGCTCCGTAAGATCAGCCGGCAGACCACCCCGATGCCCAGCCCAAAGTCATAGTCCTCCGGAGCCCGCTCATTCGCATACGCCTGCGCGCCGCCGCTCAAAACAACGATAAGCCCCCCGAGTAAAGCCGGATAACACATACAGCCTCCTGCAGCATATTTTATGCTGAAGGCCTTAGCGGCCGGCATTGCCTTCCCTTTAGAAACCGCACGCGTTTTTCAGGGCTTAATAAGGAACGCAATTAAAGGCAATTCCGTATTTCGTGATCTTTCCGGCCCCTGCCCCGCCCTGATCGGGAGAAGTTTTCTCATCGGTCACCAGCATGAACAGCACATTGCCGCCCAGTTCATGGACATCCCGTTCCAGCTTGCGGTTCACAGCCTCTGCATTTTCACCTTCGGCGGAAATAACTCCCAGTTTCCCGCAACCGTCCAGCGGCGGCGCTTCGTCCACCACTCTGACAGGCGAACAGCCGGTGAGAACGGCCATGAACATGACCGCAGGAATAAAATTTTTCATGCCCCTATTGCCACGTCTGCGGATACTCTGCGTGAACGGGTAACCCGCCGTCGGGGCAACCCCAGGGCGCGCGGGATTCCCAGTAGATGTGATCGGTCGGCTTGATGGGCGGCGCCGTGTCCAGCGAGCCGGCCGGAATCACCATCTTGCCGCTGCGCGAATGGCGGGGCAACGGGCAGCCGCAGTTGCCGCAGAACCATTTGGCGAAGCTTTTCGCGCCGGGAAGATCGAAGCGTTTGATCGCCGTCTCGCCTGACAACCACTGAAGCTGCCCCGGATCGACGATGATATTCGTCGCATGCCCCGTGCCCGTGCCCTTGCGGCAGCGCGCACAGTGGCAATGCACCATCAGCTTGAACGGCGGGGCCACTTCGTATTTCACGGTTCCGCAAAGACAGCTGCCGCGCATATTCAATTCACTCATCAGATCGCTCCAGGAATAAAAAACGGATTTGTCTCATATATCCGACCACGCCGCCAGCTCATTGCCGCCCGGCTCCCTGAAATGAAAGCGTCGTCCCCCGGGGAAGGAGAATATATCGCGGGTAATTTTGCCACCCGCCTCGACCACCTTGCCGCGCGTCGCCTCCAGATCGGAAGTATAAAGAACAACCAGGGGCTTGGCCGGACGATGCTTCGGGTCTGCGTTGAAACCGCTGCCCAGGCCGCTGCCGGTCGTATCGGCATAGTCCTCACCCCAGTCCTTGAATGACCAGCCGAAAGCCTCCGTAAAGAAACGCTTTGAACGCCCGAGCTCCGTTACGGTCCTGGTGGGAAACTCAACGAAGTCGATGCAGTGCTGGGAGCGAATGCTCATAAACACCTCCGCTGAAACAAGTCCTGACACTTTTGAAAAAGGCCGTCCTGTTTTTCAACTCGCTGCGGCCCGGCGGGCCGCCCCAAATCAAACATTTATGTTTGATTTTTAATGCGCGCGTCCCGCGGCGCCCGGCAGCCTGTTTTGCAACACGCTGTTAAAGCCGACCGTATAACTCAAGCACGGTGATCTCCGGCGGCACCCGGAAACGCACCGGCAGTATACTCGTACCGATCCCGGTACTGACATACATGTGCTTTCCCGATTCCTGTATAAAGCCGGCCGAGTAACGCTGGCCATATTGCGAAGGCACGACCGGG
>DASUFE010000029.1:0-19804 GCA_036274675.1 Gammaproteobacteria bacterium
ATTGGCGTTCTTTTCCCAGCCGATCTCGACCGAAGTAATCGACTGCAGCTTGCCCGCCTCGCCGTTGAGTCGCTTGATGGTGGTCAGGTAAGCGCGTGGATCCTGCCCGAATTTGGCGGCTGCTTCTTCCTGGCCGTAGTCGAGCTTGTAGACCTTGGGCCATTCCGGCCAGGGATTGTCGGCCGTACGCTCCAGCGGCGGCTTCGGCATGATCTCGAACTGGGTCAGACTGCGGCAACCCTGGCGCATGGCGGTGGCCACGCAATCAGTCCCGGTATCGCCGCCGCCCAGCACGATTACATCCTTCCCCTTGGCGCTGATCGGGGTCTTGTTCGGGTCGCCCGCGAGCAGGGCCTTGGTGCTGGCGGTCAGGTATTCCATCGCGAAATGCACACCGCCCAGATTGCGGCCCTCGGCCTGGAGGTCGCGCGGTTTAGTGGCGCCGGTGCAAATGACCGTCGCATCGAAACCCCTCAGCAGCTTCTGCGCCTCGCTGTCGACTCCGACATGAGTATTGCAGACGAACTGGACGCCTTCCTGTTCCAACAGCTTGATGCGGCGCTCGACGATCTCGCGTTTATCGAGTTTCATGTTCGGGATACCGTACATCAGCAAGCCACCCGCACGATCTTCGCGTTCGAAAACCGTCACCGAATGTCCAGCCTTGTTCAGCTGGGCGGCGGCGGCGAGGCCGGCGGGTCCAGAGCCGATGACAGCGACTTTTTTACCTGTGCGGGTCTTGGGAGGCTGCGGCAGCACCCAGCCTTCACGGAAGCCGCGATCAATGATTTCAACTTCGATAGATTTGATGGTAACGGGCGGCGCGGAGATTCCAAGCACGCAGGAACCTTCGCAGGGAGCGGGGCAGACCCGGCCGGTAAACTCGGGAAAATTATTGGTCTTGTGCAGGCGCTCCAGAGCTTCCCGCCACAGGCCGCGATAAACCAGGTCGTTCCATTCGGGGATCAGGTTATTGATCGGGCAGCCGGAGGCCATGCCGCTGATCAGCTTGCCGGTATGGCAGAACGGCACCCCGCAATCCATGCAGCGCGCGCCCTGCTGCTGCAGGCGCGGTTCTTCCATGTGGTAATGGAATTCCTTCCAGTCGCGGAGGCGCTCGGTCGGCGAACGGTCAGCGGGCAGTTCGCGCAGATACTCGATAAATCCGGTCGGCTTGCCCATCAGTTGCCACCCACGCGCGCCAGATCCCGCGCATTCTCTTCAAAGGCCACCATGATGGCGGCATCCCCAGTCAGGCCCTGCTTGTGCGCTTTGCTGATACAGGCCAGCATGCGCTTGTAGTCCTTGGGCAGGACTTTAACGAAGCGTTGTACGCTCTGATCCCAGTTCGCCAGCACTTGCTGTGCGCGCGTGCTGCCGGTGTACCTGGCATGCCGTTCGATTAACTCCCGCACTTGCTTGATCTCCCCCGGATCCGTCAGTTGTTCGGTGCCGACCATCTGCAGGTTGACGTTGGCCGCGAAATCGCCTTTTTCGTCGAGTACGTAGGCAACTCCACCCGACATACCCGCGCCGAAATTGCGACCGGTCGAGCCGAGCACGACGACATGACCGCCGGTCATGTACTCGCAGCCGTGATCGCCAACGGCTTCAACCACCGCGTCAACTCCGCTGTTACGCACGGCAAAGCGCTCGCCGGCCATGCCGCGGAAATAAGCTTCGCCCGCGGTCGCGCCGTAAAGCGCTACGTTGCCGATAATATTGTTTTCTTCCGCCACGAAAGTGGATTGCAGCGGCGGCCGAACAATGATTTTTCCGCCCGAGAGGCCCTTGCCGCAGTAATCGTTGGCATCGCCTTCGAGAGTAAAGCTCATCCCTTTGGGCATAAACGCGCCGAAGCTCTGGCCGGCCGATCCATTGAACTTGATGCTGATCGTATCTTCCGGCAGCCCCTTCGCGCCCCACTTGCGGGTGACTTCACTGCCGGTGATCGTGCCGACCACGCGGTTGACGTTGTGTATCGGCAGCTCGGCCGAGACTTTCTCGCCGCGTTCGATCGCCGGCTTGCAGAGGTCGAGCAGTTTCGTCACATCCAGCGACTTTTCCAGCCCATGGTCCTGGGTCATCTGCGCGAAACGGCCGACATCCGGTCCCACATCGGGCTGGTAGAGGATATTGCTGAGGTCGAAACCTTTGGTTTTCCAGTGAGCAATGGCTTTTCTGGGTTCCAGGCGGTCGACCCGGCCGATCATTTCCTCGATGCTCCGGAAACCGAGTTGCGCCATGTATTCGCGCATGTCTTCGGCAACGAAGCGCATGAAATTCACGGCGTGCTCCGGTTTGCCGGTAAAGCGTTCGCGCAGCTTGGGGTCCTGCGTGGCTACGCCGACCGGGCAGGTATTGAGATGACAGACGCGCATCATAATGCATCCCACCGCGACCAGAGGGGCTGTGGCAAAACCGAATTCCTCGGCGCCGAGCAGGGCGGCGATCACAACGTCGCGGCCGGTCTTGAGCTGACCATCGGTTTCTACCGCGATGCGGCTGCGCAGGTTGTTAAGCACCAGGGTCTGATGAGTTTCAGCCAGGCCCAGCTCCCAAGGCAGGCCTGCATGGGTAATGGAAGTCTGCGGGGAAGCACCGGTGCCCCCATCATAGCCGCTGATCAGAACGACATCCGCATGCGCCTTGGCGACGCCCGCGGCAATGGTGCCGACCCCGACCTCGGCGACCAGCTTGACGCTGATGCGCGCATGCCGATTGGCATTCTTGAGGTCATGGATCAGCTCCGCCAGGTCTTCAATCGAATAGATATCGTGGTGAGGAGGAGGCGAGATCAGGCCGACGCCGGCAGTGGTCAGTCGGGTCTTCGCGATCCAGGGATAAACCTTGGTGCCGGGCAACTGGCCGCCTTCACCGGGCTTTGCGCCCTGCGCCATCTTGATCTGGATTTCGCGCGCATTGACCAGGTATTCACTGGTAACGCCGAAACGCCCGGACGCGACCTGCTTGATCGCAGAATTCCTGGAATCACCGTTCGGCAGCGGGATAAAGCGCTCGGGATCCTCGCCGCCCTCGCCGGTGTTGCTTTTGCCGCCGATGCGATTCATCGCGATCGCCAGCGTCTCATGCGCTTCCTTGCTGATGGAGCCATAGGACATGGCGCCACTCTTGAAGCGTTTCATGATGCTTTCAATCGGCTCGACTTCCGACAGCGGGATCGCTTTGCCGGGTTTAAAGTCGAGCAGGCCCCGCAGCGTGCACAGCCTGGTCGACTGGTCGTCGATCAGCTTGGCGTAGGATTTATAGGTCGCGTAGTCGTTGGTGCGCACTGACTTCTGCAGGCGGTGTATCGACTCCGGATTGAACAAATGGTGTTCGCCGTCAGCGCGCCATTGATACTGGCCGCCCACGGGCAGGGTATGGCCGTTCACCGGACGTTCCGGGAAGGCGCTGTGGTGACGCAACTGAACTTCCTTCGCAACCACATCCATGCCGATGCCGCCGATACGCGAGGCGGTGCCGGTGAAATGTTCGTCGATCAGGTCGTGCCGCAGGCCGACGGCCTCGAACAGCTGCGCGCCGTGGTAACTCTGTACCGCCGACACGCCCATCTTGGACATGACCTTGACCACGCCCTTGGTGGAGGCTTTCGCGAAATTCTTGCAGGCGGTCTTGTGATCCACCGTCTTGGGCAGCAGGCCTTCCTTGATCATTTCGTCCAGCGTCTCGAAGGCGAGATAAGGGTTGATGGCGCTCGCGCCGTAACCGATCAGCAGTGAGAAGTGATGGACTTCCCGCGGCTCGCCGCTCTCCAGCACCAGGCTGACGCGTGTGCGCAGACCCTTGCGGATCAGGTAATGGTGCAGGCTGGATATCGCCAGCAGCGAGGGAATCGGCGCCAGTTCACGGTTTACGCCGCGATCGCTGATGACCAGGATGTTGACGCCTTGCTTCTTGATCAGGTCGCGCGCCTTGGTCCAGTTCTTTTCCAGCGCCTCGACCAGGCCTTTCTCGCCCTTGTTGATGGGGAACAGTCCCGGCAAAACACCGACCTTAAGTCCCGGCAGATCCAGGTTCTTCAGCTTGGCGAATTCCTCGTTAGTCAGGATCGGGCCCTTGAGCTCAAGCCTGCGGCAATCGCTCGCCTTCGGTTCCAGCAGATTGCCTTCCGCGCCCAGCCAGACCTCGGAGGAGGTGATGATTTCCTCGCGGATGCAGTCGATCGGCGGGTTCGTGACCTGGGCGAAGAGCTGCTTGAAATAATCGAACAGCAGCCGCGGTTTGGCCGACAGCGCCGCCAGCGGCGTGTCGTTGCCCATGGAACCGACGGCTTCCACGCCGTCGCGGCCCATCGGCGCCATCAGTACGCGCTTGTCTTCGAAGGTGTAGCCGAAGGCTGTCTGCCGCTGCAACAGAGTGTCGTAGTCGGTCGGCGGCACATCCAGTCGCGGCGGCAGCTTTTCAAGATAGGCCAGATTTTCGTCGAGCCACTGGCGATAGGGCCTGGCGTTGGCGATTTCGCGCTTGATTTCCTCGTCCTCGACGATGCGCCCCTGTTTCGTATCAATGAGGAACATGCGTCCGGGCTGGAGGCGGCCTTTACGTAATACGTTCTCGGGCGGGATGTCGTGCAGCACGCCGGCTTCCGAGGCCATGACGACCAGGTCATCCTTGGTGACGTAATACCGCGAGGGCCGCAAGCCATTACGATCCAGGATGGCGCCGATCTGGATGCCGTCGGTAAAGGCGATGGAAGCAGGGCCGTCCCAGGGCTCCATCATGCTGGAGTGATACTGGTAAAAGGCGCGCTTGCCCTCGTCCATGGTTGCATGATTCGACCAGGGTTCCGGAATCATCATCATCACCGCGTGCGGCAACGAACGGCCGGCCAGCACCAGCAGTTCGAGCACGTTGTCGAACATGGCTGAATCGCTGCCATTCGGGTTCACGATCGGCAGAATTTTCTTAATGTCATCGCCGAAGAGTTCGGACTTGAACAGCGCCTCGCGGGCATGCATCCAGTTGATGTTGCCGCGCAGGGTATTGATCTCGCCGTTATGGGCAAGATAGCGATAAGGATGGGCACGATCCCAGCTGGGAAAGGTGTTGGTGCTGAAGCGGGAATGTACCAGCGCCAGCGCGGTCTCCATCGCCGGGTTGAGCAGGTCCGGGAAATACTGGTCGAGCTGCAAGGTCAGCAGCATACCTTTATATACCAGGGTCCGGCAGGACAGGCTGCAGGTGTACCAGTATTCCGCGCCGGTCTGGGTGGACTCGCGGATTTCGCTATAGGCGCGCTTGCGAACCACATAGAGCATGCGTTCGAAAGCCTGTTCATCCTTTATATCGTCACTACGCCCGATAAAGACCTGGCGCATAAAAGGTTCGCAGGATTTGGCAGTGTCGCCGAGCATGCTGTTATTGGTGGGCACGGTGCGCCAGCCGAGCAGGGTGAGTCCTTCGGACTCGATAATGTCGCCGAACTGCTCCTCGATCTGCCGCCGCAGGGCCGGATTGCGCGGCAGGAAAATGATGCCACAGCCGTAGTGGCCGGGCTCGGGCAGGTCGATGCCGACCTCTTTGGAAACCTCGAGCAGGAATTTGTGGGGCATCTGCAGCAGCAGGCCGGCTCCGTCGCCGGTGTTGTATTCGCAACCACAAGCGCCGCGATGATCCAGGTTTTTCAGCACCTGGATGCCCTGTTGCAGGATGCGATGCGACTTGCGCCCCTTAATATCCACGACAAAGCCGACGCCACAGGCATCGTGCTCGAATCGGGGGTCGTACAGGCCCTGTTTGGGCGGATAGCCGGTCAATACGGGCCGGTCGCTCGTTCTGCTGGTGCTCATAGGTCTCGGGTAATCACAACAATTTTATAATCATTAAAAAGCCCCCCAAGGATACGCCTCGGTATCCCGGCGGGCCCGCTATTATATATATTTTGGAAGCTCTGAATAATTCGTCCTTGAATTATCAGAGCACGCAAAGCAAAAACGCAGTTTTTGCTTTGCTTCATTTTTCAAACACTTACAGTGTTTGAAAAATGGCGGCGCATCCGTGCGCCACGGAACCTCTGAATAAATCAGAGGTTCCATTTTATCTATATATGGTGGAGGCGGCGGGAATCGAACCCGCGTCCGCAAGTACTCCGCCTTTGGTACTACATGCGTATCCCATCTTTGATTTAACCATCCGCTACCCGGTGGGCAGGGAAAACGAATGGCGATCCCGGAAAAATTTTAACGGATCCACCCCGGGAGGGCTTCACCGCGATCTTGTGAGAATGACGCCTGGGTCCGAGTGCACAAGCACAGTCCCGGTCAGACGGCACCCTACTGGGTATTAAGCAGCGAGTGCGTAGTTGTCTTCGTTGGCAACTATAAGTTTGCAGACTGGATTTACGAGGTCATCTGCGCCTCGGCATGCACCTCGGGTTTCGCTACCCACGTCGAAACCATGTCGCCCCCGAGTAAGGCGCTATTTTAAACCGGGAAGTGGCATTTGGCACAGAGGCTTTTGATCCGAGGCGGGCCGAAGTCGTTCCTGAAAATTTCCCGGGACGGGGAGCGGGGACGGGATGCTTTGCTGGCCGGGGTGAAGCGTTTGCTTTATCATAGGCGCCCTTGTTCCTATGAGTTCCACCCAGCCTTCACCGGAAAATCACATGCTGCATTTGAGCGGCACCTCCGCGCTTTCCGCGTTCCGCCAGCGCAAATTACTGGAAAAAATACGGCGTTTCCTGCCCCAGCTGCAGAATGTGGCGGCTTTTTATATGCATTTTATCGATTGCGGCCGCCCGTTGACACGGGATGAACAGGACCGGCTGGCATGGTTGCTCGACTATGGAGCCTGGGGCAGGGTGGAGGCGTCGCCGGCCTTCAGCCTCGTGGTAACCCCGCGTCCCGGCACTATTTCCCCCTGGTCTTCCAAGGCGACCGATATTGCGCGCAACTGTGGTTTATACAACATTCGTCGTATCGAACGGGGCATCGTCTACTCCTTCGCCGGGCTTAACGGTTTGGCGCCTGACCGATTGCTGCAACTACGGGAGCTGATCCATGACCGTATGACGGAAACCGTGCTCGATTCGGTGGAGGCGGCCGCCGTTTTGTTCAGTCATTCGTCAGCCCGGCCCTTGCGACATATCCCGCTGCTGGAGCAGGGCCGCGCGGCCCTGCAGAAAGCGAACCTTGAACTGGGGCTGGCGCTGGCGGAGGATGAGATCGATTATCTGGACCGGCAGTTCACACAGTTGGGCCGTAATCCGGCTGATGTGGAGCTGATGATGTTTGCCCAGGCCAATTCCGAGCATTGCCGTCACAAAATCTTCAATGCCGACTGGATCATTGACGGGGAGCGTAAGTCGCGTTCTCTGTTCCAGATGATCAAGCGCAGTCATCAAGCCTCGCCGCAAGGCGTATTGGTCGCCTATAAAGACAATTCCTCCGTTATCGAGGGACCGCCCGCGGTGCGCTTTCTGCCTGATTCCGCCGGCGGCTACCGCAAGGTGGAAGAAGCGGCCCATATTCTGATGAAGGTCGAAACGCACAATCATCCGACCGCCATCTCGCCGTTTCCGGGCGCGGCCACGGGTTCGGGTGGGGAAATCCGTGATGAAGCCGCGACCGGGAGAGGCTCGCGTACCAAGGCCGGGCTTTGCGGTTTTTCCGTCTCCAATCTGCGCATTCCCGATTTTGGCCAACCCTGGGAACAGGATTACGGTAAACCCTCGCATATGGCCTCGGCGCTGGACATCATGCTGGACGGTCCGATCGGGGCGGCTGCTTTCAACAACGAATTCGGACGCCCGAATATCTGCGGTTATTTCCGGACTTTCGAAGAGGAGACGCCGGGAGCCGAAGGTCCCCAACTGAGGGGTTATCACAAGCCGATCATGATCGCCGGCGGCATGGGCAATATCCGCCCGTCGCTGATCGAGAAGCAGCCGCTGGCCGAGGGGTCGTGCATCATCGTGCTTGGCGGGCCGGCGATGCTGATCGGCCTGGGTGGCGGCGCGGCCTCCTCGATGGCGGCCGGCAGCAGCGACCAGGCGCTGGATTTCGCCTCGGTGCAGCGCGACAACGCCGAGATGCAGCGCCGCTGCCAGGAAGTCATCGAACGCTGTTCGGCGCTGGGCGAAGCCAGCCCGATACTGTCCATACACGACGTCGGCGCCGGCGGCCTGTCCAACGCGATCCCCGAACTGCTCAACGATGGCGGCAAGGGCGGCGGCCTTGAGTTGCGGGAAATCCCGAACGATGAACCCGGCATGTCGCCGATGGAAATCTGGTGCAACGAATCCCAGGAGCGTTTCGTGCTGGCGGTTCATGAGCGCGATCTGCCGCGTTTTGCCGCACTCTGTGCACGCGAACGCTGCCCTTATGCTGTACTCGGCCGGGCGACCTCCGATATGAGGCTGGTGCTCGACGATAGGCTGTTGAAACAGCGCGCCGTGGATATGCCCCTCGACGTACTGCTCGGCAAGCCGCCGAAGATGCTGCGCGAGGTCCGGCATGCGCAACCGAGGTTGCGCGCCTTCAATCCGGATGCGATCGATTTGCGCGAGGCCGTGCAACGCGTACTGCGGATGCCGGCGGTCGCGAACAAAAGTTTCCTGATTACCATCGGCGACCGTTCGGTCGGCGGGTTGGTCAGCCGCGACCAGATGGTGGGCCCCTGGCAGGTGCCGGTCTCGGACGTGGCGGTGACCGCGAGCGCCTTCGAAGGCTATACCGGCGAGGCCATGAGCATGGGCGAGCGTACACCGGTTGCGCTGATTAACCCCGCGGCTTCGGGCCGTATGGCGGTGTGCGAGGCCATCACCAACATACTGGCCGCCGACATCCGCGAACTGGGAGACATCAAATTATCCGCCAACTGGATGGCGGCCGCCGGCTCCGGCGGCGAAGACGCGGCGCTTTATGATACGGTGCGCGCGGTCGGCGAAGAGCTGTGTCCGCAACTCGGCATCTGCATTCCGGTGGGGAAAGACTCTTTGTCGATGAAAACACGCTGGCGTGATGCGGAGGGCGGTCAACGCGAAATGACGGCGCCCCTGTCGCTGATTGTGTCCGCCTTCGCTCCGGTCTTCGATATCCGCAAGACTCTGACGTCCCAGCTGCGGCTGGATTGCGGGGAGACGGAGTTAATGCTGATTGATCTCGGCAAGGGCAGGAACCGCATGGGTGGCTCGGTACTGTCGCAGGCATTCCGTCAGCTCGGCGATGCAGCGCCGGACCTGGATGATGTGCCGGAGTTCAAGCGTTTTGTGCAGGCACTGCGCCAACTCAAGGATCGGGAGCTGATTCTGGCTTACCATGACCGCTCGGACGGCGGTTTATTTGTCACTCTCTGTGAAATGGCTTTCGCCGCGCGCTGCGGTCTTGATATAGAACTCGGCGCATCAGCAGGCTCGCCGGTAGCCGCGCTGTTCAGTGAGGAGGCAGGGGTCGTGCTGCAGATACGCAGCGCGGATCGCGCCGCCGCGGAGAGCATACTCCACGAAACAGGTCTTGCAGGCATTACCCACAGACTGGGCGCACCGAGTGAGGGCGGGCAGTTGCGGATTCGCGCCGGTGGCAAGGAATTGTATGCCGAATCCAGGGCACGACTGCAAACCTGGTGGAGCGAGACCTCCTATCACATGCAGGCATTGCGCGATAACCCGGAATGCGCGCGCGCAGAGCTTGAGTCCATCGCGGATCCCGCCAACATCGGGCTGCATGCGCAACTCTCTTTCGATCACAATACCGATATCGCGGCTCCTTACATCAAATCCGGCATCCGCCCGGCGATCGCAATCTTGCGCGAGCAGGGAGTAAATGGCCAGGTCGAAATGGCGGCTGCATTCGAACGCGCCGGCTTCAGGCCTGTGGATGTGCATATGACGGACCTGCAATCGGGGCGGGTCGATCTGTCGGCTTTCAAGGGGCTGGCCGCCTGCGGCGGCTTTTCCTATGGCGACGTGCTGGGCGCGGGCGGCGGTTGGGCGAAATCCATCCTGTTCAACTCGAAACTGCGCGATATGTTCGCAACTTTTTTCGGCCGGTCCGATACCTTCGGACTCGGCATCTGCAACGGCTGTCAGATGGTGTCGCTGTTGGCCGAACTGATTCCGGGCGCCGGCCATTGGCCGCGTTTTGTGCGCAACGAGTCGGAACAGTTTGAGGCTCGCCTCAGCATGGTCGAAATCATGGAATCGCCCTCGATATTACTGCAGGGGATGGCCGGCTCACGCCTTCCCATCGTGGTTTCGCACGGTGAAGGCAGGGCGAAATTTGCCGGCGCCCCGGCGGATAAGGGCGTCGTCATGCGCTTCATTGACGGCTCCGGGCTGCCCGCGAGAACTTATCCTTTCAATCCGAACGGTTCTCCGGAAGGGATTGCAGGGCTGTGCAACGAAGATGGACGCTTTACTATCCTGATGCCGCATCCGGAGCGGGTGTTTCGTTCGGTCCAGATGTCCTGGCATCCGCGCGACTGGCGGGAGGACAGCCCGTGGATGCGTTTATTCAGGAATGCCCGCTGCTGGATCGATTGACCGCCCTCACACTCGGACTGATTCCCTCAGGCTTTACATCCGTGACGATATATCGCCGGCTTCGTTAATCCCGGCTTTACATTTCACCATCTTGCTGTAACAGCGCTGCGTCAGCCTCGCGTCCGCATCGAAGATCACGTGGAACTTTTTCCGTAAACGTTTTCTTTGGTGCGTGTCTCCATTTCGGCGCACTCTTCAGATGCACAACAAGAAACAAAATGGAGCAACGGAAAATCGAGCACGCAATGTAAATACTTTGCACGACCGGAGATCGATCATGCGCGCGACGGATGAAAAAAGAATTTCAAAGCGCTCGAACAAATTTATTTCACAATTCCGGAAAAAAAATTTGCTTCACAGGAAAAAATGTGAATAATCGCGCTTGCTAAAAATAATATCGCCAAAAGCCTACATGCCGCGAGGTAAATGGATTACGGAAGATCACTCAAATAGAAAGGGACGCTTCTAAAAAATCGCGCAAGCGATTTTTAAAAATCAATAAACAAATTATTGCAAAAACCCGGAACAGCTTTTGCTGTTCGTCAGCGGGCGGCTGTGTTGCTGCCGCGAGTTTCACCAAATGGAAGTCGTAAGGATAACGAACGGTGAAGATTATGAGAAAGGACAAGAGTCATGGCGCGAATCGAGCTGATATCGCGATCCTCGGTATGACCTGCCAGCTAAAGACGACCGGCGCCGGCAAGAACAGCCGGATCGCCCGCATCACTGTGTCGAACCGCGAATCGCGCAGAATCAAGGTCAACGCCTCCCGCACTTCCTGTATCGACAGTCCACGTGTCGCCTGCAACAACGCATCGTTCATCAAACTTCCGGATGGATAAGAGATTAAGTATTACCGATTGAAATCAAATTAACGGACAACGAACGCTGGAGATTTTTATGGGGATCGACAACGGCTCGAAAAAGGACCAAGCGCAGTCGGAGAACGACATTGCAATTATCGGCATGGCCTGCCGGTTTCCGGGCAACGTAAACGGCCCGGGAGAGTTCTGGGAATTTCTGATGCAGGGCGGCGATGGCATTGTGCCGGTGCCGCCGGACCGCTGGGAGAACGCGGCATGGTATGACCCGGACAGGGAAAAGCCGGGGAAATTGTATGTCAATCGCGGCGGTTTTATAGACTGGCTGCGGCAATTTGATCCGCAGTTTTTCGGCATTTCGCCGAAAGAAGCGCCGCACATCGATCCGCAACACCGCTGGTTGCTGGAGTTGACTTATGAGGCGCTTGAAAATGCCGGCTTGAAGGCAAGCGAGCTGAAAGGCAGCGACACGGCCGTGTTTATCGGCCAGTTCATGCACGATTACGAACAGCTGCAACTCGATTCGGCCTCGCGCAAGCAGATGACGAGCCACACAGCGACCGGGCCGTCCGTAACCTTGACCTCCAACCGGATTTCCTACGCATTCGATTTCACGGGTCCCAGCGTAACGCTGGATACCGCCTGTTCATCCTCGCTGGTTGCGCTCGACATGGCATGCCGTGCACTCTTGAACGGCGACAGCGGGCTTGCGATTGCGGGCGGAGTGAATATTCTGCTGCGGCCCGAGCTCACGATGTCGATTTGCAAGGCCTCGATGCTGTCCCCGGATGGCCGCTGCAAGAGTTTCGATGCCGCAGCCAACGGTTATGTACGCAGCGAAGGCGCGGGAGTGGTGCTGATCAAGAAACTCGCCGATGCGAGACGGGACGGCGATCCCATCCTCGCGGTGATCAAGGCGACGGGCGTCAACCAGGATGGCCAGACCGTCGGCATCACGGTTCCGAACGGCGAATCGCAGAAAAAGCTGCTGAAGCAGTCGCTGGGCCGCGCCGGAATCGCAGCATCAGAGATCCAGTATGCCGAGGCGCACGGGACCGGCACCGCCGTGGGTGATCCGATCGAGATCAATGCGCTGGGAGCATTGCTCGGTGAACGTGTGCCGGGAGACATGCCCTGCGTTATCGGCTCGGTCAAGAGCAATATCGGCCATATGGAAGCCACCGCTGGCATGGCGGGTCTTATGAAGACGGTCCTCGCCATGGACAAAGGCGTTATCCCGCAGAACATCCATTACCACACCACCAATCCGGCCATTGACCTGGCGAAGCTTAATGTGCGGATCGCGGACCAGTCCTTGCCTTGGCCGGACGCGCCGGGCCGGGCGCGCAAGGCCATCGTCAATTCCTTTGGCTTCGGCGGCACCAATGCGAACGTGGTGCTGGAACAGGCGCCATCACGGGAGAGAGCGGGTACAGACCAGAAGCCGGTCGTGAACCATGAACTCAAGCTGCTGCCAATCAGTTCCAAGACTGAAAAGGGTCTGAAGGACCAGGCGGCGAAATATCTACGCTACCTGCACAACGAGAGCGCCATCGATCTGCACGATATTTGCTACACGGCCTCGCTAAAGCGTGAGCATCACAAGTATCGTCTGGTAGTGAGCGGCGCCGACCGGGAACAGATGCAAGGCGCTCTGGAGAACTTTATGGCCGGCACTCCGAGTGCCCACTATGTGCAGGGTCCTGCCCAGAGCGGCGTCGATGAAAGGATCACCTTCGTATTTTCCGGAATGGGCCCGCAATGGGCAGGCATGGGCCGCGAGCTTTACCGTACCGAACGGGTCTTCCGCGCGATGATGGACCGCTGCAGCGAGGCCCTGGAGCCCTATGCGGGCTGGTCATTGATCGATGAGTTGTTCAATGCGCGGGACAGCGAACGCATACACGCGACTTATATCGCGCAGCCGGCGATTTTCGCGATCCAGGTTTCATTGGCGGAGCTGTTGAAATCATGGGGCATCGAACCTTCTTGCGTGGTGGGGCACAGCGCCGGCGAGGTAGGCGCCGCTTATGTGGCGGGCGCGCTCGACTTCGAGGATGCCATCAAAGTCATCTACCACCGCAGCCGGTTACAGCACACCACCGAAGGCACCGGCAAGATGCTGGCGGTGGGGATCGGCGCCGAGGCCTTGAAGCCCTATCTGGCGGGACTCGAAGCCAAAGTATCTATCGCAGCGATCAACAGCGAGCAGGCGATCACACTGGCGGGAGATGAGGCCGCGCTGCAGTCGATTGCGCAGACACTGGACGAGCAGGGACTGTTTGCGCGCTTCCTCAATGTCGGCGTGCCGTATCACAGCCCGGTCATGGACCGGCTCAAAGCGCCGCTGATCGCTGAATTGCAAGATATCCGGGTTCACTCGCCGAAAATCCCGTTGTATTCGACGGTAACGGCGCTATCGACCCGCGAAGGCGACTGGGGTCCCGAATACTGGGCCGACAATGTGCGCGAACCGGTGCTGTTCAAGGCCACGATCGAGAACATCGCTGGCGCCGGTTTTACGACGTTCCTCGAAATCGCGCCGCATCCGGTGCTGTCGAGTTCGATCGAAAAAAATCTTGAGGCCATCAGGAAAAAGGGCGTTACGGTCGCGACATTGAAACGCAATCAGAACGATGTGGCTATGATCAGCCAGACGCTCGCCTCATTACACATATCGGGTTTTCCCCTGAACTGGAACGTGCTGTATCCCAAAGGCGGCCGTCTGGTGCTGTTGCCGAATTACGCGTGGCAGCATGCAAACTATTGGCACGAGTCCGAAGATACTCAGAAAGCACGCTTGAAGAATATAAACCAAAGCGGCGGTTTTGCCGAACCCGTGCATCCGCTGCTGGGCAGCAAGCTGGTATCGCCGTCCCTGATCTGGCAGAAAACGATCGATCTGCAGGAACAGGCATATCTCGCCGGTCATCAGGTGGAAGGCGGAGCGGTTTATCCGGGCGCAGCTTATCTTGAAATGGCTCTCGCCATCGCCGCTTTGCAGGGCCAGCCCGGGGCGCGGACATTGGAGAACGTGGAATTCAAGCGCGCGTTCTTCCTCGACAAGGACAAGCCCGTCGTAGTCGATACCGCTTACGACGAACAGAAAGGGCGTTTCCAGATCAGGGCGGTCGAAGGCGGACAGTGGAGCGTATACAGCGAAGGCGTGGTCGCCGGCATGGCCCGGACCGCGCCCACGCGGCGCATACGGCGCGAGGAACTCGTCAAAAAACTTGGCATGCATTACGACAAGGACGCCTTCTACCGGCATTGCCATACCTTGGGCCTGACCTATCAGGGCGACTTCCAGCCGGTGACCCAGGCCTGGTATACGAACATGGAATCGCTGGTGGAAATCGATGTTCCCTCCGGCATCGTCGCGACTTCCAACGATTACTGGTTGCATCCGGTGATCATGGACGGCGCTTTTCAGGGGCTGTTCCCGACGATCAACAGTGGATATCTACCGGTAAGAATCGGTGAATTGCATTATTACAAGAAACCCGGCGCACGCCTCTATTGCTATCTGAAAACGCTTCATAAAGACGCTTTCCACATCAAAGGGGACTTGACCCTGTTCGACGAGCATGGCGAGATCCTGGTCGAGGTGCTGGGCTGCGAGTTGAAGTCGCTGCAGACGCAATCCGATTCGTCAGGCAAGCACTCACTGCTGTATGACTTCAAATGGCAGCCACAGCCGCTGCGCGAAGCCGAGGCGCTGGAAAGCGGGCAGTGGATCGTGTTAGCCGATTCGCGCGGTACAGGCCGGAAGTTCGCCGCCCAGCTGGAGCGGCGTGCGCAATCGGTATGCCTCATCGAGGTTGGCGCGGGAGTCACTACGTCCGCGGACATGGCGGAGGCTTTCAAGCCCTACGCGGATTCCTGCCGTGGCGTCATCTATCTGTGGGCACTCGATAGCGAGGTTTCCGAGACGCTATCGGCCGACGAGATGCTCGCATCCTGTCAGCACACCGCCATCACTCCGCTTTATCTGGCGCAGGCGCTGGACCAGGTCAACTGGCGGCACCAGCAATCGGTATACCTGGTAACCCAGGCGGCACACCAGCTGCCAGGCGACGCCGCGCCGCCACGACCGGCTCAGGGCGCGTTGTGGGGTTTCGGGCGCGTGTTCGCAACCGAGCATCCGGAGCATCGCATGAGCCTGGTGGACCTCGGCGCGGAAATCGACGACAGCATGATCGCGCAGCTCGCGGACCAGGTCATGAGCATGGACTACGAGCAGGAAATCGCGCTCAGAACTGACGGGCGTCACATCAACCGTCTGCGTAAACTGGCGGATGCCGGGCTCGACGGATACATCCAGTCGGAAATTGAAATCACGGGCGACAACGCCTACCAGGTCGTTCGTCAAACCAAGGGGACGGCCGATGGATGGCGGCTGCAGGCTTTGTCGCTGCCTGAATTGGCACCGGGTGATATCGAGGTCAGAGTCGAGTACGCCGGCGTCTGCCGGCAGCAGGTCGGCGAATGTGTGGGCGTGATCACCCGAATCGGCAAAAACGTCAAGGGACTCTCAAGCGGGGAACGCGTGATGGGTTTCGCGCGACAGAGCCTGTCATCGGTGGCCCACTTGAATGCGGCTAGCGCCGTCAAACTGCCGGAAAATCTGAGCTCCGCGCAGGCGGCGACCGTGCCGGCGGCATTTCTGTCCGCGCACTACAGCCTGAGCTACCTGGCGGGGCTGCAGGCCGGCGAGACCGTGCTGATCCACGAGGCGGCCGACCCGGTGGGTCTCGCGGCCGTGCAGCTGGCGCTGTTCAGACGCGCGCGGGTTTTCGTCACCGCCGCGACCGAAGTGAAGCGCTCTTACCTCCGGAAGCTCGGACTCAAAAATGTGTACGATTCGACCACTTTTGAATTCGCGCGCGAGATGGCGGCGCAGCTTGGAGGCGATGGCATCGATGTCGCGCTGAACGTGCTGTCCGGACAGTTTGTCGACAAGACCCTGGGCCTGATGAGCCCGTTCGGGCGCTTTGTCGAACTCTGCCAGGGCGATATCAAACTGAGCGGCAGCCAGTGGGAGCTGCTGATCGAGCGCAACATTTCCTATCATTGCCTTAATATCACCGATCTCGTGAACCGCCGCGACGAGTTGAGCGGGCGGCTGCTGCGCGAGATCGCGCAACTTCTGGAAACCCATCAGTTGTCGTCGCTGCCGGTGACAGGTTTTGCCGCGAAAGCGGCAGCCGACGCCATGACGGCGCTGGATGATGACTCCCGTGTCAGTAAAGTGGTGCTCGAATTCACAGCCCCGAAGGTACGGGTGATCCAGGGCCTGAATACGCAGGTGATTCGTCCGCGGCGCAGTTATCTCATCACCGGCGGTCTCGGCGGCCTGGGGCTGGAGATCATGCGCTGGCTCGCGGTACAGGGCGCTGAATCCATCGTGCTGATAGGCCGTTCGCTGCCTTCAGCGAATGCGCTGCTGCAGATTGAAGACGTGCGCGCCAAAGGCGTCATGGTTACAACCCTGCAGGCCGATGTCGCCGAAGCCACGGATATCATAAAAGTACTGCGCACGATCGAGGAGAAACTGCCGGCGCTGGCGGGGGTCATTCATTCCGCCGGTGTGCTGGAAGACGGCACCATCGCCCAGCAGAATGCGGACAAGTACCGCAAGCCGCTCGTGCCGAAGGTGAAGGGCGCATGGAACCTGCATCGCCTCACCATGCACCTCGAGCTCGATTTATTCGTGTGCTTCTCGTCCATCGCCTCTATCATCGGCTGGGCGGGCCAGAGCAATTATGCGGCTGCGAATACCTTCATGGAAACCCTGGTCAATTACCGGCGCGCCATTGGTAAACCCGCGCTCTCCATCAACTGGGGTCCGTGGGACGGTTCGGGCATGGCGGCGAATCTGGAAGCGCGTGATATCCAGCGCATGAAGGACGCCGGCATGACCGCGCTTTCGCCGGAGCAGGGTCTGGCCGCGATGACGAAACTGCTGGCCTATCGTGTACCCCAGGCCGGCGTATTCGATCTCGACTGGGTGCTGCTGGCCCGGCAATATCCCGAGCCTTTGAAGAGGACTCTCTTGCTCGATTTCATGAAGGGCCCGGAGACTGGCGCCAACGAAGCGGATTTTATCGAGCAGCTGAAATCGGCGCCCGCCGCGGAACGCGAATCCGTTCTGGAGTCCAAGGTCAGCCAGCTTCTCGCCGATGTGCTCGGTCTTGAGTCGGCCGCGGCCATCGACCGCGAGGTCAATGTATTCGAGTACGGCATAAATTCGCTGATGGCCATGGACTTCAAGAACCGTCTCCAAGGCGCGCTCAAGTTCAAACTTCCGGCGACGCTGGTCTCCAAGTATCAGACCGTACGCGCAATGGCTAGACACATTTGCGAAAGCAGTCTGCAGGAGGCATTGGCCGGCTCGGCAACGGTCGGCGATATCCTGTTGTGGGATCCGCAAAAACCGGATGCAGTGGCTGCCTGCGAGATCAACGGGCCGCTGCCGTTCACGCCCTCGGTATTGCTGTGGTTCAAGCAGGGCAAACCCAAGCATTTCAACACCGGGTTTATGGCGCAGTTCAACGCGGAGAAATTCGATCTTGGGGTGCTGAAAACCACGCTTAGAATCCTGTTTACCTACCATGACGGCTGCCGCCTGCGGATTTTCCAGGATGGCCCGGAATATCGGCAGGAAATCGTGTCGCTCGGCGGGGAAGTGCCGCTGGCCGAACATGATTTGAGCGGGCTTGGATACGAGGAAGGCGCCGCGCGCATGCAGGCGCTCAACGATCAGTATCAGAAGAGCTTCACCTTCACCAAGGACGATCCGTTGTTCAGGATGGCGTACTACCGCCTGGATGACGCGGCGCATCCGCACCGCCTGTTCCTGATATTCCATCATTACGTCTCCGACGGAATGTCGCAAAAACTGCTGGTGTCGGATCTGAAATCCGTCTATCTGAAAGTGCTCGAAAAGCAGGCGGTTTATTTCCAGCCGAAGCGGGATTCCTTGATCAGCTGGAACAACCGGCTTCATGCCTTCGCGCATAAGGAAGCGGTTGAACAGCTGCCTTACTGGCAGTCCATACTCGAGAAGAGCCGGCTGTGCCGCGTCCCGCGCGACCTGAAAACGAACAGGGTGCGCAAAAAACGGCATTACACCATCATCTCGAAGGACCTCGGGCGGGAAGTTTACGAGCGCCTGCTCGAGCTGTGCGCGGGCCAGTATTTCGAGGTCACCGATATCGGGATCTGGGCCTTGATCAAGGTATTTTCAAAATTGACGCTCACCGAGTCGTTGTGGGTCGATCTGGTCGTGCATGCCCGCGCCGGCGTGTTCGACGATGTCGAGATCCCGAATATATTCGGGCAGATATCCGAATCCGCGCCGATATTGTTCGAGCTGGAACCCGGCCTGGGACTGTTCGATCAACTGAACTCCATCCGCCAGCAGCGGCTGCGGCTGCCGACGGGCGGGATGGGCCTGAAGGCGTTGCGATACCTCAACAAGGATCCCGCCATCCAAAACAGTATCGGTCCCGACGAAGCGCCGCAGATCGTATTGAACTTCAATCTCGCCGACTACGGGACCGCGCAAGAGGATGACTGGGTCAGTCCCGCCAAAGAAGGCGTGGGCGAACTCGATCCGAACGTGGTGGAAGACGATTTCCCGCGTGAGTTTTATATAACGGGAACATTGCTGGAGGGCGGCTTCTCGCTCATCTTCTGGTACCACCAGGAGAACTATTACCCCGGCACGGTGGAATCGCTGCTCGATGAGTTGAGCTCGATGTTCCTGCACATTGCCGACAGTAAAACGCCGGTGATGGCGGAATCTGAAAAAGTTTTAAATGGAAATTAAGAAGTCGTAGGGAGACAAAAGGTTGTACGGAGAAACAATAAAGCTCGGCAACGAGCATCATTATGGGAGACATGCATGAAACTCAAGTATTTGCTGTTCGCCTTAGCGGGCGTCCTGGTTACAGCCAGCCACGCGCAGGCAAAAGGCTCTTTGTCGGAGGATTTTGCCTACGATGGTTCGTTCTACAATGAACTCGGTATCAATCTGGGTACCATCATATCCCTCGAATCGCATCCGGCGATTGTCAGGTTCGGGTTAAGCCGGTTTGGCGTTGCCGCTGACGCCACCACCTCGGAAACTCCTCCGGCCCCGATCGCCGACTACGAGACCGCCATACCGCACGCCAGCCAGCCGGTAATTTCGCCGCTTGAAAAGGCCGTGCTGACCGCGTACCTCGACACGCCCGGCGATGTGCGTCTCGCCAAGTTCCTGGCGATTTATCACCTGACCCAGTCGCTGTTGAAAAACGGCCCGGCTAACGGTGAAAAGGTCAAACACTCGATCATTGCGCTGTACTTTCTGAACCGTGCGCGGGACCTTGGCTCGAACGACAAGTGGATTGGCAAGGCGCTGGAAAAGACCGACAAAAAACTGAATGCGATCAAAACCTCGCTTCCGGGCGTATCCGTAGAAGAGGGCACTCCG
>DASUFE010000030.1:0-24889 GCA_036274675.1 Gammaproteobacteria bacterium
CCGAGTAACCCGCAAAGACGCGAAGGAAGAAAAACAAAGAATTTCTCTCACGGAGGCACGGGGAACACGGAGTGGAAGATTAACTAACCTCAACTTCGCTTGTTTTAATGGGCGCTATTTCGTGAGTAAAACAAGATAAAGTCGTACCTCCTCTTCTAAAGTGATGTGTTTTTTGCTCTACCCGATAAGCGGCATTCTTTTGAACAAATTTTTCAACCCATTCACTTCGGTCGCGGAAGAAAACCATTGTTTCGGCACTCTTTACAATTAAACGATTAATATGCATAACCTCTGCTCTGGAAAGCCTTATCAGCTTGTACCGGAACTCGGAAAATGAAAAATCCATGTGTTCTCCGTGCCTCCGCGAGAGATCTTCTTATTTTTCTTGATTTGAAAACCGCCGGATCATGAGGGCAATCGGCAAGCCCACCAGAACCCCATGCGAAACAAAACCCTTGACCATGCTCATCAATGACACGGAAATCCTGAAAGGAACCGCGGACAGCGGCAGCACGATGCAGTTCATAAAGAGAAAGATCAGCAGGCCGCAGATGACGGCGCGCCTATGCAGCACAGACAGGCGCCGGCTGGCGGCGTAGTAAATCGCGGCGGCGACGATCAGGATCGTGCAGTGTAAAAAGAGCCCCAGTGCCGCGGTTGCAATCCCGCCCTCGAATGCGGCGCCGCCGAGCAGCCCGCTGGCAACACCTTGCATCGCGGCCAATGCCCCATAACCCGCCATGGTGGTCATAATCATGGCATAGCTAATATCCAGCGCCGCGGCAATCAAACCGCCCCCAACAATCCCCACGATCCGTTGTTTCTGAAACATTTCCGAAGTGCTCCCGTTTTAAGAAATACCTTTTGCCGCCTTGGCCACAGCCTCCGCCATCTCCAGAGCCGGCCCCGTGCCGACCGACTCCAATCCCTTGATAACACCCTGCCGGTTCCGTTCCGGCTGATTCTGGCTGAGCTTCCATTTTCCATGAAGCCTGGTAATGACAATCTCGATCCCGACAATGGCGCCAATCAGCTTCTCAGTAAAATCCTGCGGAGCATCGGCTATTTTCCAGGGTTCCTGGAAGTCTGCTTCATTACGCGAAGTCAGCGCCTCAAGCTGAGCCTGCAACCATGCAGGATCGTCCTTGATGCGCAACGAACCATAAGCATGAACGGTGATGTAATTCCAGGTGGGAAGCACTTCCCCGGTTTCCCGCTTGGTGGCGTACCAGGATGGACTTATATAGGCCTGTGGGCCATGGAATATCACCAAAGCTTCCGTATCTTTCGCAAAATCGGTCCACACTGTATTAGCGCGCGCGACATGCCCTTGCAGAACGCCATAGGGTGCGGGCTCCGGAGATAAATAAAACGGGATGTGGTTTGCATTCAATCCAGCCGATGCAAGCGTTATCAGAGTGGCAAGAGGATTAGCACGCATCAGTTCGTGCATCACCTCGACTCGGGTTTCTTCAAATTGCTTTGGGATATACATTCTTGCCCTATCCTCGGCCTTCAGAGTTTGCCTGATCTTTTAGCAAGCGAATGGCGAATTTCATACACCCTGTTTATTTGCGGCACCTTACAGGAAATCGTGAGCATACGTCTATGTGCGCTTACCAAGGCAGGCGCAATCGGGGACACCGGGCAACTTAGCCGGAGCGGGCGAGTCTGAAGCCATGCCGGGTCGAACCCTTGCACCGGTGAGCAATCGCTTTCATGGAATTTGTACTTATGGACGAGCAGGCGTCATGCCGCCCCACCCTTCTTATTGCACGCGGCCTTGGATGTTAAGGTTGCTGCTTATCGTGCTGCCCCTTTTCCTGACAAGCTGCTCCTATATGGGAATGCTGGCCGTGCAAAAGGATTATGCCCGACAGCAACGCGTATCGCCCGAACAACGCATATACAAACACATGCTGGATCACGAAACCTGCATTGTGCTGGGAAAAATCAGCGCCGGTACAGCCAGAGTAAGCCGCGAGGCGACTGCTGTTATCGCAGTCTCCGACCGGTTCAGGAATTCCGAGGTGGTGGATATAAATCATTCGGCGCGCCCCGGCTCTTATTACAGTTTGAACCTGCCCGCGGGAAATTACCGGTTACTGGTGGTAAGCGATCTTGACGGAGACGGATATTATGATGAAACCGAAATCGTGGGATCCCGCGCGCTTGCGTTGGCCCGCAGCACCGCTGGCGACGGGGTTTTAAGCCAATACGATATTAGTCTGGACGGGCCCGGCGTTCCGGCGGCGGGGAAATTCCGGATGAGCGCCCGAAAAACGAGCAGGGATATGCGATCGCTTTTCTATCCCGACGGCTCCATACGTCCGCTGAGCGATCCCCTGTTTTCCCCCGAAATGGCGGTCCTGGGCATGTACGAACCTGCCGCGTTTCTCGAGCAGGCTCCCGGGATGTTCTACGCGCTCGAAGAAGATCATTTCTACAAGATTCCCGTCATTTTTATCCACGGCATCGAAGGCAGCGCCCGCGGCTTCAGCGATATTGCGGCTGCGCTCGATCGAACACGCTTCAAGCCGTTGTTCTTCCACTACCCGTCCGGAGCCGACCTCAACCAGTTGAGCGCCGCTTTCTACAACATCTTTCTTTCGGGGAAATTTTTCCGGTCGGAGGCGCCGATGGCGATCGTCGCCCACAGCATGGGTGGCCTGGTGGCGCGTGAGGCGTTAAACCTCAGGACGGGAGCATCGGGCGAAAACCGCGTGCAAAAGTTAATCACCATCGGAAGCTCGATGGGCGGGATGGCCGCAGCGCGCAGAAGCGAAAAGACACAGATCGCCGTTCCAGCCTGGCGCGACATCATCCCTGAGAGTCCATTCATCGAGGGACTGCATCGCAAACCGCTGCCGGCGGATATGCAATACCATCTGCTGTTCACTTATGGCGACCCCCGCAGGATCAAGTGGGGTGATAACGGCGATGGTGTCGTTCCTCTGGCCAGCCAGTTGGACGCACGGGCCCAGCAAGAAGCGTCGGCCCAGCTCGGTTTCAACGATACGCATATGGGGGTTCTCAAAAATCGCGCAGCGATCGCGGAGATCATCCGGATTGTCGGCGAGATCCAATCCCCTTATCCCGAGCCCTATCTGCGCGAACTGGCGAAAGGCGGTTATCAGGTCGAGCTCGGACCACATTACACGCCACTGGAGAAATTTTATATCCGCAACATGGGGTTTTTCATGGATGCCCTGGCATCCGGCGAACTGGCGCCCTTGCAATCGACGCAGCAACATTTTGTGGCGACCCTGCGGGGGGAAGCATCCCCGCGCGGGGAAATGGAAACCGCCTGGATGAAGTTCATTCACGAATACCCGGACCGGCGGACACCGTTCCAGTACGCTGCCGGGGAAACCGGCGCCCGCACGGGCCACTGAAGGCTATTCATTCCACAGCCAGGCCGCGCCGCGCACGCCGCTGGCGTCGCCATATCTCGGCGGCAGCAGCCGCGTGTTGACGACGTCCGAGAATATATAACCGCCCCATAGCGCCGGCACGTTCAGGTACAGGCGAGGCATGTTGGAAACCCCGCCCCCCAGCACGATCGCGTCGGGATCCAGCACATTGATGATATGGGCAAGCGCCCGCGCCAGCCGCTCCTCGTAACGCCGCAAGACGGTCTCCGCCACCTCATCCTTGCGTTCGCTCAAAGCCACAATCTCGGGTCCCTGCAAGCGCTTCCCGGCCAGCGATTCATAGTCACGCGCGAGTCCCGGACCTGAGAGAAAGGTTTCGATACAGCCCCGCCTGCCGCAGTAGCAGTCGGGACCCGGCCGCTCGTGGTCAAACGGCCAAGGCAGCGGATTATGCCCCCACTCGCCGCCGATGGCGTTGCGGCCGTTCCAGACGCGGCCGTTCAGTACGATACCGCCGCCAACCCCGGTGCCGATGATCACGCCGAATACGCAGGAAGCACCCGCCGCGGCGCCGTCGACGGCTTCCGAGAGCGCGAAACAGTTCGCGTCGTTGGCGATGCGGATTTCGCGGCCAAGCAGGGTTTCAAGATCCGCCTTGACGGGCCTGCCGTTCAGTTCCGTGCTGTTGGAGTTGCGCAACAGGCCGCTGGCGGGAGACAAGGCTCCCGGAGTGCCGACCCCCACGCTGCCGTGCTGCCCGGCCTCCCTCTCCAGATGCGCCACCACATCCGCGATCGCGCCGAGGATCGTTGCATACTCCCCGCGCGGCGTCGTTACGCGGCGCGACGCGAGTATCCGGCCCGTGTCGGAGAGCGCGATACCTTCTATCTTGGTTCCGCCCAGGTCGATGCCGATACGCACTTCGCCTTGAACCCTTCAAAAAAACAGCCCGCAGTTTACCTGAAAACTGCGCTAATATAGAGGCCCCGAGTGCGGAGCACCGGGTAGATCAAGCCCGACCCCGCAAACTTCTTGTGCAAGCAATCCGCTCTTATGAATAAAGCCGTCCAGGAAATTCCCCTGTTGTATCTGTCGCTGTCTTTTATCCCCGCCCTGCTGACTCTTGCCATCCTGTACCGCTGGGCGCACGATTACCGGCGCAAATTTTATGCCCTGGTCCGCATGCCGGCGCAGGTGCTGGTATTAGGCTACGTACTGGCTTATGTATTCCTGGCCGACAATGCCTGGATCGTGGTGACCGCGCTGACTGCGATGGTGCTGGCTTCGAGCTGGATCGCACTGCACACACTGAAGACTTCGCGCCGCATCGTATACCCGCGGGCAGGTTGCGCCATCGCAGTCGGCAGCGGTTTCACACTCCTGTTCACCACGCAGGCAGTATTAAGGCTTGATCCCTGGTACCAGCCGCAATACCTGATCCCCCTGGCGGGGATGATCTTCTCGACCGCCATGAACAGCATCAGCCTGGCGGCGGAGCGTTTCGAAACGGAAATTGAAAACGGAGCCAATTACAAAACGGCGCGTAACGTCGCTCTCAGAATATCGCTGATCCCGATCACCAATTCCATGTCCGCAGTGGGACTGGTGCTGATCCCCGGCATCATGACGGGTCAGATGCTGTCGGGCGTTTCACCGCATATCGCCGCGCGCTATCAGATCATGGTAATGTGCATGAGTTTTGCCTCGGCGGGCCTTTCCTCCGCCTGCTTCCTGGCGCTGCTCAGATCCCAAACCTATAGTTTCGCCAAGAGCAACCGACATCGGGGAGAGTTTTCGTAAAAGTCTAAAGAGCAAACATCCCAGCCCTCCATCTATTTAATTTAAAGGACGCGATCCGGCGCGCGCCGCGCTTCAAGGCGCCGCGTACTATGCGCAAGGGCGGATGAAATCGAAGGCGACGGCCGGCAAAACTGCTGCAGGCTTTGTTGATCGCCCTGTCCCTCGTCCAGGCGCTCGTTGCGTTATTTATTTTTTTCCACTTATCTTCAGTCACCGTCCAGCCGATAACCTGCAAATGGAGCCCCCGAAACAGGGGGTACGGACCGGCCCCTTGCAATATCAATGCCCTGGCGCATATTTGCTCGGACCGGGCATGCGCCCCTGAATATTGCTCGAAGCAGGTAGATATATGTATGCCAAAAAATTTATAATCCCGTAGCTTCGGGCTATTTAAGGTTTGGGCTATTTAAAGGTTCTGACATAGAGTAATCAACGATGAATTCTCCGGCTGTGACCATAGAACGCTGGGCTGCCTGGGCGCCAGGAGTGGAAACGCCTGCGCAATGGGATTCATGGGCTCGGGGCGATATCAAAATATCTCAGGCCGGCATGCCTGATGTCGAATTCTTGCCCTCCCTGTTCCGGCGGCGGCTGAGCCGCCTGTCCAGGATGGCGCTGCGAGTCGCTTATAACTGCCTGGGCGCTGAACATCCGCCGGTACGAAGCGTTTTCTGCTCGCGCCACGGAGAGCTTTCCCGCACCGCGGAATTGCTGAACTCCATAACGCGCACCGAAGCTCTATCGCCCACCGCCTTCAGCATGTCCGTACATAATACGGCATCCGGCCTCTACTCGATCGCGCGCCAGGACAAATCCGCCTCGTCCGCGATCGCCTCCGGCATCGACAGCCTGGAATCCGGGTTCCTCGATGCTGCCGCCGCGCTGCATGCGGGTCCCCGCGACGAGCGGCTGATGCTGGTCATAGCCGACGAAGAACCGCCGGAGCCCTTCGGTTACATCGCCGGCGAAAACGGCCCGGCTTATGCCGCGGCATTCCTGCTGACAAAAACCGAAAGCGGTAACGGCATCTCCCTGGCGATAACCGGCGGCCGCGACGAGTCGGCCGAGCCGCGCGAGGACGAGCCGCATGCCTTGTCCCTGCTCCGGTTTCTGATCAACGGCGGACGTGAACTCGCCCTGAAAACCGACCGGCTTGTCTGGATGTGGCGCAATCATGCTAAGCAGAATTAATCATATCTGGCGGATTTTGGCGACAGGCGCCTGCTTCGCCGTGTTCAGCCTGGGCGGGTTACTGCTGTCGATAACGGTTTTCCCGCTCATCCGGCTTATGGTGCGCGAGCCGGAACAACAGCACGACACAACGCAATCCGTCATTCACTTCAGCTTCCGCCTTTTCGTCTGGTTCATGAGGACATGCAAAGTCCTGCAACTGACGGTTATCGGTTCGGAGAAACTCAAAAGTGCGGGCGACTGCCTCATTATCGCCAACCACCCGTGTCTCATCGACGTGGTGCTGATCATATCGCTGCTGAAAAAAACGGGATGCATCGTCAAGCAGTCCATGTGGAGCAACCGCTTCCTGCGGGGCGTTGTTGCTTCCGCCGGCTACATCAAGAACTCCGCCGACCCCGAATGCCTGATCAGCGACTGCACGCAATACGTGGAGGGGGGTTCTCCCCTGATTATATTTCCCGAAGGCACCCGCACCACGCCGGGCGCTCAGCTTAAATTCCATCGGGGTGCGGCCAATATCGCATTACGCTCAAAAAAAGCGATTACTCCGGTTATAATCAGCTGCATCCCGCCCACATTATTGAAAAACCAAAAATGGTACCATGTACCTTCCAGCGGCCCCATGAAGATCATTCTGCGCGTTGGCGACCCGATCAACGTGCATCCTTTTATAGATGAGAACATGCCGGCCGCCTCGCGCAAACTGACTCGTTTTCTGGAAAACTATTATCAACGGGAAATATTGAACAATGAGCAAATTAGTACAGGAAATCAAAGCATTGATTATCGAATGTCTGGATCTTGAGGACACGGCCCCGGAGGATATTAAAACCGAGGAAGCCCTGTTCGGCAGCGGACTCGGACTCGATTCCATCGACGCGCTGGAACTTGGTCTCGCGATCTATAAAAAATATGAAATAAAACTCGATTCGCATTCGCAGAAGACCCAGGAGATTTTTTCATCGGTGGCAAACCTGGCTTCTTATATAGAATCTCACGCAAAAAAACAGGCTGGTTGAAATGCAAACCAAAGAAGAAATTTTCAATGAGCTTAAACACATACTGATCGAAATTTTCGAAATGGACGAGTCTGCAATCACGCCAGAAGCGAAGCTCTACGAAGAGCTCGATCTGGACAGTATCGACGCAGTGGATCTGGTGGTGAAGCTGCAGCAGATTACCGGCAAGCGCGTCAAGCCCGAGGAGTTCAAGAGCGCGCGGCAGGTCAGCGATGTCGTGGACGTCATTTACAACCTGATTCGGCAATAACGATGTCGCGGGCCGCGCTCCTTATAATCTCTCTGCTGCTGCTGGCGTATCCGGTAGCCGTTTATTTAGGATTGAGCTATTTCGAACCCCGGTATATCGGGCTGCTGTTGCTGGCGTTGGTAAGCGCACGGTTCGTGCTGGCGCGCAGGCACCTGAAGCGGGACAACCTGACCTCGCTGCTGCCGATCACCGTCGCCACGGCCGCGCTTTGTCTGCTGATTCTGATATTCAACCAAACGTCCATGGTCCGGCTGAATCCCGCCCTGGTCAATTTGGTGTTGCTGCTGACTTTCGGTTACACCCTGTACCGCCCGCCGAGCATGATCGAACGGCTGGCCCGCCTTTCCGGCGCCGGGATTTCAGATCAAGCCGTCATCTATACCCGCAACGTAACCAGGATTTGGTGCCTTTTTTTTATGTGTAACGGGGCGATCGCCTTTTACACCTGCTTTTACACCAGCCTTGAAACCTGGACCTTGTATAACGGCCTCATTGCATATCTTTTAATGGGGCTGCTGTTCCTGGCTGAATACTGCGTGCGGCAGCATAAAATAAGGAATGCCTGAGCATGCAGCAGTGGCGCAACACAATCCTCCCGGACCCGGACCATAAAGCTCCCGCATTGGCCCTTTATAAGGATGCGCCTGTCGGGCACGACCAGTTTCATAACGACGTTGCGGCATTGCGCTCAATACTGCAACAGCGTCCCGAAAGCAACTGGGGACTGTATTGCGACGAAAGTTATGCTTTCGCGGTATCCCTGATCGCCCTGCTCGATTCCGGCAAAAAACCGGTTGTCCTGCCCAACCTGCAACCGGAGTTTGTCCGCGGCATCGCATCCCATCTCGACGCGCTGCTGACGGACCGGGCGCATGAATTACCCGCTATCGCGACCGTGCAGGCGAGTGTGGGCGTACAGCCTCCCGTAATCGCGCCCCCGGCTGTTTCATTGGAAAAGATTAACGGCACGGTTTCGATCTTTACTTCGGGCTCCACCGGAGAGCCGAAGAGGATCGAAAAACGCTGGCAACAACTGAAAACCGAAGTCGAAATTCTGGAACGGACCTGGGGCGATCAACTCCGGGACGCGCTTATCGTTTCAACCGTCAGCCACCAGCATATCTACGGTATGCTGTTCAAAGTCTTGTGGCCGCTGTTCAGCGGCAGATGCTTCGACAGCGCGCTTTACCAATATCCCGAACCCCTGCTGGAAAGGATCGCAAAACTCCCGGCGGCCGTATTGATCTCAAGCCCGGCGCATCTCAAGCGCATACCGAAAATGATCGATCTCGGGCGCGTCGGCGGCCGGTTGCTCGCCATATTTTCCTCGGGCGGGCCGTTGCCGAACGATGCGGCCTGCGACATCGCGCAAGCTCTCAAACTGGGTGTCACCGAGGTTTTCGGCAGCACCGAGACTGGCGGCGTCGCGTACCGCTCCCAAACACAGGCGGGCGAGATCGCGCCATGGACACCGCTGCCATTAGTCGATATCCGGACCGATGGCGGTTGCCTGATGATCCGTTCGCCCTTCGAAGGCTCGGGCGACTGGCACAAAATGGGCGATCTCGTCGAGATGCTCGACGATGGGCGCTTCCTTACCCAGGGCCGGGCCGACAAGATCGTGAAAGTCGAGGAGAAGCGCCTGTCGCTGGCGGAGGTCGAAACCAGGCTTGCCGCGTCCGGCCTGATCTCCGAAGCGGTCGCAACCGTGCTCGAGAGCAACCGCCACAGCGTGGCCGTCGCGGCGATATTGTCCGCCGAAGGCAAGGTTTTCCTCGAGCAGCGGGGCCACAAGGAGTTGTGCTCGCAGCTGCGGGAATATCTTGCCCGGTATTTTGAAGCGGTGGTCCTGCCGAAGAAATGGCGGTTCATCGGGCAAATGCCCGTGAACAGCCAGGGCAAGATCACGCAATCCGCCGTAAAGCGCTTATTTCTGGATGCCGATCACCTCGAAGACGGGGCATTCAGCGCGAACCCGGTCGTGGAATCCATCGAGCGTACGGACGCAGGAATCGTCCTCAATCTCAGCATCACGCCCGATATCATTTACTTTAATGGCCATTTCCCCGGCCGGCCGGTATTGCCCGGCGTTGCCCAGCTGGCATGGGCGCACGCACTGGGCAAGCAATATTTCAATGTGCCCGACGACTGCCGGGCGCTGGAGGCGGTAAAATTCCACCGCTTCATCGAGCCGGGAGACAAGGTCAGACTCAGTCTCAGCTACAACCCGGACAAACGCAAGCTGACCTTCAGCTACGAGTCGGACAAGGGCGTACACTCCTCCGGCCGCCTCGCGATGGGAGCGTGAGCATGCAATTCCGTCCCTGCATTATCATCCCCGTTTACAACCATGGCCGCACGGCCGCCGCCACCGTCGCCGCACTGAGCGCCTCCGGGCTGCCCTGCTTCATAATCGATGATGGCAGCGCCGAAGATACCCAGCGCATCCTGCAGGCGCTCGCCGCGGAGAAACCCGCCGTGATCCTGCACCGGCTGCCGCAGAACCAGGGCAAGGGCGGCGCGGTAATAGCCGGGATGGAACTGGCTCTGCGGCAGGGCTATACGCATGCTCTGCAAATCGACGCGGACGGCCAGCACAACACCGACGATGTCGCCGCATTCCTTGAAAGCGCGCGCCGCAATCCGGCGGCGCTGGTCGCGGGACAGCCTGTCTACGACGCCTCCGCCCCCAGGGGCCGCATGATCGCGCGCCGCATCACCCACTTCTGGGTCGGCGTCGAGATTCTGTCGTTGAATCCGCCGGACACGATGTGCGGATTCCGCGTTTACCCGTTACAAGCCGTGGAACCCCTGCTGCGCGGACATCGGCCCAGGCGCCGCATGGATTTTGACACCGACATCATGGTACGCCTTATATGGAGCGGCACCCCCGTAATCCGCATAGCTACGCGCGTCACTTATCCCGAGGACGGCAGCTCCCATTTCAGATACTTCACCGACAACCTGCTGATCAGCCGCATGCATACGCGGCTGTTTTTCGGAATGCTCCGCCGTCTGCCGATGCTGTTGTTGCGCAAGCGGCGGACCTCGGCGGAGCACAAGCAGCACTGGTCCGAAATCGGCGAGAAGGGAACTGTTGCCGGCATTAAAATACTGTTCTGGATTCATCACGTAATGGGGGAAAAAATTCTGCAAGCCATACTGTTCCCGGTTGTGCTGTACTTTTTCCTCACCGCCCGGAGTTCCAGAACGGCATCGCTGCAATTCCTGAACAGGGCCTACGCCGCCGGTTCGCCACGTCTGCGCACGCAGCCTTCGCTGTTCAACAGCTTCCGTCATTTCCTGTCGTTCGCACAGGCCGCGCTCGACAAGGCCGCATCCTGGCGGGGCGATATAAAACACGAGGATATAGTATTCGAGAACAAACAGGAGCTTATGCGCCTGATAGACGAGCGTACCGGGATCGTCATCATCGGCTCCCACCTCGGCAATATAGAGCTCAGCCGCGCGGTGGCCGATTCACTGAGCGCGCCGCGCGTGAACGCCTTGATGTTCACGGAGCACGCCGCAAAATACAATTCGGTGCTGAGAAAACTAAATCCGAAACTCTCGGACCGCGTGGTGCACCTGGAACACATCAGCCCCGAGACCGCGATCAGCCTGAAACGGAAGATTGACGACGGAGAAATCATCGTGATCCTGGGCGACCGAACCGCGGTGCATTCGGAAAACCGTTTCAACCGGGTTGAATTCCTCGGCGCCGAGGCGCCCTTCGCGCAAGGACCCTTCATACTCGCCTCACTGCTGGATTGCCCGGTTTACCTGATGTTCTGCCTGAAGCAAGGCGACAAATACTATGTCCATTTCGAACGCTTCGCGGAGCGGATGCAGTTGCCGCGCAAATCGCGCGAACGGCATTTGCAGCATTTCATCCAGAACTATGCGAAACGCCTGGAGCACTACTGCCTGCAAGAGCCGTTTCAATGGTTTAATTTCTACGACTTCTGGCGCCAGAAAAACCGCCAGACTGCCCTGACCAACCTTGAGGAATCGGAACACAATGCGCATGCCTACCGTAGCGAATAGCCGCCCGCACACCGAAAGCGCCGTAACTTTCGGAGAGGACAGGATATCAATCGACGATATCGTCGCTCTCGCCGACGGCCTTCGGTCCGCATCGCTCAGCGAACAGACCGACTTCCGCGACAAGATAGTCAAGGGTTCAGCCTTCCTCGACAAGCTGCTGCAGGAAGACGGCGTGATTTACGGAGTCACCACCGGATACGGCGATTCCTGCACCGTGATAGTTCCGGCCGCCCTGGTTGATGAACTGCCCGCGCACCTGACCCGATTCCATGGCTGCGGCATGGGCGCCTGCTTCGAGCCGCGCACCGGCAGGGCGATACTGGCGGCCCGGCTGGCCTCCCTGGCCCAAGGGTATTCTGGAGTACGCATGGCGCTGCTCGACCAGATCAGGCAGCTGCTGAACCATGACATAGTGCCCGTCATCCCCGAAGAAGGCTCGGTCGGCGCCAGCGGGGATCTGACTCCCCTTTCATACGTCGCCGCCGCGCTGATGGGCGAGCGCCAGGTTTATTACAAAGGGAAAACGCGGAATACGGGCGAAGTCCTGCGTGAAGCCGGGCTGCAGCCGTTGACTCTCAAACCCAAGGAAGGCCTCGCCGTCATGAACGGCACCGCCGTGATGACCGGCATCGCCTGCCTGGCCTACAGCCGGGCCGAGTACCTGACACGGCTCGCCGCGAGAATCACCGCGCTCGCCTCGCTGGCGCTGAAAGGCAATGGCAACCACTTTGACGATCTGTTGTTCGCCGTGAAACCGCATCCCGGACAAAACAGGGTCGCGGCCTGGATCCGGGAGGATATCAATCACCACGAACATCCCCGTAACTCGGACCGCCTGCAGGACCGTTATTCGATACGCTGCGCGCCGCACGTCATCGGGGTTCTGAACGACTCACTGCCCTGGATGCGGCAGATGATCGAAAACGAGTTGAACAGCGCGAACGACAACCCGATCATCGACGGCCGCGGCGAGCACGTGCTGCACGGCGGGCATTTCTACGGGGGGCATATCGCCTTCGTCATGGACTCAATGAAAAATTGCGTCGCCAACCTGGCGGACCTGATGGACCGGCAGCTGGCATTGCTGGTCGACACCAAATTCAACAACGGCCTGCCGGCCAATCTCTCCGGCGCCACCGGGCTGCGCAAAACCATCAATCACGGCATGAAGGCCGTACAGATCGCGGTTTCCGCGTGGACGGCGGAAGCCTTGAAGAATTCGATGCCGGCCAGCGTGTTCTCACGGTCGACGGAATGCCACAACCAGGACAAGGTCAGCATGGGAACCATCGCGGCGCGCGATTGCCTGCGCAGTCTGCAACTGACCGAGCAGGTCGCGGCGGCGGCACTGCTGGCGGCAAGCCAGGCGTTGGAACTGCGCCTGCGGGCGGGCGAAATCAAGGAACAAACGCTCTCGGCCGGAATTCTGGCCATGCGAAAAAACGTGTTCGAGCACTTTGAATTCATGACCGAAGACCGCCCGCTGGAGTCCGCATTGAGGCAGTTCGTGGAGCTGATACAGCACAAGCAGTGGGCGCTTTACCCGGAAACCGGCGCGGCGGCGAAATGATCGAGACCAGCGTTACGATCAGAATCCCGTTCCACCATGTCGACGTCATGGCGATGGCCTGGCACGGGCATTATGTGAAATATTTCGAGGAAGCGCGCGACGCGCTGCTCGACAGGATCGGCTACAACTACCTGGAGATGCGCGCCTCAGGCTACGTCTGGCCCGTGATCGACATGCGGATCAAATACATCAAGCCGGTCGAACTCGGCGGCAGCATCCGTGTTCAGGCGTCCCTGGCTGAATACGAAAACCGCCTCAAGATCGAATATCTCATTACTGACCCGAGTACCGGAGCGCGGCTTACCACGGGTTATACATCCCAGGTCGCGGTGCACCTCGAATCGAAGGAAATGCGCCTGGTTTCCCCCGATATCCTGTTTCAGAAACTCGGAGTCGCCGTGCCATGAGAAAAATCCTGCTGCAACGACTTGGCGCTGCGCTCATCTATTTCATGGCCGGCGCGGCGGCGGCGGAAGCACCCGCTTTCGATTACGCGACAGCCGCGAAAGAGCCTGCGCCGGAAATCCTGTCCAGCATACGGAAAATGCAGGACGTCGAACTGCTGCGTGGTGAATTCAAGCAGCGGAAAAATCTCAAAATCCTCAAACAGCCTTTCCTGTCGAACGGCTGGTTTATCTTCTCCCGGAACGATGGGCTTTACTGGGAAATCACCGAGCCGCTGCCAGGCGCCTATCTGATTGGAAAAAAGGGTATCCGGCCGGCCGCCGGAAGCAGCGGCACAAGCGTGGATTCGCCCTTCGCCGACGGCGTGGGCAGAATGTTCTCTTCGATCATGGGCGCCAGGCTCGAGGAGCTGGAGTCTTATTTCGATATCTACTACCGCAGCCTGGGCAGCCGCTGGCAACTCGGGCTCAAACCGCGCAACAGCCGCATCGCAACGTTCATGAGCGGAATCGAAATCACCGGCGGCCGATACATCGATACCATAAGAATCGTTGAAGGCGGCGGCGATACAACTGAAATCACGTTCACAGCCGTCACCGAAGAACTGCCCGATGGGCTGGCAAGCCGGTATTTCAATGCCCAGCAGTAGAGGTTTGTTTTACGGCTGGAGCATATTGGTCGCGGCACTGCTCGCCGTGGCCGCCTGCTTTGTGTTACGCGGCATTCAAGTGGATACGAACATACTGAATCTGCTGCCCGGGGCCGAGCGCGACCCGCTCATCGTCGCCGCGATCGAAAAGCATAGCGGGAATTTCTCGAGAAACGTCGCCTTCCTGATCAGCGCGCCAACCGAGACCGACTCGCAACAGGCCGCGCTCAGGGCTGGCCAGCTGGCCCGGGAGTCAGGACTGTTCACCGAAATCATGGATCGCGTGAACGAAAGCCAGGGAGCGGGTTTATACCGGTTCTATCTGCCGTACCGCGCGAGCCTGCTCTCGGCGCAGGACAGCAGGCTGTTGGCGCAGCACGAATACGGCCGCCTGGAAAACAAAGTGCTGAACGCAATCGCCGCTCCCGTACCCGGATTCAACGCGAGCATGCTGGAGCAGGACCCGCTGCTGCTGTACACACGCTTTCTCTCCGGTTTCGCGCCGCAAGCCGGCAGGCTCAAGCTGCATAACGGCATGCTCACCGCCGAACACGACAAGTTTTACCATACCCTGGTAAGCGCCATGATCGAAGGCGACGCCTTCGCCCTCGACTACCAGGAGAAGTTTCAGCAGTTTTACGGAAATCTGGCAGCCACGCTGCGCAACGAATATCCCGCTGCGACCCTGACGTCCGTCGGCATGATACATAACACGACCGCCGGTACCGTACGCGCCAAAAGGGAAATATCGGCGATCAGCGGGGTATCGATGGTCGGGCTGGTGTTATTGTTCGTCTTCGGCTTCCGCTCCCTGAAACCGCTGGTCTACGCGCTCATCCCCATGAACGTGGGAATCGCCGCCGCCTTCGTGGCATGCATCGCCGCGTTCGGCTCGATTCACATCATGACGCTAGTATTCGGAACCAGCCTGATCGGCGTCTGCATGGACTACGCGCTGCATTTCTTCTCGGAACTGGCCTATCACCGGCCCACCCTCTCGCCACGGCATTGCCTCGACCGCATCCTGCCCGGCATGACACTCGGCATGATTACCAGCGTCGTCGGTTATACCGCTTTCTACACGACAGGGTCCCCGGGGCTGCAGCAAATGGCGTTGTTCTCGTCAACGGGGTTGATCGCGGCCTATTGTTGCGTCGTGTTCTGGTTCCCGCGGCTGCCGGCATTGAAAACGACCGGAGCCGATAACACGAGCGCCGTCCTCTCGCAAAAAATACTGGCATTCTGGGACCACGGGAACAAATCGCGCACTCCGCTGGCGCTGGCGGCAATCACGCTGGTCACGGCCGTTGGAATCGGCCTCGCCGACGTCGACGATAATATCCGCTCGCTGGACAATTCCCCGTCCCGCCTGCATACAGACAGCTTGCGCTTTCAGGACATCACGGGAATCAGTCCGAGCAGCCAGTTCTTCGTGGTGACGGGCGACGCCCCGGAAGCAGTGCTGGAACGCGAAGAAAAGCTCGCGGACTCGCTCAACACGGCCATCGCAAGCGGATACCTGCGGGAATTCCGCGCCACTTCGAATTACATTCCTTCCGCCGCGCGACAGCGCGCAAACTACCAGGCCGCGCGCGCGGGCATCGAAACCGTGGCGGCGGCATTATCGCGCATCGGCTACCAGCCGGAAGTAATCGCCCGCTATCGGGCGCTGTACGCAAAACCGGAGCCGGAGATACTGGATTTCGAACGCTGGCATGAAGCGAAAATCGTCCCCGACTTGCAATGGCTGGAGTCGGCATCGGGCAAATATGCCTCCCTGGTTTACCTGGCCGGAGTCGAAAATATCGAGCCCGTGCTGGCGGCGGCGCGCGGCATGGAAGGAGTCCGGTATATCGACCAGGTCGAGGGGATCAGCAACGCATTGATGAAATACCGGCAGCTGACGAATAAGATGGTTCTGGCCGCCTATGCGCTCATACTCTTGATTCTGACATGGCGTTATGGATTCAAGCGGGCGGCGAGCGTGCTGCTGCCGCCGCTGCTGGCCGCCGCATCGGCCTTTGCGCTCTGCGGTTTCATCGGCCAACCGCTGACCCTGTTCAATTCTCTCGCAATCCTGCTGGTGCTTGGCCTGGGGATCGATTACACGATCTTCATGGCGGAAACCAGGGGCGACCGGACCGTCACCATGGTCGGAATCCTGTATTCCACCGTTACCACGGTGCTGGCCTTCGGCCTGCTGGCGTTCAGCGGAACGCCGGCGCTGAAGTCGATCGGCATAACGGTGTTCTGCGGCATAACCATGACATTGTTGCTGGCGCCCCTCGCGAAACCGGATAACGATAACGCACCAACCATGAATCAATACCGGGCTTGAAAAATGGGGAGCGGTGACAGCATATTCAACGGCGCCAACGTACCGGCCTATACAGACCGCCATGCGCACGGCGCACTCCATGTACGGATTAACATGCAACTCATCAACAGGGCTCTTAAAAACGCCGCTGTGTCCGGCAATACTCCGGCTGGCGGCACCGATAAATCACCAATACTTGCGATAAAAAAATGAACGATAAAACACAAGACTCAGCTGTCACCACCAAATCCGCGCTCCAGGCCAAATTCGACGCGCAGAAAATCGCCTTCGGGCCGATTGTATTTCAGGCGGCCCTGGCTTTGCGGGACCTCGGTATTCTCGAACTGATCCTGCAGCATCGGGCCGAGGGAATCACGCCCCAGGAGATAGCCGAACGGCTCAATATCAGCCTGTACGGAGTCAAGGTGCTGCTGGAAGCGGGACTGGGTTGCGAGATCGTCTCCGCCAGCGAAGGCCGTTACGCGCTGACCAAAACCGGTTATTTCCTGCTGAAGGACGATCTGACCCGCGTCAACATGAATTTCGTGAATGACATCTGTTATCAGGGCATGTTCTATCTCAAGGAATCCATCGAGAAGCAATATCCGGCCGGCCTGCGCATGCTGAGCGACAGCGCCACCATTTATCCGGCCCTTTCCACCCTGCCCCCCAAGGCGCAGACCAGTTGGTTCGAATTCGACCAGTTCTATTCCGACTGCGCGTTCCCCGAAGTCCTGCCCGTCATTTTCAAGAACAAACCGCGGCACATCCTCGACATCGGCGGCAACACCGGCAAATGGGCCATCAAGTGCGCTCAATACGACCAGGATGTGCGGGTCACGATCGTCGACCTGCCGGGCCAGCTGGCAAAAGCGGCCGTTAATATCCGCGAGCACGGGCTGCAGGACCGGATCGATCTGCATGCCTGTGACCTGCTGGCGAATGATCCCGTGTTGCCCGCGAATGCGGACCTTGTATGGATGAGCCAGTTCCTGGATTGTTTCTCCCCCGAACAGATCGTCGACATCCTGCGGCGAGTGAAACGGGTGATGAACGCCGAAACGGTTATTTACATCATGGAACTGTTCTGGGACCGCCAGCGATTCGAAGCCGCCTCGTTCAGCCTGCAGAACACCTCGCTTTACTTCACCTGCCTGGCGAACGGCAACAGCAAGATATACTGCGCGACCGAGTTCACCCAGTGCATCGAACAGGCGGGCCTGCGCGTCACCCGTCAAATTGACGATATAGGAATCTCGCATACCCTTCTGGAATGCCGTAACTGAGTGACCCGCCGGATGCTTCGATTCGCGATATTGGGATTCCTGGCGCTGCTTGCCACCGCCTGCGCATCCATGCCTCCGGGGATAACGGTTCCGGGCGCGGGTCGCCATCCCCTGCTGCCCTCGGCCGTATTCCCGCGCGACATATCGGTCACCCAGAGCGTCGCCATATCGGGCAGGTACAACGAGCGCTTTCTGCTGCAGACCGAGGTGAGCCCTGCGGGCCTCAGCATGGTCGGGCTGACCGGGTTCGGCCAGAAATTGTTCGAACTCGAATATCAAGGCGACGTGCTCACCGTCCACCCGACACCCTTTCTGCCCGGCTCGCTGGTTCCGGAAAAACTGCTCGCCGATTTCCAGCTGATCTACTGGCCCGGCGTGCAGTTGCACGAACTGCTCATGGGCACGGGCGTTGAAATGCTCGAAACGGCCTCGCAACGCCGCTTGCGCAGGGGAGACTCCACCATCATCGATATCGCGTACAGTCCCGCGCGCGCCATTGAAAACAGTCTTGTCTACCGCAACCTGGAGGAGGGTTACGACATGCGGATCGAAGTGCTCTCCGCCTCGGCTCAATAAATATGTCCGCTCTTTACCTTTCCAGCCCTGGCCTGATAAACGCTCTCGGCCCGACGCCCGAAGAAATATGGAAACGCCTGCTCGCCGGCAGCCAGCAAGGCATGGTCCGCCGCGACGGTTTATTGATGGGAGGCGAAGTGCATGTCGGCGCGGTCAGCGCACCGTTATCACAGGTTGCCGGCGATCCCCGCTTCGACAGCCGCAATAATCGCCTGCTATATGCCGCCTACCGGCAGATCGCGACACCGGTGCAGGACCTGATCGCACGCCATGGCCGCGGCCGTATCGCGGTCGTGCTCGGCTCGAGTACCTCCGGGGTCTCGGACACGGAAACCGCCCTGCAAAACCTGGAACAACAGGGCTCCTTTCCGCCGGGCTTTCATTATTACCAGCATGAAATGGGCTCGCCCGCCCTTTTCCTGGCGTCGCTGCTGCGGCTTGAAAACGCGGCCATGACCATTTCCACCGCCTGCTCATCCAGCGCCAAGGCGTTCGTCAGCGCGCGCAATCTGATCAAAGCCGGGATTTGCGACGCGGCGCTGGTGGGCGGAGTCGATACGCTTTGCAAGCTCACTATCAACGGCTTTCATGCACTGGAGTCGGTCTCACCCCGAATCTGCAATCCCTTCAGCCGTAACCGTGACGGCATCACCATCGGCGAGGCCGCGGCACTGTTCATCCTCTCACCCGAACCTTCCGCCATTGAACTGGCGGGAACCGGTGAATCCGCGGACGCCTACCATATGTCCGCCCCGGATCCTTCGGGAGCCGGCGCCGAAACGGTGATGCGCCAGGCGCTGGGGGATGCCGGGATCGCTCCCGCCGAGATCGGATATGTCAACCTGCACGGGACCGCGACGCCCAAAAACGATGAAATGGAAGCGGCGGCGGTAAACCGGGTATTCGGTGAAGGCACTCCCTGCAGTTCGACCAAAGCCCTGACCGGTCATACGCTGGGGGCCGCCGGGGCAACCGAACTCGGCCTTTGCTGGCTTGCGCTGTCCGGATTGAATCCAGGCCGCGCCTTGCCGCCCCATGTCTGGGACGGAACACGGGATGAACGGCTTGCGGCGATAAAACTGGCGGCCCCCGGCGACGTCTATGCCGACCGCCGGGACTGCTATATGATGAGCAACTCTTTTGCCTTCGGCGGCAGCAACGTCAGCCTGATAATAAAAAGAAACGCCGTATTCGCAACAGGAAACAATCAATGAACGCAGCAAAACCCTCTTACGCCGTCGCCGAAGTCGTACCGCACGCCGGGCGGATGATACTGATAGATGAGATCCTCGATTACAGCAGTCGCGGCCTTACCGCCTGCGTAACTATCCGTGAGTCCTCGTTGTTCCTCGCTGGCAATGCGGTCCCGGCCTGGGTCGGGATAGAATATATGGCCCAGACGATTGCGGCCTGGGCGGGCGTGCAGGCGCGACTCCGGGGCGAACCTGTAAAAACGGGCTATTTACTGGGCAGCCGGCAATACCAGGCAAGCCATCCCGCATTCGCTCTCGGCGATACGCTTACCATCGTCGTCAACAAGCAGTATCATGAGGGCGAACTGGCCGTATTCGATTGCCGGATATCGGGCTCGGAGATTGCAGTATCCGCGACATTGAATGTGTTTCAGCCAGTCAACGATAACTTTTTATGAAAAACCCACGTACAGCGCTGATTACGGGATCCAGCCGCGGCATAGGAAAAGCGGTTGCACTGCAACTGGCGAACGACGGCTTCAATATCGTGCTGCATTGCCATTCCAATCTGGACGCCGCCTCCGAAGTGAAGGCGCAAATCGAATCCATGGGAGTCCAATCACGGATTCTGCAATTCGATATCGCCGACCGGACACAGGCCCGGCAGGCCATCGACGCGGATATTGAACGGCACGGCGCCTACTACGGGATCGTGTGCAACGCGGGTATCGCACGCGACAACGCCTTTCCTTCCCTGAGCGACGCAGACTGGGATCTTGTCCTGCACACCAATCTGGACGGTTTTTATAACGTCTTGCACCCCGCGATCATGCCGATGGTACAGGCCCGCATGGGCGGACGCATCGTCGCCATGACTTCCGTATCGGGCATCATGGGCAACCGCGGACAAGTCAATTACAGCGCCTCCAAGGCCGGCATTATCGGAGCGGCCAAGGCCCTGGCCATAGAACTCGCCAAGCGCGCCATCACCGTAAACTGCGTGGCGCCCGGGTTGATCGAAACGGACATGATCGCCGAGGCCCCTCTGGAAGAGGCATTGAAACTTATCCCGGCGCGGCGCCTCGGCAAGGCCGAGGAAGTCGCCGCCCTGGTTGCTTATCTTTTCTCCGACAAGGCCGCTTATGTAACGCGGCAGGTCATATCAATTAACGGCGGTATGTGTTGATGAAGCGCGTAGTTGTCACAGGTTTTTCGGCGTTTACACCGATCGGCAATGACTGGAACACGGTCAGGGCCAATCTCGAAAAGGGACAAAGCGGAATCGTTCGGATGGATGACTGGGACCGCTACCCCGACTTGCGAACCCGCCTGGCGGGTCCGGTGAAAGATTTTGTGCCGCCCGAACACTACACCCGCAAGGTTACCCGCAGCATGGGCAGGGTCGCGGTAATGGCCACTTACGCCACCGAACTTGCACTGCGTGATGCAGGGTTGCTGGAAGATCCCGAGATCCGGTCCGGCAGCATGGGAATCGCCTACGGCTCCTCATCCGGCACACCGGCGGCCATCGGCGATTTCGGCAACATGCTGCTGCACAATAAAATGGACGGCATCAATGCCAACACCTATATCAAAATGATGTCGCACACCACTCCCGTCAATATCGGTGTGCATTTCGGGCTCAAAGGCAGGATCATCACCACCAGCAGCGCCTGCACTTCGGGCAGCCAGGGCATAGGGTATGCATACGAAGCCATCAAATACGGCCTGCAAACCCTGATGGTCGCGGGCGGGGCCGAAGAACTCGACGCCACGCAGGCGGCCGTCTTCGATACCCTCTTCGCCACCAGCACCCGCAATGACCGGCCCACGACCTCGCCCCGCCCCTTCGACCGGGACCGTGACGGACTAGTGATCGGCGAGGGCGCGGCGACCCTGATCCTGGAGGAACTGGAACACGCCCAGGCGCGCGGCGCGAGAATCTACGCTGAAATCGTCGGTTTCAACTGCAACTCCGACGGCAACCACATTACGCAACCTAACGCCGATACCATGCAGGCGACCATGCAGAATGCATTGCGGGTCGCGGGCGTGGACCGGGGCGCGATCGGTTATATCAACGCACACGGCACCGCCACCGACCGCGGCGATATCGCCGAGTCCAAAGCAACCTCAAAAGTATTCGGGAACAAGACGCCTATCAGCTCCCTGAAATCCTATATCGGCCATACCTTGGGCGCCTGTGGCGCCATCGAAGCATGGGCCAGCATCTGCATGATGAACGGCGACTGGTACGCCCCGACGCTGAATCTCGAGAACGTGGATGAAAACTGCGCCGAACTGGATTACATTACCAACGGCGGCCGCCGGCTCGAGAGAGAATACGTCATGAGCAACAACTTCGCCTTCGGCGGCATCAATACCTCGCTGATATTTAAACGCTGGAACCAAAGGAGCACAACATGAAAAGAATCGGTCTGCTAATCATGGTTTCGATCATCACCTGCGCCGCGTCCCCGGTATTCGCCCGCGATACCAAGCACATGTTCCCGATCAAGGAAGGGATGAATACGCCGGCCGCCAAGGAAAAACTGAATCAGGGCATTAAACTCTACTTTGGCGGCCAGAAGCACCCCAAGGTGGAAAAAAGCTTCGGCGAATTCACGTCCAACAAAAAAACCAACGCCTTAAACAAGGATGACCACGAAGCATGCGACTGGTCGCTTCTCTCCGCCTTATTATCGCTGCAGGAAAGGGCGGTCAATGAAGGCGGCAATGCGGTCATCAATATCAGAAGCTACTACAAGAAAAACGAGGCCGGCGGCGCGGGCGAATATGAATGCCATGCGGGTGCGGTGATGGCGGGCGTAACTCTCAGAGGCGAAGTCGTAAAACTGGCAAAGTAATCACGCCGCTCTGACGGCCGAAGGCCGGAGCGAAAACCCGCTCCGGCCGCAATGCCTCCCTTTATTCAAGCAACGACTTCATCAATCAAGATTTCTCAATGCCTGGCTTATGGATCTGAGTTTTTCCCGACTTTTTGTTTCCGAATACACCTGTTTCAGGCTATCGTAGTATTTCCTGTTCCCGGAGTCGCCCAAAATCCCGACCTCCAATTCGAATACTGCAACATCTGCCCTGTCGGCATGTGCTTTTTTATAGCCCGCCATCAAGTCGTCACGAATGATATCGAACAGATATTCGCTATCCATACTATCCTCGCGCAGCTTTTTGAGCCCCACGAGCTTCAACCGGGAGTCATCGCTCCTCAACATATTGGCGATTCGATTGATCAGTAAAGGCTGATCGGAGCGGAAGTTTTTCTCATCCGAGATAATCGGGTTCCATTTTTTGTACGATTCGATCCTGGGTATGCTGTCCTCCGCGTAGTTCGCCAGCTTCTGGTGACGCGAACCGGCCATACGCCGCAACACCGGAAGATATTTATCCATGCCCGACGCGGCAAGACCCTTGGCGTACCAGGCGGCGGTTTCCAGATCCTCGCTGCTTCTGGATCCGTGCGCAAATTTATCCAGAATCTCATTCAATCGCTGCTCGATCAAATCGTACAGCTCGACATCCGAAATCCCGCTCCACTGCAAGGCGTTACATACGTTTTTTTGTACCCGTGGCGCCCCATCCTTCCTGAAAGCATCCTTATAACTCCGCAGCTCGGCCTGTTTCCGCTCTTCCAGGCTGGCGTCCGCAGCAAGCGACGATACGCCGACATTGGGCGAAAAAATCGCCCTTTTACCATAGTTCCTTTGAATAAATATCTTCACCCACGCTCCAAGATCGGCGTGATTCGTGCCCGTGGACACCTCCATCAGTGGCGGCAGATACCGAGGATCTTTTGAACTGGCTACAATTTCCGCCATGGACTGGACGTTACTCTTGATCTTTCCACCTGATATATTTTTATAGGATTTAAGCATCGCTTCGACCAGTCTATCCAGAATATAGGGATCGCCGCCGTGGTTCCCGAGCCGGATTGTCTTTACGGCAAGAACTCTAAGGTCAAGGTCATCGCTTCCCAGCATATTGGCGATGCGGTTGGCCGCGAGGGATTCCGATTCCTTGAAGTTCGTCCTGTCGGAAATGATGGGATTCCAGAGTATATGCCGCTGCAACAGCGCGATGCCTTCTTTGGTATATTCCGTCAGCATTCTATACTGCTTTCCACTGATGGGTTTTTGCAGCGTTTCACGATATTTGTCTTCTCCAGAAAAACCGAGGGCCTTCGCATGCCAGGCAAGCAACTCCACGGTATCGCTGCTGATGGCAGCGCCCTTTTCAACAAGGTTGGCCGCTATTACATCGAACAACCGATGATCCGATAATCCCGTACCTTCCAGCTGCTGGCAGGCCTGTATCTGCTGCTCCGAAGTGCCCGTTTGAAAGATCGAAATATAATTATTTATTTCGTCGTCGAATCTGTCCGCGCCGGCCCAGTCCGAGCCGCTCGCCGCCAACAGCAACAATGCCGATTGCAACAGTTTTTTCATGCATACTCTCCAGGTATTGGTAGATGACAACGAATGACCCCCGCCGGCAAGTTCGAGGACCCGGAGCGGAAAACCGCTCCGGCCCCAACCCCGGCTGCCGGTTATTTTAAGCACAGGCTTCATCGCTTAAGTTCGTACATTGCCTGGCTTATCGAATACCTGAGCTTCGGCCGATCTTTTGTTTCCGAATATACCTGTTCCAGACTGTCGTGGTATTTCATGTTCCTTGAGTCGCCCAAAACCCCGGTCTCCGATTCGAATACTTCGATTCCCGCGCTGGTGGCATCCGCGCTTTTATAGCCCGCCATCAGGTCATCGCGCACGATATCGAGCAGGTATTCGCTATATATATGCTCATAACGCATCCTTTTGAGCGCCATAAGTTTCAACTCGGAGTCACCGCTCTTCAACATATTGGCGAACCGATTCACCTGCAAGGGCTGGTCGGGGTGGAAGTTTTTCTCGTCTGAAATAATCGGATTCCATTTTTTATAGGATTCGATCCTGGACATGCTTTCCTCGGCATAGTGCGCCAGCTTCGGCTGGCGCGTACTGGCCATGCGCCGCATCACCGTCAGATATTTATCCATACCCGACGCGGCAAGACCCTTGGCATACCAGGAGGCTATCTCCAGATCGTCGCCACCTCTGATTTTGCGCACCAGAATCTCATTCAATCGCTGTTCGATCAAATCATAGAGAGCAACATCCGAAATCCCGCTCCACTGCAAGGCGATACATAC
>DASUFE010000031.1:0-10166 GCA_036274675.1 Gammaproteobacteria bacterium
GGGGGGACAGGATAACGACTCGTTCCACTTCAAGCTGGATTCGGGCGCGTGGACGACTCAGAACAACCAGGCGACCAGCGGCTACGGCACGATCACGCCGGCGACCTTCAGTAATCTGTCGGCCGGTGCGCACACGCTGCGCATCGTCAGACGCGAAGACGGCGCGCGGCTGGATAAGGTGACGCTGACGGTCTCCGCGGGTTCGATCAGCGGTTCGAGCTCGTCGAGCAGCAGCTCCTCGAGCTCTTCCAGCTCCTCGTCGAGCAGCTCCAGTTCTTCGAGCAGCAGTTCGTCCTCTTCGTCTTCAAGCAGCACCTCGACGAGTTCATCTTCGTCGAGCAGCAGTTCGAGTTCTTCCGGTAGCGCCTGCGGCGTGGCTCCCTCGGGCACTCTGACCGCCAACGCCATTTCGGGCGCCAATGGCAGTCGCAACGGCTTGTATGAAGGTGCGGTGTGGATCAACGGCGCACTGTATTTCTCTGATTTCACCTTCGACTCCGGTTACCCGTCGCGCATCCAGAAGCTGACCACCTCGGGCGTGATGACGACCCAGATCTCCGACAGCGGCAGCAATGGTCTGGCGGTTGACGCCCAGGGCAATATCATTTCGGCCAACCACAAGTTCAGCGGCCTTTACCGTTATACCCTGGCGGGCGTCCGCAGCGCTGTCGCGGCCAGCTATAACGGCCATATCTTCACGTCGCCGAACGATCTCACGATCGCCAATGACGGCACCATCTACTTTACGGACCCCAACTTCCAGCACATTTCGGGTGCGGATGGCCAGCCGGTCACGGGTGTCTACAAGGTCGATGTGAACGGCACGGTGACCCTGATCGACGGCTCGCTGAACAATCCGAACGGCATCGTCCTGTCGCCCGCCAATGATGTGCTGTACGTCGACGATTCCAGCACGTTGCGCACCTACCCGATCGTGAACGGCCAGGTATTCTCGAGCACAGTTCTGGTTCAGGGATTGGGAACGGGCGATGGCATGACCATTGACTGCCACGGCAATATCTACGTTTCCGAGCACAACTCGCAACGCATGAGAGTGTTTGCTCCGAATGGCGCGCAGTTGGCGACCATTAACGTAAGCCCCGCCGCCAATGTGACCAATGCCGCCTTCGGCGGCGCCGACGGCAAGACTCTGTATATCACCGGCGCCCAGAAAGTATGGAGCATCAATCTGGATGTGACCGGCTCTCCGTTCTAAAACTTCAGTAAACCCCGTCCCGGTGCCGCGCAATGCGGCCCCGGGGTGCGGGTACTCAACCCGATCTTCTTCTCAAGATCCCTCAGGCGGACTGTACTGACTGAGAGCGATACCAGCAGTCAGCAGTGGTTGAATTGCCGTCGCGCGCTCGTATCGAATTCAGCAAAGCTTTCGTAGAGCAGCGCTATCAAACATAAAGTATCCTCCCCAAGCTCTAAACTCGCCTCCAACTGCGTAGGGCGAGTCGCGTTTCACGCGCATTCAGGATGACACGCAACAGCGATATTCTGTGTGTATCAGGCATGACTTCTGCTGGTCTTGAAACTGATGTCGTGCGTTATTACGCGCGGTTTTCGACCGGGATCAAACACGCCTATCGCCTGATAGGCTCGTAGATAAAAATTAGATTCAGCAAGCCTGAATTTTTTTGAAATTGACCAGTCATTTTTAATTCATCGACAAAGTGGGAAACAACCCCTTGTCGTTTGAATCCTGCTGCTTGTTCATAAATCCGGTTCCAGAGTTATGGAAAAAACGATTCAGCAGGACTTTATTTTGATTTACGCAGTACTCTCGATCGTCGCGCCACTTGCGCCTTCAGTGATTTCTTCCACAAAGAAAGCCGCGTCCCGGGTTTTCTCAGACATCGCATTAAATACCTATGCTCCTTGCCGCTTCGCTTCGAAAGCCGATCGAAGGCCTGCCGCGCCGCCTCATGACGGCAGTTTCCTTTTCATATCAACTTCATTCAACTGCATTGCCGTACGCCCGAACACCTGCCGCCATGAAAGGAGATGACGATGAATACCTGTTTAACCCCGATATCGCCCGGCAGGGCATGCCGCCTCTCAAGCCGGTTTTCAATGTGCGCATTGCTGTGTTTGTCGGCCTGCACTTCGACTTTCGTATCGTCATGGCGTGCTCCGGATGCGCAGCCGCTGCAGGTCGGCGGCGCCAAGGTTGCGGCAGCGGTTATGGCGCAGGACGGCCCTTCCCGCCGCATGGCGGAAGATACGCTTGCGCAGGAGATCAGCAAACACGGCGCCCAAGGCGTGGCGTTGTACACATTGGTTCCCGATACGGATTTATCGGATGAGGGGGAGGTGCGCTCGGAACTGGAGCAGGCTGGCGTCGCGGGCCTGGTGATTATGCGCCCGGTTGGTGTCGACAAGGAAGTCGTTGCGACGCCCTCGGCTGGCCCGACCTATCCGGGATATTGGGGCGGATATCACTATGGCTGGGCCAATCCATGGCCGAGCGGAATCCATACGAACACCATCGTGTATGTCGAGACTCAAGTCTACTCGCTGGATCAGAACAAACTGGTCTGGAGTGGGCAGAGCAAGACCACGAATCCCCAGCAGGTGGACAACCTGGTTGAGGAGCTGGCCGCGGCCACGGCGAAAGAACTGGAGCGGCAAGGTCTGTTAACACGCTAACTGAAGGAGGTTTTTATGACGGCAGTAAAATATCCGGTTGTGGCGGCGTTCCTGGCCGGGGCTTTGCCGGCCATGGCGGTCAACGAGGCCGCGCAGCCCGGCGTGGTCGACGCCGCCCACGAAAGCATCGTCGCGACGGTGGAGGATGTAAATCATGAGAAGCGGACCATCACTCTGAAAGGGCCGGAGGGGAACGAGGTGACTATGGAGGCGGGGCCGCAGATTGCGCGTTTCGAAGAGGTGGAAAAAGGGGATCGGCTCAAGGTCGATTACCTGGAATCGGTCGCGGTCGCCATCGTGCCTCCGGACCAGGCCGAGGGCGCGGTGCGAAGCGGCGAGAGTTTTCTGGTGCGCAATCCCCAAAGCCAGAAACCGGGGGCAACGGCGGTGCGGACCGAGGTCGTGACGGCGACCGTCGAGAAGATTGACGCCGCGGAGCGCATCGCGACCCTGCAAGGGCCGGACAGCGGCACACTGGAGATCAGTATCGCGCCCGATGTGCCCAACGTGGCGAGCATCAAGCGCGGCGATCGGGTGGTCGTGGAAAAAACACGCGCTCTCGCGCTGAACATCCAGGAATAGGTAAGCGTAATGAGAACTCACTCAACAGCAATGTAATTTGCAACGGAGGTATTTATGAATACAGCGCAGCAGTTAATGTTCGTCGCGCTTTTGACAGGCGCGTCGGCCGCCATGGCGGCGGCGGAGTCCGGGAAACCGGAAAAGGTCGAGGCTTTTTATGGCGATCATATTGCGACCGTGGAAGACATAGACCATGAATCGGGCACGATTGCGGTAAAAGACGATAAAGGCAATACCATGATCATGCAGATTTATCCTGAAACCCGCGGCTTCGACCAGATCGAGCAAGGCGACCATGGCAAGATTAAATATCTGGAGTCGGTCGCGGTGTCCCTCTCTCCCGCCGACGAGCCCGGTTCCAACATGCCGGAGCCGACGGGGGAGAGCATCATCGTCCGCAACCCCGGAGTGAAACCCGCGGGAACCCCCGTCGAGACTTTCTCGATCACGGGGACGATTGACCATATCAACAACAAGACGCGTGTTGCCAGATTGAAGGGGCCGAACGGAAACGAATACAGGATCAGTGTTGACAAAAATGTTCCCGGTTTTCGGAAGCTCGACAACGGCGACCAGGTGACGGCGGAACTGACTCCGATGCTTGCGTTGGATATGGATCCGAGATAAATCCGAACCGGAGCGGCATCATGGAGTGGATGAAAATTTCAGGAACGGCTTGCGCGTTCGTCTGGATGCTGGCCGCCGGCCCTGCCGTGTGCGCGGAAGCGATGTTCTCCTGGAACGAAGGCCCGGCCAAAGAGAGTATCCTGAATTTCGTGCAGGATGTGACTGACGGCGCGGGAGACAGGTACGTGCCGCCGGGGCGGCGTATCGCCGTGTTCGATAACGACGGCACCCTGTGGGCGGAGCAACCGGTTTACTTCCAGGCCCTGTTCGCCATCGATCGTGTGAAGGCGCTGGCGCCGCAGCATCCGGAGTGGCAGGGACAGGAACCTTTCGCCGCCCTGCTCAGGGGCGACCTGTCGGCCTTGCTGGCCGGCGGCGAGCGGTCGGTGGCGGAGGTTCTCGCCGCCACCCACGCGGGAATGACGACCGAAGAGTTCGAGAAAATCGTCAGCGACTGGCTCGGTTCAGCGAAACATCCGCAGACCGGAAAACCCTACAACCGCATGGTTTATCAACCGATGCTCGAACTGCTGGAGTATCTGCGCGCCAACGGCTTCAAGACTTTCATTGTCTCTGGCGGCGGAGTGGAGTTCATGCGCGTCTTTGCGGAGCAGACCTACGGAATCCCGCCCGAGCAGGTGGTCGGCAGCTACGGCCGTCAGAAATACGAGGTCAGCGATGAGGCGGGACCGCTGCTGATCAAGCTTCCTGAAATCGACTTTGTCAGTGACGGCCCCGGCAAGCCGGTGGCCATACAGAGAGTAATCGGCCGGCGGCCGCTGGCGGCTTTCGGCAATTCCGACGGTGATTTTCAAATGTTGCAGTGGACCTGCTCCGGCGAGGGCGCGCGCCTCTGCCTCATAATCCATCACACCGACGCCGCCCGCGAATGGGCCTACGACCGTGCATCGCGCATCGGACATCTGGACGAAACACTGGCCGCCGCCCGCACCAAGGGCTGGATCGTGGTGGATATGAAACGCGACTGGAAACGTATATATAGTGGGGACATGATAGATGAATCAACCGCACACTAGCACCGCCGCGCGACCCCGATTCGCATTGCCCGCGACGGAGGCGGCCTCGCACCCTGAAATGGTCTGGGTCCAGGGCCGCATCTTCCGCATGGGTTCCGACAAACATTATTCCGAAGAGGCGCCGGTACGTCGGGTGAGGGTCGATGGATTCTGGATGGACCGCACGCCGGTCACCAACCGCGACTTCCGCCGCTTCGTGGAAGCGACCGGCCATGTCAGTTTCGCCGAGACAGCGCCGACCGCCAAGGATTATCCCGGCGCGCTGCCGCATATGCTCCGGGCCGGTTCGCTGGTATTCAGCCCACCGTCCTCGTCCTGTCCCATTAACTTGCGCACCGGGAGCCGGTGGTGGGAATTCAGGTTCGGCACGGACTGGCGCCATCCTTATGGACCGGGCAGCTCCATAGAGGGGCTCGACGATTATCCCGTAGTGCATATCGCGTATTGTGACGCGGCGGCTTATGCGCAGTGGTCGGGCAAGAGTTTACCGACCGAAGCGGAGTGGGAGTTCGCCGCGCGCGGCGGACTCGACGGCGCCGAGTTTGCGTGGGGTAACCAGTTCATGCCGGAGGGGAGGCACATGGCCAATACCTGGCAGGGTTCCTTTCCCCATCAGAACCTGAAGACGGACGGCTACGAAGGCACGTCTCCCGTCATGGCGTTCCCGCCCAACGCTTACGGACTTTACGACATGATCGGCAATGTCTGGGAATGGACCGCGGACTGGTATACGGCCAGGTATGCCGCCGATGCGCGCAAGGCCTGCTGCATACCGCTCAATCCGCGCGGCGGAGCCAGAGAGACAAGTTACAACAACTGCCAGCCGGGCATCAGGATTCCACGCAAGGTCCTGAAGGGCGGCTCGCACTTGTGTGCCCCGGGCTATTGTCGCCGCTACCGTCCGGCTGCGCGCCACGCGCAACCCGTCGATACTTCGTCGAGCCACATCGGTTTTCGCTGTGTGTTACGGGCATGAAGGCGGCTGCATGTCCTGCGTGCATTCTGCATATTCCCCACGCTTTGCAAACAGTTCCGTGACACGTCAATCCTCCGCGGCCGGCGATCGTCTGTTTGAAAGCGCTCCGCAGAACGGAATTCAGCGGCGGCTGGGGATGGACGGATTCCGGATCGGCCGCTGTAAACTGCTGATCCTGATCACGTGGGCTCCGCTGGTCGCGCTCACCCTGGCGCAAAGCCTGGTTTGGGGTCCGGAGCAGATTGTTTCGCTGCTGCATGGCATCGAGACGCATATACGCTATCTGATCGTGGCCCCGTTGCTGGTTTATGCCGACAAGCAATGCGCGCCCGCGCTCGGCGCCATCGTGCGCCATTTCGTCGATACGGGTATCGTGCCGCCGCATGAGCGTGCCCGCTTTGAAAACATAATAAGTTCCACCCGCCGCCTGCTTGAAACGCCCGTTGCCCAGGTCGCGGTGATCGTGCTGGCTTATCTGATGGCCGCCGCCGCCGTGCATTCATCGATGGACCAGGTGCCATTCTGGCATCAGTCTTCCGGGAGTCTTGTCTTCTCTCCAGCCGGCTGGTGGCATGTTCTGGTCAGTATACCCTTGCTGCTGATCCTGTTTTTAGGCTGGGTATGGCGGCTGGCATTGTGGGCTCGCCTGTTATGGGGTGTCTCGCGGCTCGACCTGCAACTGATCGCGGCTCATGCCGATGGCGCCGCCGGTCTGGGTTTCCTCGGCTATTCGTTGCGCGCCTTCGCCAGTGTCGGGCTGGCGTTTTCATCGGCCGCGGCCGCAAGATCGGTGCGCGAAGTTTCGCAGGGTGCGGAACTGTCGACGCTGCATAATTATTTCAGCCTGGGCTGGCTGGTGTTCCTGGCGATTCTGTTCGCCGCGCCGCTGCTGGCGTTCACTCCGATTCTGATCAATACCTGGCGGCGCGGCATATTCGAGTATGGCGCGCTCGCCCGGCGTGAAGGCAAGGTGTTCGAGCGTAAATGGCTTGGCCCCGATGCCATGATTGATGAAAGCGCGCTCGAACTTCAGGACTTTTCCGCTACTAATGATTTGTATCAAATCGTATCCAATGTCTACGCGATGCGTTTTTTCCCGCTCAGCCTCAAGGATATCCTCATCCTCATAGCGGCCATGCTGCTGCCTTTTGTGCCGATCCTGCTGATCGCGATTCCCGCGGACATGATCCTGGTCTGGATCAAGGGGCTCTTATTGTAACTGAGCGCGCTTTGGGAAATGACCGGAATAGCGGTCAGAAATTTTCAAATCATTCATATGGAGTCCGCCTCATCGGATATTGAAGGAGAGTATCTATGACCGACAATGCTTGCAGAGAAGTATTCGAGAATCTGAAGGAAGGGCAGTTCAATCCCTTGCTGGAGGGTGTCAACGGCAGCTATCGCTTCGATATCAAGGGCGCCGGCTCCTGGCATGTGGCCGTCGAGGATGGCCGCATTTACGCCCGCGAGAGCGACGAGTCGGCCGAATGCCGTATCGAATGCGAAGCGGAGGATTTCCTGCTCATCATCCAGGGGCAGCGTAATCTCATCACCGCGGCGATGCAGGGCAGGGTCAGCGTGAGCGGCGACCTGGCGCTCGCTCAAAAATTCCATGGTCTTGTGGGGGCCGGGGCCGGGCAGCGTGCACAGCCGAGGAGCAAGCCGTCGTGAGCGCGGAATCCGTCAGCATACTGGATGGCAGCACCTTCGTCGTCAGCGACCGGCGCGGTGATATCGCGGCTACGCCAACCGAAACAACGGGGCTGTTCCATGCCGATACGCGCTTCCTCTCGCGCTGGGTATTGACCGTTAACGGCGTGCGGCTTAACAGTCTGTCCACGGATGATATCGACTATTTCGCGTCGCAGTTTTTCCTGGTGCCCGGTACCGGGACGGTGTATGTCGATTCGCCGCTCTCCGTGGTGCGCCGGCGCGCGGTCGGCGGCGGCTTCCACGAGGACTTGACCATCGTCAATCACACGCCCGACGAGATGGATCTCGACGTGGCTATAGAGGCGGACGCGGATTTCGCGGATATTTTCGAGGTCAAGGATGCACTGTCTAAAAAGGGCGAACACTACCGGAAGGAGCAGGGCGGCTCGCTCGTGCTCGGATATCGGCGCGAGCGATTCATACGCGAGACTCATATTCGCGCCGAACCTCCGGCGCGCGTGGAAAACGGCGGCCTGCGTTATTCGATTCATCTGGGTCCGCACCAGGAATGGAACGCGCGCTTCGACGTCGAAGCGCGCAGCGGAGGCATGCTTGAGCGCAAGCTTCCCCGGCGCGGTGATGAGCCGGACGCGGAATCCGGAGAGGCCGCAAGAAAACCGGTCACTGCCGCGCCGGCATTGATCTGTCCGTGGCGGCCGCTGGAACGCACCTACCGGCGCAGCCTGATTGATCTGTCCGCCCTGCGCTTTTATCCCTTGCTTGCGCCCAATGACGCCCTGCCTGCAGCGGGCCTGCCCTGGTTCATGGCGGTCTTCGGGCGTGACAGCATTCTCACCAGCTTTCAGGCATTGCCGTTCGCGCCGGATCTGGCCGCGACTACGCTCAAGGTTCTGGGCGCGCGCCAGGGCACGCGCTACGACGACTTCCGCGACGAGGAGCCCGGCAAGATTCTCCATGAGTCCCGTTCGGGAGAGATGACCGCTTTTGAAGAGCGGCCGCATTCTCCGTATTTTGGCACGGCCGACGCGACACCGTTGTTCCTGGTGCTGCTGGATGAATACGAGCGCTGGACTGGAAACGGCGAGTTGGTGCGCGGGCTGGAAAAGGAGGCGCGCGCCGCCTTGCGCTGGATCGATGAATCGGGCGACCGCGACGGCGACGGCTACGTGGAGTACGACAGGCGCAACAAGGAAACGGGCCTCGAGAACCAATGCTGGAAGGATTCCTGGGATTCCATCCGTTTCGCGGACGGCGCGCTGGCGCCGCTGCCGCGCGCCACCTGCGAGATCCAGGGATATGTCTACGATGCCAAGCGGCGCTGCGCGCGCCTGGCCCGCGAGTTCTGGAACGATCCGGACCTGGCCGGCCGCCTGGAGCGGGAGGCGGCCGAACTCAAGCAGCGTTTTAACCGCGATTTCTGGGTCGAGGAGCGAGGATTTTTCGCGCTGGCCCTGGACGGCGAGAAACGGCGCGTCGATTCTCTCACATCCAATATCGGGCATCTGCTCTGGAGTGGTATCGCGGAACCTGACAAGGCCGAAGCCTGCATGCGTCACCTGATGAGCGATGCATTGTTCTCAGGCTGGGGCGTGCGCACCATGGCCTCAACTGAAGGCGGCTACAATCCCATCGGATATCACGTCGGGACCGTGTGGCCGCACGATAATTCCTTTATAGCGCTGGGTCTGCGCCATTACGGCTATCGTAGCGAAGCAGCGCGTGTGGCGCTCGGCATATTGGAAGCGGCCAACTTTTTTAATCACCGGCTGCCGGAAGCCTTCGCGGGTTACCCGCGGAATAAAACCAGGTTTCCCGTCGAGTATCCCACTGCCTGCAGTCCGCAGGCCTGGGCCACGGGCGCGCCGCTGCTGTTCCTGCGTAGTTTGCTCGGCCTCGAACCGGTGGGTGACCACCTGCTGGTGGATCCGGCGATCCCAAAAAAACTGGAACGCATCGAGCTTATGGGTATACCTGGCCGTTGGGGAAGCGCGGACGCCTTCGGCCGCGGCCTGCTCGAAGTCGAGAGCGGCGCCGATGCGGTCGAACGGGCAATATGACTTCCTTGCAGGCCATTGCTTTCTGCCTGCAGTTCAGCATGGCCGTAATCGTATTCTGCGTACCCTTGACCGCCAGCCGGGAGGATCTGCTGCGCATCCGGAGGCCGGGTTTCCTGTTGCGCTCCGTATTTTCGATGAACATTATCATGCCGCTGTTCGCGATTACGCTCGCGTTGCTGTTCGAGCTCAAGCAAGGCGTCGAAATCGCGCTGATCGCGCTTGCGCTTTCGCCGGTGCCGCCGTTCCTGCCGAACCGTCAGCTTAAGGCCGGCGGGGCGTATTCGTCCATCGTCGGCATTCTGATCGTCACGGCGCTGTTCTCGATACTCTTCATACCCGCCGCCATCGGGATACTGATGCATGTCTTCAGACGCTCCATGAATGTAAGCGCCGGCTCCGTCGCGGTGATTGCCGGTACCTCGGTACTGCTGCCCATCGCGGCGGGCGCCGTTTTCAGGAGCGCCACGCCCTTCGTCGCACACCGGATCGCGCGCCCCCTTGCGACGGGCGCGGGGTTCCTGCTTGCGTTCTCGTTTATACCGGTGCTGGTCCTGGAAT
>DASUFE010000032.1:0-25086 GCA_036274675.1 Gammaproteobacteria bacterium
TTTGATCGACTTTCTCGGGCGTCAGGTTCTCATAGTACTTGTGGTTGATCTGCATCATCGGCGCGCCGCAGCAGGCCGCCAGGCACTCCTCTTCCCGCTTCAGGAAGAACTTGTCGTCGGCCGTGCTCTGGCCGGTCTTGACGCCCAGGCGCTTTTCGATGTGCTCCACAATGCGGTCGGCGCCGCGCAGCATGCAGGATACGTTGGTGCAGACCGAAATACTGTTGCGGCCGACCTTCTCGGTTTCGTACATGGAATAGAAGCTTGCCACCTCGTAGACGGCGATGCGCGGCAACTGCAGATAATCCGCCACCGCGTCCATGATCGGCGTCGTCAGGTAGCCGCTGTTCTCATGCTGCGCCGCCGTCAATGCGCCCAGCACCGCGGAGCGCTTGCGCTGCGGCGGGAACTTGGCGACCAGATGATCGATCTCGGCTGCCACATGCTTGGGCAGTGTATATTGCTCGCTCATCGGTCCACTTCCCCGAATACGATATCCTGCGTGCCGATGATGGCGACCACATCGGCCAGCATATGGCCGCGCGCCATCTGGTCGAGGGCGGACAGATGCGCAAATCCCGCGGCACGCACTTTCAGGCGATAGGGTTTGTTCGAACCGTCGGATACCAGGTAAACGCCGAACTCGCCCTTCGGATGCTCCACCGCTGCATAGACCTCGCCTTCCGGCAACGAATAGCCCTCGGTAAACAGCTTGAAATGATGGATCAACGACTCCATGTCGCGCTTCATTTCTTCGCGGCGCGGCGGGGCGACCTTGCGGTCGCCGGTCATTACCGGGCCCGGGTTGGCGCGCAGCCACTGCACGCACTGTTTGACGATGCGCGCCGACTGGCGCATCTCCTCGATGCGCACCAGGTAACGGTCGTAACAGTCGCCGTTGGTGCCGAGGGGGATATCGAAATCCATCTTGTCGTAGACTTCATAAGGTTGCTTCTTGCGCAGATCCCAGGCAACGCCCGAACCGCGCAGCATGGGCCCGGTAAAACCCCACTGCAGCGCCTGCTCCGGGCTGACCACGCCGATGCCGACGGTGCGCTGTTTCCAGATACGATTGTCGGTGAGCAGGGTTTCGTATTCGTCCACTTTCGCGGGAAATTCATCGATAAAGCGCTCAATGAAATCCAGCAGCGAACCCCGGCGGCGCTCGTTCAACCTGTCGATCTCGGCCTGAGACTTCCACTTCGACGGCTGATACAGGGGCATCGTCTGCGGCAGGTCGCGCGCGACTCCGCCCGGGCGGTAATAGGTGGCGTGCATGCGGGCGCCGGACACCGCTTCATAGCAGTCCATGAGATCTTCGCGCTCGCGGAAGCAGTACAGAAACACGGTCATGGCGCCGATATCCAGCGCGTGCGCGCCCAACCACAGCAGGTGATTCAGGATGCGGGTCAGTTCGTCGAACATAACCCGTATGTATTGCGCGCGCAACGGCACTTCGCAACCCAGCAGTTTCTCGATCGCGAGCACATAGCCATGTTCGTTGCACATCATCGAGACATAGTCCAGCCGGTCCATGTAGCCGATGCTTTGATTGTAAGGTTTGGACTCGGCCAGTTTTTCGGTGGCGCGATGCAGCAGGCCGATGTGCGGGTCGGCGCGCGTGATCACCTCACCATCCATTTCCAGCACCAGGCGCAGCACGCCGTGCGCCGAAGGATGCTGCGGGCCGAAATTCAATGTGTAATTGCGTATTTCAGGCATGGCTTATTTGGCACCCGCGGGTTTGGGAGCATCTGTCTTGGGTGTCGCGGCATCGGTCTTCGGCGCTTCCGGCGGCTGCGGTTTCCAGCCCTTGCGCATATAACGGTTGTCGTGACGGACCACCTTCGGCACCAGCACGCGCGGTTCGATGGTGACGGGCTGGTAGATGACCCGCTTCTTCTCGGGGTCGTAGCGCATTTCCACATTACCGATCAGCGGGAAATCCTTGCGGAAGGGATGCCCGATGAAACCATAGTCCGTCAGGATGCGGCGTAAATCCGGATGCCCTTCAAACAGAACGCCATAGAGATCGAAGGCTTCGCGCTCGAACCAGTCGGCCGATTCCCAGACGCCGATCACGGAGGCGACCACCGGCATGTCGTTGTCCGGGGCGTAAACCTTCACCCGCAGACGGCGGTTATAGCGCAGCGACAGCAGATGATAGACCACCGCGAAACGCGGGTGCGGCAGCGGCCGGATTTCCTCGGCCCGGTCGCCGAACTTCAGCCGCCCCGTAGTACGGCTTTCGACGCCGCGGCTGAAACCCATCGCGGTCGACTCCTCGGCCGCCCACTCGTCCAGGCCGTAGTGCAGATAATCGACGGCCGCAAGATCCATTAACTGCTCGAAACGCAATGCGGGTTCGTCACGCAACTTCCGCATGGCCTGCAGCAGCTCTTCGGCGGAAACCGTCAGGGTAATCTCGCCGCAGGCGCGCTCAAGCACGCATCCGGCGAACGTCCGCTGCAGCGCTTCTCCCAAATTGGCGAGTGAATCACTCATCTTCAAATTATCGTGCGATAGTGTTGGTACGTTTTATTTTATTTTGCAGCTGCATCACGCCGTACAACAGCGCTTCCGCCGTCGGCGGGCACCCCGGTACGTAAATATCGACCGGCACAATCCGGTCGCAGCCGCGTACAACAGAATAGGAATAATGATAATAACCGCCGCCGTTGGCGCAGGAACCCATGGAGATCACCCATTTAGGTTCGGCCATCTGGTCGTAAACCTTGCGCAGCGCGGGCGCCATTTTGTTGACCAGAGTGCCGGCGACGATCATCACATCCGACTGGCGAGGGCTCGGGCGGAACACCACGCCGAAGCGATCAAGGTCATAGCGCGCGGCGCCGGCATGCATCATCTCGACGGCGCAACAGGCCAGGCCGAAGGTCATCGGCCACAGCGAACCCGTCCGGGCCCAGTTGATTAACTGGTCGGCGGTAGTGGTCACAAAACCTTTTTCCAAATATCCTTCGATTCCCATACGCCTTTTATGCCTTATATATATTTGGCTCTACTTTCAATTCATTTAAAGATGACACCCCTTCCACAGGATCATTCCCATTCCAGAGCGCCTTTTTTCCATTCATAAATAAATCCGATCACCAGTACCCCGATAAATATCCCCATCGCAACGAAAGCGGCCGCGCCGACGGTATCGAGTACCACGGCCCAAGGGAAGAGGAAAGCAATTTCCAGGTCGAAGATGATGAACAGGATGGCAACCAGATAATAGCGGACGTCGAATTTCATGCGGGAATCTTCAAATGCCTCGAAACCGCATTCGTAGGGGGAATCCTTGGCGCTGTCAGGGCGGCGCGGCCCCAACACAGAGCCGACGAGCAGCATGGCGACTCCCATAACAAGCCCAATCGCCAAGAATATTAAAACTGGAAGATAATTCCCCAGCACGGAATACCGACCTTTTGTATGACGTCATTTAAGTTACGACGGGGCGGATTTTACCAGCAAAATCGGGAGGCCGAACAATATCCGCAGAAATTTTTCTGGGTACGGAGCGCTTGCTCCGCCTTGCGGCGAGTGCCGGAAAACAACAACAAAACAGCTGAATGGTGCCGATGGCGAGACTCGAACTCGCACAGCTTTCGCCACTACCCCCTCAAGATAGCGTGTCTACCAATTCCACCACATCGGCATGTTTAAAAACGCGGGGCCGGCGGAGAGCTTTATTTTCCGGCCGGCGGAGCCTCAGCCGGAGCATCGGTCGGCGCAATTAACGGTACATCGCCCGCGGCAGGCGCTTTTTCGGCGGGCGCCGGCTCCTGTTCTTTGCCGGGCGCTACCTGTTCCGATTCGATACGATCCATCAAGCCCGGCGCCTGTTCCATATGTGCGGACAAATAGGCCAGGGCCAGACTGTTCGCGAAAAACAAGATGGCCAACGCTGTTGTCGTTCTGCTGAGGAAGGAGCCTGATCCCCGCGCGCCGAAAACCGTTGCCGAAGCGCCGCTGCCGAAAGCCGCGCCCGCATCGGCGCCGCGGCCGTGTTGGAGCAAGATCAGGCCTATCAGGGCAATGGCCAGTACAATGTGTACCATAATCAAAATCGTTTGCATAAATGCCTCTCTCTCAACCTGCGGCCTGACATATGGCCAGAAATTTTCCGGCATCCAGGGAAGCGCCGCCGATCAGGCCGCCATCAATATCCGGTTGCGCGAACAGTTCAGCTGCGTTGGTATTGTTGACACTGCCGCCATACAGAATGCGGAGTCCGCCGGCGACCTTGGAATTCTGGGAAGCAAGCTTGCCGCGTATGAACGCATGCATCTTCTGCGCGTAGTCGGGTGTGGCCGTGTTGCCGGTACCGATCGCCCATACCGGTTCATAGGCGATTACCGCCTTGGCAAAGGCATCGATCCCGACCTGCTTGAGCACGGCTTCCAACTGCTCCCAGACCACCTTTTCAGATTCCTTGCGTTCCCATTCCTGCTGGGTCTCGCCTATGCACAGTACGGGGATGAGTCCGGCGCGCTGCACCGCGGCGAATTTGGCTGCAACCTGCTGATTGCTTTCACGATAAATCTGACGACGCTCGGAATGACCTACGATAACGTAATGGCAGCCGATATCGCCCAGCATGGGCGCTGAAACTTCGCCCGTGAAGGCACCCTGGTCGTTTTCACAGACATTCTGGGCGCCCAACTTTATTGGTGAGCCTTCAAGGGCCTGCAAAACAGACGGCAAATATACGAAGGGAGGACACACTCCGACCTCGGCCGGGGACACGCTCTTGATGTCGCGACGTATACCCGCGACCAGATCGGCAACACTTTTTTTATTGCCATTTAGCTTCCAGTTACCGAGGACCAGAGGCTGACGCATTTCCCGCTCCATTTATATTCCTGATAAAAAGGGCAGGAATGGTAACTGCCGGGCGCATATAAATCAATGTGAAATCGAAATCTGCGCCCGCGCTGCAGCGAACTTCATTCTTCAATTTGCCGCATCTTCCAAAACGATTGCCGGAGGGTTTTCACCTCGGCATCAACCCTCGATCGGAGGATAGATATCCGGGCGTAACTGATGCCGGGTCACCTGGCCGCCGGTCGCCCTTTCAATGGCCAGTACAAACTCGGCGGGAATCTTGCGATCGCGGTGCATCCAGTTCCAGACATGCTGTTGCTTGCAGCCTTTACCGCAGGCACGGGCCAAAGCGGCTTGCCCGCCCAGGATCCGGATCGCTTGTTGCAGATGCATATTCTGCATTCGCATATAATACAGAATATTACATAATATGCAAAAATGTGGTGCGCTTAACAATCTAAAAACTGCGGTTTGACCTCGCATAAACCCGAAGGTAGAGTCCCGGCGTTGCAAAGTTGTTCAGTACAAGGGGCTCGACTCAAGATGGGTGTCGGAGACAGAGTTCGTCAGGTTCGCCAGGAAAAAGGGATCACTCAAAAAGATCTGGCCCTGCTAAGCGGGGTCTGCCAGCAAATGATTTCCAAACTGGAAGTCGGCAAGGCTCAAGGCTCGGCCAATATCGTCAGACTGGCCTTGGCGCTCGATGTTTCCCCCGCCTGGCTTGAGGGCATTTCCCCCCGCAAAACAATCGATCATGGGAAACAGGTGCCAGCGAATAGCACTCTCAACCGTAAAGCGGTGCATGCCTGCATTGAATATTTAAGCGGCAAGGCAGACTTGCTCGAGGCTTACAACTATCGGCGTCAAGCCGAACTTTTCACGGCATGTTACGAGCTTTGCACCCAGCAAAAGAACCGCAAGCTGACCAAAACCAGTCTCATAACCATGCTGGCACGCCGGGTTAAGGGACTCTAATTAAAGACTAGCTCCTGACCGCTTCCGCTACCGCCGCGATTTCCCCGGCGATACCCCTGACCGCCTCGATATCGTCGCCTTCCACCATAATACGCAGGACAGGCTCGGTACCTGAGGGACGCAGCAGAATACGGCCTCTTCCATTCAAGCGTTTTTCCCCTTCGCTGACGGCCCGCTTGACCGACTCGTGTTCGGTGGTTCGACTGCCCTTGGCGACCGGGACGTTCACCAGAATCTGCGGAAATCTCTGCATGCCCTGTTTGAGACTGTACAGATCAGTATCGCGGTCGACCAAACAGCCTAAAACCTGCAAAGCGGAAATAATGCCATCCCCCGCCGGCGATTTGTCGAGACAAATAATATGGCCGGAGGCCTCACCTCCCAGGATCCACTTTTCCTGCTGCAACTGCTGCATGATATAGCGGTCGCCGACGCTGGTGCGCTTGAACGCGATACGCAGCCGCTTGAGCGCCAACTCGAGCCCCATATTACTCATCACGGTGCCTACCACGCCCGATTTCGTTTGTCCGGACCGCTGCATCTGTTCGGCCAGGATGTAGAGGATCTGGTCGCCATCAACAATCTCACCGCGATGATCGACCATGATTACGCGGTCGCCGTCGCCATCGAGCGCGATACCAAGATCGGCCTCGTGACCAAGCACGGCTTCCGCCAGCATCTCAGGATGAGTGGCTCCGCAGTCGAGATTGATATTCACGCCGTTCGGTTTCGAACCGACCGTCACTATCTCCGCTCCCAGTTCCGAGAATACTTTGGGAGCGATGTAATAGGCCGCGCCATGCGCGCAATCCACGACGATCTTCAGCCCCTTCAGATTCAACTCTGAGGGGAATTTGCTTTTACAGAATTCGATATAGCGCCCCCGCGCATCAGTGACTCGGGAAGCCTTGCCGAGACGTGATGATTCTACGCAGTCCATGGGCTGACCGAGCAGCCGTTCGATCTCGGCTTCCTGCTCATCCGGCAGTTTCGAGCCCTGCGCGGAAAGGAATTTGATCCCGTTATCGTAATAGGGATTGTGCGAGGCGCTGATGACGATACCGGCGGAAGCGCGCAAGGTCTGGGTTAAATAGGCGATCGCGGGTGTAGGCATCGGGCCGAGCAGCTCGATATTCACGCCTGCGGCCGACAGGCCGGCTTCCAGGGCGGATTCGAACATGTAACCGGAGATGCGCGTGTCCTTGCCGATGAGGATGCGCCTGCCGTCTCCGTGACTGCCCAGCGCCTTGCCCGCGGCCCAGCCCAGCTTCAGTACGAACTCCGGCGTCAACAGGCTTTCGCCGACACGTCCGCGTATACCGTCAGTTCCGAAATATTTCCTGCTCATCCAATTTCATGCTCCATCCATCATCAGTTGGCCGACGGCGTAACCGCCGCCAGTACACGTATCACATCCACCGTTGCGGCGACGTCATGCACCCGCATGATTTGCGCTCCCTGCAGAATGGCCCAGGCCGCCGCGGCAAGGCTACCGTATAACCGTTGCTCCACCGGCACCGGACGCCCGCCGCCAAGTAAAGATCCCAACATGCTCTTGCGCGAAAAGCCTACCACGAGCGGCAAATTCAATTCCTTGTAGACGCTCAAACTCTTCATCAACTCCACATTGTGCTGCAAAGTCTTGCCGAAACCGAAGCCGGGATCAACCAGTAAACTGCGGCGGGGGATGCCGGCTCTCGTGCATTCATTGATACGCTCTTCTAAAAACGCCTTGATCTCGGCCACTACGTCGGCGTAAGCGGGGGCCTGCTGCATGGTGCGGGGCTCGCCCCTCATGTGCATCAGGCAGACCGGAACTCCGAGACCGGATGCCGTCTGCAAGGCGCCCTGGGCGCGCAAGGCGTTTATATCGTTGATCATGGCCGCACCCGCTCCGACCGCCGCGGCCATGACAGCGGGCTTGCAGGTATCCACCGAAAGCGGAACATCGACGGACGCGGCAAGCTTTTCAATGACGGGGATGACGCGTTCCAGCTCTTCGTTATCAGACACGGGTTGCGCACCAGGCCGTGTGGACTCGCCTCCGACATCGATAATATCGGCCCCTTCCGCCGCCATTTCCTCGGCACGCCGCAACGCGCTGTCGATGCGATTATAGCGCCCGCCGTCGGCGAAGGAGTCGGGCGTGACATTTAATATGCCCATTACCCGGGGACGCGACAGGTCGAGCCTGGCGCCATCTTTATATTCCAGAAACATTGACCAAAAATTCCATATGCAAGGTCCCAAATGCAAAAGCCGCACGCTCAGGCGTGCGGCTTTGATACATGCTTGCGGCAAAACTCTCAGTGCAGGCTTGCCGGACCGCCGATGGATCCCTTGCCGGGCTTTTTCTTCCCCGGAACGGCCTCATTGCCCGAGGGCGGCTGGTCCTGGTCGTGCCAGTCGGCCGGCGGCCCCGGTTCACGCCCTTCCATAATGGCGTCGATCTGACCCGAGTCGATGGTCTCGTACTTGATCAGCGTTTCCGCCATCATCCGCAGTTTGTCGAGGTTATCCATCAGAATCTTCCTGGCGCGGGCATAGTTCGTATCGATCACCTTGCGTATTTCCTCGTCGATATCGCGCGCAGTCGTGTCGGACACGCTCTTGTGCCGGGTGACGGAACGGCCGAGAAATACTTCGCCATCGTCCTCACTGTAGGAAAGCGGACCCAGTCTTTCCGACAGGCCCCACCGGGTTACCATGTTGCGCGCCAGCTCGGTCGCGCGTTCAATATCATTCGACGCGCCGGTCGTCACCTTTTCGGGTCCGAAAACCAGTTCTTCCGCGATGCGGCCGCCGAACAGGCTGGCGATCTTGCCTTCCAGCTTCTGCTTGCTGAAGCTGTACTGGTCTTCTTCCGGCAGGAACATGGTTACGCCGAGTGCGCGTCCCCGCGGAATAATGCTTACCTTGTAAACGGGATCATGATCCGGCAATGAACGTCCCACGATCGCATGCCCCGCTTCATGATAGGCGGTAAGGCGTTTCTCTTCCTCGCTCATGACCATGGAACGGCGCTCCGCGCCCATCATGATCTTGTCCTTGGCGCGCTCGAAATCGTCCATATCGACCGTGCGCTTGTTGGCGCGCGCCGCAAACAGGGCCGCCTCGTTCACCAGGTTGGCAAGATCGGCGCCGGAGAATCCGGGCGTGCCGCGCGCAATGATCGAGGGATTTACGTTCTCCGCCAGCGGCACTTTGCGCATGTGTACTTTCAGTATTTGTTCGCGGCCGCGGATATCCGGCAACGGAACCACGACCTGGCGGTCGAACCTGCCCGGCCGCAGCAGCGCGGGATCGAGCACATCCGGACGATTGGTGGCCGCTATCACGATCACGCCTTCGTTGCCCTCGAAGCCGTCCATCTCCACCAACAGCTGGTTGAGCGTCTGTTCGCGCTCGTCATGGCCGCCGCCGAGACCGGCGCCGCGATGACGCCCCACCGCATCAATCTCATCGATAAAGATGATGCAGGGCGCGTGCTTTTTCGCCTGATCGAACATGTCCCGCACGCGGGACGCGCCCACACCGACGAACATCTCGACGAAATCCGAACCGGAGATGCTGAAGAACGGAACCTTGGCCTCGCCTGCGATCGCCTTCGCAAGCAATGTTTTGCCGGTGCCAGGCGAACCGATCATCAGCACGCCGCGCGGAATGGTGCCGCCGAGGCGCTGGAACTTACCAGGATCGCGCAGAAAATCCACCAGCTCGCGGACCTCCTCCTTGGCTTCCTCAACGCCGGCGACATCGGCAAAAGTGATCTTGACCTGATCCTCGCCCATAAGCTTGGCCTTGCTCTTGCCGAAGGTCATGGCGCTGCGCCCGCCGCCGCCCTGCATCTGACGCATGAAATAAATCCATACGCCGATGAGCAGCAGGAAGGGGAACCAACTGATGAAAATCTGGCCGAGCAAGGATTGGCGCTCGGGCTCCTTGGCGATGATCTCGACGCCATGCTGGCGTAAATCGCCGATCAGAGCCTTGTTATCGGTCTCAGGACTGTTGGTGGAGAAAGATTCTCCGGATTTGAGCTTGCCGCTGATTTCGCGACCATTGCTGTCAATTACAACCTTTTCGATCTGGCCGGCCTCGATCTGGTCCAGGAAGCGCGAATAGGTATAAGACTTGCTCGATTCCGACTGGTGGTTGATATTCTGAAACACCGACATCAGTACAACCGCGATAACCACCCACAACAGAATGTTTTTCATTAAATCATTCAAGGAATTGTCCTCTACCTGTGATACCTGAACTAAGACCCCAACTGCTTTTCAACCACCGGCCCTTGTACACTAACTATGCAAGGTCCCGGCATATATAACCGATCGACCTGACAATACGGGTTGCAAATATCCGATATTACGGCCGCTTTGAGACATTATCGGCTTGTTCCGCCCGATTTAGAGCGACTTTAGCATAAACCGTTCATCGGGGCATTTGACCCAGGTCAGAAGCGGGCTCAGCCTTTGAAATCGCGGGCCACCACATACACTTCCCGGCTACGGGAACGGGAGGCTTTAGGCTTTTTTACCACCACGCTTCCAAAATCGGCGCGCACGGCCTTCAGCCAGACATCCGAACCCTCACCCTGAAACAGCTTGCAAATAAAGACTCCGCCGCGACGCAACACCTGTTTAGCCAACTCGTGGGCCAATTCGACAAGGTACATGGCACGGGGAATATCGACGGCATCCATACCGCTCATATTGGGGGCCATATCGGAAATCACAAGGTCGGCGCGCTCGTCCCCCAAGGACTGCAACAGGACGGCAAGCACGGCTTCGTCCTGGAAATCCCCCTGGATGAATTCCACTCCAGCCAGCGCATCCATGGGGAGTACATCGAGCGCAATCACGCGACCGCGCTCGCCCACCTTCTCCACAACGTATTCGGACCAGCTGCCAGGCGCGGCTCCGAGGTCGACGATCCTTTGCCCGGGGCGGAACAGCCGGTATTTCTCGTCGAGCTCCTTCAGCTTGTACACAGCCCGCGAACGGTAGCCCTCCTTCTGCGCCAGACGCACGAACTCGTCCGTGACGTGCTCGTTCATCCAGCGTGCGCTGCTCTTGGATCTGGCCATGGAAATTCAGGACCGCTAAAGATTCGATATAACGCCGTATGTTACACTCATCCCCCCATAAAAACACTCGCGCTTCCGATATGCCCCTCAGCCCCAAACAACGACATTTTCTACGCGGCCTCGCGCATACATTGAAACCTGTCATCATCATCGGCCAGCAGGGGCTGACCCCCAACGTCAAAAATGAAATAGACCAGGCGCTCACGCACCATGAACTGATCAAGCTCAGGGTCAATGCCGAGGATCGTATACAAAGGCGGCAGTTGATCGAAACCATGGTTAGCGAAGCAAATGCGGAACTGGTGGCGACCATAGGTCATATCGCCGTGCTCTACCGCCCGAACCCTAAAAAACATAAAATCCAGCTCGTCAAATCCTGATTCAAAACCGGCATCGGCATTCAAACGGAAGGAGAACTTACATGGCCAGCATCACCCTGAAAGGGAACAAGATCAACACCAATGGAGAATTGCCGGCAGCGGGCGTCCAGGCGCCCGACTTCAGGCTGGTCGACGCCGCCCTCAAGGACGTGTCTCTCGCTGATTTCGCGGGCAAACGCAAGGTACTCAACATCGTGCCAAGCCTTGATACGTCGGTCTGCGCCGCCTCCACCCGCAAATTCAACGAGAAAGCAGCCGCGTTGAAAGATACCGTTGTACTGGTCATTTCAGCCGACCTGCCCTTCGCCATGAAGCGCTTTTGCGAAGCCGAAGGCATCAAGAACGTAGTTCCCCTGTCGTTGATGCGTTCCCGCAATTTCGCGCAGGATTACGGCGTGCTGATTCAGGACGGCCCCCTCGAAGGAATCACCGCCCGCGCTGTCGTAGTGCTGGACAAGAATAATAAGGTGGTCCACGCGCAACTGGTGCCCGAGATCGCCACCGAACCCGATTACGAAAAGGCATTGGCTGCCCTTTAAGCACGACTGTCGAGCAAGGGATCACGACATTGTATCCGCTGCTTCGTTCGATCCTCTTCAGTCTGCCTCCTGAAACCGCGCATGCCGTAGCGCTCAAGACATTGGCGCTGGCGCGCGCGCCCGCCGGACTCATCTCTCATGCTGCCGCGGACCCGGTAAGACTCATGGGCCTGGACTTTCCTAACCGGGTAGGCCTCGCGGCCGGACTCGACAAGAACGGCGAGTACATCGATGCATTGGCCGCACTCGGTTTCGGCTTTATTGAAATCGGCACCGTCACTCCCAGGGCTCAGGACGGGAATCCGCGACCCCGCCTGTTCCGGCTGCCCGCCCGGCAGGCGCTGATCAACCGCATGGGCTTCAACAACAAAGGCATCGACTACCTGGTGGAACGGGTCCGGCGCTCCCGCTATCGCGGAGTGCTCGGCATCAACATCGGCAAGAACAAGGACACCCCGGCGGAAAAAAGCATCGACGACTATCTGGAATGCATGAAGAAAGCATATCCACTTGCCGGGTATCTCGTGATCAATATTTCCTCGCCGAACACGCCCGGCCTGCGCCAACTGCAGAATGTACGGGAACTCTCCGGCCTGTTATCCGAACTGGCGCGACTGCGCGAACACCTGGCGGCTCAATCCGGACGCCGCGTGCCGCTGGCGGTGAAAATCGCGCCGGATCTCGCTCCGGCGCAGATCGAGGAAATCGCGCGCTCGATCGCGGATCATTCCATCGACGGGCTGATCGTCAGTAACACCACCCTGTCGCGCGCGGGAGTCGAAGGGGAAAAATATGCGGCCGAGACCGGCGGCCTGAGCGGAGCACCCCTGCTGGCCGCGTCGACCGCCGTGCTGCGCGAGTTCGCGCGGCGCCTGCCCGCAAAGGTGGCGCTGATCGGCGTCGGCGGAATTCTCAAGGCGGAAGATGCGCTTGCAAAAATCGAGGCGGGTGCGCAGCTGGTCCAGATTTACAGCGGCTTTATCTACCGCGGGCCGCAGCTGATTTCCGAAATCAGCAAGGCTCTTAAAGAAACAGGAAAACAAAAATAAAAGGAATGTCTCTCACGGAGGCGCGGAGAACACGAAGTTATTCTCCGTGAACACCGTGGGCTCCGTGAGAAATCCTTTCTTGGTTCATAGTTCCGAAAAAAAACCAGAGAGTCTTGCAACGTTCTTAAACGTTGACGTGGACGATATTGCCGGAGCCGAACTTGGCCTTGTTGAGGCCTATATCGGCGCGCTTGAGCACGGACAGGAAATCCAGGGTTTTCGAAGTCCTGGATGACACGCCGATACTCACGGTGAGCGATTCCTTTTTTCCTTCCAGCAGGAAGGCCCGTTTCTGCACCAGATATCTCAGATGCTCGGCCAGATGACGCGCCCGCTCGGGTTCGGCCGATAACTGGATGGCGAAGGAGCCCTTGCCGTAACGTCCGAACAGGCTGCCCGCGGGCAGGTTGCTCTGCATCAGCGTCGACAGCTGGCCGAACAGTTGAGCCACCGCCAGTTCGTTGTACTTGTCGATGAATTTCGCGTAACCGTCGACCTCGACCAGCAGCAGGGAAACCGGCTTGCCGCTTTTTTCGAGCTGGCGGAAATCGCCGTCGGCCTTCTGTATGAACTCCTCGGAACCCAGCGGTCCGGCCTGTGTATCACGTTCGGCCTCCGCCTTGGGGGCGGCTGCTTTCGCGATATTGACCGCCTGAGTGCTGTTCATGTTGTTCACGTTGAAGGATTGTGTGCTGTTCGCGTTGGTCATGCCGGCAAGCCGGCTATGCATGACCGCGCTGCGGTGCGCGAACATCCCGTGAAACACAATGCTCGAAGAGAGTTCCGTTTCATAGCGATTGAATTCCTGGCTGTGCCTGAACAGGGACACCACGCCGCTCAATTTTTTCTGTGAGAAAAACGGTATATCGAGCCGGTATCCGAAAGGCACCTTGCCCTCATCGAAGAAACTGTCGAACAGGGCCGCGTCCGACAGTCCGATATGGACATCTTTCTTCTCTTCCAACTCCTCCAGCAAGGCCAGCGTCCAGATCATTCTCAGGCTGCCGTTGACGCTGCGCTGACCGTTCTTGTCCCACATCAGCACCGGGAACATCACGCGATTCTGCAACTTGCCCAGGACCACGATATCGCAGGGTATCGAGGCTTTTATCCTGCCGAGCATTTTTTTGTACATCGCGTCGGTATCATGAGTACCGGCCATTTCAAGTATGGTGGCTTTGAGAACGGCCGCCCACTTGGCGTTGGCGCCGCCGATCACCGCCTCGGATTGCCGCCCTTGCTCGACGCTGCCCGCGGCATCTTCATCCGTCAGGTGTTCTCGCTCCTGCGCCAGCACGAAGCTGAGCAGCTGCCGGTATCCATACGCCATGGTCAGCGCGAACATGCCGCACAGGGAAGTCGCGATAACGGCGACGCCGGCACTCTCGAAGGGAGAATGATTGGTGACCATCACGGCCAGGCTGTACAGGCCCAACAGGCACCAGCCGATTGCGTTGGCGATCGGGAAAATGAGCGTGCAACTCCCCCAGAACCAGAATAGAACGGCGAATAATACCAGCAGGAAGGTATAAGGTTGTGTCCCGGGAATGAATCCGACCAGCAGGGTTCCGGCCAACAGACCGGCTGAAATCCGCTGCACGAACTTCTGTATCGACGACTTGCGCGACTCACCACGCATATAAAAGGATGTAACCAGCGCGACCAGCGTCAGAATAAGGTACCCGCCGTTGGAATAAAGAGAATCCATGCTGAACAGAAACTGGCTGCCGATCGCCAGCGTCATCAATATCGAGAGTAGCAGCAGCCCCCCGCGCGTGAAGGCCCAAGCTTCGTCGCCGCGCCACTCAGGCTGCGCGGGCACCGGTTGCAAAAATCCTGCGAGTAACGAATTCAAGCGCGCACCCTTATTCCTTTAGAACGATTGGCTCGACATGCGGGAACAAGCATTAAAGAGGCTTCTGTCATGTATAGCAAGTTTTTCGCGGGCCAGCCGGGGAATTTGCGACACTCATCACATTTCGCCGGACCCGCCGCTGATTCCCTGCATTCACGCGTAATATTTTTGCCGAGGAAGCGAAAATTTTCCTATTTGAGCGTGTCGGCCGGGGCACTCCGCCACGGATAGGCCGCGATCTGTTCGACGATCATGCGCGCCAATTCGCGCTGCATTTCCTGCAACAGCATGGACTCCTCTTCATTCGCCGCCAGCACCGCCTGCCGGTCGAAAACATAGTCGCGGCTCAAGGTGATGGTTTTCTCCGGAAATTCGCTTTCCGCACCGGGCATCGACAGACTGAAAGTGGCGCTGTACTGCACTTCGAATTCCCGCGCCTTGGCGTGTGCGTCTACGGAAAGCACCCGTCGCCGGGTGGAATCGCGGACTTTCAACACGGCGGCATCCGGCGTCGCATAATCGACCGCCCGCACCGAACTTTCACGCAGGAAGCTTTTCAGATAGGCGGCCAAAGGGCTGCCCGGCGCACCGGCCTGGACGTAGGTCACCGCCATGCCGGCGGGCAATTCGCGTGCGCCACGCAATGTAAAGCCACAGGCAGCCAGGGACAAGGCCAGGACGCACAGCAAAAGCCGCCGCTGGAAATCAGATAACAACATTGATCAACCGGTTGGGCACCACGACGATTTTCTTGATCGGCTTGCCCTCGGTATAACGCTGCACGCTCTCATCGGCGAGGGCCATGCGCTCGCAGTCCTCGCGGCTCGCGCTCACCGGCACACTGATGTGGCCGCGCAACTTGCCGTTTACCTGCACCACCAGTTGCAGGACATCCTGCTGCAGGGCCGACTTATCCACGGTCGGCCAGCGGCAATCCATAATCGTCTCCGCATGGCCCAGGGCCTGCCACAGCACATGACAGATATGCGGCACGATCGGGGACAGCATCAGCACAATGGCCTCAAGACCTTCCTGCATGATCGCCCTGCCCTGGTCCGACGCGTCCTTGAACTTGTACAGCTCGTTGACCAATTCCATATTGGCCGCTATCGCCGTGTTGAAGATATAACGGCGGCCTATGTCGTCACTCGCTTTCTGTATGGTCTGGTGCACCTTGCGCCGCACCGCCTGCTGCGCGTCGTTGAGCTCCTTAAGATTCCGGGATTTGACCGGACCGGATTCGAGGTGCTCGTACACCAGTCGCCACAACCGCTTGAGAAAACGGTACGCGCCTTCCACACCGTCATCCGACCACTCCAGCGATTGCTCCGGGGGCGAGGCGAACATCATGAACATGCGGACCGTGTCGGCGCCGTATCGCTCGATCAGCGACTGCGGATCCACCGTATTGCCCTTGGACTTGGACATCTTGGAGCCGTCCTTCAATACCATGCCCTGGGTCAGCAGCCGCGCGAAAGGCTCGTCCGATTTGACCAGCCCGAAATCGCGCATCACTTTGTGATAGAAGCGCGCATACAGCAGATGCAGGATGGCGTGCTCGATGCCGCCGATATACTGGTCGACCGGCAGCCAGTCGTTGACCGAAGAATCGAGCATGGCTTTGTCATTGTTCCGGCACAGGAAGCGCGCGTAATACCAGGAAGACTCCATGAAGGTATCGAAGGTATCCGTTTCACGGCGCGCCGTCGCGCCACACTGGGGACATTTTGTCTGGTAGAACCCGGGCATTTTCTTGATCGGCGAACCGGCATCGTTGAACACCACGTCCTCGGGCAGCACCACCGGCAGCTGGTCCTCGGGCACCGGCACCTCGCCGCACTTATCGCAATGGATGATGGGAATCGGCGCGCCCCAATAGCGCTGCCGCGACACACCCCAATCGCGCAGCCGGAAATTGACCTTGCGTTCGCCCTTGCCCTGCTTCTGCAGATGATCCGCAATGGCGTTGAAAGCCTGTTCTGAAGTCAGATCAGAGAACTGCGCCGAATCCAGCAGCACGCCCTTCTCGGTATAAGCGCAGTCGGCCAGATCGACGGATTGCTTCGGGTCGGCCGGACGGATCACCTGCTTGATCGGCAAAGCGTACTGGCGCGCGAACTCGTAATCACGCTGATCATGCGCGGGTACCGACATCACGGCGCCCGAACCGTATTCGATCAGCACGAAGTTGGCGATCCACACCGGCACCTGGTCGCCCGTAATCGGATGCACCGCCTTGATACCGGTATCGATACCGCGCTTTTCCATGGTCGCGAGATCCGCTTCCGCGGTCTTCACGTTCTTGCAGGAATCGATGAACTTCTGCACTTCAGGTTTAGCCTTGCCCGCCTGTATCGCGAGAGGGTGTTCCGGCGCGATCGCGAGATAGGTCACGCCCATCAGAGTGTCGGGCCGCGTCGTGTAGACCGTCAGTTCGTCCTTCGAGCCGGAACCGGATCCAGCAACGGCAAATTTCAGCTCGACTCCGACCGAACGGCCGATCCAGTTGCGCTGCATGGTCTTGACCGCTTCCGGCCAGCCTTCCAGCGTGTCGATCATGTCGAGCAGCTCCTGCGCATAGTGGGTAATGCGCAGAAACCACTGCGGGATTTCGCGGCGCTCGACCGGCGCGCCCGAGCGCCAACCTTTACCGTCGATCACCTGTTCGTTGGCCAGCACCGTCTGGTCGACCGGATCCCAGTTCACGGTCGCGGTCTTCTTGTAGGCCAGACCCTGCTTGTACATTTTCACGAAGAGCAGCTGCTCCCAGCGATAATATTCGGGACGGCAGGTCGCGATCTCGCGGCTCCAGTCGTAGGCGAAGCCCAGGCGCTTCAACTGGTTGCGCATGTAGGCGATATTTTCGTAGGTCCATTTCGCGGGCGCCACCTTGTTCTGCAACGCCGCGTTCTCCGCCGGCAGGCCGAAGGCGTCCCAGCCCATGGGCTGGAACACCTGCTTGCCCTGCATACGCTGGTAACGCGTGATCACGTCGCCGATCGTGTAGTTGCGCACGTGTCCCATGTGCAGCCTGCCGCTGGGATAGGGGAACATCGAGAGGCAATAAAACCGTCCGGCGTCGGACTGCGTTTCCTTAAGCTCGAAAAACTTCCGGGAATTCCAGAATTCCTGGACATTCTGTTCTATTTCATTCGGGTTGTATTTCGTTTCCATAGTCGCTTCAAAACGTTCGTTTAATCATTCTCTGCCGTACTTGTCCTCGAAACGCACGATATCGTCGTCTCCCAGATAATCGCCCGTCTGCACCTCGACCAGTTCGATCTCCTCGCTTCCCGCGTTCTCCAGCCGGTGTATCAGGCCCTTCGCGATGAAGGTGGACTGATTGGCTGTCAGGTAATATTCGCGCCCGTCGCAGGTCACCTTCGCCCTGCCCCGCAGCACGACCCAGTGCTCGGCACGGTGGTTGTGCAGCTGCATGGACAGGCTCGCATGAGGCTTGATATTGAGGCGCTGCACCTTGAACCCAGCGCCCGCATCGAGCGTTTCATAACTGCCCCAGGGCCGGTACACCTTGCGATGCAGGTTGGCTTCGCTGCGTTTGCCCTGCAACAGCTCGGTCGCCATCGCCCCGACCTGCTCGGCGCCCTTGCGCGAGGCGACCAGCACTGCGTCCGCCGTCTCCACCACCACGCAATCCTCGATCCCGATGACGCTCACCAGGCGGTGTTCCGCGCGCACGTAGGAATTACCGACCTCTTTCAGCACCACGTCGCCCAGCGCGACATTGTTCCGCGCATCCTTGTCCGCGACGTCCCACAGCGAGCCCCACGAACCGAGATCGCTCCATCCGGCGTCCAGCGGAATCACCATCGCCTTGTCGGTTTTTTCCATGACGGCATAATCGATGGAATTGGAAGGACAGCCGGCAAAGATATCCTGCGGAATACGCTTGAAATCGAGATCCTTGCGGACGCCGCGCCAGGCCTCCGCGCTGCAGCGCTCGATATCCGGGGCATGGCGTTTCAGTTCGCTCAAGTAAGTCCCGGCGCGAAACAGGAACATGCCGCTGTTCCAGTAATAATTGCCGGAAGCGAGGTATTTTTTCGCGGTTTCGAGGTCCGGCTTCTCGACGAAGGCGGCGATCGGCGACAGACCGGACTGCTTCGCCTTTATATAACCGTAACCGGTCATTGGGCTGTGGGGCCTGACACCGAAGGTGATCAATGCGCCTTGCCCGGCGGCCGGCAGGGCGTTGCGCACGGCCTCGGTCAGCGCGGAGATCTTGCGTATCGTGTGATCGGAAGGCAGAACCAGGATCACCGCATCCCGGTCGCGGCTCAGCGCTTCATGCGCGGCCAGCGCTATCGCCGGCGCGGTATTGCGTCCCAGAGGTTCCAGCAGAATGGCTGCATTCTCGATCCCGATGCCGTGCATCTGTTCGGCCACCTGGAAGCGGTGTTCCTGGCCGCAGACAAGAATCAGGCCGCGGCTGCCGGTGACCTCGATCGCGCGCCGCGCCGTTTCCTGCAGCAGCGTTTCACGCCCGCGCAAGGGCAGCAGCTGCTTTGGATAGGCCGTGCGCGAGAGCGGCCATAACCGGCTGCCCGCTCCGCCCGACAGGATAACTGGAATGATCGTCATGACGCTTTGCCTGGGAACAAGGCGGCTATTCTATCTATATTGAAAAAGACCATCCATGCCTTATTGCGCGGCGCCTTCCTGCGCCTCGCCCCATGCGCGCAGCGCGTGGCAAATCAGACGCATTCCGGGCGCAGTACGCCGGTGGCGTCCCGCCCGGCGGCTTCAACCACGCCGGCGGCGGACCCAGCCGCCGAGCAGAACGGCGGCCGCCAGCAGCAGCACGGGCCAGTCCCCCGCCGCGGCATAAGGCGTCATGCCGCCCATGGTCTCGATCTCGGCGCTGATCACCGAATCCATGAACTGCGGCGAGCGTTGCACGATTTTTCCATCCGGCGCGATCACGGCCGAAATACCGTTATTGGTGGCGCGCAGCAGGTAACGGCCCGATTCCAACGCCCGCATACGCGCGATTTCCAGATGCTGGTGCGGCGCCAGCGAATCGCCGAACCATGCATCGTTGCTCGCGTTCACGAAGAACTCAGCCTGCGGCAACTGCCGGCGAAAGATCGAGGCATAAGCCGACTCGTAGCAGATGGAAAGGCCTGCGGTATGGCCGGCCACGGGCATCAGCCCGAGGTTCACCGCCGGCGCGATATCGGACATCGGGATGTTGATGAAGCGGTTCATGAATTCCAGCAACCCGCGCAGGGGCATGTATTCGCCGAAAGGCACCAGATGCTGCTTGCTGTAAACTTCGTCGGAGCCGAGCTTGTACAGGCTGTTGTAATAAAGCTTGCGCTCGAAGTCGTAGACAAAAACGCCGGTGATCAGCTCAGCGCCGTATCTGTTGAGATCGAGATAGAAGGGCTGCAGCATCTCCTCCACCCGGTGCTTGAAAGAGGGGATGGCCGTCTCGGGCCATACGATCAAGTCGCTGTCGTAATGCGGATGGCTCAACTGCTGGTAATGCGCGATGTTATGCGCCAGTTGGTCGGGTCGCATTTTCAACTCCTGGGGGATATTGCCCTGGATCAGAGCCGCCTTGAGCCGGCCGCCGCTGGACTCAACCCAGCTCACATGATGCAGCAGTACACCCGCCAGCAGGATGACCGCCGCGGCACACCCGGCCGCAAGACGCTGCCGCATGGCGCCCAGAAGCGCAACCACGACCGCGCCGGCCAGGACGGCGAGGTCAAAACCCAGACCCAGAGTCCCGACGACAGGCGCGTACCCTGAGAGCAGACTGTCGACCTGGCTATAGCCGAGCAGCAGCCAGGGAAAGCCGCTCAGGATCCAGCTGCGGACCCACTCGGCGGTAATCCATGCGGCGGGAAACAGCAGCAGCGAATTGAAGAGGAGCGAGGCGCCGCGCCAGCGCGCATACAAAGCCATACATCCCGCGTGCACGGCCGAACAGGCCAGCACCAGCGCGGCCGTGATCAGCGCGGCCACGAAAAACGACGCGGAGCCGAAATCGTGCAGGCTGTTATAGACCCAGGAAATGCCGAAGCCGAACATGCCGAGCCCGTGGATGAAGGTCCGCAGCGCGGCCCGGCCCGGCGCCGCCTGCCGCGCCAGCAGCAGCAATCCGGCGAGCGACGGCACCGTCAGCCAACGCCATTCGAAAGGCGCGAAAGCCAGCGGCATCAACAGGCCGAACAACAGACACAAAAAATTACCCGCCCAGGGTCGACGCTCATTCACCAGATACAAAATTCGTTCAAGCCACGGCATTTTTTATTCCAAACCACCGAGCACACAGAGCGCACAGAGGGTTATTAATTTTTTATGAAAGGTTATTCTGATCGAATTTATTTTTAAAATCCCGGGGTGCCCGGTGCGCTCCGTGGTTGTATTCCCTTAACCGGTTTCGGACTCGCTCAGGGAATCCAGAGCCTCTTTCACCAGCAAGCGGTGGATCCGCCGCGAATCGGCGCCCAGCACCTTGAAATGGTAACCGGCCAGGTCGATCTCCTCGCCTCGCTTCGGCATGCGGCCCAGCTGCCCGAGCAACAGGCCGCCGATAGTGTCGAACTCCTCGTCATCAAAGGCGGTTCCGAAGTATTCGTTGAACTCGTCGATCTCGGTGAGGGCGCTGACAATATGCTGCCCGTCGATATGGGGGCGTATATTCTGGTCCTCTTCCAGGTCGTACTCATCGTCGATCTCACCGACGATCAGCTCCAGCACATCTTCGATAGTGACCAGTCCGGCCACGCCGCCGTATTCATCCACCACGATGGCCATGTGGTTGCGGTTGGCCTGGAATTCCTTCAGCAGGGTGCTAAGACGCTTGCTCTCCGGAATGAATACCGGTAGCCGCATGATGTCGCGAATCTGGAATTTTTCCGCGTCGCGCCCGAACTGCAGCAGGTCCTTGGCGAGCAGTATGCCCACCACCTCGTCGCGGTCCTCGCCGATCACCGGGAAGCGCGAATGACCCGAAGGCACCACGACGTCCAGTATCCGGTTCAGCGGCCATTCCTGCTCGACCACCACCATCTGCGCGCGGGGAATCATGACGTCGCGCACCTGTTCCTCGATTACCTCGAACACGCCTTCCAGCATGGACAGAGCGTAGTGGTCGAACAGGTTGCGCTGCTGCGCGTCGCGGAGTATTTCCAGCAGTTGTTCGCGATCCTGCGGTTCGCCGGTAAAGGCGAGGCTCAACCGCTCCAGCCAGCTCTTGCGCTGGATGCGCGGTTTCTTCGCGCTCTGCGGTTCCTTCGCGTTCTGCGGTTTTTTGCGCGAAGTCTTTTTCGAGGCTTCAGCCATGATCGTTCTCTTACCCTTTTTATTAGTTGCCCGGTTCCATGACCCGGCCTTGCTCATAGGGATTTGCAAAACCCAGGTCTTCCAGGATGCGGATCTCGAGGGCTTCCATCGCCGCCGCTTCGGAGTCCGCTTCGTGATCGTAACCCTGCAGGTGCAGCATGCCGTGCACGACCATGTGCGCCCAGTGCGCCGGCGCGGCCTTGCCCTGCTCGCGCGCCTCGCGCTCCACCACCGGCGCGCAAATCACCAGATCGCCGAGCGCGCGCTCACCCACATGCTCCGGCAGCTCCATGGGAAAGGACAGCACGTTGGTCGGCTTATGCTTGCCGCGGTACTGCGCGTTCAGCGCCTGCGATTCGGCCTCGTCCACCAGCACGATGCACACGCCGCAGGCGTCCATCCCCAGATAGGCCGCGCGGCTCCACAGCTCGAAGCTGGAGGAGTCCGGCAAGGCCTGGTTGTCCATGTTACTGATCACAGTGGTGGCAAGCGGGCCGGGCATCGCAGCAGAGGAACGGTCCTTTCCTGTTATGTTTCCGTCTTGTTGTGTTTCTCATAGGCATCGACGATCTTCTGCACCAGCGGGTGCCGCACCACGTCGCGCGAATCGAAATGGATGAAACGCACGCCCTCGACCTTGCCCAGCACCTTGATCACATGCCTGAGGCCGGACTGCTTCTGCGCCGGCAGGTCGGTCTGCGTGATGTCGCCGGTCACAACCATGGTCGAACCGGCGCCGATGCGCGTCAGGCACATCATCATCTGCTCGACGGTCGTGTTCTGGGCCTCATCGAGAATGATGAAGGCATTGTTCAGGGTGCGGCCGCGCATATAAGCGAGCGGCGCAACTTCGATCACGTTCTTCTCGATAAAGCGTTCGACCTTCTCGAAACCGAGCATCTCGTAGAGCGCGTCGTACATCGGCCGCAGGTAGGGATCGATCTTCTGCGCCAAGTCGCCGGGCAGGAAACCGAGGCGCTCGCCGGCTTCCACCGCCGGCCGCACCAGCACCAGCCGGTCGACGCGACCCGTTTCTAAAGCCTCCACTGCACAGGCCACAGCAAGATACGTCTTACCTGTTCCAGCGGGGCCGATACCGAAAGTCAGATCAGCGGAACGGATGGCATTAATGTATTCGCTCTGGTGCTCGCCGCGCACGCGGATCATGCCGCGCCGCGACTTCACGACCCAGTCCTCGCGGTTCAGTTTATGCAGCGAATTCTCAATGCCGTACTGCTGCAGGTGGAGCTGCACCAGCTCCGGCGTGATGTTCTCGCGGCCGCTCGCATCGTACAGATCCTTCAGCACTTCGCAGGCGCCATTGACCGCCGTCCGTGCTCCCTTGAGCTTGAACACATTGCCGCGGTTATTGATCTCGATGCCAAGACGTTTTTCGATCTGGCGGATGTTCGAATCCATCTGCCCGCACAGATTCGCCAGCCTGCGGTTGTCCTCAGGCTGCAAGATCAAATCCAAAGTTTCCTGCTGACTGGCCAAGCTTGGTTATTTAAAAGATGCGCGCCGCTGCGGCCGTTGTTATATAAGGAGTGGCGGGATCAATAAATCGCGTCATGATGCCGTGAATAATACTCTTCCCGGGGGCGGCTGAAAACACTCAAACCGCCAGGAATTTGACCCGCTTACCGGTCTTTTTCTCGATTTCCGCCGCCTTAAAGTCGCTCTGCACCATTTCCGTAACCAGACTCTTGAAAGTCGATTTCGGCTTCCATCCCAGTTTCTGGCGGGCCTTCGCGGCATCCCCGAGCAGGGTTTCCACTTCGGCCGGCCTGAAATACCCCTTGTCCACCCGGACCACGGTCTTGCCGGTATCGAGATCCACTGCGTGCTCCTGCAGCCCCTTGCCTTTCCATTCCAGGCGCATATTCAACTCGACCGCGACCGCATTGATAAAATCCCGTACGGAATATTGCTCGCCGGTAGCAATCACATAGTCATCTGGTTCGGGTTGCTGCAGCATCATCCACTGTATTTCCACATAATCGCGCGCATGTCCCCAGTCGCGCCTGGCGTCCAGGTTACCCATCGTCAACTGTTTCTGCAAACCCAGCTTGATACGGGACAAACCGCGGGTGATCTTGCGGGTTACGAAGGTTTCACCGCGAATCGGCGATTCGTGATTGAACAGAATCCCATTGCATCCATAAATGCCGTAAGCCTCGCGATAATTCACCGTGATCCAATAGGCGTAGAGCTTGGCGACGGCATAAGGCGAGCGCGGATAAAAAGGAGTGGTTTCCCGTTGCGGAACTTCCTGGACCTTGCCGTAGAGTTCGGAGGTCGAGGCCTGGTAGAAACGCGTTTTCTTCTCCAGCCCGAGAATACGGATCGCTTCCAGCATGCGTAATGTGCCGAGCGCATCGGAATTCGCCGTGTACTCGGGTTCCTCGAAGCTGACCGCGACATGGCTCTGTGCCGCCAGATTATAAATCTCATCCGGCTGCACCATCTGCACTACGCGCAGCAGGGACATGGAATCCGTCATATCGCCGTAATGCAGAAACAGTCCGGCCTCGGATTCAAAAGGATCGCGGTACAGGTGATCGATGCGGTCCGTATTGAATATGGAGGAGCGGCGGCGGATACCGTGTACTTCGTATCCTTTATTCAACAGGAACTCGGCGAGATAGGCCCCGTCCTGCCCTGTGATACCGGTAATGATCGCTTTCTTTTTCATATTGCGCCTTTCATTCCCCTGATTCGTAGCTTGGGGTGAGTTTACGAACCCCAACAACATTCGGAACCTTTTGTTGGGGGTTCACCGCGTTTACCCCAACCTGCAATTCTGGATCTTCTTATGTTTTATCAATATCTCCATCTCCGGACCCGTTTCCCCCGCTGGCAAACAGCCACGGGAATGTCTCCGAACCAGATTTCAAGCAACGCGCTGACTGGCGGCCGCACCCGCGTCGACAGTGCGCACATAACGCCCGCGCAGCGAGTTGTACAGAGTCTCAGTGATTTCCACGTCCACGAAACGTCCGATCAATTCGACGCCGCCATCGAAATTAACCGGCCGGTTGTTCTCGGTACG
>DASUFE010000033.1:0-38154 GCA_036274675.1 Gammaproteobacteria bacterium
GTTATCGACGATCCACTGATAGATGGCGCGTATAAGATAAGGTCGGCTGGAATTCATGAACTAAGAGTAGCCAATGCGGGAGGAATAGACAACGGCCGACCTCAAAATTCGAGGGTTCAACGGGGCTGCTTTAAGGAAAAAAGCCGCGCGGGCTTTCAAGCCCGCATCTGTTTTTCGGCGTCGGAAAGGCTGGATTTGAAAGAAGGGCGCGCGAACAGGCGTTCCGCGTATTTGAATACGGCCTTGGCCTGGGGAGGCAATTCGATGCCGTAATGGTTCAGCCGCCACAGCACGGGGGCGATGGTGCAGTCTACAATGGTGAATTCCTCGTACATGAAGTACGGCATTTTCTCGACGATGGGGCTGATGGAGAGCACGCTTTCGCGCAGATACTTGCGCGCCTTCTGCCGGTCGGCCTCGTCGCCGTCCTCGATATCGGTCAGGAGCGTGTACCAGTCCTGCTCGACCCGGTACAGGGCGAGCCGGCAGCGGGCGCGCGACACGGGGTCCACCGGCAGCAGCGGCGGATGCGGAAAACGCTCGTCCAGGTATTCCATAATGACGCGCGAGTCGTAGAGGGTGAGCTCGCGGTCGACCAGGGTCGGCATGATTTCATAGGGATTGAGGGCGAGCAGATCCTCGGGCTTGTTGCCCGGGTCCACGTCAAGCACTTCGACCGCGATATCCTTCTCGGCCAGCACGATGCGCGTACGATGGCTCAACGCGCTGGCCGGTTCTGAATAAAGCGTCATCATGGGCGGCGGCCGGCTGTCGGCGTTATACGGCGCTTATTTGACATCGCGCCAGTATTCGTTCTTCAGCAGATAGGCGACGCCCGTCAGTATCAGCAGAAAGAACAGTACCCAGAAGCCCACCAGGTGACGCATCTGGCGCGCGGGTTCCGCGGCGTAAGCAAGGAAATTGGTGATATCGAGCGCAACGCGGTCGAATTCAGCCGCGGTCATCGTGCCCGGCTCCGCCAGTTCCAGCTTCACCAGCACCTTGTGCGAGTTGCCGTGCTGGTCCACCCGGTCCTCGTATACCGGTTTCTGCCAGCCCTGCAGTTCCCACAGCACGTGCGGCATCCCGACATTCGGGAACATCACATTATTGACGCCCCACTGCTTGGTTTCGTCCAGGTAGAAGCCGCGCAGGTAGTTATAGACCCAGTCCGGGTTCCGCCAGCGGGTGACCAGTGTCAGGTCCGGCGGCAAAGTGCCGAAAGCCGTCTTGCCATACCAGTGGTCCATGGCGATCTTCATGGTGTCGCCGATCTTGGTGGGCGCGCCCTCGTCGTCATGGGTGAAAATCAGGTTTTCCCGCACCAGTTCCTCGTTCAGGCCCAGATCCTCGGCCAGGCGGTTGTAGCGCAGGTGCTGCAAGGAATGACAGCCCATGCAGTAATTCACGAAATACTTCGCTCCGCGCTGCAGTGAAGCCTTGTCGGCCCGGTCGACCTTGGCCTTTTCCATGGGAAAGCCCGAATCCGAGGCAAGGCCGGCGGCCGGCAGCAATAAACCCAGAATCAGAAACAGTGTTTTCATTTGTAGGTCACCCTGTCCGGTACGATTTTGTACTTTTCGTTCTTGCTGATGAAATAAAGGGCGATGAAGAAGCCGAAATAACCTACGGTATAAATCCGCGCCAGCAAGGGGCGTATCCCGTCGGCCGGCTTGGTGCCCAGATAGCCCAGGCCGATGAACGATATTACAAAGACAACCAGCAGCCACTTGTAGGCGGCGGAGCGATAACGGATGGATTTGACCGGATTGCGGTCGATCCAGGGCAGGAAGAACAGGATCACGACCGCGACGCCCATCGCCAGCACACCCGGGAACTGGGACTGGAACATCGGCGGTATCGCACGCAGGATCGAGTAGAAAGGCGTGAAATACCACAGGGGCGCGATATGCTCCGGCGTCTTCAGATTATCCGCCGGAATGAAATTCGCGTGCTCGAGGAAGTAACCACCCATCTCCGGAATGAAGAATACGATCACCGCGAATACGAGCAGGAACACGGCGACGCCGAAAATATCCTTTACCGTGTAATACGGATGGAACGGGATGCCGTCCAGCGGGATGCCGCTCTTGCTCTTGGTTTTCTTGATCTCGATGCCATCGGGATTGTTGGAACCGACCTCGCGCAGCGCGACCAGGTGCGCGACCACCAGGCCCAGCAGGGCCAGCGGCAGCGCGATCACGTGCAGGGCGAAGAAGCGGTTGAGCGTGATGTCAGACACCACGTAGTCTCCGCGGATCCAGACCGCCAGATCCTCGCCGATAAACGGCACTGAACCGAACAGGTTGATAATGACCTGCGCGCCCCAGTAGGACATCTGGCCCCAGGGCAGCAGGTAGCCGAAGAAAGCCTCGCCCATCAGAGTCAGATAGATCAGCATGCCGAAAATCCACAGCAGCTCGCGCGGCTGCTTGAAGGAACCGTAGAGCAGGGCGCGGAACATGTGCAGATAAACCACGACGAAAAAGGCCGAAGCTCCGGTGGAGTGCAGATAGCGAATCAGCCAGCCCCACTCCACGTCGCGCATGATGTATTCGACGGAACCAAACGCCAGGTTCGCGTCCGGCTTGTAGTTCATGGTCAGGAAAATGCCGGTCAGAATCTGCAATACCAGCACCACCAGGGCCAGGGAACCGAAGAAATACCAGATGTTGAAGTTCTTCGGTGCATAGTAGTCGGTCATGGCTCCGCGCCAGACCTTGGTCAGAGGGAAGCGCTCGTCCAGCCAGTTGAGGGCGCAGGTCAGAATGCTCTGGTCTTTCATGACGCGGCCTCCTGATCTTCGCCAATCCGGATTACGGAATCGGACACATAGCGGTACGGCGGTATCCGCATATTGGTTGGCGCCGGCACGCCTTTGAAAACACGGCCGGCGAGGTCGAATTTGGAACCGTGGCAGGGGCAGAAAAAGCCGCCTTTCCATGCTTCGCCCAGATCCTGGGGCGCCACATCCGGCCTGAAAGTCGGCGAGCAGCCCAAATGGGTGCAGACGCCGATCATGACCAGATATTCAGGCTTGATCGAACGGACGGCATTCTGTGCGTAATCAGGCTGATTCTTGGCCTTCTCGGAGGTGGGATCTTCCAGCATGGGTTCGACTTCCTGCAGGGAAGCGAGCATTTCGGGCGTGCGGCGCACAATGAACACCGGCCGCTTGCGCCATTCGATGGTGACTTTCATGCCGGGGGAAAGCTTGCTGATGTCGAACTCCACCGGAGCGCCTTCGGCCTTTGCTTTCTCGCTCGGCTGCAATGAAGACAGGAAGGGAACGCTGCTGACGATCACGCCGGCGGCGCCCACCACACCCGCACCCGCCGTCAAAAACCGCCGCCGGTCCTGATCGACTTCGCCGGTCTCGATACTGCCCACTGACATTATTTGGTACTCCCGAAATGAATGCTTGAAAATACGGTTTTTTGCAGGAATCCGTTCACTATGCTCTCTATATTATTGCGCGAACCGATGCAGGCCCGAATTGTAACAAATCCGAATAAAAAATAGCCAGCGAGTCTGGGGATTTCGGGGCTTCAGCCCGGGAAGTGTCACTAGTCGGACAGCACTCTCCGCAGGAGCAACTGAATACCCCGTATCACGAGTCGGACGGCGCTATATAAACCGATCAGTAACGGAATCTCTCAGCAGAGGCCTCTCAAACATCGCGGCGCCAGAGCGGGATCGTCGGTCACAACCCTGAACGCTGTAACGATTGCTCCCAAGCGCCGCCTATCGGCGCAGTTTTGTGACATAATCTGCCCCCGCCTACGACTGGAATGCTATAGAGTGCGCCCGTAAACGACACCCCTTAAGCCCGATGAAATCATTATCTTTTATATTCAAGGCAAGCATCGCCGGCTTTCTCATAGCCGGAATCATCCTGTTCTGGATGTGGCCGCACAGGAGTACCCGGGATCTGGAACAGCTCCCCGCTCTGCCCTCGACGCCGTCCCTGAACGAAGAGCCGGCTGCCCCGGCCTCCGCCTACGGCAATGGGCCCTTTTCCTACGCCGCGGCGGTCGACCAGGCCACGCCCTCGGTAGTCAATATCTATACTTCGCGCACGGTGCGTGAAAGCGTCAACCCTCTTTTCGAACGCTTTTTCAACCTGAATGCGCCACAGCGCAGCCGTAAACAGACCGGCCTCGGTTCGGGCGTGATCTTCACCGACAACGGCTACATCATCACCAACTACCATGTGGTGAAAAGCGCGGAAGATATTCGCGTCTCCTTATATGACGGCCGCGACTTTCCAGCCCGGTTCATCGGCGCCGATCCCGAAACCGATATCGCCATCCTGCATATCGACATGCATGACTTGAACGCCATCCGCCTCGGCGATTCGAACAGGCTTAGAGTCGGCGACGTGGTGCTCGCGATCGGCAACCCCTTCGGGGTCGGCCAGACCGTGACCATGGGAATCGTCTCGGCAACCGGCCGCGACCACCTTGGCCTGAATACCTTCGAGAACTTCATCCAGACCGACGCCGCCATCAACCCCGGCAATTCCGGAGGCGCGCTGGTGAACGCGACCGGCGAACTGGTCGGAATCAATACCGCGATTTTCAGCCAGAGCGGCGGCTCCCAAGGCATTGGCTTCGCCATTCCAGTGGACATGGCCAAGACCGTGCTCGACCAGATCTCGCGCCATGGCAAGGTGATTCGCGGCTGGCTGGGAGTCGAGGCGCGCGACCTGCCGCCAAGCATACTGCAGCAGTTGCCTGCTCCTGGCGTGCTGGTAGCGGCTATTTTCCAGAACGGTCCAGCCGACCGCGCGGGCCTGCAAAGGGGCGATGTGATCACCGAGATCAACCGCACGCCGACCATCAATACCCGTACGCTGTTGTCTGTAATCACGGACAACAGTCCCGGCACTGAACTCACCATAAAAGTCCTGCGCAACAACCAGCCGCTCGAACTCAAGGCGCGGCTGATGGAGCGCCCCCCGCTGCAGTCCTAAAAAACAAGAAGCTTTCGCAGAGCGCGCCGAAAACGCTAAATGAAAATGAGCTTAATACCGCTCGCGGGGGTTGAGTAATCAGCGGCCGACGGAATAAATCCAGACAACTCTCTCTGCGGACAATCTTTTTATTTTTACCTCATGCGTTCTCAGCGAACTCTGCGAGAGAATATTTTTTCCAAAAAAAAACCGGGGCGGAGGCCGCCCCGGAAATCTACAGAGTTCTAGAGAAAGACTTCGTTTAACTTACCACCAGTACACCGCGGCATACGGGAAGCTGCCGGCGGTGCTGCTGAAGTGGTAGTAATCGCTCGAGCCCTTGGACGGCAGAGCCGCGCCGGGCGTCGTAACCGCCGTACCAGAGCCGTTTACCGTGACCGAGATGGTGCGTCCGTCGAAGTTGGAAACACCCCAGCCGTTCACAGTCATCTGTGTCCTGAAGCAATAAGCGCCGGTGGTGTTGAAGTTGCCCGAATTGGTGGTGCCACTGGCTACCGTATTCGGGCAGCTGCCGCTGCCGCTCGTGCTGCTGCTCGAAGTACTGCTCGATGAAGAGCTGCTGCTCGAAGAGCTGGAGGAACTGCTCGACGAAGAGCTGCTGCTTGAAGAGCTGGAGCTGCTTGAAGAGCTGGAGCTGCTCGATGAGCTTGAGGAACTGGAGGAACTGGAGGAACTGCTCGTCGAAGAGCCGCTATAACTTCTCAAGCGGTTGCGCACCCAGGTACCCGAAGTCGACAGCTGATCCGAGGTCCAGCCGCCGGTGGTGGGCACACCAGGCTTCAACGCCGCCGAGCTTTCGCTCTTCGCGCCCAGCGACCAGTTCATCCAGCTGATGCCCTTGGAATCGAAGAAATCGATCCAGGTCTGCGAGTCTGACAAGCAGTTACCACCGCTGCCATCGGCCGCCGAAGTGCCCCATTCCGTCGAGAAGATCGCCGCGCCCTGCGCCATGGCGGTCGAAACCTTGTCGCGCAGATATTGGCCATGAGTACAGGCGTAGAAATGAATGGTGTACATTACGTTGCTTTGGTTGACCGGATTCGCGGCCGCCTGATCGACATCCTGGCTCCAGGTCGGGGTGCCCACGATTACCACGCTGTCCGGATCGATAGCGCGGATCACCGGGATCACTTCTTCCGCATAGGACTTCACCAGGGCCCAGGAAACATTGTTGGGCTCGTTGGCGATTTCATAGATCAGGTGCGGCTTGTTGCCGTATCTGGTCGCTATATCCTGGAAGAAGGATTTCGCCTGACTCTTGTACATGTTGGGGTCGTTGTCCGACAGGATATGCCAGTCCACGATCACATAAATGTCGGCCGCGATCGCCGCATCGACGATTTCATACACCTTGCTCTTCACCGAAGAGTTGTCGATGTAGCCGCCTTCCTTGGTGTACATGGCGGCCCGTATCGCATTGATCTTCCAGTCGTCGCGCAGCCAGGTGATGCTGCTCTGGTTCATGTACGGCCCGCCTTCCGACCACTGCAGGCCGAATGAACTCATGCCGCGCAGTTGGACCGGAGCACCGGCCGCGTTAACCAATTTACCGCCCTGGACTTTCAATTGGCCGTTGCTGGAGACAAAACCGGCAAACGCATTGCCGGCTAACACCAGGCTGGCCACGAAAGCCATTATTCTGAGTATCGTATTCATTGCATTCCTCCTTAGAGGGCTTATTCAATAGGGACTACTGTGCAGGTATAAATGCATAATACCTGCCAAGTCCCATACCCCCTCTTAACACCAAAAAACAGGCTACAACCGCATGGCGGCTGGCAAAACCCCTCAGAAGAGCTGCTGAAATTTTGTCAGCTGTTGGAAAGCCGGCAACACGCAAATCCGTTAGCTTTTCCGCAAGCATGGAAGACCTGGAAAACAAGGATCTTTTTATAATTTTTCGGCTATAAGCCCGCGGCCGAAATAAAAAATAAGAATTTGTGGAAAGCGTCTCGAAAAATTTTCGAAATCAAAATGCTTCGCAACATCTCCAGGCTTTGTATTTTTATTCGGCGCGAATTTCAGGCGGGAATTTATTCTTCTCTAAACGAGAGAATGAAAATAAGTCGGGCAAACACCAACCCGTTGTGATTAGAAAAGATTTCTCGCGGAGTGCGCTGGAAAAAAACCAAGACTAAAACAAGAAATGCCTCTCACGGAGGCGCGGAGAACACAGAGGAATGAATCAAAGCAGGCTGTAAATTCTTATAACTTTTCTATCCGCAACCATACATCATAGGTCGTCAAATTTTTTTGGGTTTCTAAAAAAGTAATCTCATAACTGCCAAAGAAAATTTTCTGGCCCATTGAGAGATCCTTATATATCTGAGGTTCTTTTCCCCTGGCACTGACCACGAGGTCGATTTCTGAATTTGAAAAATTTAAAACCGACGTAAGTGATAAAGTTAAATTTCCATCAAATAACTCATAAGTACGTCCCGTTTGTATTAAGAATCTATTTTTATTGACCTCGATCTTGTCATCTTCTTTTTTATCCAAAAAACTTTTCGGCACAACAATGGGATTTGTTGTCTTATTTTCTTCGGGGCCACTTGCTTCTTCAAAAAAACTAAATTGAATAACCAAAAGAATAATCCCAACAATTACCGGAATTACCAACAGCTCCACGAGTTTTAAATGAAATTTTTTAATCACACCCCCGTGCCTCCGTGAGAGATATATATTTAAATCTTCTTCAGAAAATTTTCGAAGAGGATTTCTATTTCGGGCATTGCCTCGTGCAGGCGGTGGTCGCCCGAGAGCAGGTGCAGTTTCAATTTGTACCGGCGCGCGTAAGCCAGCACATAATCCACCGCCACCACGTCGTCCTCCCAGGCGTGTACCAGCTCGATCTGCGGCGCATGCGGCTTAATATCCGGCCGGCCGAAGTCCGGAATGCCGAGCGCGGGCGCCAGCAGGAACAGTCCGTCCGGGCGCAGCCGTTCGGATGCAGCGGCCGAGACATAGGCGCCGGCGCTGGAACCGGCCAGCACCAGTTCCCTTTTGCCGCGCTTGCATAATTCAACCAGATGATCGGCGCGTGCATCGGGATCCTCGATGTGCCGGTAATCCGGGCTGTGAGTACGGAACCCGAGTCGCTCAGCAATAGCCCGCAGGCGTTGAATCTTGATCCCGTCCGGCGCACCTTCCTGGCCGTGCGCGAAATATACTTCGGGTTGCATGCTCATTCCGGCTTTACCGGAACCGGCCGTCCGTTATCGTCGATGGCGACATAGGTAAACATGGCCTGGGTGGTCATCAAGGGAACGCCTTTGAGACTCATGCGCTCGACCCAAACCTCGATCCGTATCTTCATGGACGTGCGGCCGATGGATTCCAGTTGCCCATAACAACTGACCAGGTCCCCTATGTTGACCGGATAAAGAAAGCTCATGCCGTCGACCGCCACCGTCACCACGCGCCGTCCCGCCGTTCGCATGGCGACCACCGAAGCGCCGAGATCCATCTGCGACATCACCCAGCCGCCGAAAATGTCACCGTTCAGATTCGCGTCGGCCGGCATGGCGACGACCCGGGAGACCAGTTCGCCCCGCGGCTGCTTCTGTACCTGTTTTTCTTTCGATGCCCCCATAAAAATCCGCCTTTATATATCTGATTTAAGAAGACCAACCACAGAGGCCGCAGAGAACGCCGGGAGATTATAAATTAAAAGCCTGAAAATCTCTGTGTACTCTGCGCGCCCGGTGGTGTGTATTTTTAATTCACTGTACCGGCCCCCGAAGCCCGCTCCAGGTTTTGGAGCTCTCGAAGCGATACCGCGAACATGGCGAGGTCCGGATGTTCGACTGTTTTCATCTCCACCATGATCCTGCGGCTGCGCTCGACCGCCGCCTTGTTGAGTTTGTGCCAGGCCTCGATGCGCTCCCGGGCAGGGGCGTTCCCGGCACCGGCCTTGAGCACCTCCCGCGTCAACGCGGCGAGTACCTTGTAAAGATCGTCGATCGAAGCCTGGCGCGCCAGATCCTCCCAATGGCTGTTCACCTTGTATTCCTGCATCTGCACGCGCAGCCAGAAAATATCCAGATACGCCGAGAGCTCGAAGTAGGTTTGCATTACGATTGCGATCGGCAGTGCGCCGTGCCTGCAGATATCCACGATATCGAAAGTACAGTACAAGGCATCCATCGCCAGTACACGCAGCGCAAGCGGCCGGTCGATGCCCTGGTTCTTATATTCGGTAAGGGCGCCGTGGATAAATTTATCCTGCGAGCGCTCCAGCATGCCAGGCAGCCACTCGGCCATCGCCTGCGCACCCTCGCCATAGTCGATGATGGCTCCGCGTATACCCAGCATGCGCCGGCGGTTGTGAATGAGCCACCGGCTGGCGCGGTTGATAAGCTCCACCGCTTCCAGCATCATGCGATTCTGTAATGCGGCCGGCACCTTGTTGTCCAGTGCCGCGATCCCGGCCCAGATGCCGCGCAGACTGAAAACCTCCCAGGCGATGGTGTAGGCGCGCACCACTTCCGGCAAAGTAGCGCCTGTCTCTTCCTGCATCCGAAAGGCGAAACTGAAGCCCATGCGGTTGATCATTCGGTTGGCGATGAACATCGCCAGTATCTCCACGCGCAGCGGGTGTTTGTGGATGAAGCTTTCATATTGCGCGCGTAGAGGAGTCGGGAAGTAGCGTAGCAATTCCGCGGCGAAATAAGGATCCTCCCACAGATCCGAATCGACCAGTTCCGTCTCTGCGATCATCTTCGAGTAGGAAATCAGCAGCGCGATCTCAGGCCGCGTCAGGCCGCGTCCCGCCGCCTTGCGCTCCGCGAGCTGATCGTCATCCGGCAGCGCTTCCAGATCGCGGTCCAGATGCCCGCCCATTTCGAGATGCCGGATATAACGCGCATGCTCGTCGAGCATTGCGTAGGCTTCCGTCTCGACCAGCGTGATTGCCTGGGTCTGCCAGTAATTGCTTTGCAGCACCAGATCCGCCACTTCATCCGTCATCTCCACCAGCAGCCGGCCCCGCTGTTCCGCGGTGAGGCGTCTGGCGCGCGTCAGCATATTGAGCAGGATCTTGATATTCACCTCGTGGTCGGAGCAGTTGACGCCGCCCGCGTTGTGGATGAAATCCGCGTCGGCGCGGCCGCCGTTCAGGGCGTATTCGATTCGCGCACGCTGTGTCATGCCGAGATTGCCACCCTCCCCGATCACCTTGCAGCGCAAGTCGCGGCCGTTCACGCGCAGCCCGTCGTTGCCGCGGTCCCCGGCGTCCTGATTCCGCTCGAACGAGGCTTTCGCATAGGTGCCGATGCCTCCGTTCCACAACAGGTCCACCGGCGCTTTCAGCATCAGCTGGATCAACTCGTTGGGAGCGGCCTGCTTGCGGCTCGTACCGAGCAGAGCCTGTACCTGCGGCGAGAGATCGATCGATTTAGCAGTACGCAGGTAAATGCCGCCGCCTGGCGACAGCAGTGAAGCCTGATAATCCTCCCAGGTCGAACGCGGCAGCGCAAACAGGCGTGCGCGCTCGCGGAAACTCCGTTCCGGATCGGGATCCGGATCGAGAAAAATATGTATATGGTTGAAGGCCGCGACCAGCTTGATCCGGTTCGACAACAGCATCCCATTGCCGAATACATCACCGCTCATGTCGCCGATACCGACCACAGTAAAAGGCTGAGTCTGGATGTCCTTGCCGAGATCGCGGAAATGCAGTTTCACCGATTCCCAGGCGCCGCGGGCGGTGATGCCCATCTTCTTGTGGTCGTAACCCTGAGAGCCGCCCGAGGCGAAGGCGTCGTCCAGCCAGAAACCGTAATTGCGGGCCACTTCATTGGCGTAATCCGAGAAGGCCGCCGTGCCCTTGTCCGCGGCCACCACGAGATATGTGTCGTCCGGATCGTAGCGCAGCACACCTTCGGGAGGCGCCGCCTTGCCCTCGACCAGATTGTCCGTGAGCTCCAGCAAGGAACCGACGAACTGGCGGTAACAGGCGACTGCTTCCTGCAGCACCGCGTCGCGCCCGGCGCTCGCCGGCGGCCGCTTGACGGTGAAACCGCCCTTGGCGCCGGTCGGCACAATGACCGCGTTCTTGACACGCTGGGCCTTGACCAGCCCGAGTATCTCGGTGCGGTAGTCCTCCCTGCGGTCCGACCAGCGCAAACCGCCGCGCGCGACCTTGCCCATGCGCAGATGAACGCCTTCAACCCGCGGCGAATACACAAAGATCTCGAACAGCGGCCGCGGCTCTGGAAGTTCGGTGATTTTCGCAGGATCGAATTTGAAGGCGAGAGGGCCATCCAGGTCCGCGTTCTCTCCGGCTTTGAAAAAATTAGTGCGCACTGCGGCGAGAATAAGACCGAGAAAATTGCGCAGGATCCGGTCTTCGTCCAGGCTGGTCACCGCGTCGAGCGCCTGCTCAATTCCGCGCAGCAGCTCCGCGCAACCGGTCTGTCGCACGGCGCTGTCGACGTCAAGCCGGAAGCGTAGCGTAAACAGCCGCAGCATCGCAGCGACAATGGACGGGTGCTTGCGCGCGCACTGTTCAATGTATGCCTGGCTGAAGGGCAGCCCGGCCTGCAACAGATACTTGCAACAGGCGCGCAACACAATGATCTCGCGCGCGGTCAGGCCCGCGATCAGGGCCAGCGCGTTGAAACCGTCGCTCTCGATATCGCCGTGCCAACTCGAGGCGAAAATCTCCTCGAACACCGGCTTGAAACCACCCACCCGCGAAACATCGGCCTGGTGCTGCAACTCGTAGTCGTATATCCAGCAGGGGGTCGCCAGCGCGGATGAGGCAATGCGGTAAGGTCGCTCCTGCAGTACACGCACGCCCATGTTCTCCAGAATCGGCAGGCTATCGGAAGGCGGAATCGGCAATTCGTAGTGGTATAGCTTGAGCCGCAACTGCGGCATCCCGCCGCGCATTTTGACGTACAGGTTTACCTTGAGGCTGTCCTTGTCCGACAATCGTCCGAGAACCAGGGCATCGTCGAAAGCCTCGGCCGGATCGTAGTCCTCGCGATAGGCGGCGGGAAAGGCCTGCACGAAAGCTTCCAGATATCCGGAGGACAGCTCCTCCGGCACTTTCTCCAGCACGACATTGCGGAAGCGGTCTTTCCAGGACCAGGATATTTCCTGCAACTCGCGTTCAATGGCCGGGGCATCGTAGGCGGGGAAATCGTCCGGGCGGACTCTCAGGAAATATTCGATCCTGGCAAAACTCTCGTCCGTCAAACGCACGCTGAAGCTAAGGTCGATCGCCTTGAAGCGCTCACTGATAAGCGCCGAAATCTTCAGCCTGAGATCCGTATCGAAAAGGTCGCGCGGCATGTAGATAAGACAGGAGATGAAACAGCGCAAGGGGTCCTCGCGCACGAACAGGCGCAGCTTCTGCCGGCTCTCCAGATGCAGTATGCCGAGCGCGATTGCGTAAAGATCGCGCTCCGATATCTGGAACAGCTCGTCGCGGGGATAGGTTTCCAGGATATGCGCAAAGGCCTTGCCGCGATGCGAGACAGGATCGAACTGCGCCATCCTGAGCACCGCCCCGATCTTGCGCCCGATGATCGGCACTTCCTGTGGGTGGCGGCGATAAGCCATGGAGGTGTACAAGCCGAGAAAGCGGTCTTCACCGACGACGCGGCCCTCAGCGTCGAAACGGCGCACCGAAATGTAATCCAGATAGCCGGGCCTGTGCACGGTCGAGCGGCGCACGGATTTTCGGATCAGCAGGACATCCGCGAGCGCGGGTTTTTTACGCTTGTTGTCGCCCGCCATCACCAGGGGCTCAACGGCAATCTTGCCGCGCCCCCTGCTGATACCGAGCGCGGAGCGCGGGACCTCGCGCAGTACGCGCGTACCGTCCCGCGCCTCGACCGCGTACTTCTCATGCCCGAGGAAGGTAAAATTGCGTTCGGTCAGCCATTGCAGAAACTGTTGCGCCTCGGAGCGCAGTCCATCGGCCACCACCGATGCGTTCAGGCCGGCCACGACCTCCTGCATCCGCTCCAGCATGGGCAGCCAGTCCTGCACCGCCTTGCGCACGTCTTCCAGCACCCGCTCGAGTCCCTGCCGCAATTGTTCCATGCGTGCCGGATCGACGATGCGATCAATCTCCACGTAAATAAAGGACTCAGGCCCACACTCCGCCGCCTGCGTGGCCGGTGCCTGCGGACTGATCGACCGCAATCTTCCCTGGGGGCTACGCGTCACCGCATATACCGGGTGTATCATCAGATGCACGATAAAACCCTGGCGGTTCAATTCCATGCGCACCGAATCGACCAGGAAGGGCATGTCGTCCGTGACCACGTTGATGACGGTATAGGGAGCGAGGCGCACCTCGGGGTTATAGATATCGACCAGTGCCTGTTGCGGGGGACGCCGGGCGGCCAGATCGCGATGTCTGAGTGCCGCCTCATAGACTGCGCGCGGCTCTTTATCAGCCAGATCTTCCGGGTCAATATCCGAAAAATAGTGTTTGAAGAAGGTCGCGCTCTCGTCGCGGGCGGCAGGGGCGTTTTTACGCGCGATACGCAGAATCGTATCGAGCGGCCCGGAGCTGTTTTTTGCGTTTCGAGTCATAGCCCGGCGACTCCGCTTTCCTCCTGGCTTGCGTATTTCATGCAAGCCATTCTATATGGCCGATCTACAGGCCGAAAGCGCAAAATTCGGGCGACAGAAAACGATGTCCCCAACAATGGTGGAGACTACGCAAGGAACAATCTGTAGAAATTGAAGAGCGCTTAACTTGCGGAAGCGACTACGTTCGACGCTTGCAGACCTTTGGGTCCTTTCTCCGCGTCGTACATTACCGCCTGACCACGAGTCAGAGTCTTATATCCTTCGCTCTTGATCGCCGAGAAGTGTACGAACACATCTTCTCCGCCGTCGGACGGCTCGATAAAGCCAAAACCCTTCGAATTATTAAACCATTTCACTATACCGTTATTGCTCATCGCGGTTTACCCCTCACGTTTTTCTCTAAACCACAACTCATCCGGCGCGCCTGCGACATCACAAGATTTGTGAAATCTTTGAAGTGCAGGAACCGGGGTCGAACTGATTCTAGCCCCAGTCTCGCGAAAATGTGAAGTGTTAAAACCGGGCGAGTCCTGGCCCGCGGTTTTTTTATTCGAAACCGGAATAAACACCCCTGCCTCGAATTGAAGCGGAGACATCCCAAAGCACTATATATAGTGGCTTTGCCACCCTGAGAGTCTGGTATGGGTTCCCAACTAAATCGAGGGCCCCGAACTAAAGAACTATTGTTTGGGATACAATGAGCGCCAGGCTGTCTCTCTCCATAAAACGGCGCGCGCAGGGCATGCACCCAATCCTATGCCCATGTGTACAAAGGGATTTTGTCACCGGTATGAATCTACGAGATCTTAAATACCTCATTGCCATCGCAAAACACCGGCACTTCGGTAAAGCCGCCAGGGAATGTTTCGTCAGCCAGCCGACTTTGAGCACCCAGATCAAAAAACTCGAAGACGAACTGGGCGTCATCCTGATCGAACGTAACAACAAGCAGGTGCTGCTGACCGAGGTGGGCGAGCAGATCATAAATAAGGCCCGCCAAATTCTGAAAAACGTGGACGAGGTGCGGGAGATCGCCACCCAATATAAGGATCCGGACTCCGGCCGCATCTCGCTGGCCGCGATTCCCACGCTCGCGCCCTATCTGCTGCCGCATATCGTGCCGTCCATACGCCGGCAGCTGCCCAACATGCAGATCATGCTGTACGAATTGCAGACCGCTGTCTGCGTGCGCCGGCTCGAAAACGGCGAACTCGACGCCGCCCTGCTGGCGCTGCCCTTCGACGAAGGCTCCCTGCGCCACGAGCCCCTGTTCGAAGAGTCCTTTGTCGTGGCCACCTCGCCGGGCAATCCGCTCGCCAGGCGTAAACATCTGAAGTTGATGGATCTTGCCGGCGAGGAAATCCTGCTCCTGGAAGAAGGCCACTGCCTGCGTGACCAGGCGCTGGACCTGTGCAACAAGATCGATGCCCGCGAGATCGCCGGCTTCCGGGCGACCAGCCTGGAAACGCTGCGCCAGATGATCGCCTCCGGCATCGGCACCACCCTGATTCCGAAACTGGCGACCGCGGATAAAACCTCCAATCAGCATTCGATACGCTATATGCCATTCGAAGAAGAACCGGCCCCCAGCCGAAGCATCGTGCTGGCCTACCGCGACACCTACCACCGCGTCCCGGTTTTGAAGAAACTCGCAAGCATCATCCGCGACACCGCCCAACCCCTGCTCGAATAATTTAAGAATTCTTTCCCAAAGCACGCCAAGACGCTTCAGGAGGCATGCAAGGTCGCGGCGAACGCTGTTCATCAGCCCGCAGGCGGAATCAAGGATCAACCATCGCATGCATTGCGTGCATTCCTTACATGGCGAACATGTCATTTACCCGCAGCGCCTTTGCGCACTCTGCGAGAGATCTTTGCTTGCGGAATAAACGGGGGTTCCCGCATACTTAGCCGCGTCGTCAGCGGATAAGATCGGCTCATGAAAATAAAAAAAATCCTGGTGGTGTCGGCCCTGGCGGCAGTGGTCACAGCCTTTTTTCACTACCGGCTGGATCATTTCTTCACACTGCAATTCCTGCAAGCTGAATTCCTCGAACTGAGGAATTTCTACGAACGCAACCCTGTGCTGACGCTGGCCGGTTTCGCCCTCCTATATATAGCGGTCTGCCTGCTGTACCTGCCCGGACTGGCGGTGCTCTCGCTGGCGGCGGGCGGGCTTTTCGGTTTACTGGCGGGTACGCTGGCGACGTCCATCGCCTCCACGGTCGGCGCCACCTGCGCCTTCCTGGTGGCGCGCTTTCTGCTGCGGGACGCGGTGCAGAAAAGATTCAAACGCCACATCGCGGCGGTCAACCGGGGTATCGAACGCGATGGTGCTTTCTACCTGCTCACACTGCGGCTGGTGCCGATATTTCCGTTCTACCTGATAAACCTGGTAATGGGCCTGACTCCCATCAAGACCTTCACCTACATCTGGATCAGTCAGCTCGGTATGCTGCCCTTCACCATGGTTCTGGTATACGCCGGCACCCAGCTCGCGGTAATCAACAGCCTCAACGAAATCCTGTCACCACGCCTGCTCGGCACATTCGTCCTGCTCGGGCTGTTCCCCTGGATCGCCAAGGCTCTGCTGCAGGCACTGCAGCGCCGGAGAATCTACCGAGCCTGGCCGAGGCCCGAATCCTTTGACGCCAACCTCGCGGTGATCGGAGCCGGTTCCGCGGGCCTCGTCAGCGCCTATATCGCGGCGGCGGTCAAAGCCAGGGTCTTCCTGATCGAGAAAAATAAAATGGGCGGCGAATGTCTCAACACCGGCTGCGTGCCCTCCAAAGCGCTGCTGCGCGCGGCGCGCTTTTATGACCAGGTCCGCCGCGCTTCCGATTTCGGTTTCGACCAGGCAACCGCCGGCTTCCGTTTCGCCAGGCTGATGGCGCGGGTGCATTCCGTAATTTCAAAAATCGAACCTCACGATTCAGTCGAGCGCTATACGCAGCTCGGCGTCGACTGCATCCAGGGCGAGGCGAAAATCGAATCGCCCTGGCAGGTGCGCGTGGGCGAACGCGTCATTACCGTGCGTAACATCATCGTCGCCACGGGCTCCAAACCGCTCATCCCCGACATTCCGGGGCTGACGAATATCGACTACCTGAGCTCGGACAACCTGTGGGAGTTGCAGGAATTGCCGCCGCGCCTGCTGGTGCTGGGCGGCGGCCCCATTGGTTGCGAACTCGCGCAAGGCTTCGCGCGGCTCGGCAGCCGCGTCACGCAGGTGGAAATGCAGGACTGCCTGCTGGGACGCGAAGATCCGGAAGTCGGCGCCTTCATCGCGGAACGCTTCCGCGCTGAAGGCATCGAGTTACTGCTCGGCCATCGCGCGCTGAGCTTCATCCGCGAGAAAAGCGGCGGCGTGCTGATCTGTGAGAACCTCGCGAGCAAACAACAGGTCCGCATCGCATTCGACAAAGTGTTGCTCGCGCTCGGCCGCCGCCCCGACGCACACGGTTTCGGGCTGGAACAACTGGGCGTGGAATTCAACGACAACGGCACCATCAAGCTGAACGAATACCTGCAGACCCGCCTGCCCAATATCTACGCCTGCGGCGATGTCGCCGGCCCCTATCAGTTCACCCATACCGCCTCGCACCAGGCCTGGTACTGCGTTGTCAACGCGCTGTTCGGAAGCCTGCGCAAGTTCAAGGTCGATTATTCCGTGATCCCCTGGGCGACTTTCACCGATCCCGAAGTCGCGCGCGCGGGACTGAACGAAACCGAGGCGCGGGAACGCCACATTCCTTTTGAAACCACGCGCTACGATCTCTCTGAACTGGACCGTGCGATTGCGGACGGTGAGGCCTGTGGTTTTATCAAGGTGCTGACCGTTCCCGGCAAGGATCGCATCCTCGGAGTGACCATCGTCGGCGCGCAGGCGGGCGAGCTGATCGCTGAATATGTGCTGGCCATGAAGCATCGGATCGGGCTCAACCAAATCCTCGGCACCATCCACATCTACCCCACCCTGGCCGAGGCCAATAAATACGCCGCCGGGGCCTGGAAAAAAGCACATGCTCCCCAGGTGCTTCTAAAGTGGGTCGAACGCTGGCAGCGCTGGAAGCGCAGCTGAAAAATCGTCCCGTTTATCGGGATTATCCTTTAATTTCCGCTATTTACTGCCAGAATCTATAATAAAAAAGACAATCAGGCCGACTCAGGCGCATTTTAAGGTTAGGCATGAAACATCTGCTCACGCGAATACTGCTGCTTTGCATCGTCTTGCTGCCGTTACAAGCTTTCGCGGCTGTCAATTTCGGTTCATCAACGCAAGCCGGAGTTACCAGTGGTTCCCTTACCGTCAGTGTGCCCGCCGGGATCGCTGCCAATGATGTCATGATCGCCGCGATCGCGGTCCGGCCGAGCACGATTACCATCAATACCCCGGCCGGTTGGACATTGATTCGGACGACCACCCAGGGCACTGGCAGCACCAACCGCGTCGCCAGCTATTACCGTGTCGTCACCGGCGCTGAACCGGCCAGCTATACCTGGACATTTTCCGGAGCAAACACCGGCGCCGTCGGCGGAATTCTTAGTTTCAGCGGCGTGAACACAGCTGCGCCCATTGGCAACGATAACGGCCAGGCGACCGGCTCCAGCACCAATCATACCGCGCCGAGTGTAACGACCGCGTCAGCCAACAGCATGCTGGTCACGATCCATGAATTCTCCAGCGCCGTGGCCTGGACAGCCCCGGGCGGAATGACCGAAGCGGTCGACGTCCCTTCCCAGACGACGAATGCCGTCGGTATTTCCATGGAAATAAATTACGAGGCACGCCCGGCAGCCGGGGCCACGGGCACCCGCACCGCCACTGCCGCATCGGATGCGGACACCGGCGCAACTCAATCCATAGCTCTATCGGCGCCACTTCAATACTTCAGCCGCAACAACGGCGGCTGGGGCGGCAACGGCCGCTGGTCGCTGGTGGGCTGCGGCGGCACCAGCGCAGGCGGCGCCCAACCCGGTGACGGCGATTATGCGACCATCTGCAACGGCGACAACATCACCCTGGATACTTCAATCGCCGGTACCGGTCTGCTCGGGCTGACCATCAACGCGGGCGGCGAACTGCAGATGTCGAACGGCAATGCCGCGCGCACACTGACGGTCGCCGGCGATATCACGAACGCGGGCACCCTGAGCATGCCGGTCGGCCGCAACTCCACCTCGGCGCTGAACGTCGGCGGCAATATCGTCAGTACCGGCACCTTCGACTTCGCGACCGACGCCAACAGCCTCGTCAACACCACGTTCACCGGCGGCGGCAGCCACTCGATTACCGGTTCAGGCGCGATGCGGTTCAATAATGTAACAGTCAACAACAATCTGACCATCAACAAGAGCGCAGGCGCCATTACCCAGAGCGGCACATTTACCGTAAACGGCAACCTCGCTATCCAGGCGGGCACACTGAACCTGGAGAATGCCGCAACCGTGACCGGCACCACGGATATCAGCGGAACGCTGGGCCATACCACGACCACCGGCGCGCGTACTTTCACCGGCAACGTCACGATCAACAGCGGCGGCGCCTGGAGCAATACCGCCAATCAGAATGTGACCATGGGTGGAAATCTTACCAACAACGGCAATTTTACATCAGGCTCAGGCACCTATACTTTCAACGGCGGCGCCGCGCAGACCCTGAGTGGCGCCAACGGCGGCACAACGACGTTCAGCAATCTTGCGCTCAACAATACCAACGGCCTTGCGCTGACCGGAACCCATAACGTGACTGTGTCCACGCTGCTGACACTGACTTCGGGTCGATTTACCACCGGCAGTAACATCCTGTTTATCTCAAACGGCAGTAACATTGCAGGAGCGGGAGCGAATACTTTCGTGGCTGGTAATCTGCGCAAGGCCTACCCGGCCGGCAACCAGACGCGCGTCTTCGAAGTGGGCACCGAAACCGGTGGCGTGCTCTATGCTCCCGTGACACTGCGGTTCGGTAATGTCACCGGCGCCGGCAATTTCACAGTCAGCACCACGGCGGGCGATCATCCCCAGATCGCCGCATCCACTTTAGACAATACGGCCAGTATCAACCGGTACTGGACGCTGGCCAACAATAGCGTCGCCTTCGCAGCTAACGCCAATAACAGCGTCACCTTCACCTACAATGATTCCGCCGACTATGACTCGGGCGCCGATTTCAACGAATTTTATGTCGGGCGCTACGATGGCTCAGCCTGGACAGAATTGGCGCCGAGCGCCCGCGATGCCACCAGCGTCACCATTTCCGGCGCCGGGCTTACGATCGCGACTTTGCCGGGCGATCACCAGATCGGGGAACGGATACCGTCGACCGTGACCTGTAACACCGTGGTTTCGCCTGGGCTACCGGGAGATTACTTTAACAACAGAACGCTCTCCGGCTCGGCCACAGGCGCCCGTACTGACGGCCAGGTCGATTTCAACTGGGCGAACGGCACGCCCGGCGTCACGGGTATCGGTGCGGACCAGTTCTCGGTACGCTGGAGCGGTATCCTGCGAGCCACGGTTAGCGGCAACTATCAGTTCCAGACCGTATCCGACGATGGCGTGCGGCTGTGGGTCGGCAACACGCTGGTGACCAACAACTGGACCGACCACGCCTCCGCCACCAACACCAGCGGCGTCGTGGCGCTGACCGCGGGCACACTCTATTTTATTCGCCTCGAATATTATGAAAACGGCGGGCAAGCCGAGATCCGGCTGCGCTGGCAACCGCCCTCATCGTCCTTTACCGCGATCCCCTTGGGTCCAGACGCGACATTGGGCGCCGGCCTGTACTACTGTGCCCCGCAGGTGGCTGGCCTGTCGGCGCACTACAGTATGGATCAGATTTCCTGGAACGGAACCGCCGATGAAGTAACGGACATCAGCGGCAACCTGCGTCATGGCGTGTCAAGCGGCGGCGCCACCACCGGCGTTTCCTCGCCAGCCATTACCGGCTCGCCCGGCACCTGCCGTTACGGGGTGTTCGACGGCAGCAACGATTATGTCTCGGTCACGAATCTTTCGAATATCCTGAACGGCACCGCGAGCCTCGCCTTCTGGATTAAAACCTCTCAGGCAGGTAACGATCTTGCCTGGCAGGCGCCAGGGGTTACCGGCGTGGAGCAAAGTGGCGGCGCGGACGATATTTTCTGGGGCTGGCTGGATGCCAGTGGGCGCATCGGCATTTCGGTAGGCAACACCTTCACTACCAAATCCACTGTGGCCATTAATGACAACGCCTGGCACCACGTCGTACTGACCCGCGATCATGCGGCGGGAACCTACAAAATCTATATCGGCGGCAGCCTGAATGACAGCGGGGCGATCGCAACCGGAACCATCGGCACCGCTTTTGCGAGTATCGGCCGGATCGAAGATACGGGCGGCACCCCCATGTATTTCAACGGCCAGCTCGATGAAGTGAAAATCTACAACTACGTCCTGAGCAACGCGGAAGTCGCCGCCCTGGCGAGTGAGAGCCATTCCTGCGGCATCGTGTTCGACCATATCCTGATCGAGCATGGCAGCGGCAGTTCGCTCACATGCAATCCGGCAAGCCTGACCATCAAGGCTTGCGAGGATTCCGGCTGCTCCACTTTCTATAACGGCGGAGTAACTGGCACACTGACCGCGACCGGCACGCCCACTGTAAACTGGACGGGAACCGCGGATTTCACGATTCCTGCCGGCTCCTCTTCAGTGACCAAAACCCTCCAGGCGACTACGACGGGAAGCATTGTACTTGGCACTACGGGAGTCTCTCCCACGCCATCGTCCGCAAGCACCTGCAATTTTGGGACTCCCGTCTGCACGTTCACCGCAACAAATTCAGGTTTTATATTCGATGTGCCGGACCATATCGCGGATACGAGCCAGAGTGTAACGATCTCCGCGGTTAGCACCGATGTTGTTACTCAAAAATGCGTACCGGCGTTTCAAAACACCACTACGACGGTGAGCCTCTGGTCAAGTTACACCAATCCCAACAGCGGCACGCAGGCAGTGAATATCAACGGTTCGAATATTTCCGGCAGCGCGCCACCCGGCGCCAGCAATGTTAACCTCGGCTTCGATGCCAACGGCGAGGTATCGGTAACGGTGCGCTATCCAGACGTCGGCCAGATGCGGCTTAACGCCCGGCATACCGGTTCCGGTGATTCGGCCGGCCTGATCATGAATGGCCAGGATGATTTCGTCACGCGACCCGACCATTTCACACTGACGATCCCCGGCAACCCGGCTGCCGCGGATGCCGGCGGGGACGCGTTCGTGCATGCGGGCGAAGACTTTACCATTACAGTGGAAGCCCGCAACGCCAGCAACGCCATCACGCCGAATTACGGACGCGAATCGACTCCCGAAACCGTGAATCTGACCAAAACCTTGGTGTTACCGGGCGGAGGCCACGATCCGGCCCTGACCGGCAGCTTCGGCAACTTCGGCCTGGACTGCGACGGTAATGCCGCCACGGCGGGTGCCGCCTGCGGCACTTTCAGTTGGCCGGAAGTCGGCATCATCAGCCTGGAGCCGTCTGTCAGCACATATCTCAACACTGCGGACGTAACCGGCACCGCCAGCGGCAATATCGGCCGCTTTATCCCCAATCACTTCACCATGGGCGGCGGCACGCTGTCCAACCGCATCGACATCGCTTGCGGAGCATCACCTTTTACCTACATGGGCGAGAATCTGGAACTGGGATTCAGCTTGACCGCTCATGCCGCCGGTGGAGAAACCACGGAGAACTATACCGGGGCCTTCGCCAAGCTCGACGCAACGGATGCGGACGACCTGAATTTCGGCGCCATTGATACAACGGGGCCAACTGTGCTGGGCGGACGCATCATTCCCGGAACCATTACCGGTAACTGGGGCAACGGAACCGTCAATGTTCTTGCCCGGGTCGCGGTAGATCGCGACACTTCGCCCGACGGTCCTTTCCGGAATCTGAGGTTCGGCGTCGCTCCTCTGGATTCGGATTCCGTCGCACTGGATTCGTCCATGCTCGATCTCGACGCCGATAATAATACTGTCCTTGACAGCAAAAGGATCAATCCGGCCAATGCAGATGTACGTTACGGCAGACTCTATATGGAAAATGCCTTCGGCTACGAACTGCTGCCGCTGACCATTCCCCTGCGTGCCGAATACGCCATCGGCGCCACGCAGTTCACCCTGAACACCGATGACAGCTGCACAACTTACGATGAAGCGCTGCTTAGCTTCCCGATCGCGAGCGCATCGCCGGTCGGCTTCAGCGTCAGCCACAATTCAGAGAATGGAACCCTGGACCAGGGCAAGTACGGCGCGGTCGATCCCGTCATGCAGATCGAAGCAAATGGCCAAGTACCCGGCTCAATCTGCGCCTCACTGGACGTTCCCGACTATCTTGAATTCAACTGGGCCGCCACTCCGGGCCTGACCTGCGTTGACGCTGACGGAGATCCCTCTTCCAGAGCCACCTTCGGCATCTACGGCGGCCCCGAGGATAACCAGATTTACATTCGGGAAGTGTATTAAGAGGAATCCGAAGAAATCAGAAATCCTTTTGATACCGATCGTTGTATTCATACATGCGGAAATAAAAAAAGCGGTGCGCGAAGCTTACACTCTGCGCACCGCTCAAAAGCGGTTGTGTCCCGTCTATTGAAGCGGCCGTCCTTGGCCTGCTTCAACTTGCTTCAATATGAAATCAAAAGACTTCTTCGATTTCCGCTGCGAAGCATCCTTGCGTCTTCTGACGGTTATTCAATAATCCGTCAGTTCGCGCTCGCCGAGCACGAGGGCAGGTTGAAACTGCCGTCGTGATTGCCCTGGAAGCCAAAGCTGGTGCTCTGGCCGGGTTGCAGGGCCTGCCAGCTGCAGCAGTTGGTGGCCGTTACCGTATTGCCGGAGGTGCTGAGCGTGACGTTCCAGCTGCTGGTCACCTGCGGCGGTTCGCTGAAGTTCAGCGTGGTCTTCCAGCCGTTGACCGTGCTGCTGCCTTTGTTGGTAACGTTCACATTCAGTTGATAACCGGTGTTCCAGAGACTGCCCATCGTCGCACTGCAGGCAACGCTGCCGCTGCCGCCGCCCGAGGTGGAGCTGCTGCTCGACGACGAACTGGACGAACTCGAACTGCTGCTCGACGACGAACTCGAGCTGGTGGAACTGCTCGACGAACTTGAAGAGCTGGAACCGCCGCCGCTGCCGCCGATATTCACCGAGAAGCTATTGACGCCCAGGCCCTGGCCACCGCCCCAGATCTCGAAACCGGCTTCAACGTCCATCAACCAGTAAGAGTTCGACAGGGAACCGCGCGCGACCGCATCCCTGAAGAAAGGCAGCAGATCGAGCGAGGCCGAGGATGTCGTGGACTGGCGCACATAGGAGATCGTCTTCCACGCCTGATCGCCGGCCCATACGTCCCAGCCCGCGCCATTGATAGTCGCGGTGCCGACCTTGCTGCCAAAGGGCTGAATGCTTCCCTGGTGGCTGAGCCAGATCATCACCTCAGTGCCGCCGTTGGGCGCGCCTTGCGGCGAACCGTTGGTGGTGAACCAGAGGTCGTAGGAGAAGTTATAGGTTCCACTGGCCAGAGTACCGCTGATGCTGGTGCTTGCCGATGAAATATTACTCACTTGGATCGGCATATTGCTGCCGCTGGTGCAGACGCCTTGATTCGGAGTCTGGCCGCCGAAGGGATGACAACCCTTGTACAGGGAGGGATAAGTCGCCGGAGGCCCGCCCCCCAGATTGAAATTCGCCGTGGTGATTTTAAACTGCGCGTTCGGGCCGGCCGTGGCGCATTGCGGTGAGGTCGAGTTCCACTCGTTCTGTTGATAGATATAGGTGTTGTTGAGCAAGGGAACCAGCGCCCACTGCTCGCAGGTCGAGGTTTGAGCGGCGACCGGGACCGCGGTCCAGGCTCCCGCCCACGCGAGAATCAAAAGTGTTAATCGTGCTTGCTTCATGTGACATCTCTCCTTTTAATAGTTTTTAAGTCCTGGTACATCCAACCGCTGATTTAATTCTTTTTTTTATAAAAGCTAAACCCAAGGCAGATTCCTGCATACAGTTCGGGATCAAAGACAGAGTGGCGCCGGCAAAATATCTTTCGCCGGCATTCAGTAAATACGCCTGTATTTGCAACCCCTCACTTTACTCAGTACCAAATGCCTGAGGCGCTATCAAAAACGTATGGCGATAAAAAATCGCCCGTGTTTTCGTTTCCAAAAGTTGAACATTCGGTTGGTTTAGTGTTTATCCGGATACGAATAGAGTAGTAAGACCTGTGGAAAATACGTGGTCAGGAGTTTTTTCGTGGCTGGGCGCGTCCAACACAACATGGAAATCCGCATCAAGCGAGTCTATGAAAACCCGTCCCGCAATGACGGGCGACGCATCCTGGTGGACCGGGTCTGGCCGCGAGGCCTGAAGAAGGAGCAGGCGCGGGTGGATCTGTGGCTGAAGGATATCGCGCCCAGTACCGGGCTGCGCAAGTGGTTCAGCCACGATCCCAGGAAGTGGGACGAATTCCGTAAACGCTACCGCGCGGAACTCAAGAACAACCGCGAGGCGGTCCACCTGCTGAAGCAGGAATTGAAAAAGGGCCGGGTGACGCTGCTCTACTCGGCCAAGGACGAAGCACATAACCAGGCCGTCGTATTAAGCGAGAGTAAATCCCTGTTTCATTGAGTTAGCGTAGCGAAATGTTGAAGCCGCGTGGACGGGGATAACATCCCCCTCAGCCCCTGCGGAACAAAGGAGGAACGCGTCTAAAGTTGATGGATGCATTCTTGATGCATCACGGGTCCGACGGCACAAAACACGCGAAGGACAGGGGGATGCATGGAAATGGTGAGCAGGATCAACGGAGAGAGATCCAATGAAGATTTTCAAGGAGTTCAAGGCATTCGCCGTCAAGGGCAATGTGATCGACATGGCGGTGGGCGTCATTATCGGCACGGCTTTCGGTAAAATTGTTTCATCCCTGGTGGGCGACGTGGTGATGCCGACCATCGGTTTCCTGCTGAGCGGGGTCAATTTGTCGCATCTGCAATGGGTGATCAAGGAAGCCGTCGGCGACACACCGGCGGTGGTAGTCAGTTATGGAAAATTCCTGCAATCGATGCTCGATTTTCTGATCATCGCCTGGGCGGTGTTCATCGCCATCCGGGTATTCAACATGCTGCACGAGAAACGCGAGGCGCAGAAGGCGGAGCCGGCGCCCACCCGACAGGAGCTGCTGCTCACGGAGATCCGGGATTTGCTTAAAAAGAAGAATTAATCACACTCATCCCCCTGCCTTCGGCATCCCCCTTCGGAACGAAGGTGGATATTTCCAGCAGGGTGAGTACACAGAGACCCAGCCTCACACAGCGTAGCCCCTAACCCCCCTTCCTTATGGTAAGGGGGATGTTTTCAGCGAGCTGAAAGATTTATTTTTTAACTTCCGCGTCTCTGCGAGAGGTCCTACGCAGCGTAGAGCCAGACTCTCAACAGAGAGATCAACTGCTCGGGATCGACCGGTTTGGTGATGTAGTCGGAAGCGCCCGCGTCAAGGCACTTCTTGCGGTCGCCTTTCATCGCCTTCGCGGTCAACGCGATCACGGGCAGGCTCTTCTTGTCGTCCAGCTGGCGGATGCGGCGCGTCGCCTCGTAACCGTCCATTTCCGGCATCATGATATCCATCAGCACGGCGTCGACGTCCTTGTGCTCGGCGAGCATCGAAAGCGCCTGGTGCCCGTTCTCGGCGTAAAGCACGTCGATTGCATGGCCTTCCAGCACCGCGGTGATTGCGAAAATGTTGCGCATATCGTCGTCGACCACCAGGATCTTCTTGCCGCGCAGGATGGGATCGCCGTGAGCCAGGCTGCGCAGCATCTTGCGCTTGGAGTCCGGCAGGTCGGCCTCGACCATATGCAGGAAGCGCGCAGTCTCGTTAAGCAGGCTTTCCGCCGAATGCACGTCCTTGATCAGCATGCTGCTGTTGAACTTGCGCAGTTCCTCTTTCAGCTCCGGCGAGAGCGCCTCATCCTCGCGATAGGCGATGATCGGCAGGCGCCGGTACTGCTCGTCGTTCTTGAGCAGGCTGGCCAACTCAAGGCCCAGCAGGATATCCAGGATCACGCAATCGAAGGGGCCATCATCGCGCAGGAATTTCAAGGCCTGCTCGGGACTGGTGGCCGCGGTAATGTTCACGCCGCCCTCGCCGATCAACTCGACGATGCCCGCGCGCCGGCTTTCATCCACGCACACGATCAGCAGGCGCTTGCCGTTGCGCTCCAGGAAATTCCGGATTTCCGCCAGGGTGCTGTTGACATCGGCTTTTTCCAGCGGCTTCTGCAGCACGGCGCGCGCGCCGAAATGCAGGGCGCGGTGGTCTTCGCCGTTGGCCGATATCACGTGCACCGGTATATGCCGCGTCCGCGCATCGTACTTCAAACGATCCAGCAGTACCCAGCCGTCCATGTCCGGCAGGCGCAGATCCAGAGTGATGGCGTGCGGCTGCAGGCTGCGCGCGAGCTGGATGGCCTCCTGGCCGGTCAACGCAACCACCGCGCGGAACGCGCTTTCACGCGCGAGGTTCATCAATGTGCGCGCGAAGGTCTCGTCGTCCTCGACGATCAGCAGCACCCGGTCGGTGGGGGCGATACGCCCGCGATCGTCCTCGATCTGCCGATGCGGGCGCAGCGCCACCGGCGACTCATCTTCATTTGGCTGCTCCGGCTTCCGGACCTTAATGTCGGGCAGCCGCGCCTTAGCCTGCTGCAACTTGTCCGCCTTGGCGACCGAATAGTTCAGCGGCAACACCAGGGTGAAGGCGCTGCCCTCGCCGAGTTTGCTGCGCACGGACAGATCACCGCCCAACAGCTGGGCGATTTCGCGGCTGATGGCGAGACCAAGACCGGTGCCGCCGTATTTGCGGCTGGTGCTGCCGTCAGCCTGCTGGAAGGCTTCGAAGATGATCTGGTGCTTGGAGGGGTCGATACCGATGCCGCTGTCGATGACCGAGAAAGCCACCAGCGAACGCCCGGTCTCATCGGGCTGCAAGGCCTCGACCCGCAACTTGACCGAGCCTTTCTCCGTGAACTTGATTGCATTCGACAGCAGGTTGCGCAGAATCTGGCGCAGCCGCATGTCGTCGGTTTCCATCGTCTTCGGCAGGCGCTCGTCGATTTCGATGCTGAGCGCGAGGCCCTTTTCCTGTGTAATATGGCGGAACGAACGGTCGACGTATTCCTCCAGCACCGAGAACCGAATTTCGGCGGGGTCGATGGCGATAGTGCCGGATTCGACGCGGGCGAGGTCGAGGATTTCGTTGATGAGCGCCAGCAGATCCGCCCCGGACTGGTGGATGGTCTGGGAGTACTCTACCTGCTTGTCATTCAGGTTGCCTTCCATGTTCTCGGCCAGCTGCCGCGACAGGATGAGCAGGCTGTTCAGCGGCGTTCTCAACTCGTGCGACATGTTCGCGAGGAACTGCGATTTGTACTTCGAGGTCAACTGCAGCTGCTCCGCCTTTTCTTCCAGTTCCTGGCGGGCCAGCTCCACTTCGCGGTTCTTGCGCTCCACTTCGTCCTTCTGGCTGGTGAGCTGACGCGCCTTTTCCGCGAGCTCTTCGTTGGTCTGCTGCAGCTCTTCCTGCTGCGTGCGCAGCTCCTCGGCCATGCTCTGCGACTGCCGCAGCAGCTGGTCGGTACGCATGGTGGCCTCGATCGTGGTCACTACGATACCAAGACTTTCCACCAGCTGATCCATGAAAGCGAGCTGGTTGGGTGTGAAACTATAGAAGCTTGCCAGCTCGATGACTCCCTTGACCTCGGATTCGAACAAAATCGGCACCACCACGATATTGTTCGGCGAGGACTCGCCCAGGCCGGAAGCCACACGCACATAATCCTTCGGCACATCGGTGATGATAATGCGCTTCTTGCCGAGCACCGCCTGCCCGACCATACCCTCGCCGACGTTGAAACTTTCGACAATGTAATCGCGCTTTACATAGGCATAAGAGGCGAAAAGTTTCAGCGAGACGCCGCCTTCCTCATCGCGCTGCGCCATATAGAAGGAACCGTGCTGCGCGTTGACCACCTCGACCAGCTCCGACAGCACCTGTTGCGCCACGGTGAGCAGGTCGCGCTGGCCCTGCAACATGCGCGTGAACCGCGCCAGGTTGGTCTTCAGCCAGTCCTGCTCCTGGTTGGCGCGCGTGGTCTCGCGCAGGGTGCGGATCATCTGGTTGATGTTATCCTTCAGGAATGCCACCTCGCCGCGCGCCTCCACATCGATGGATCGCGTCAGGTCGCCCTTGGTCACCGCGGTCGCCACATCACCGATGGCGCGCACCTGCAAGGTCAGGTTACCCGCGAGCTCGTTCACGTTGTTGGTCAGGTCGCGCCAGATACCGGCGGCGCCCGGCACGTCGGCCTGGCCGCCCAGCTTGCCTTCGACGCCCACGTCGCGCGCCACGCCCGACACCTGGTCGGCGAACAGCGAGAGCGTGTCGATCATGTCGTTGATGGTGGCCACCAGGGTCGCGATTTCGCCGCTGGCCTCAAGGCGCAGCTCGCGCTTCAAGTCGCCGTTCGCAACCGCCGTCACCACGCGTGCGATGCCGCGCACCTGTTCGGTCAGGTTGTCGGCCATGGTGTTCACGTTGTCCGTCAGTTCGCGCCAGGTACCGGACACGCCCTTCACCTGCGCCTGGCCGCCGAGGATGCCCTCGGTGCCCACTTCGCGCGCCACGCGCGTCACTTCCGAGGCGAAGGAGCCGAGCTGGTCCACCATGATATTGACGGTGTTCTTCAGTTCGAGAATTTCGCCCTTCACTTCCACCGTGATCTTGCGCGACAGGTCGCCGTTCGCCACCGCGGTCGTCACGTCCGCGATGTCGCGCACCTGGTTGGTGAGGTTGGAAGCCATCAGGTTCACGTTGTCGGTAAGCTCCTTCCAGATGCCGGATACACCGCGCACGTGCGCCTGGCCGCCGAGCATGCCTTCCACGCCCACGTCGCGCGCCACGCGCGTCACTTCCGCGGAGAAGGCGTTCAGCTGGTCCACCATCGCGTTGATGGTATTCTTCAGCTCCAGCAGCTCGCCGCGAACTTCCACCGTGATCTTGCGTCCCAGGTTGCCCTGCGCGATTGCGGTCGCCACCTGCGCGATGTCACGCACCTGGAAAGTCAGGTTCGAGGCCATCAGGTTCACGTTGTTCGTGAGCTCCTTCCAGGTGCCCTGCACGCCGGCCACCTTGGCCTGGCCGCCGAGCTTGCCTTCCACGCCCACTTCGTGCGAGACGCGCGTCACTTCCGCGGAGAAGGCGTTCAACTGGTCCACCATGGCGTTGATGGTCTCCTTCAAATCCTGCACCTCGCCCTGCGCGTCCACGGTGATCTTCTTCGACAGGTCGCCGGTCGCGACCGCGATCGACACCTCGGCGATGTTGCGCACCTGGTTGGTGAGGTTGGTCGCCATCGAATTCACGTTATCGGTCAGCTCCTTCCAGATACCCGACACGCCGCGCACCACGGCCTGCCCGCCGAGCACGCCTTCGGTACCCACTTCGCGCGCCACGCGGGTGACTTCGTCCGCGAAGGAAGACAGCGAGTCCACCATCGCGTTAATGGTGTTCTTCAGTTCGCGGATTTCGCCTTTCACTTCCACGGTGATCTTGCGTGACAAGTCGCCGTTCGCCACCGCGGTCGTGACATCCGCGATATCGCGCACCTGGTCGGTCAGGTTGCGTCCCATCAGGTTTACGTTGTCCGTCAGCTCCTTCCAGATGCCGGACACATCCTTTACTTCGGCATACACACCCAGGGTGCCTTCGGTACCGACAAGTCGCGCCACGCGCGTCACTTCCGCCGAGAAGTGATTGAGCTTGTCCACCGTGGAGTTGATGGTTTCTTTCAGGGTCAGAATTTCACCGCGCGCGTCAACCGTGATCTGCCGCGACAGGTCGCCCTCGGCGATGGCGGTGATAACCTCGGCGATGTTGCGCACCTGGTTGGTCAGGTTGTTCGCCATCGAGTTCACGTTCTGCGTAAGCTCCTTCCACACGCCGGACACGCCCTCCACCTGCGCCTGGCCGCCGAGCTGGCCTTCGGTGCCCACCTCGCGCGAGACGCGCGTCACTTCAGCGGCGAAGGAGCCGAGCTGGTCCACCATGATGTTGATGGTGTTCTTCAGTTCGAGAATCTCGCCCTGCGCGTCCACTGTGATCTTGCGCGACAGGTCGCCGTAGGCGATGGCGGTGGAGACATCCGCGATGTTGCGCACCTGGTTGGTCAGGTTGTTCGCCATGGAGTTGACGTTCTCGGTCAGCTCCTTCCATACGCCGGAAACGCCGGGAACCACGGCCTGACCGCCGAGGCGGCCCTCGGTGCCCACCTCGCGCGCCACGCGGCTCACCTCGTCGGCGAAGGAACCGAGCTGGTCCACCATGGTATTAATGGTGTTTTTCAGTTCGAGAATTTCCCCCTTCACCTCGATATTGACCGATTTGGTAAGGTCGCCCTGCGCCACCGCGGTCGTCACGCGCGCGATCTCGCGTACCTGGGCGGTGAGGTTCGAGGCCATGAAGTTTACGTTTTCGGTCAGTTCTTTCCAGTCGCCCGAGACGCCGGGCACTTCGGCCTGCGCGCCGAGCTTGCCGTTCACGCCGACCTCGCGCGCGACGCGCGTCACCTCCGAGCCGAAGAGGCCGAGCTGGTCCACCATGTTGTTCACGGCCTTGGCATGCTTGAGGAACACACCCTGCACCGGCACGCCGGCGTAGCTGAGGTCGATCTTCTGGGTCAGGTCGCCCTGTGCCACCGCGGTAATCACGCGCGCCATTTCGTCGGTATGCGCGGTGAGGTCGTTCAGCATTTCATTGACGTGCGTAATGTAGTCGGACCAGCCGCCGCCCGCCACCACCGGACTGTACAACCGCTGGTCGGTGCGCCCTTCGCGGCCGACCGAGGTTCGCAGCCGCCCGAGATCGTCCGCGAAACCGGAGACACGGGTCACCAGTTCGTTGAAGACGCTGGCGATCTCGCCGTCAATGCCGGAATATCCGTCGGGCAGGCGGACGTCGAAATCGCCGCGCTTGAGCGAGCGCAAGGCGGCCAGTATCTGGCGCTGGCTGAGGGTGTTGTCGTCGCGGGTTGTGTTTTCACGGCTCTCGCGGCTCTGCTTGCGTGACGAGCCGTTACCCTTCGCCGTCTTGGCGTTTGTAGTGCCCGCGAGCTTGCTGCGCATGTTGGTGGCGGTTCTGCTCATTTTTGTTTGCTCCTTAAGGCCCATTTCAGATCTTCAGGCCGGGCGGGTTTGGTGATGTGATTGTCGAATCCGGCCTGGAAAGAACGCTGCCGGTCCTGGTCGCGGCCGAAACCGGTCATGGCGACCAGCCGCGTATTCTTGTGTTCGGAGCGCGCGCGCACGTGACGCGCCACGCTGTAGCCGTCGAGCCCGGGCATCGCGATATCGACGATCGCCACGTCGGGCTTGTACTGGAAAATCAGCTTCATGCCGTGCTCGCCGTTGACAGCGGTCCGCACCTTGTGCCCCCAGCTTTCGAGCAGGGCTTTCACGCTGACGCGGATATCGGCTTCGTCCTCGATCAATATAATGTTGAGCGGCGGGCCGTCCGGCACGGCGATCAGCTTCGGCTGCCCATCGGCCTCGGCGTTGCCTTCGGCCAGCGGCAGGCGCACCACGAATTCGCTGCCCTTGCCCACCCCTTCACTGAAGGCGCGGACCAGGCCCCCGTGCATGGTAACGAGGTGACGCACCAGCGTCAGCCCGAGGCCGAGGCCGCGACTGAAACCGTGGTTTTCCTCCTGCACGAAACGGTCGAAGATCCGGTCCAGCATGTTCGCCGAAATACCCTTGCCGTTATCGGCCACGCGGATCAGAGCCTCGGCGCCGTCACGCGCCCAGGTGAGTTCTATGCGGCCGCCGTTCGATGTATAGCGCGCCGCGTTGTTGAGCAGATTGGCAATCACCTGGGTCAGGCGCACCGTATCGGCGGCAACCAGCACCGCCTGTTCCGGCGGATTCACGGTCAAAGTATGGCCATTGTGGTTGATCAGACTCTCCACGCTGGCAATGGCCTGTTTGACCACCTCCTCCACATTGACACAGCCGATCTGCAGGTTGATCTTGCCGCTGGAGATGCGCGCCATGTCGAGCAGGTCGTCAATCAGCCGGATCAGGTGGCTCACCTGACGTTCCATGATTTCGCGGATCTGGTTGAGGCCGTCGTGCTGGATGTTGTAGGTGCGGATCAGGTCGAGCCCCGTCACCAGGGGCGACAGGGGATTGCGCAGTTCATGGGCCAGCACCGCCAGGAACTCGTCCTTGTTGCGGTTCTCCTGGCGCAGCACTTCGGACTCCCAGTGCTCGCGTTCCAGCGAAATCCGCCGTTCCATTTCCAGGCGTTCGAGCTCGCGCAGACGGTGCGCCTGCTGCTTGACCTCGGTGGTTCGCTGCTGCAGATCGACGAAAACCTTCGCCTTGGCGGTCAATATTTCCGGCACGATGGGCTTGAACAGGAAATCGCTGGCCCCCAGGCGGTAACCCTGCAGGATCTCCTCGTCGTTGCTGTTATAGGCGGTAATGAAAATGATCGGCACATACCGGTTGCGCTCGCGCCTGCGGATCAGGCGGGCGGTCTCGAAACCGTCCATGCCGGGCATCTGCACATCGAGTATGATCAGCGCGAAATCGCGCGTCAGCAGCTGCCGCAAGGCCTCCTGGCCCGACTGCACCTTGACCAGGCGCCGCCCCAGTTCGCCGAGCGCCGCCTCGATCGCTACCAGATTCGACTTGTTATCGTCGACCACGAGTATGTCCGCCGGGGACTCGGAATCGACGACCACCTCCGGTTCAGACTGCGTTACGGCATGCTCCAGTATTCGGTGAATATCGGACAAACTGACACACCTTGTTGATTAGTACATGCTGACCCGTGAATCGAGTAACGGAAATGTTTCTTTTTGTTTTTTTGTGTTTGTCAGGATTTTACACGGCATTCCTAATAGTGGGAAACCAATAGCTGCAAAGCACCTTTTGTAAAGTTTACAAAAAATAAAATCATGGAAATCGCCGCGCTTATCACATACGGCAGCAACATTCCGATCTGGAATTGAAATCGGGTGATTACCTTAGTGGCTTGTAGGACGCCGGCGCTACCAGCTGGTAATTCTCCCGGATCCCATTGCGTTTTATCCGGGCTACTCATTGGCTCCAATCAATCAGGGCCGCTCACCACCTGATTTTTCACAACCTTCGATTGCGCTTGCCAGGCTTTTCAGACCCCTTGCTCTCAAGCGGTCAGCAAGGACGTGGACACGACCGACAAATCCTGAATCATGAACATCAATACGCCATTCCAGATTGGAACAAATACTTTTCACGGCGGAATCTTCTGAAGATTTATCTAAAACAAGATCAAGCTTTTCGAACTTCTCCAACAAAGGCATGAGGTAAGACTCCAAATAACTTTCCGCCACTTCACCATCCAATCCAAACGGCATTTCTTTTGAACCTTTATTGAGAATTATACGGGCTGCATTCACATCCTGTTTTTCTATGGACAAATGCAACAACTGATCAAGCGCTTTATAAGCATTATTAGGGAAGACATAGCAATTTAAATCACCCTGAATTCCAGAATCCTGGCTCACCAGATACTCTAAATATTCCCTTTCCTCTTCCGCTATTCCAAAATTTTCGGGAAATAAAACATCACAGACCGGCATTCCATCCAGCGTGACGTGTTTGACATGCACGTTACGCCATCCCTCAACATCGGATAATCGCAGCGGATAGCCTGCAGGATTTACGCTCTTTTGCTCATTTTTATCCGGGAGCTTTTGTTCGCATCCCGCAAGCACTGCCCATGCCGCCAAGGCTAGAACAAGCGCTGCTTTAAATTTCGAAGGCATCTACATCTCCGGCCTGAGCTTGAAAAACCTATTCCCCCAAACCTCTCCCTTGAGAGAGGGAATGGAAGTCAGTTGCCGGCGGCTTCGTCGAGGCTGGCGTCGATGACGGCGCGTTCGAGGCGGGTGCCGGGTTCGGCGACGAGGTAACCCTGGATGTAATCGACGCCGACCTCGTAGAGGATAGGCAGTACGGAAGCATCCTCGACCTGGCTGGCGATCACTTTTATATTATGCTCGCGCGCCTTGTTCACGATTTCGCGGATGGCTTTGCGCTTCTGCTGGTCTGCAGCAACGCCGTGCATCAGTTCCTTGTTGAGCTTGATGTAGTCGAGTTCGACATGCCGCAGGTAGTTGAGCGCGATATCGCTCTCTTCGTAATGGTCGATGGCGAATTGCAGCTTCAGCTTTTTCATGTTCTGGTTGAGCGATTTCACTTTCTGCAGGCGCGACAGAATGGTGTTCTTGTGCACTTCGATGACAAAGCTTCCGGCATCCAGCCTGGCGCTGACAATCTCGGTGATGATGCCACCCATGATGACTTCGTCCACCAGCGAGTGACCCGAAATGTTGACGAAAAAGCGCAGCTGCCTTGAGTTCTGCTTCTTGATCGTCCGTACCTGCTGTTCGGCCTTGAAGCGGACGATGGAATTCTTGATCACCCAGCGGTCGATCGCCGGCATCAGGCCGTACTGCTCGGCCACCGGCAGGAAATTCTTCGGCATCACATAATCGTTGTTGTCGCGGATTCTGAGGAACACTTCGTAGTTGTCGTAACCGTCGGGCTTCACCGCCAGAATGGGCTGGAACAGCAGCTCCATGCGGTTGGTCTTCAAGGCCTGATCGATGGTCGCGACCATGGGCGCGAGGTCTTCGCTCTCTTCCGTGATCTGGTATTCGGTGATATCGGCAACGGTCTCATCCTCGAGCTTGCGCACGACCTGGCGCAGCTTGCGCTTGATACGAATGTTCTTGATTTCGCGCTTGATGACGAAGGGAAACTGAGCCGGAATTTCGGAATTGATAATGTCCGCCGCCGACATCGAGGCCACCTGCACATAATCGGCAGGACCCACTCCGGGGGCGACGAGCACCAGCCCCGGCGGATCCGCGGACATGGCCTTTAAAAAAGTTGTGATTTCCTTTTCCTCGATCGCCGCGGTCTTGCTCCAGTAGACCAGGAGGTCCGCGCCCTTGTCGGCGTAGTAGCTTTTCAGGTCCTGGATGGACGCGCAGACGTAGATCTCGACATCGAAATCGAGATCCTTGAGCATCGCGGACAGTTTTTCATAATCGTCTTTCTTGTCCGTGATGAAAATGACGTGCGCCGTTTCCTTTTCGCTCATCCCTTGCCCGCTCTATAACTTGCGTTAGGGCCTGCGAACCGTGGCCGTAATCTGCCGCGTCGCGACATCCGGAACAGCAAAGTTCCCACTACTGGCCGTGACTGTCAACCGGAAAATGCTGTACGCTGCGCCGCCTTCATTAAAGGTTGCGACGCCGGCGGGAGAACGAACACAGGCAACAACGACATTAAACTCATTCATGCCGGGAATCGCGCCGGGATTGCCCGGACAGGCGTCGACTGCGATAACCCGGGCGATGGCGTATTCCATGCCGGCCCGGGCGGCGAAATAGGCCTGGGCCGCGCGCTGCGTGTACAGGCTGTTCATATGCTGGGTGCCCGATATAGTCGCCATTGATAAAGTCATTACGGAAACGACCGCCAGCAGGAAGATAACGATTACCATGCTGATGCCGCGCTGTTTATGCAAGCTCATCCTGCAACCTCTCACGGTATGTTCGCAACGTGGGCCTGATACAGCAAGGCAACACTTTCACCGGCGGCTGTAACAGTTATGCGCATGGTCAGCAGACCGTAGCGGCCTCCCTCCACATTGGCGGAATAGGAAAATTCGCAAAAGGAAATCTGGTCCGCCAGCAGACTCGGCAAAACACCGCCTATATCGAGACCCCCGGCGGGGACCGGTTGATTTTGATCGATCGCGTAATTCTGGTATCGCCATAGGCTCCCGCCGCTGCAGACATAGCTGATCGGCGTATCGACAACGAAGAAGCGCTGCAGACTGGACGGCGGTATCGTGAAGCTAAAGTTGCCACTGTCGCAGGTTACGAGGTCTCCCACTACGTTGGTAATTGTCGCAGTATTGTTTCCTCTGTATGCGTTGAAATCAGCGGCCGTTGTGCCCGTATTGTAAATCACCAGCATTTTTCCAATGGCGCTGCTGCCGATGCCTCCGCCCAGCGCATCGAAAGTCTCTCCGGGGTTGCAATTTACCAGCGGGTCGCCGGTATTGCCGGGCGTATCCACGCGCGCCCGGTAACGGCCGCCGGCGATCGTATTGAGGAATTCCAGGGCCGTGCCGCCCGGGCCTGTCCGCACGCTGTTCGGCAATGCCTGGCGCACTTCGCGCGTAATCCGCTGCAAGGCATTGTCGGCGATATCGGTCAGTTCGGCGCGGCGTGCCTGGTCAGTGAACGAGGTGAACGGGGTCAGGATCATAAATCCCCCCAGCGCGGCCAGGATGCCGATCAGCACCACCACTGTAACCAGTTCGACCAGGGTGAAGCCGCCTTGATGTTTCTTCATCCCCCGGCACTGCGCGTGTTTCCTGCCGTCCGACCCGTGATGCATTAGAAATGAGTCCATCATCCGTGGAGATGTCACCCAATTTCTGTTTCTAAGCAGGACTTCGCCCAACGGGGGGAACGGGTCCGCCGGTGATGGAAAATTGTGGCGACGCATCACCAGTCGGACGGCGCATGCTCGCGCAGCATAGGGGGATGTTTGTTTCCGGTTTCTCATAGCATCAATAGTTCGCTCGATGCCCGACTAATGTGATATTCAAGCTTGGATCATTATCATTCGTAACAATTACCTCGACTCGCTGGGTAGCGACGCCGCCGATAGCATCGGCGGAAACATTTACATCTACATTATAGGCGCCCAACTCATCCCCCGTTCCCAGCGATGTATTGAGCGGATTACCGAGTTGATCCAACGGGCCGGTACCGTCGATATTGTCATTCACGCAGTTGTAGTCCTGCACATCGTCATACAGATTGCGGCTGGCTTCCTCGCACGCGGGCGTCGGCTCTGCAACATCAGGATCCGCATACGCTTTTAACAGCGCTTCCTCGAGATAGCCCTGCGCGATTGCCACTGCCTGGGTGCGCAGCATGGGATCGGCGCTGTGTCGAATGGTGTTGGTAAATACGCCGAATAGGGCTACAGCAACAATCGAGATCACGACGGTAATGGCGATCATTTCGATCAAAGTAAAGCCGCGAGAAGGCAGTTTGGATGAAACGCGGCTTGTAGCCCGGATGCAATGAAATGGAATCCAGGAAAGGTACACCGTTCCATCCAGGCTATGGGAGCCACGAATACTGGAAGTTGAGGAATCAGTGCACATAACCAGTCACTGCGTCCACGGTAATCGTTTGGGTATCGACGTTTATGAGTATATTTGCAGCAGAGAAAGTTTGCCCTTGGCGCCCATAGATGAAATTGGCGGCGCTGACGGCGATGCCCGCCGGCGGCGCAGTATCAGGGATGTTAAAAGTTCCCCCGGCCGGATTCTTCAATGATGTGTTGAAAGAAAGGTTGGCTGTCAAGCAGCCTGCGTTAGCATCATCACGCACCTTCAAGGAATAGCCGCTGGCGCCGATATCCACCTGCACCTCGCAACCCGA
>DASUFE010000034.1:0-32260 GCA_036274675.1 Gammaproteobacteria bacterium
GGCCTTGGGGACCGGCATCGCCGACCGCGCCCTTGTCCCCGACGGGGCCTTTGTCGCCAGTCGGACCTTTATCACCGGCAGGGCCTTGGAGACCCATATCGCCGGTCAGACCCTTGTCACCTGTGGGACCTTTGTCTCCCACCGGACCTTTATCTCCAGCGGGACCTTGGGGACCGGCATCACCGACCGCGCCCTTGTCACCGACGGGGCCTTTGTCGCCAGTCGGACCTTTATCTCCGGCAGGGCCTTGGAGACCCGTATCGCCGGTCAGACCCTTGTCACCTGTGGGGCCTTTGTCTCCCATCGGACCTTTATCTCCGGCAGGACCTTGAGGACCGGCATCGCCGATCGCACCTTTATCACCCGTGGGGCCTTTGTCGCCGGCAGGGCCTTGCGGGCCTGTATCGCCAACTGCGCCTTTATCACCGGTAGCGCCTTTATCTCCAGCGGGGCCTTGGGGACCCGCATCGCCGACCGCGCCCTTGTCCCCGACGGGACCTTTGTCACCAGTCGGACCTTTATCTCCGGCCAAACCTTTAGGACCCGCATCCCCAGTCAGACCCTTGTCACCTGTGGGACCTTTGTCTCCCACCGGACCTTTATCTCCGGCAGGACCTTGAGGACCTGCGTCACCGATGGCACCTTTATCACCCGTGGGGCCTTTGTCACCGACAGGGCCTTTGTCACCAGTGGGACCTTTATCACCCACAGGACCTTTATCCCCGGTGGGACCTTTGGAGCCAGCTGGACCTTGGGGACCAACAGGACCTTGCGGACCCGCAGGGCCTTGCGGTCCTTCAATGCCTTCGCCCGAGCCGATCGTAATATCAAAAGCATCGTTAAAGGGCTCACCGTTGCCGGTGCTGACTTCGAGCAGATAATCGCCGAACTCCAGGCCGGCTGCCGGTAACCATGCGGTAATCAGGGTATCGGTATAGCCGAGTACATAAAGGTCAATGCCAGGGCTGGTTAGGCCTTTGGCCAGCGTAACCTGGGGTTTGCCTTTGGATCTGAAGCCTTCGCCGTGGATATAAATCTCATTTTCTTCGGTGAAGACCTTTGTAATCAGAACTTTTTTAGAGCTGTTGCCGGCACCGCCGTTGCTACTGCTGCTACTAGTGCTACTGCTGCTGCTACTACTACTGCTGCTGCTGCTGCCTCCGTGACCATTATCGTTATCATGATCGCAATCGCGATGGTCGCCCTGATCATGGCCTTTGCCATAATGATGGCCGTAGCTGTCATAATAGTCGCGGCCCCCCCCGTTATTGGTAGCCAACGCTGTCGGCGCATGTGCCAGCACAAGGCTGCACAGGACAGTCGAAAGAATCCGCATTAAGCTGGTCATGGCTTATCTCCCCAATGATCCATATATGTTTTGCCCCCCATAGGCAGGGCGTGACTATATCAATAGTAGTAGATGAGGGGAAACCCGTGTTTTGAGTTGGCTCACAATTTGATGGGTAAAAGCCGCATTTCCGACAGTCGAGGGGGTTTTCCAGACGGACGGGTTGCCCCTTTATTTTGGTATCTGTGTTCTCACGAGGCTTTGTTTATAATACGCGCCGCTTTGAGGGTGTGAACCGATCCTCAATTTGGCCGGATTTTGTCAGATTTACCGGCCGCCCCATCCTTAAAACCCAGTGGAAACAATTATTTAGGGCTAGTTTAGGTTGATATCTGAGGGTTGCTTCACGGTAAGTTTGGGCGGGACGAATTAGACTTTGCCGCGCCCATGCGACTGGGCCGATGATGAGGGAAAGGTGAGTAGTAGTTTTTACAAAAAACCCGCTCTGCGGCGGTATGCGCGCGCGCGGGTCATAGCCGGTTTTTTCGCGTTGTGCTGCGCCGCACCTGCATCGGCCGCGCCTCTCATCTCCATCAGTACTTCATTTACCGCGGCCGATTCAGCCCGCAATGCCGTGGCGATCCCTTATATGGATTCGGGCGGTGTCTGGGATGGCAACGCCGAAGTTACGAATACGACCGGCGATACTTTTAGTATCACGATCAGTAACAGCGCGGCTGGTGCACCGGATCCGCTGGTAAATGATGTTGCGTTTGACATAGACCTTACTGTTGATGTGCCTGCGGGCTTCCGCCTTCCCTTCGCGTTGTCTTATCCGGTGATTGCCAGTAACAGCGGCGGCGGTGCCAATTGCACGGCGCCCAGTGGTGTTACCGCAAGCCAGTCCGGTAATACCATCAACTTCGATTTTCCAGCCGACGTCAATTTGCCGGCACAAAGCGGCGCCGCACAGCCCTGTCGCTATACCTTCAGTTTCGGCCTGACGACCTCGGATGTCGCGCCCTTTGTCGCCACCGGCACGTACACCCTGAATTACCGTTTCAGCTATAACCAAACCGACAACAACGCCGCTTCCCAACAGATTGCGACTGCCAGCCGGGATGTACCCGTGAAACGCGGCGACCTGATCGTGACCAAGACCGCAGTCCCGAATCCCGGGGATACGAACGGAGCCTACGCCGATGGCGAAACCGCGGAATGGACGGTATCGCTATTCAATAACGGTAGCGGCGGTACTTTTGCCGCGACAGTGGTCGATACGCTAAATGCCAATTTCGATGCGGCAACGCTGCAGCTTACGCCGCCTGCGTCGCCTTCCGGCGCACCCTTCCCCGTGCCACAAGGAGTCAATCAGTACACTCTTAATTATCTGCAGCGGGGACAGCAGGTTGATATCGCAGTGCGGGCCCGGGTGGCAGTCCCCGCGGGCGCCACCAGTTGCCCGGATCTGCGTAACAATGTCACTGCTGAGGATCGTCTGGGAAATACCAGTTCCGCGTTTGCTTCGGTGGAGCTCGACCTGCAGGATCCTTTGCTCGATTACACGCCGGACAATTTCACGATTGACTTCGGTACTCCGACCACGGTCGATTTCGATGTCAGCAACACGGGCTCCGGCACCGCGCGCAATGTCGAGCTCGCGGTCGGCGGGCTCGCCGGGATCTCGATCTCGAATGTTTCGGCGCAGTGGATCTACGACGTTCCCACCGCCACCTTTATTTACCTTGGCCCGGATATGATCGCCGGCAGCGGTGATGAAGTTATAGCGGCGGGCGCTTCGGTCCCGCTGCAGTTTGACGCCTCGATGAATACCTGCGGCGGACCGACCGGAGGATTCCTGGTCTGGACACCGCGGTATGAAAATATCTGCGGCCTGGCCTTCACGCCGCCGATCCGCAATACGACGTACAGCGTAAATAATTTCCCAAACCTCACGCTCAACAAGAGCGTCGCGCCCACAGCGACCAACTTCGGAGTTCCTGCCAGCTATACGATCAGCCTGTCCGGTTCCAACATCGCGGCATTGGCAAGTGTGCCCGGTGCTGATAACGACTGGCGAGTGACTGACACCTTCCCTGCCGGAGTGGGTGGCGGCAATATCCCTGCGGTGCCCGCCGGCACCATTATTACCATTGGCGGCACGACTTATACCGATGCCGACGCCAATATTGCCGTAACAGCGGGTGATACGATTGTTTGGGAAGGCGACCAGAGCGACTTGCTGCCCGCGCCGCCTTCGATCACGGTCAACTTCACCGTCGATAGCGCCAATTATTGTCCGCCGGATCCGCCGGTTACTTTCACCAACACCGCCACGCTGCAGTATCCCTCATGCGGCTTCAATGTCGCCGATTCCGCGCCGGTGCTGGTGAATGACAGCCCCGTCGATACCGTCGTAAACGTGTTCAGCCTGGCGGGAGGAATGAATCCGCCCTTTGAAACGGGACGCCCCGATACCGATCTGATCCCGGACAACGAGCCAAACGAGGGTGAACGCATTACCTTCAGCGCCAGCTACCCGTTCCCAGCGGGATATCCCGGCCAGTGGTCGGGTTCCGCCTTTGCGGCGGAAATGGGCACTGGAACCGGCGGTCTCGCCGGCAGGCCGCTGCAGTTGGCCTTCTCCGACAGCAACGGCAACGACGTGCCGGACACCGCTGAAATCACGGGTGTTACCGTCGAGGTAATCAACCCCAACGGCGCCGGCTTTCCGTTGACCAACCTGCCGGTCGGCACAGGCGCCGGCGAAGTCACGATCAATCCAGGTGGGGATATTGAGATTTCAGATCTCGGCTTCATCGAAGCGGTTGTGGGCTCCCCAAGCATGGCGGAAATGACCCTCAACATCACCTATACCGTGACCGCCCCGGAAGGCAATCTGGATGCGAATCTGCAGCCGGCGGATGACAGTAACATCGGGATTTTCGATGAGCGTGTGCACCTGACCGTCGCCGGCGATAATACAAGCTGCGCCGGCAATAACGAATTTGTGCAGGGAGTGGGCGTCGCGCTGGCGCGCGCGGACGTGTTCCTTTTCGGCGATATCGACTCCACCAATGACGCGGGCGCCTGCGGAATAACGACGGCGAGTGTGGATGTATTCGGACCGCAGGCAGGTACCCTGAGCGCCGACAATATCCGCATCCTGCTACAGAGCACCGACTATGCGCTGCCGACAAATGCAGCCGATTTCAGTATAGGCGGCGCGGGTAACCTGGCGTCACTCAATCCGACCATCACTTTCCCGACACCCGGACAGACGGTGCAGATCGAGGTTACCCCGAACGACGGCGATAACCTGGAGGATTTGTCGCGCATTACCTTCCCTATCACGTTGAACGGCGGCGCGCCGGGACGTGACATACAGGCCAGTATCTATTTCGACAGCAAGCATACCTCGCCCGATTTCAGCGCCGCGATCGACGGCGACGAAGACTATACGAATGCGAGTGTCCTCAGCGGCCCGGTGCAGACCGCCAACTTGAATGTGAGCTTCTTCCCGCCGAATGTAATCCTCGGCGACCCGACCGAGTTTGCCGATGTCGATGGCGTCCCGGGACAGGAAGGTGTGTTCAGCTGGCGGGTGCGCATCACCAACGTTGGCGCCAGCACTCTTTCTAATTACGTCTTTACGAACGAAGTGCCGCCAGGATTTCTGCCGTACCGCAGCGGCGGGCCCAATGCTTCCAACCCGCCGGCGGATCCGGGTCTGCTGACGGATCCGCTCATGGTCTGGAGCAGCCTGCCGGCGCTGGCGCCGGGCGCCTCGACTGAGATCAAGGTTGCCATCGGTCTCGCCCGGAGCGCCGGTTGCAATGTCGGCAACCCCAACCAGACGACCATTTACTTTGGCTGCACGAACGGCACCGCTCTTTATAACCAGTCGGGTCCGACCATCGATTTCCCGGTAATTGACCTGGAACTGGATCATCGTGACAACAGCAGTTACTGCGAATTGTGTCGCGAGGGCAGCGTCGATCTCGATGTCCGGAACGAAGGCGCTTCGGACCTGTACAACGTCACGGTCACCGAGAGTCTCGCCGGCTCAGGCCTGGAATATGTTCCCGGCAGTACAGAAGTATCCGTTGAAGGCGGCAGTGGTTTCGTCGCCGTCGCCGACCATCCGATGACAACCCCGACCCAGATCGTGTGGGATCCAAGCGTAATCGCGGACCTGGGACGGCTTTATTCCGACCTGGTCGATACACCGCCTTCGCAGCTTACAATCCGTTTCCAGGTGCGCTCGTCGGATGCCAATCCGGAGAACTTGCTGAGCGCCACCCGTAATATCAGCGCCAGCGCCCACTTCGATCTTTTCTGCGGTGACCCGGGAGTCGCCCCGGCCGTGGACAATTTCAAGGTGCCGCTGCATCAGCCGCAGCCGACGGTGGACAAGCAGGGCCGTAACTACTCGGCGCGTCAGGCCGGCGCACAGTATTCGGATCCGGTGTTCGGCGGCACCGACGACGTGCTGGTGTGGCGGGTGGACGTGCAGAATTCCGGAATCAGCTCATCGGCCGATCTGGAAGACCTGCTGGTGAACGATACCATCGGCGGCAATTTCAACATGCGCTATATATGCCCGAGCGAGGCCTCCGCCGCCGCCATGGCGGCCGCGCTGGAAACCGAGCTGTTCGCGGCCAGCCCGGCGCCGGCCCCGCTTGCGCCGTGTATCCTCTATAACCCCTTGAACCCTCCGCTCGATGTCGATGATCCTTTCGGCAATCCGGCGAACGACGAGCCGGGCGCTCATATCGATGCGACGGCAGGCGAGAGCGCCTACACCTATTATGTGGGCGAGGTCGCGGCCCTCTGTCAGAACCACAATAACAGCGCCAATATCGAGTGGGGCTGCGAGGCTGCATCGCCGCCCGCGGGCGGGATCAGCGCGCTCACGCCCGGCGTGGTCAATGCCGACGACAGTGACAGCGCGCAGATGAGCACGGAGGTCGACCCGAGCGGAGTTCAGATCCAGCAGACGGTGACCGGGGTCAATCCATCGCAGGCTGTTGGCACGCGCGGCATCGTCACAGTTACCTTGACCAACAATTCCGGCGGCACCATTCGCAACCTGGTGCTGGCCGATACCGTGCCCGCGGATTACGAGATTGATCTGACCTCGCTGAACCCGCCGAATGCGCCGTTGGCGGTGAATTCGGCTTATGGCGACTATCCCGGCATCATTGACGGTTACACGGCGGATACAACCGATCCGACGGCTCCTGAGTTCAGCTTCACCAGCTCCACGCAGGGTACGGTCAATCAGAGCCGCCTGCTGCGTAATGGCGACCAGTTGGTGCTGACATTCCAGATCATACGCGTACGGCCTTTCGACGACGTCAACAATCCCGAGATCCGCACCGAGGATCCTTCGACTGCTCCTCCGAGCGATCCCGCCTACGCGACGAGCGGATCCAACGCCGTCAGCCTGCAATTTGAAGATACCTGCAGTAATGTCTTCAACAGCAATCCGCCGGCGCTCACGGTTCCCATCGATCCGGAGGATATCGACGTCGATATCAACCCGACGGATCCGAACCTGGTTTACATATTAAGCGATCCGGCCGCGACCCTGCTGCTGGATGTGGTGGTGACGAACAACGGCGGTCACGACGCCTCCAATTACGACACCTGGGTCACGATCGGCAACGGCATCGAAATCGTCGGCGGCCTGCCGGCCGGTTGCACGGGTCCGGTCGCGCCGCCCGCCGAAATCGGCGAGCCGCCGGCCAACCCCGGCGGCATAATGCCGCCTGCTTATGATCCGGCGGCGTCCCTGACTTACCGTTGCGTGCTCAACGAACCGTTGCCGCCGGGGCAGTTCGATACTTTCGCCTTCACCGTACAGCGCGCGACGCCGCTCGGGGTGTCGGGCGACCTGACCTTCCGCGCCGACTCGCTGGGTAGAACGGTTCTGAGCGACGGCAACGATCCGCCGGATCACGGCGCCGCCGGTTACCCTTACTATTCGAAGGACAACATCCTGGCGCGCATTATCGGCTTCAACCTGCGCAAGGGGTTGAGCGGCGATTGCAGCGAGGATAATCCGCCGCCGGTGAATAACAACCGCGTGCTGATCGGCGAGGAGTGCACGCTGCGCGTCGAGGCCGAGTGGTTCGGCTTCGCGACGCCCGGCTTCGGTAATGTCGAGATCCGCAACGCGCGTATTTACGAGGGCTCGACTGCCAACAACCCGCCCGCGCTGGAAGCCGTTCCCGCAACGGATCCGCCGAATCTGCCGGATGCGCTGGACGGTCAGGGCTTGGTCGGCGTCACCTTTAATAATACAGCGGGCGTCACAGTGGACGTACAGAATCCGCCGGCGCCCGCGGCGCTGGCCGAAACCGGGCTGGCCTGGCGCCTGAATAATATTCAGGCGGTGGGCAATACGGAGGAGAGCTTCATAGCGAACCTCCGGTTCCGCACGCTCAACGATCCGGTAAACAGCTCGGCCGCGCCCAACGTGCATGCCGCCTTACGGACCGACGAGGTGAACGCGCGGTTCGATGTTTATTTCACCGGCACCGGGGAGAGTTACACATTCGATGAGAATTCGGGAGGCTATCCGCCGCAATCGCTGCGCGATGAAGGCTTGCGCATCATCGAACCGCAAGTGACCCTGACCAAGGAAGTCTGCAACGAGTCGATATCGATCGCCGTCAACCCGGCGAACTCGGGCGCCAACTGCACGCCCTTCGTGTCGGCGCCCGCCACGCTGAGCGGCGACTCGGACGATTCCTTTATATACCGCCTGCGGGCCAGCAACCAGAACGCGGCCGGCGGTTTCCAGCGCGCGCCGGCTTTCGATCTCTCGATCGACGATGCCGCCGATTCGAGCGACCAGATGGCGCCTCTCGACTTTACAAGCGACGGCCTCGATAACGACGGCGACGGTGCGATTGACGGCGCGGACGCGGACGGCGAGGGCACGGTGGACGATCTCGTCCTGCTCAACGGCGATGCGGCGAATATCCATTTCAGCGGTGCGAACAGCGCGGCGCTCACCCGCCTCGATCCCGGCGCCACCGCGACGCTGCTGTACCGTGCGCAGCTGGCCGGTACGGTCACGCCCACGCAGCAGTTGACCAATACCGCCAGCGGCAGTTACGACAGCCTGCCAGGCGCGGCCGGGGCCCAGTCCGCGCCTCAGGGTGCGAGTGGCGCCCTGACCGGCGCACGCGTGTATAACCTGGCGCCGGCGCAGGCGACCATTGAAATCGACAACATCATGGTCAACCCCGGTTCGAAGGAATATCCCGATACCTCGCGCCGCGATGCCGGGCTGGTCCCCGGCGTCTGTGTTTCGCCCTGCGTCGACGAAAACGTGGTGATCGGCGAAGAGGTGCTGGTGGAACTGGAATTCACTCTGCCGCTGTCGCAACTGCGGCAGTTCTCGGTCGAGGATAATCTGCCGCCCGGCATGGAATGCGTCGAGGCGATGGATATCGCTCTTCCGGCGTTCAATCCGCCGGGCGTCGATCCCGGATTCACTCCGGGCGGAACCTTCCCGGCCGGGACCTGCAACGCGACCCAGGTGCGCTGGGATCTCAGTACCGCGGGCGACCAGACCTTGCAGGGCAGCGGCGCCGTCACGCAATACACGGTGCAGGCGCGGTTTATCGCGCGCGTGAGCAATATCGCGTCCAATGTGGACGGAGTGGTGATCCGCAACGGCGGCACGACCGCGGGCGGCGGCACCGACGTTTTCGTGACCTACCGCGACGCCAGCAATACCCTGGTCACCATTCCCATCGCGGAAGCCAGGCTCACCGTGCAGGAGCCGAGCCTGCAGCTGACCAAGACCATGGCCCCGGTCGCACCCAATGTCAGCGTGGACGCGGTAGACACTATCAATGTCACCGTGCAGATACAGAACAGCGGTACTTCCCCGGCCTATAACATCCAGTTGCAGGATACGCTCGATACGAACCTGAGTTTCCTCAACGGCAGCCTCGGCGGCGCCAACCCGCCGGACAGCGTGGATCTCACGAATCCGGCGCAGCCGCGCTTTATTTATAATGCGAACAATCCGTTGCCGGCGGCCACCACTTTCACATTCACATATCAGATGCGGGCCGACAGCGACGTGCAGCCGCTCGAGGTTCTCAGCAACTCTTTGAGCGCGCGCTTTACCTCCTTGCCGGATAACACCGTGGCGCTGAACGGCGCTGGCATGATCGGGGGCGACGGCGCGGCGGACGGCATGCGCATCGGATATCTGCCGCCCTTCGCCGGCAGCGATCCGCTCAATGATTATGAGGCGCAAACGACAGCCAGCCTGACCGTGCCCGGCCTCAACATCGTGAAAAACGATCTGGACCCGGGCGTGGTGCCGACCATCGGGGTACGCAAGCACTTCCAGATCGTCATCAATCTGCCGGAAAGCGTGGCTAACGGAGTATCGGTCACGGACAATCTCGCCGCCGGCGATACCAGTTTCGTGCTGGAGAACGATGCCGGTTTCGATGTCACCTACAGTCTGCAGGATATTACGAGTATCAATGGAGTTTCGGTCGGCACGCTTACGACGCCCGAGGCCCTGGAAGCCGCGCTGGTCGCCTTCACCGGCGTCGATGAAGCGACCGGGCCGGTCACCTGGAATTTCGGCACCGTCGTCACCGCGAACGAGGATGATGCTGCGGTCAACAACGTCAATCCGCGGATCGTGATCGACTACTACGCGCGCGTCGCGAACGATTCCGCCACGGTCGCGGGCGTCGACCTGGAAAACGCGGCGGAAACGGATTTCAACGACGGCGAGACCGGAACTCCCACGCCGCCTGTAGTCGCGCCGCCGGTGCCTCCAGTCACCGTGGTCGAACCCGATCTGCAGGTGGACAAACAGTTCATCGACCTGGCGCCGCCCACGCCCGCGGGAACCGTGATCCAGGGCCAGGCCGCGGAGTTCCAGATTCTGGTCGCGAACGTCGGCGGCTCGGCGGCATGGGACGCGACCATCGTCGACATGTTGCCGAACCGCACCGACGCGGACCTGCCGGGCGGCATGTGCGGCGCGGCGCCGACGATCACGCAGATCGAGGTCAACGGACGAGCGCTGGTTCCCGGCACGGATTACACCGCGAGCTTTACGCCGCCCGCGAGCGCCGCCGACCTCTATTGCAGTTACACCATCGTGCTGACGCCGGAGGACAGCGGCGCGCCGAACGACAACGCGCGCATCGAGCCGGGTGAAACCCTGCTGATCCGCTATCAGACCGTGACGGATATAGGCACGCCCAACAATTCCAGCCTGACCAATGTCGCGGGCGCCACCCGCTGGTTCAGCCTGGATACCGACGGCGTGACCGTGCCGCCTGAAGTCCGCGAGTATGACCGCACGCTGACCTTGCGGCCGGATCCGAACCCGGGCACGGTCGGCATCGACGATCATCAGGACGCAGTGACGGTGCAGACCTTGAGTCCCATCCTCGCGGTTACCAAGTCGGTCATGAATCTGACGACCGGTCAGAATCCGGGCGTCACCGCCTCGCCCGGCGACACGCTGCGTTACACCATCGTGATCGATAATACCGGCGCGGTCCCGGCCTCCGGGGTGCAGGTGCTCGACGAGGTGGACGAGTTGAACGCGCCGGATTTCGCCGACGGCTTCTTCGAGAACTCGCCGGCCGGCACGCTGCGCAATGTCACCGTATCCGTGGCCGCGACCGATAACTCGGCGGCGGGCGGCGGCGCAGTCAATTCCGGTCTGCTCGACCTGAGCGATATCACCGTGCCCGCGGGCGGCAGCGTCACGATCACCTTCGATATCGACGTGGAAGATCCCGGCACTCCGCTGCCGCACGCCTTTATCGAGAACATCGCTCATGTGGATCTGCCGGGTTTCAATACCATCGACAGCAATGTCACGCAGACCGAGATTATCAATACCGCGACCGGTTTCGAATTCGACAAGGACTCGCAGGACCTGACCGGCGATCCGGACGTGCTGGTGGCCGGCGACACCTTGCGTTACACCATCAGCATCAAGAACGTCGGCGTCAACGATCCGGCGGTCGGACTGATGCACGCGGTGAACGTGCACTTCCGCGACCAGGTTCCGGCGCACACGACCTATGTCTCCAACAGCACCCGTCTGAACGGCGTGCTGGTGGCGGATAGCGCGCCCGGGGTGCCGCCCTTCATCACGGGCATGCTGGTGAATTCGCCCGACAGCGCCGTGCCCGGCTTCATGACGGCCAATCCCGACCCGCTGGATACCGGCAACGTGGCCACCATTTCCTTCGAGGTTACGATCAACCGCGGCCTCATCAACGGCACCGTGATCTCCAACCACGGCCTGCTCACCGGGCAGGAGCAGGCGCTGCCGCCGTTCACCCCGCTGCCGTTCCCGGGCGTGGTGAGCGACGATCCCAATACCATAACGGTGCCGGATGACCCGACACAGGATACGGTCGGCAGCGGCGTCAATGTTGACGCTTTGAAGACGGCGGCGGTCGTCACCGGCGGTGACGCGGTGCCGGATACCGGAGAAACCCTGCGGTACACCATCGTCATCGTCAACCGCGGCAATACCGCGGCGAACAACGTGCGGCTGATCGACGCCGTGCCGGCGGGCACTGCCTTTGTCAGTGGCTCCGTTACCTTGAACGGTATCGCGGTTCCCGATACGGGAACCTCGCCGTTGATTGCCGGTATCCCGCTAAGCTCGGACGATCTGACACCGCCCTTGCCGACCGCGGGCAACGGACAGTTAAGCGCGGGCGGCCACGCCACGGTGGTCTTCGACGTCACGATCACCGCTCCCGCCGGTACGGCGATCAGCAATCAAGGCACCGTGCGCGCGAGCGAACAGCCTGACGAGCCGACGGATGCCGACGGCGACGATGAGAACGGCGATCAACCCACGGTCGTGGTGGTCGGCGGCGCGGCCGAACTCAAGATCGCCAAGGAAGTGGTGATCATCGGCGGCGGCACCGCGCAAGCGAACGGCCAGCTCGAGTACCGTATTCGCGTCGAGAACACCGGCGATGTACCGGCCAATAACGTGGTCGTCACCGACGACATGCCGGCCCTGACGGCCTATGTCGCGGGCTCGGGCGAGATCGACGGCCTCACCGCCGGCGTCAGTTTCGCCGGCAGCACCCTGACCGCGGACTACAGCAGCGTCTACGGTCCGCTGGCGCCCGGGGATTCCTTCACCGTGACCTTCCGCGTCACCATCGATGCGGGCGCGCAGGCCGGGGACGATATCGACAATACCGCCACCGTCGACTGGACCGGCGGCAGCGCTTCCGATGATGCGGACATCGACATCGGCGGCGCCCCCGGCGTGATCAACCTGAGCGGACGCGTCTGGGATAACCGCGGTCATGACGATGCCTTCAATGCCGGCGAGCCTCCGCTGGCCGGGTGGCGCGTACGCGTCTATGTCAATAACGACAATCCGCTCGCCGGCGATACGCCGCTGGCGGAAACCGTTACCGACGACCAGGGCCTCTATAACTTCACGGGTCTTGCGCCGGTGGATCCGGGCGATGCGGACGGCGCCTATACGCTCACGTTCAGCGTGCCGGACGACGCGGCGCGTTTCCCCGCCGGCAGCAATGTCGGGCTCGGCGACACCATCTCGGATTTCGGCAACCCGGGACTGATGATGACCGGCAATATCAACGTCCCGGCCGGGCGGAACGCGCAGGATGAAAGCCTGCCGGTGGATCCGATGGGCGTGGTCTACAACTCCATCACGCGCCGGCCGGTGCAGGGCGCGCGCGTGCGTTTGTACGCCGGCAATAATCCGGTGAGCGCATCCTGCTTCACCACTCCGAACCGGCTCGATGCCCAGCAGGGACAGATCACCTCCGCGCTCGGCTTCTATCGCTTCGACCTCAATTTCAGCGGCGGCGACTGTCCGCCGGCCGGCGCCGACTTCGTCATCCGCGTGGAAACGCCGAGCAGCGCCGGCGGCTTCCTGCGCAATGTGTCCGACGTGATCCCGCCGGAAACGGGCACGCTCGATGTGGCCGCCTGTCCGAACGGGCCGAACGACCGCGTGCCCGCGCCGCCGCCGGATACCTGCGAAGTGCAGGTCCAGGGTACCGCGCCCGGCCCGTCCATACCGGAGGGGCTCGGCACCCGTTATTTCCCGGGCGTGAACCTTGAAAGCGGCCCGGAAGAACTGTTCAACAACCACCTGCCGGTCGATACGGATGTTGGCGCGCTGCTCGCGATCACCAAGCAGACGCCGTTAAAGAACGTCACGCGCGGACAGCTGGTGCCGTACACCATTACGGTGAGCAACAACCAGGACTTCCCCGTCGCGGGCATGGAAGTCCGCGACTTCTTCCCGCCGGGATTCAAGTATGTGCGCGGTTCGGCCGTGATCGACGGCCGGCCGGTCGAGCCGGTAACGGATGCGTCCAGCTTTAACGACGCCAGTGTGCGCGCCGGAACGCTGACCTGGAGCGGACTGACGATGCAGGCGAACCAGACTCTCACGCTGAAACTGCTGCTGGTAGTCGGCGCGGGCGTCGGCGAAGGGGAGTATACGAACCAGGCGCAGGTCTTCGTCACCGGCTTCACCGGAGCGGTTTCCGGCCGCGCCAGCGCCACCGTGCGCGTGGTGCCGGATCCGACCTTCGACTGCTCGGATGTCATCGGCAAGGTGTACGACGACCGCAACGCCAACGGTTACCAGGACGACGGTGAGCCGGGTATAGCCGGCGCGCGCATCGCGACCGTCCAGGGCCTGTTGAGCACCACCGACAAGTACGGCCGCTTCCATATCACCTGCGCTGCGATACCCGATGCCGACCGCGGCTCGAATTTCATTCTGAAACTGGATGAGCGCAGCCTGCCTTCCGGTTATCGCGTCATCACCGAGAATCCGCGCGTGCAACGCCTGACTCGCGGCAAAATCGCGAAGTTCAACTTCGGAGTCACGCTGCACCGGGTGGTGCGGCTGGATCTCGCCGACCAGGCCTTTGAATTCGGCGGCACCGCGATCCAGGAACACTGGAGATACGTGCTCGACGATCTGCTGGAGCAGTTGCGCGGGCAGCCGTCGATCCTGCGCATTACTTATCTGGCGGAGCACGAGTCCAAAGACCTGGCGCAGCAACGCTTGAAGGCGGTGCATGATGCAATCGAAGCGCGCTGGCGCGAACTGCATTGCTGTTACGATCTGAAGATCGAGTCTGAGCTGTTCTGGCGGACCGGAGGACCTGAATGATGCAGCCGGCGGCCTACAAGCTGTTGCGCCGCGGCGCGCCATTTTGGTGTCAATGGCTGCTGCTGATGGCGGTACTGATGCCGGCTCCCGTTCTGGCCGATTGCTCCGAGGGCGCATGCCTGTTGCCTGTGGATTGCGAGGCTGAGCGGCTGACTCCGGAGCAGTGCGCGGCCGCGCATGAACGCGTCTCGCGGCCGCGTGGCGCGCTGCAGGACGACAGCCGCGTTATCGACCCGGCCCTCGGTTCTGGAGCCCATCCGGCCAACTCCGAAGCGCTGCTGCCTGACGAGCGGTTCACGCTCTGGCTGCAGGATGAATCCCTGTTCAAGCCGGCGCTGGACGACAATGTGCTGTACGACAAGCGCGAGATCCGCGATGTACAGACCGTCAAGCTGAGTGACCAGGTGCCGAGCATACGCTTCGATGCGGGCAGCTCTGATATTCCGCCCGAACTTATCGGCAGGCTGCGCGACGTGCTGGCGAAAATGCAGGGCAGGGAAAACGTCAGGCTTCACTTCATCGGCCATACCGACAACGCGCCGCTTAGTCCCGAACTGCGCGCCCAGTACGGCGACAACGCAGGTCTGTCCGCGGCGCGCGCGCAGATGGCGGCCGAGTTTTTCCAGCGTGAACTGGGCCTGGCGCCGGCCGCGGTCTCTTTCGAGGGACGCGGCGACGGCACTCCAATCGCTTCCAACGATACGCCCGAAGGCCGCGCCCGTAACCGGCGGGTCGAGGTTGAGGTCTGGTACGACGAGGTCAAGCGGCAGGAGATCGAGGAGACCATCGAGGTCGAGCAGGCTTCGTTTACGCGCATCAATGTCTGCCGCGTGATGCAACGTTGCATTTATCGCCGCCTGGCAGGTAATTACGCACGTATCCAGGTAATGAACGCCGTGCAACCGCTGCGCTACGAGGGCGTGCAGATCGATCTCACGCCGGCGCAGATCGAGGAAGTCCGCCGTGCCCTTGACGACGTCAAGGATATGCCGAACCCGGGCATCCGCGTCGTGGCGCATACGGACAACCAGCCGCTGACCGGCGCCGCGCAGCGCATTTATGGAGACAATCTGAACCTGTCAAAGGCGTTGGCCAACCGCGTGGCGCAAATCCTGCAGGATAAACTCAAGTTGCGCAGCTCCGCGGTACAGGCGATCGGCAAGGGTGAAACCGCGCCGCTGACCTCCAATACCACGCCTGGCGGGCGTATGCTGAACCGCCGCATCGAGATTGAAATCTGGCACGACGATCCGCGCGCCGCCGGTGTCAGCGAACCGCAGCCCTGCCCGGGCAGCGCCGATGCCGAGCGTGTCACCGTACGGTTTGAGGATGAAACTCCGATCGTGCCCTTCAAGCAGGGTCAGCCGGCCTATCCGCCCGGCTTCCTGCAGCGGGTGCAACGCATCCTCGATTCGCTCAAGGATAAGGCGAACGTCCGCATCAATTTCGTGGGCCATACCTCCAATGAGCGACTCAGCCGCCGCGCCGCCACGATCTACGGCGATCAGTTTGTGCTCTCCGAGGAGCGCGCCCAACGCGTGAAGGACTACGTGCGGAGCGAGCTGAAGCTCAAATCCGAACAGGTCTCCACCGAGGGCCGCGGTTTTATGGAGCCCTTGAACAGGCCGGACGACTCGCCTTTCGCCAAGAAGGAATTCTCCCTGCTCGCCGAGGATGGCGGCACGCAGGCGAACCCGGCTGACAACCGTGTCGAACTTGAATTCATGTATGACGACCTTGCGGTGACGGAAGAGGATCCGAACGTCGATATCGTCCCGGTCGCCCAGGAAGAGCGGCCGGTGAGTCCCTTCGCGCTGCAACCCATCCGCGTATCGGTGGACGGCTCGCCGCTGGATAATGGCTCTCGTCACGGCGCCGATATCCAGCGCTGCACCGATCTTGAACTCGACAAGGCCTCGATCCAGCTGAGTTACGACCGTATGCGCCAGACGCCGCGGCTGAACGTGCATGCGGCGCCTTCGACCATCGCAGTGCAGGATAATCCCGATACTGCCGCCGTGGCGGAGAATCGCACCGCCTTCCAGGCTTATACCAATTATCCCGCCTTCATCACGCGTTCCGAGGTACGGTTGTTCAAGGCGGATCAGTCTTTGCAAGCGGAGCCGCTGGAGATACTGCCGCTGAACGCCGACGGACGGGTGGAATGGTCATGGCTGCCCGGAGCCGTGCCCTTTAAAGGACCCGTGCAGGAACTGAAGTACGTACTGCGCGTGTACGATGAGGCGGGACGCTTCGATGAGACGGAAGCCAAGACCCTGTGGGTCGTCAGCGCGCTCAAGAATCCGGCCGCGTTGCAGCTGATGGATGTCGAGGCCGAGCGGCGCGTCGCTTACGGCGAGAGCCATCTCGCCATGCAGAATATTCCGGCCCGCGGCGGCACCATCACCGTGCACGGACGGAACGTACCGGCCGGTTACAACGTGTGGATGATGAACCAGAAAATTCCCGTGTCGGCGGACGGCGAGTTCGTCGGCGAATTCATCATACCCGCCGGGCTGCATTCCGTCGAAGTCGGGGTGCTGGACGACAAGGGCAACGGCCGCCTCTACCTGCGCGACCTCCAACTCAAGCCTGCTGACTGGTTCAGAGTCGGTCTCGCCGAACTTACGCTGGGAACGGACGACACCACCGGCCCCGCGCGCCTGGTGACCGGCGATGAAACCCATTATGAAAACGACTCATGGGCGGACGGCCGCCTTGCCTTTTACACCAAGGGCAAGACCGAGGGCGGCTACACCATCACCGCCAGCGCGGACACCCTCGAAGAGCCGGTCGAGGATCTGTTCAAGAATCTGGACCGCAAGGATCCGGATGCGATTTTCCGGCGCCTCGATCCCGACTATTATTACCCGACCTTCGGCGACGACAGCACCGCCGTCGAGGACGCGCCCACCAGCGGCAAGTTCTACGTCAAGGCCGAGAAGAACAAATCGCACCTGATGTGGGGCAATTTCGAGGCAAGGCTCTACGACACGGACCTCGCGCAGATCGACCGCGCCCTCTACGGCGCCGACCTGCACTACGAGAGCATGGCTACCACCGGTTACGGCGAAAGCCGCAATTACGCGGAAGCCTTTGTCGCTGAACCGGGCACCCTGATGGCGCGCGAGGAGTTCCGCGGTACCGGCGGCTCACTGTATTTCCTCCAGCGCCGCGATATAACGCAGGGATCCGAACGCCTGGTGGTCGAGGTGCGCGACAAGGATTCGGGCGTCGTACTGCAGACCATGACGCTGGTCTATGGTCAGGATTACGATATTGATTACATTCAGGGCCGCGTACTGTTGACGCAGCCCCTGCAGTCGACGGCGGATGATAGCTTGCTGGTGCGCAACGGCTCGTTGAGCGGCAATCCCCTCTATTTGGTCGCGCGTTACGAGTACACGCCGGGCTTCGAAGAGGTCGAAGACACGGCGAACGGCGGCCGGGTCGCGCATTGGTTCGGCGATACCGTGAAACTCGGCGCGACTTTCAGTGCCCAGGACCAGTTGGACAGCGAGAATAACCTGGGCGCCCTCGACCTCACGCTGCGTAAATCGACGCGCACGTATTTAAAACTGGAAGGCGCGACTACCGAAGGTCAGCCCTTCGCGCAATCTTCCTCGGCCGACGGCGGTTTCCAGTTCAACAGCTTCCAGCCCGAAACCGACGAGGATAACAAGGCCGCGGCGATGCGCATTGAAGGTGCGGTGGACCTGTCTGACATGCATGAAGGACTGCGCGGACAGGTACGGGCCTACACCCAGAACCGCGAGGCCGGTTATGCCGCGCCCGGCCAGCTCACCAATACCGATGTCACCCAGAGCGGGATCAGCGCGGACGTGCCCGTCGGCGAGCGCTGGCAGGTGCAGGGCAAGCTGGATGAGCGTGACCAGAAGGAGGCGCTGTCGACTTCGGCCATGGAAGTGGACGTGCGCTACCGGCTGACCGAACATTGGCGTCTGTCCTCGGGCTTGCGCGGCGACGAGCGTGATGACAATTCGCCGATCGTGCCGGTGACGCAGGTCGAGGGTAAGCGTACCGACCTTGCCGTGGAGGCCGCTTACGACAGTCTCGCCGACTGGTCCGTCTACGGCTTTGTGCAGAACACGATGGATACCACCGACACCCGGCCGGAGAATAACCGCGCCGGCGCCGGTGGCAGCTATCAGATCGGCGACCGCACGCGCCTGAACGCGGAGGCTTCCGGCGGCGACGGCGGAAGCGGCGGCAAGCTCGGCGTGGATTACCTGGCGACGGACCGCACCAATCTGTATCTCTCCTATAACCTGGAGAACGAACGCAGCGACACGGGAGAGCGCGGCCGCAACGGGCGGTCCACGGCCGGTTTCCGCACGCGTTACACCGACAGCACCAGCGTATACGGCGAGGAGCGCCTGTCCTTCGGCGATCAGCCTTCGGGATTGACTCATGCTTACGGCGTCGATTATTCGCCGGTCGACCGCTGGACGCTCGGCCTCTCCCTGGAGGCGGGTACTCTGGAAGACCCGCTGACCGCGGCCCAGACGGAGCGCACGGCATACGGACTGTCGGCGGGTTACAACGGCCCCAGCGTCAAATACGGGGGCGCCCTGGAGCAGCGCGAGGATGTGACCGATCTTGCCGAGCGCGTGACCTATTTGCTGAAGAATACGTTGTCGGTGCAGATGACTCCCGACTGGCGCACCTTTGCCAAGCTCAATATGTCGGAAAGCGAAAGCAGTCAGGGCGAGTTCTACGACGGCAACTTCACTGAATTCGTGGTCGGCTACGGTTACCGCCCGGTCGCGAACGACCGGCTTAACATGGTGCTCAAGTACACCTTCTTCGAGAACCTTCCAGCCGCCGAGCAGCAGGGTGTAACCGGCACCCGCGCCGATTTCATCCAACGCAGCAATATCATGGCATTGGACGTTACATACGATCTGACCCCGCGCTGGACGCTGGGCGGCAAGCTGGCGCAGCGGGTGGGCGAAGTGGCTTTGGAGCGCGTGGATCCGGAGTTCTTTGAAAGCAACGCCAACCTGTACATACTGCGGGCCGACTGGAACGTGGTGCGCAGCTGGGATTGGTTGATCGAGGCGCGCGCGCTTGAGGTCGAGCAGGCGGAAGATATGCGGAGCGGCTTCCTGACGGCGGGTTACTGGCATATGAACGATACCATCAAGCTCGGTGCCGGCTATAACTTTACGGATTTTTCCGACGACCTGACGGATCTCGATTTCGATAGCCAGGGGTTCTTCATCAACATCATCGGCAAGATGTAATAACCAAAAACCTTCTTTCGCAGAGAATGCCGGGGTGCATGCAGGCGTATGCAGGAACAGAACCGTTTCTTGTTCCTGTAATTGGATTGGAATACTTAAGGTTCAAGTGTTAACCTTGCGTTCTCCGCGTACCCCGCGAGAGAATATTTAAAACTGAAAAAGAATCAGGAAATGGCCGCTCCCAAGATCCACTCTACTGCGCTGGTCGCGACAGGCGCGCGACTGGGCGCCGACGTGCAAATAGGGCCTTATGCCGTCATCGAGGACGATGTCGAGATCGGCTCTGGCAGCGTGATCGGTCCGCATGCGGTGATCCACGTCCATACCCGCATCGGTGCGCGCAACCGGATTCATGGGCATGTGATATTGGGTGACCGGCCCCAGCACCTGGCCTACAAGCCCGAGGATGTGACCTGGCTGGAAATCGGCGACGATAATATTTTCCGTGAAATGGTGACCGTGCACCGCGCATTTCACGCCGGAGCAGTCACCCGCATCGGCTCCGGCTGTTTTCTGATGGCGGGCAGTCATGTGGGGCACGACAGCGAGCTCGGCAACAACGTCATACTCACCAACAGCGTTCTGGTGGGCGGCCATGTCACGATCGGCGATCGCGCCGTGCTGGGCGGTGGCAGTTCCGTACACCAGTTCACCCGCATCGGGCCCTATGTGATGCTGGGCGCGCACACTTTGTTGCGCAAGGACGCACTGCCGTATTCCATGATCAGCGGCGATCCGGCGAAGCATTATCGCCTGAACAGCGTGGGTCTGCGCCGCAACGGCATCGGCGGTGACCGCTACAAGGCCCTGGAACAGGCGTTCCGCCGCCTGCGGGCGGGCGAGGATCTGGAAGGAATAGCGCAGACGGATGAAACGCGCTACCTGCTTGAATGGATGGGGCAGCCTTCGAAACGAGGTCTTACCGGTTTTAAAAGAGCTTCGGTTGCTGATAGTGACGAGTGATCAGTGGTATCTGTTTTTTTGGATATCCCGCCAGTTGATCAGTGTTATTCCATTTGAAGCCAATGCCTCCTTGAATCTTTCGCTCTGCAGTATCACCGCATCCCAATAGCGGCGCTTTTCCTGCGGTCGATGGCCGATAATCGTATCGAATTCCCCGGAAGGGTCGCAGAGATGCACGATTAACTGGGTGAGCCCCGGCGCCAGCGATTTGATCAGCCTTGTATAGTTTTCCTGCCGTTCTTCCAGGCTCGAGCCGCCCGCGTCGAGTATGAGCCGGTCCAGCATCACTTCGTGCTCTTTCTCGAATGCGAGCAGGAGTTTTTTCAGAGCGGGTCCGTTCAGCCAGGATATATGTCTCCAATAGTCATCCAGTGCCTCCGACCATTTGGGCAGCATCGGAATAAGCTTGAATTCGCGCGCAAGCTTCACATAAGCTTCAAGGACTTCGGGCTTTATGTAGATCGATCCCATGTGAGTGTCGATATGGGAGGGCTCAAAGCCGAGCTTGAAGGCTTTTACAATCTGGGCCCGGATTTCGTCGATCACTTCCTCCGCTTGCGCCCGCTCATGGTACAGCTCATGGCTCGACCACAGGTTGCCGAATTCATCGAGCAGGCTGGATACCTTATTGGTTGGTGCAACACTACCCCAGCGGTAATCCGGCCACTCGCTGTTCAACACGATATGTACCCCGGCATCACAGCCAGGACAGCCTGCGCGGGATCGGGCAGCCTGGTAGATCCACGGCGTCGGCATCATATAGCTGGCCGAAGTGATACTGCCGTTCTCCAGCAGCCGTTGAGTGGCCTTGTTGGCTGCTTGCAGAAATCCGCCGTCGTCGGCATGGATGATCAGCAGCTTTGCATGCTTCTCATAGCCAAGCTTTTCGGCAAGCGTCATCCGGACTCCTGAACGATGATCGGTGTTGATGAACAGACAATGTTCAACGGGTATTGTTCACGGCGCGGCCTGGTAGGCCAACGGATAGGTGAAAAGCAGGAAGTGGGCGGTATTCAGGAGGAAATGGGTCAGAATGGCGCTCTCGATTTTTCCCGTCACCTGATATGCAAATCCGTAGCCGACGCCTGCGACACAGGCCAGCGCGGCGTAAGTGAGGCCGCCGCCGGCATGCGCCAGCCCGAATAATATTCCGACGAACACGGTTATTCCTGCCTGATACGCGTTTCTTCGGGAAAAGGAGGCCAGGTGGTTTTGCAGGAATCCGCGGAACAGCATTTCCTCGGGAATGCAGGTAAAGAACAGATCCGCCCAGGCCCAGGCGAAATAGGCGTGCGTGAACTTGATATCGGGCTTGATATATCCCAGTAACAGTGCAAGCGCAAGCGTCAGAAAAATTGTAGCGGCCGAGATGATATACGATTTACGCGCCAATATTTTCCAGTCATGGCCGGAACGGCAGATGGCGCCGAAATAAGCCAGCAGTATCAATCCAGCCGCCGCCTTGTCGAAGGACCAGTATTTGGTATAGGCGGACGATTGATCGCTGAGATGGAGATTATCGAAAACCAGCGGGTTATTGAAAAATGGGATCATGTGCAGGAACAGCCCGGCCACCAGTCCGACAATGGCAAGGCCGTTCAGCGCCCTGAGATATGCGTGCAAATCCCGCTTGTTCAGCAGGTAACAGCAGGCAGCGAGCATCAGCAGGTACAGGATACCGCCGGGCGCGGCAATCCCGTAGTAAAGACCGAGAGCCCCGGACAGCGTGCCAAATATTATCCATAGCGGTATGCCGCCCGCCTGATAAAAGCGCTGCGGCAGCCAGAGAACGATTATCGATGCAGTGAGGAGGCCAAAAACAACGCTTGTCCCCGTTTCTAAAAAAACCATGATCCGGTTCTGTCCAGCGCTTATTCTTTAAGGACTGAAAGAATCGCATCGATTTTGCGCTGCAGCTTGCCGGCGCTGGAGGCGCGCAGCGTGGCATGGCCGAGCTTGCGGCCAGGCCGCGGAGCCTTGCCGTAGTCGTGGTAATGACAGCCAGGGATGGCGAGGATTTTTTCCGCCGGCGGCAGGGTGGAAATAAAATTGATCATCGCGGCGTGACTGTGGACTTCGGTAGTGCCGAGCGGCAGGCCAAGGATGGCCCGCAAATGATTTTCGAACTGACTGACGCCTGCGCCTTCGATGGTCCAGTGGCCGGTGTTGTGTACGCGTGGCGCCATCTCATTGGCGATCAGCTGCTTGTCGCGGACGAAGAATTCGACCGCCAGCACGCCCACATAGCCGAAGTGCTGCAAAATCATGCCCACGAGATGCTCGGCCTGTTTCTGCAGCTTCTTGTTGGCGTAGGGCGCGCGGCTGATCTGCAGGATGCCGTTGCTGTGGATGTTATGCACCAGCGGATAGAAAGCGGTTTCACCGCCGCGGCTGCGCACGGCGATCAACGAGACTTCGCGGTCGAAGGCGATGAATTCCTCGAGCACGCAGGGACTGCCGTTCACCGCCTGCCATGCACCGTCTATATCCTCCGGAGCGCGCAGCACTTTCTGGCCTTTGCCGTCATAGCCGAGTCTGCGCGTTTTCAGTATCGCCGGCAGGCCGATCCGCGTCACCGCGGCGCGCAGTTGTTCGATGGTGTCGATGCATTGGAAGCGCGTGGTGGGGATGCCGAGTTTGTTGAACAATTCCTTTTCCAGGCAGCGGTCCTGTGAAGTGGCGAGCGCGTCCGCCGGGGGGAACACGGGAATCTGCGCGGACAGTTTGCGTATCGCCTGCGCCGGCACGTTTTCAAAATCGAAAGTGACGACCTGCGCTGTTTGCGCCAGCTCCGCCAGTTTCGCCGGATCGTCGTAAGCTCCCACGATCTGGCGCGCGACGCGCCCCGCCGCGGCATCGGGTGCGGGATCCAGCACCACGAATTCCTGGGCCATGGGGTATCCCGCCAATACCATCATTTTGGCGAGCTGGCCGCCTCCAATAATACCAATGAGCATGATTATTTGATTTGGGCGGGGTCCGGATTCGCCAGTACCGTTTCGGTCTGAGTACGGCGGAAATCCTGCAAGGCGCGACGGTATTGCGGAAATTCGTTGCCGAGGATGGCGGCCGCCAGCAGGGCCGCATTTTTGGCTCCAGTGTGGCCGATGGCGAGGGTGCCCACCGGAATGCCGTATGGCATTTGCGCGATGGACAGCAGCGAGTCCATCCCCTTGAGCGTTTTGGATTCGACCGGCACTCCCAGCACGGGAAGCACTGTTTTTGCGGCCGTCATGCCGGGCAGATGCGCCGCGCCGCCGGCCCCGGCGATGATCACTTTCAGACCGCGCGCTTCGGCGGTGGAGGCGTATTCGAACAGCAGGTCGGGCGTGCGATGCGCCGAGACCACTCGGGATTCGTAAGGGATTTCGAATTGGTCCAGGATCTGGGCCGCGTGCTGCATGGTTTCCCAATCCGATTGGGAACCCATGATAATGCCGACCAGTGCTGTCGCCATAATGATCCGAGCCGTGGAAAAGCCGGTTATATTACTGAATCCGCGAGCTGGAATCCACGATAAATTTGCTTGAATAACAAGGATTTGGTTGGTTTGCGAGTTATTAGCTGCCTAAGGACTGATACCGACGCACATTATGCTTTGGGCCGGCTCAAAATGTCGCGAGCGTCGCGTGAGGAGCACTGAGTAGGGTATTTCTAAGAGGCAAAGACGTGACGGTCCCGGCGGTAATAATGAAGTTTTATCAGGCAAGCCTGCATCGAGGCAGGCGGTAGAGCGAAGCTGAAGCCAGAGCCGAGTCTTAGGAGATCAGAAACGACTGCTAAGGCCTAGAGTCAGTCCTCGCTCCGAGGTGAGTTGCACGCCTTCGACATCCTGGTACAAGGCCTGTTGCACAAAGGCGTACAGCTGCATTGCATCGCCGGCGCTGATGCTGAAGCCGGGACTGAGGTAGGCAAAACGCCCGCCGCTGTTCTCCGGCTCTGCCGCGGCGCCCGCGTCGCTTGATTTGTCCACGAGATTCAATTGCGCCATCCAGACCAGGCGGGAACCGCCGTAATAGTTGAGGCCGGCGTCCAGGCTGAGATGTCGTCCGGGTTTATAGTCGTCCTGTTCGGAAAGAGCTTCCTGCCAGAGCAGCTGCCCGAACCAGGAAATCGCTTTCGAAGTGCGCCACCGGTAAAAACCACCCAGCACGAGGTCCATGGTGCCACTGCCGGGCTGGAGCGTGCGTTCCGCGACTTCGCCTTCATCATTGGCGATATCCGTTGCGCCGGTCGGCAGCTTGACACCGGCGAGTATCCCGATATCTCCATCCTCGGGGCGGTAACTGCCGAGCAGCCGCAGATCCCCCGCTTCGGAATAGTCCCAGCGCTCATGGAAGTGCTCGACATGACCATCGTCCTCGTGATGGTTATGGATGTGATCATGCCGCCGGTCCACCAGCGGCAGCGTCGCGGAGAGGCTCCATTCCTCGCTGAAAGCATGATCCAGAGTCAGCAGAGCATTGCGGTTGATGGTGCGTATTTCATCGTGATGCTGGGGGATGACATCCGCTTCGATTTCATCCGTGCCGTGACGCAGCTGGTCCTGGTCGACATATTCAAAACGGAAGTCGAAGCGCGTTCCAGGCTCCGTCCAGGCGCCTTGCACATCCCAGCGGGTGTTCAGGGTGCAGAACGCCGAGCCGCAGCTGGCGCATGCATATGTGGGTACCATGCCCAGCAGCACCAGCGGCAGGATTGTATTCAGAGGACGCGGCGGAATCAAAGACGACATGCGGCTTACCTCAGTTAAGGCCGCACATTCTATCGGAACTTCAGGAATGGTGCTATGCGCCGGGTTATCGCGCTCTACGCAGGCGAGGACTGGCGACAGGAGCTCCTGGGATGCCGGGCACGGCATCCGCTGTTTTTTTATTTGCGCATGCAAATGCCGGGGCGGGCAAAAAAATCCCGGCCTGAGGGCCGGGATTCATGAGTCTTGGGTTTGCGTTTCAGAAACCGAAGCCCAGTGTCAAATATTTGATGTCGGTATCGCCGAAGGTATCGAATTCAGGCTTGTATTGAGTGTATTCGATTTCCATACGCACCCCCATGCTGAAGCCTACGCCTATGCCGGTGCTGGCCGCGGTGTCGTCATCCGAGATGCTGCCGAAGTCGTTTTCAAGTTTGAGATCCGATTTGGCGTAGCCGACGCGCGCGATCACGTAAACCGGCCCGGCTGTGCGCAGCGAGAGATACAGAGCGGTGGTATCAAGGCTCGCATCCAGGGTGGGGATGATGGAATTGACGAGGTCGATTTCAGCTTCAGTGAGCGTGGTCGAGTATTCGCCTTCCACAGCGATATCGGCGAAGCCGAGGTCGAAGATATCGAAGGCCAGTTGCAGGCTGCCGTTCAGGCCCGGCTCGGTGCTTCCTATCCAATCCGCATCGTAATCGACCGCTCCACCCTTGACGCCAATCACCATTTCGGCGGAGGCCGCCGCGGAGTACAGAGAGGCCGCCAGCGTGGTTGCAACAATCCAGAGTCTTGTTTTCATTTCCTTGATCCTCATCAGCTTAAAGACGTTGCGTGGGAATCTCCATTAACGGAGGCTTAAACCGGCTTGATTATAGGCCAGAAACGGGAAAGTAACAGTGCGAGGGTTGGCAATTTACCGGGGCTCAGAGTTTACGAGCCGTATTCCTCGAAAATATTGCCGCTTCTTTCGAGGGACACCGAGCCGTCTGCCGCCGGCTCGCCCAGAAACAGCAGGGTGTCCCTGAATATTTGGGGTGCGTCGGGGGCTGTGGCGAGGCGCGCTGAAAATTGATAAGCGCCGCTGTGCTCGATTTTCACGGTGCCGTTGATCTTGAAGGGACTGTTTATATCGGAGATTTCCCCCAGCAGGTATTCAGGATCCGTTTCAGGCTGTGGATGCATGATCAAACGGTACGCTCCCAACGCATGCTGCTGCGGGTAAACGACACGCGCGTTTTGCCATTCGAGCTGGCCGTGGAGGAGCGGCAGCTGCCCGCGACGCAGTTCGGCGGACTCGATCCGCAGATTGAAGTTGCCGGCCGCCGCGATCGGCAGCGCGGCCTGGGTGAATACCCAATTCGCATCGGCCTGGAGATCGACGTTCGACAGGTATAATGTTTTCAGGATTGTGACGGCTGCATCGGCTTTGCCGCTCAAGTTGGGCGCGTCGGCGGGTATTTCGAGGCTGAGACTGATTTCGCCCCGCAGCAGGCGCCAGCCGTGGAGTCGCCAGCTTAGCGGTCCCAGCTGCAGGTTTTCGGGAGCCGAGACGCGTTGTATCGCGCCATGCCACAGGGTACCGCTAACCCCCTCGAGTTCGACCGGCAATGCGCTGCGGATAGCATGCGCGAGCAGGGAAGCCGGGGCCGTCAGGACCAGAAATATGATGAAGGCGGCGCCGCCGAGCAGCGCCAGCATCAATCCTTTTCTCATGACCCTCCGCGCACGAGGGTGATGCGCGCATCCACCAGTCCGACGCCGTCTACGGAGGTCATGGCCACGGTCTGGACCGCGATACCCTGTCCCTGTTCGAGCTGGCCCAGCATACCGACGATCTGGTCGAAGGGACTTTTGTTCAGCCACAGCTTCACGGTATTCTGTCCGTCCGGCTCCATGCGCTGCAGGCCGGCCTTGAGGTTGGCTGTGGCGATGGCCTGGTCAACCACGGCCAGCATGGAACGATTGCTCATGCGGCTCTGGCCGCTCTGTTGCAGCTGCTTTACCGCATCGCCGGCCTGATGCATCCATAGCACATCCTTGCGCTGCTGTTTTACTGTTTCTTCGAGGCGCGCCACCGAACTGGTCAAGGGCTGCCACAGGCTCAAATATACGATCATCAGTACAAGGGCTGCGGCGCCGCCGATCAGATAGAGTTTCTCGCGCGGCTGCAAGCCGTAGAACCAGTCCCTTAATTCGTTTATACGCAGGTTTTGCAGGAGATCGTTCATCGTTTGCCTATCTTCAACTGGCCCTTGATCTGTTCGCCTTCCGCGCTGGCTGACTGGATTTCGGTCGAGAGATCCGGTTTCTTGTCGAGTTGCTCTTTGAGCTGGTCCAGCACCTGCAGGTTCGGCAGCGAAAGCTCCATGTCCAGGCTTTCATTGTTGAAGTTGAGCGTCGTTATCTTGACGTTTGGGAGCTTCGTGAGTTCGGAGGCCACCTGGTCCAGCAACTCCATGAAATGGCTGCTGGCGCCGGCGGCTCCGATCAGCTCGTTCAGCTTGTCTTCCAGCTGCTTGCGCGGATCCGGCACGTTCAGCGCGTCCGGGTAGAGCTCCATGTAAACGCCGACCATCTCCTGCCGGAGTTCATCACTGCGTTTGCTCAATTTGAAGTACTGAATCGTATTTGATACGAACAGCAACGCAGCCAGGGCGGCCAGGAGTATCACCGGCATCCGCCACGGACGCAGCAGTTTGCCGTACTCTTCCTTGTAACTGAATTCGCCCTGCAGCAAATTGATCGCCTGATCGTGCCGGTAGCCTCTGGCGAGCGTCACCAGCAGGGACTGGTCGGGTGTCAGTTGTTCGATGTTCACTTCGCTTTTGAGGGCAGGCGAGGGTGCAACGCCGTTGTGGTTCCAGATGCGGATCTGCTGCGGCGCGCTGTCGCTGGCATCGAGGGCGCTGTTCAGCAGCGTTTCGAGGTTCTCCGGGTCGCAGGCGAAACCCTGCAGCGGTTGCGTACGCACCAGCGCCTGTCTCTCGTCCAGCAGGACGCTCCAGGCATTGCTGTCCCAGGGCAGGGACAGGACTTCCGACACCAGTACATGCGGCTGCAGGCCCGCGGCTGCGAGCTTTTGCAACCAGCCGCGCAGGCACTCCTTGTTGATAACGGCGACGGGAATATTCACCTGTTTGCCCGCCGCCATGACGTCGACATTTTCCTCGTCGGTCCTGATTTCCACGGGCTGTTCCTTGCCGAGCGCGAAATGCAATTCCTCCAGGTCTTCGACCAGATCATCCTCCAGCGCGAAAGGCACCGCCTGGCGGTATTTGTTGCGGTTGCCCTGGGCCGGCAGCAATGCCTGGCCCAGATAGATGTCGACCGCCGGGATCATGCAGACGATGCGGCGCTGGCGTGCGATATCGTGCACCTGGCCGAGCGCGCCCTGGCCGACCGTCGAATGGGGATTGCCCGCGGAATCGATAACCACCCATTGAGCATGGTCGGAAGCTGGGTCGGGCTTGATGAGCAAGGTTTCCATCGCTTGTTACAGGGTACCCTGGGTGCGCATGACCACACGAATATTACCGCTATTATCCCGGTATAGGATAGATTTTAAAAGACAATAACCGCGGTCGATGCGCGCTTCCGACTCGACCAGGAAATAGCTGGATGTGACGGCGAGACCTTCCTTTTTCACCCGAGGGTTGTTAGCGGCTTTGATGTAGTCATCGATGGACTCGAATTCCGCAATCATGCGCTGTTTTTTTGCCTGGGTTTGCGGATCGGCCGTGCCAGCAGGATTTGTCGTCGGCTCCGGATCCCGGTCCGGATTCTGGTCCAGCGCTTCGGCCATCGCCGGATCGACCCCGAGGGCGATCTGGACCTCCATGGGCGCGGTATTGACATTGATCGACGTCGCCGCGGGCAGCACCGTGAGCACCTTGCTCAGCAGGTCGAACTGTTCGACATCGAAGCCCCGCACCATGCGCAGTTCGCTGACGCTGGCGAAGGGTCTATTGGCGGGGCGGTAGGGTTTTTCCAGACCGGCGTAAAAGTCATCCTCGGCGCCAAAGCTGCTTTTCACCGTGACATCGGGATCGACCCAGTCGATCACGGCGTCGATCAGTCCTTGATCCAGCTCGAAATAGCTGAGCAGCCTCTGGAATCGCATCGACGTCTCCGGGTCCACATTGCCATTCTTGTAGAGGCTGTTGAGGTTGAATAACCCCTGCAGGTCAATGACGCGCCCGGTGACCACGCCTCCCTCAACCGGAAACGGCGGTACATCGACGGCCCAGATATCGCTGAAACCATCGGTGAAGCTGTTGTTTTTCTGCGACTCTTTATAATCTTCCTGCAGAATGATCATGGCGATCATTTCCATGCCCAGGGCATACTCATAGGCCTGGTCGCCGTTGATCAGGTTGCCGCTGCGGCGGATGCTGAGCTGGTGCGTACTGGTGAGCCAGGCCGCCGCCGCGGTGGCGAGCGCGACGATCAGCAGCGCCGTGATCAATGCGACGCCGCGTTGCCGGTGCTTGTATAAAATCCGGGCCATATTCCGCTAACCTATCCTATCGGTATCTCAAAGTAACGCAGGAACTCGTGGTCATCATCGCGTCCCGGCGAGCGGTCGTCCGGAACGTCCTGTTTGGTTGGAATGACGGTGACCCTGACCGCGACCGGCATCAGATCGGCGGGGCTGTTGACCGGCGGCCATTGCTGTTGCCACTGCATCGCCGGGTCCAGGAATTCGAAACGGATTTCGGCAACACCGTCCAGCAGCAGCGCCCGCACCGGCTTTTCGTTGGGCCCCCGGTGAAAATGCGGCCAGTATTCCCGGTACAGCTTGTGGTCTTCCAGGCTGTAACCGACCCTTTGCAGAGTCCCCCGCAACTGGTTCGCCGGATTAGGCCAACCGCTGCGGCTGAACTCGAGCATGCGCTCACCCTTGTTATCGGTCAGCACCGCGGGCTGCATGTCGCCGAATTCGTCACGGCTTTGTTGCAGCGTGATCTGCGTCAGATCGCGCTGGATCAGGGACATCGCGAGCTGCAGCTTATTCAGCCGCTCGCTGCGCTGCTCCACCGCGCGGCTGATGTTGAGGGAGTTGTTGAGGCCGCTATAGGCCATGGTTGCCATCAGGCCGAACACGGCGACCGCGATCAGTACTTCGATCAGAGTGAAGCCGCGAATCTGTCGAGTGACGTTGTTCATTTCCTGAGCCTTACATGCCGCCCGGGTTGCCTGGATTGCCGCCTGGACCGGGGCCGCCTGAACTGCCCGGACTACCGGGACCGCCCGGGCTGCCTGGCCCGCCCGTGGGTCCCTGCTTCCACAGCATCGAGGGGTTGGTTTGCGAAACCACCGTCGGATCCAGCAGGAATGCGGTCAGCTTCGTGAGCGGATAGTCCTCATCGCCATCGTGGTGTATTACCGAGATTTCCACCTGCCGCATGTGTTCAGAGAACGCCAGCTGGCTGACTTTCTGCATCCAGCGCCATTCCTCGCCGAACATTTTCACGTCGTCACTGGTATTGCCGACGGAGGGCCAGGCCTTGGTCACGCGCAGTTCGGTGACGCGGTTCATCGCAATCCAATGCGCATAGGTTTTTTCTTTCAGGTGCGCGCTGTTCGCCGTCATCACTCCCGTGGCGCGGATGATGGCCGACAGCGCAAGGGCGATGACCGTGAGCGCGACCAGCACTTCGATCAGAGTGAAGCCGCTCTGTTCAGGTTTTTTTATTTGCGGGTCGGAATTTGTCATTTGTCGGCCGGGATTTCTCATTGGCTTCCTGTTCGCTGTCCGTGTGTTCCAGCGTGCCCAGCGCGTCCGCGCTGAGTTCGGTGTAGAACGCGGGCAGATCGAGAAACTTAAGACGCAGTTTGAAGGGAGACATTTCACCGCTCGAGAGTACGAAAACCTGGGGCTTCTCCGGCTCGATAGGTTTCATCACCACGTCGATACCCTCCAGTGTCAGTTGCAGGCGCATTCCCTCCGGCAGCTGATGGGTGCGAAAGGTGCTGTCCTTTTCGACCTTGATCCATTTACCCTCGGAGTATTCATTGAATGAGTAACCCTGCTGCCAGAAGCTGAGGCCGAAATCGCGTGACTGCAGGATCGCCTCTTCCTGGGCCAGGCTGATGAGCGCTTCCAGGCGGCGTGCTTCCTCGCGCAGTTTGTCCGGGGCCGGATTGTGGATGGCCAGGGTGGCGACGCCCACGATCAGACCGATAATGACCAGCGCCACCAGGATTTCGAAAAGGGTGAAACCGCGATCGCGCGCGCGACGGGAATCGCGGTTTTCCAACATATTGCCGCGCCGGATTCTTATTCCGTCCAGTTTCCGATATCCGCGTCTACGCCTTCGCCGCCGGCCTGGCCGTCCGCGCCGAACGAGTAGATATCGACTTCGCCCTTGGTGCCGGGTGACAGGTATACGTAATCGCGGTTCCAGGGATCCTTGGGCACGCGTTCCAGGTATCCGCCCTGTTTCCAGTTCGAGGCATTGGAGGGCTTGTTCACCAGCGCCTGCAAACCCTGGTCGGTGGAGGGATAGCGGTAATTATCCAGACGATACAGATTCAACGCGCTCTCGATGGCCTTGATATCCTGCCTGGCTTTGGCCATGCGCGCCTGGTCGGGACGGTCCATGACTTTGGGCACGACAAAGGCGGCGAGGATGGATAGAATCACCACCACAACCATCACTTCGATCAAGGTAAATGCCAGTTGCCGGGATCGCGATTTATAAGGGTAAGTTAACAACACGGTTTGCTCCTCAACTTTATCCGGTTAAGCCTGTTTGACCATGGCTGGTGCCCAATGTTAACGCATAACGAAGTCTGGAAGCGATATCTTCGTGCTTATAATCCACCGTTAT
>DASUFE010000035.1:0-4256 GCA_036274675.1 Gammaproteobacteria bacterium
GTCACGGTCCACATGCCGAGTAAAGCCTGCAATACGATCAGCAACGGCAGCAACAATGGCACGATCAGCTGCTTGCGCTCCTCCGGCTTGCTCCAGTCATAAGTTTTGAACGCACGCACCACGATCAGGAATACCAGAAGCACGAGGCCACCCGCGAAATAGCGGTGGACCATTTCCTTCCAGGCTTTCTCGCCATGCATGGGACGCTCGGGGTAAGCGGCGTTGGCGGCATCGATCTTGCGCGTTTCCTCCGGCACCACCATGTGGCCGTAACAGCCGGGCCAGTCGGGGCAGCCGAGGCCGGCATGCGAGAGACGCACATAGGCGCCGAGCACGATCACGCCCAGCGCCCACACGGCGGCCAGCGCGGCCAGGAAGAACAGAGTTTTGTTGCGCAGCTTCAGCATCATCAGCCCTGCGAAATCTTCAGCAATCTTTTAATGTCCTTCAGTATATCCCGGGGATCAGTGTCCGGCGGGAATATCATCATTGCATTGGCCATGGGATCGATCATGTAAATACCGGGCTGAACGGGGTTGAGCTGCTCCCGCAGCGAAGCCGGGCTGCCGGTATCGTACAGGATGTGCATGCCTTCATATTCTTTCGCGATATTGGGCAGCCAGGCGGCTTCGGGCGCGGCCAGCAATACGCGCTGCACGCGCGTCATGTCCTGGTTCAGCGACAGACGAATCTGCCTCATGTAGTACACCATCTGCAGGCATTGCTGGTCGCACTCGGCGACGGAGGGTGCGACATAGAGCAGTGTCCACTTGCCGCGCAGCTTATCCAGCGTAAACTCCGGGCCTTCCAGGCTCGGCAGCCGGAAATCCTTGAGTGCGAGCGGCGGCTGTATCAGTGTACCGTGATTGGTGGTGCCCCAGACGCCTTCCCGGGATACGACGCGCTGCAGCCAGACCGCGGCCAGCAGCGGCACCAGGAAGATCAGTGCGATCAGCACCAGCACCAGGCGGCCGCGTTTTTTCTGCTGTGCCATATCTACATTCATACTCATACCTAAAAAAATTTATAAATATCTCTCGCAAAGCACGCAAAGATCGCTAAACATTACTCTGGTTCGCAGAGCTTTCAAACAGATCGCAATGCAGCCCGCGGCATTACAGGCAATCTTCGTATACCCTGCGAGCGATATTATTTTTTATAGCGCCTCTGCGTTCCCTGCGAGAGGTCTTATTTTCTTCAGGTTTCGATACGCCTCGCCGAGAACCATATAAACAGCACGACCATGGCGCCGCACATCAGGAACCACTGCGTCGCATAGGAATAATGCTTCTGCGGGCCCGCCTGCGTCGGTCTCCAGTCGTACTCATAAGCATCCTCGCTGCCCGCCGCGAGCACGATCGTCGCGGGATAGATTCGGGAGTCGAGCCTGTGCCCGAGTAATTCATAATCCACAAACTGGATCAGCCGTGGCCAGTTCCAGTCGCTGTCGATGGCGCCCAGATGGAAGCCGCGTTCGGGAAGCGTCACTGTTCCGGTGATATTGCGCTCCCCCGTATCCACCGCCACTTCGGGCAGGCGGTTGCGATCCATCCCCAGCGCCACCCAGCCGCGATCGACCAGGAGCGTGCCGGCGTCGGTTACAAAGGGCGTGATCACATGATAGCCGACACGGGCGGCGCCGGCTGAATCGCTCCTGACCTTGTTGTCCAGCAGGAACTGGTGTTCGTTCCGGTAGTAACCGGTGATGCGTATTTGCCGGTAACGCAGGCTTTCCGGCGCCGGCAGATCGCCGAATATATGCAGCACAGGCTGGATCTGCGCCTCTTCGATCTGCTGTTGCATGCGGATTTTTTCCGCCGCGCGGTCCAGCTGCCAGTACCCGGCGCGCAACATCACCGCGCAGACGGCTAACACCAGTACGGCAAAGCCGATATTGAATTCAAAGCGGAGCTTACTTAGCCTGAAGCTTAGCGTCAGCATATCGTCTATACTTCAATCTCTATCCAGCGGAGCGGACGTCATGGCCATCAAAATTATCGTCATCCTGGTTTTCCTGATGATCCTGTTCAACCTGGGAACCGCCCTGGTTTATATGATGAAGGACGGCGGTCAGGGCGACCGCATGGCGCGCGCGCTGACCTGGCGCATCGGCCTGTCGGTAGCCGCATTCATACTGTTACTGGCGGCTTTCGGTCTCGGGTGGATAGAGCCGCATGGCATCACACCTCCAGCTTCGCCGACACCGGGTGGATAGAACCTCACGGAACACACCTCCCACTCCGTAGACACCGGATGGATCGAGCCACATGGGATTCACCCCAAGCTCCGCAGCCGTAGAAGACAGATAGAGCCGCATCGCCGTCGCAGCAGGCGCCGGGTGGATAAACCCTGCAACGCCCCCATCCAGTAATCAGAATCACCACATCCGATAATGAAAAGGCGCTGCCTGTAACAGACAGCGCCCTCTCTTCACGCGCAGCAAAACCGTCTAGATCCAGTAAACGAATATAAAGAGTCCCAGCCATACTACGTCGACGAAGTGCCAGTACCAGGCCACCGCTTCGAAGGCGAAGTGGCGTTCAGGGGTGAAATGGCCCTTGATCGAACGCAGCAGGATCACTGCCAGCATGATCGCGCCCATGGTCACATGGAAACCGTGGAAGCCGGTCAGCATGAAGAAGGTGGAACCGTAGATGCCGGTCGACAGTTTCAGGTTCAGTTCGTGGTAAGCGTGGATATATTCTTTCGCCTGCAGGGTAACGAAGAGCGCGCCCAGCAGCACGGTCGCCAGCAGGCCGATGATGAGCTGTTTGCGGTGGTTCAGTCTCAATCCGTGATGCGCCCAGGTCACAGTGACGCCGCTCGACAGCAGGATGGCGGTGTTGAGCGCCGGGATACCCCAGGCTTCCATCGGCTGGAACTCGACGCCGCGCGGGCCGCTCGACGGCCACAGCGCCTCGAAATTCGGCCACAGCAACTGGTTGGTCATGACGCCGTCGCCCTCGCCGCCGAGCCACGGCAGCGAGTACACCCGGGCGTAAAACAGGGCGCCGAAGAAGGCCGCGAAGAACATCACTTCCGAGAAAATGAACCAGCTCATGCTCCAGCGGAAGGAGGCATCGACCTGCTGGTTGTAATAAGAATGTTCGCTTTCGCGGATTACCATGCCGAACCAGCCGAACAGCATGGTCAAAGTGACCAGCACGCCGAGCATCATCAGGATCTTGCCGAAGCCGGCGCCGCTGTTCAGCACGAAGGAGAACCCGACCACGAGACTGGTCAGCCCGATCGAGCCGAGGATCGGCCACCAGCTGGTTCCGTGCGGTATGTAATATTTATCGTGTGCTTGTGAGTGCGCCATGGTGCTGAATCTCCGCTATTAGCTCTCGGTTACATCGTAAAACGTATAGGACAATATCAAGGTATCGACATTGGACGGCAGCGCGGGGTCGATCATGAACTGCACCGCCATGTCGCGCGCCTCGTCGGCCGCGAACTCCTGCCGGGTAAAGCAGAAGCATTCGGTCTTGTTGAAATACAGCGATCCTTCGCGCGGCGACACGCTGGGCACCGCCTGCGCCACCAGCTTGCGGCCGGACCTGTTCGCGGCGTGGTAGCTGGTTCTGTACAGGACGCCCGGATGCACCGCCAGCGTCAGGTCGTTCGGCCCGAAATCCAGCGGCGCCGAGTTATTGACGGTGGAAACGAAGCGTACCATGACGGTGCGATTCAGATCCGGAATCTGCTTCGCGGCCTGGGCCGCCGATACTTCGCCGGTCTTGCCGTTAAGGCCGGTGACCTCGCACAGCATGCTGTACAGCGGCACCAGCGCGTAGCCGAAGCCGAACATCGCAAGCACGGCAGCGGCCAGTTTCAAGGCCAGCCTGTTATGCCGTTTCTCAGCATTCATGGTTCAAACCGGCCTCAGCTATGGGCTTCCTTGTGCACCAGCTTGATATCCGGCGCCGTCTCGAAGGTATGGTACGGGGCCGGCGAAGGCACGGTCCACTCCAGGCCGTGCGCGCCTTCCCACACCTGCGCGGTCGCCTTCTGGCCGCCGCGGACGGTCTTGATCACGAGCGTCAGGAACAAGAGCTGCGACAGGCCGAAACCGAAAGCGCCGATGCTGGACACCATGTTGAAGTCCGCGAACTGCACGGAGTAATCCGGTATGCGCCGCGGCATGCCCGCAAGACCCAGGAAGTGCATCGGGAAGAAGGCGACGTTCATGAAGATCATGGACAGCCAGAAATGCGCCTTGCCGAGCGTTTCGTTGTACATGTGGCCGGTCCACT
>DASUFE010000036.1:0-25677 GCA_036274675.1 Gammaproteobacteria bacterium
ATTTTCTTCGTCATCTTTTATCCTTAATCAAATTATTTGTTTCAAACCACAGAGAGCACGGAGTTCACTGAGAAGATTAATTCATTTCCTCCGAGTTCTTTAGTAAGCCCTGGGTGGGATCTATTTATTCTCGAATAACCATGGAGCCTCTTTACGGCGCCGGGCCTCGTAGGCCTTGATGTCGTCGGCATGCTGCAAGGTCATACCGATATCATCCAGGCCGTTGAGCAAACGATAACGCCGGAATTCGTCCACCTGGAACGGCAGAGTGCTGCCATCGGGTTTCCTCACCTGGAGCTTTTCCAGATCGACCTCCAGGCTGTAACCGGGCGTCGCCTCAGTTTCAGCGAAGAGGCTATCCACGACTTTCGAGTCCAGCACAATCGGCAGCAAGCCGTTCTTGAAACTGTTGTTGAAAAAAATGTCCGCGAAACTCGGCGCGATAATCACTCGGATCCCGTAATCCACCATCGCCCAGACCGCGTGCTCGCGCGAGGAGCCGCAACCGAAGTTATCGCGAGCCAGCAGAATCTGCGCGCCCTGATACCGCTTCTGGTTCAGCACAAAGTCGGGATTGATGCGGCGCTTGGAAGAGTCCTGGCCCGGTTCACCGTAATCCAGGTAACGCCACTCGTCAAAGAGGTTGGGGCCGAAACCGCTGCGCAGAATCGATTTCAAATACTGCTTGGGTATGATGGCGTCGGTATCGACGTTGGGACGGTTAATAGGTACCGTTATGCCTTTTACTTTCTTGAACGCTTGCATCGCTATTTCCCCGAAAATTACTGTAAGTCCCGGACATCGACAAAATGTCCCGCAATCGCCGCCGCCGCGGCCATGGCCGGGCTGACCAGGTGCGTGCGGCCACCCTGCCCCTGCCGACCCTCGAAATTGCGATTCGAGGTGGAAGCGCAGCGTTCACCCGCCGCCAGGCGGTCGGCATTCATCGCGAGGCACATCGAGCAACCGGGTTCGCGCCATTCAAAGCCGGCCGCGGTGAAAATCTTGTCCAGTCCTTCTTTTTCCGCCTGCTGTTTCACCAGACCAGATCCCGGTACTACCATTGCCAGCTTGATATTGCCCGCCACCTTGCGGCCCGAAACGACAGCGGCGGCGGCACGCAGATCCTCAATGCGGGAATTGGTGCAGGAGCCGATGAAGATCTTGTCGAGATAGATTTTCTGGATCGGAGTCCCGGGTTCAAGCCCCATGTACTTGAGCGCGTTGCGCATACCGATGGCGCGGACCTGGTCGCGCTCCTGGTCGGGATCCGGCACCTTCGCGTCGACCGGCACCACCATTTCCGGCGAGGTGCCCCAGGTAACCTGAGGTTTGATGGCGCCGGCATCGATGCGCACCACCTGGTCGAAACGCGCGTCCGGGTCACTCTTCAACTGCAGCCACGCAGCCGCGGCCTGTTCGTACAACTTACCCTGCGGCGCGAAGGGACGGTCTTTGAAATACTCCACCGTCTTTTCATCCGCTGCGATAAAGCCGGCGCGCGCGCCGGCTTCGATCGCCATATTGCATACCGTCATGCGCCCTTCCATACTGAGCGCGCCAATCGCGTCGCCGGCGAACTCGATGGCATAACCGGTACCGCCTGCGGTGCCGATGCGTCCGATGATTGCGAGCACGATATCCTTGGCGGTCACGCCCGGGCCGGTTTTGCCGTCCACCGTCACCAGCATCGATTTCGACTTCTGCAACACCAGGCACTGCGTCGCCAGCACGTGTTCGACCTCGGAAGTGCCGATGCCGAAAGCAAGGGCGCCAAAAGCGCCATGCGTGGAGGTATGTGAATCACCGCAGACCACCGTCATGCCCGGCAGGGTCGCGCCCTGCTCCGGCCCGATCACGTGCACGATGCCCTGACGGGCGTCGTTCATCTTGAATTCGCGAATGCCGAAGCTATCGCAGTTCTTGTCCAGCGTTTCGATCTGGAGGCGTGACACCGGGTCGGCGACCGGGCCTTTGCGATCCTTCGTCGGTACATTATGATCGGGCACGGCCAGCACGGAATCGGTTCGCCACGGTTTGCGCCCCGCCATGCGCAAGCCCTCGAAGGCCTGCGGCGAAGTCACCTCATGCACCAGATGCCGGTCAATATATAAGAGGCTGGTACCGTCATCGTTTTCCCGCACCAGATGGGATTCCCACAATTTGTCGTACAAGGTTTTAGCCATACCGCTCTCCATCTACCTTAAAGGCTTAAGTGGATACATTGTAGGACCCCCTATAAAATAACTCAAATTCATTATTTTTATAGATTTAATTCCTGTATAGAATAGGTCATGGACATCGCTTCCCTCAAAGCCTTCCTCGCCGTGGCAGAAACCGGCTCCTTTTCCGCAGCCGCCGCGCAGTTATTCCTGACTCAACCGGCAGTCAGCAAACGCGTCGCCGCCTTGGAACGTGAATTGAAAACGCCGCTGTTCGACCGCATCGGCCATCGCATCACTCTGACCGAAGCCGGCCGCGCCCTGCTGCTCAAGGCACGGCTCATTCTGAATGAAATCGAGGAAAGCCGCCGCGTGGTGGCCAATCTCTCCGGCGTTATCGGCGGTCCGTTGCAACTGGCGACGAGCCATCATATCGGCCTGCACCGGCTGCCGCCGGTATTGCGCGACTTCAGCCGACGCTATCCGGACGTGGGACTCGATATACGTTTTATGGAGTCGGAAGCGGCCTGCACGGCAGTGGCTGCCGGCGAACTCGAACTCGCGGTGGTGACGCTTCCTGAATCCGCAGCCTCGCCACTGCTCCTGCTGCCGGTTTGGGACGACCCGATGCACATCGCCGCCGGCGCGGAGCACCCTTTGGCCAAGACGCAGCTGAGCGGCCTCGCCGCCCTGGCCGAGTACCCCGCTATTCTGCCGGAAGCCGATACTTTCACCCGCCAGATCATCGAACAGAAATTCAGGGAGCAGAACCTGCGTCTTAAAATCGCTCTGGAAACGAATTATCTGGAAACCATTCGCATGATGGTCGCGATCGGGCTCGGTTGGAGCGTATTGCCCGAGACGCTGTTCGATGGCGAACTGATCCGGCTGGACACCGCCGGTTTCAGTCTGCAGCGTTCACTGGGAGTGGTGCGGCACCGTGACAAAACCCTGTCCAACGCGGGCAATGCGTTTATCGAATGCGCGCTGGCCTTCGCCGCTCCGCAGAATCACCGACTTCCACGGGTGGACCGACCAGTACGACCAGGCCGCCCAGTGCGCTCATCGCGGCGGCCAGGCTGAAACTCGCTTGCGAACCCCAGTGTTGCCAGGCGTAGCCGCTCAACACGGCTCCCGCCGCGGCGCCTGCGCCGTAACACAAACTGTTGAAAAGGCCCTGTCCCCGGCCCTGATGCACGCCGGTAAACAGATGGTGTATCAGATGAATCATTACCGCATGGAACATACCGAAAGTAACCGCGTGCATACACTGGGCAAGTACCAGGACTGCCAGAGAATCGGCCGCATATCCGATGATTAACCAGCGCACGCACCCCAGCAAAAAACAGAACAGCAGCAGGCTTTTCATTGCATACATATGCAGGATGCGGTGCATGCAATAGAACATGAAAACTTCGGATACGGTGCCGGTCACCCATAACACGCCTACCAGGCTCTCGCGGTATCCGTGTGCCTGCAGGTGAATGGAGTAAAAAGTGTTATAGGGCCCGAAACCGAACTGCATCAGAAATCCGGCCAGCAGCACTGTCTGCACCGATGGCCGGCGCAACACAGGCCAAATCGACCGGTCTCCCTCATCGGCATGTTCTACCTTGCCGGTGTCGGGAATCGCCAGCGAACACAGGGCGACCGCTGCCAGGAGCAGCAATATGACGCAGGGCACCCACTGCAGGCCGTACCGGTCGAGCACCAGGCCGGCCAAGAGTACAGCGGCGATAAAGCCCATGGAGCCGGTCGAACGTATGATGCTGTAACGGTGATGATCCTTGCCCAGCAGCGTCAGGGTTGTGGCATCGAACTGGGGCATGCCTGCGTTCCAGAAAAAACTGAACAGCAGCGTGACCAGGGCCATCCAGACGAAACCGGAATTCGCCAGAACCCCGGTAAAAATCAGCGCCGCGGCGAAAGCCGAGTAACGGATCATATGCACCCGGCGGCCACCGCGGTCCGTCAACCAGCCCCATACGTAAGGCGCGACAATTTTGGTGAGCGAAAGAATTGCGACCAGTTGGCCGATCGAGACTGCGTCAAAACCCCGGAATTGCAGATAGGGACCCCAAAATACCACGATCGCGCCGACCGTGGTATAGAAAGTGAAGTAATAAGCAGCCAGGCGCCAGTACAGCAGGGAGCGCGCTTGCAACATTTCAAGCTCAGCGCGGAGCGGCGGGAATAACAGGCGTTTCGGATTTTACATCCGCGTTTTGTGCGCGATGGCGCAGCATGTGATCCATCAGCACCAGCGCCAGCATGGCCTCGGCGATGGGTACTGCGCGTATGCCGACGCAGGGGTCGTGCCGTCCCTTGGTGGAAATTTCAGTCGCCCGCCCTTGGCGATCGATCGTCCTGCCGGGAATGCGGATACTTGAGGTCGGCTTCAGCGCAAGGTGCACGATCACGTCCTGTCCGGTGGTGATGCCTCCGAGAATACCGCCCGCATTATTGGAAAGAAAACCCTGCGGAGTCATCTCATCACGGTGCTCGCTGCCACGTTGCTCGACACTGGCAAAACCTGCGCCGATCTCGACACCTTTCACCGCATTGATCGACATCATCGCGGCCGCCAGATCCGAATCCATACGCTCATAGACGGGTTCGCCCCAGCCAGGCGGCACGCCTTGCGCGACGGCCATGATGCGAGCGCCGATAGAGTCGCCCTCCTCGCGCAGCCGGTCCATGTATTGCTCAAGCTCCGTCACCTTCGCGGGGTCGGGAAAGAAAAAAGCGTTATCCCCGACTGTGTTCCAGTCCAGGCGCCCGGCGCGGATCGAACCCAGTTGCGTCATGCAACCGCGAATGGAAATGTTGTAGCGTTCGCGCAGATATTTACGGGCGATGGCGCCGGCGGCGACGCGCACGGCGGTTTCGCGCGCCGAAGACCGCCCGCCGCCGCGATAATCGCGGAAACCGTATTTCTGGACATAGGTATAGTCGGCGTGACCGGGCCGGAAACTGTCCTTGATTTCCGAATAATCCTTGGAGCGCTGATCCATATTCTCGATCAACAAGGCGATGGGCGTGCCAGTGGTCCTGCCCTCGAACACGCCGGAAAGAATTTTCACCGCGTCAGGTTCGCGCCGCTGCGTGGTATGGCGCGACTGCCCGGGTTTGCGCCGGTCGAGGTCGGCCTGGATATCCGATTCGGCGAGCGCCATTCCCGGCGGGCAACCGTCGACCACGCAACCGATGGCGGGGCCGTGGCTTTCGCCGAAACTGGTTAGCGCGAACAGTTTACCGAAGGTATTTCCTGACATGGCGCGTATTGTAGCCGCGGTCCTATCTCAAAACTACTGCACTTGGCAATACTTTGGATGGCCCGTATCTTTAACGTGTGTTACGCGCGGAAAAAACCTGATAACCTGCGAGCAACCGATCATTACCAGCCCCATGGAATCGAACGAACCCAATCATCCGGTAACCGACCGACTCGGCCGCAGCATGGTATTCCTGAGCTGGATCGCCGCACTTGCACTGTTCACCTTTCTCGCGCAGGGCTGGTTGGATAAAACCTACAATCCCAACCCGTCTCCGGTCGCAAGTACCAGTCCTGCCGGCGACCCGCAGATCACACTGAAGCGTAACCGTTACGGCCATTATGTCAGCAGCGGCCTGATCAATGGCCGTGAAGCCGTGTTCCTGCTGGACACCGGCGCGACGGAAGTCGTGATTCCGGCGGAGCTGGCCGCAGGCTACGGCTTGCAGCGCGGTCCCGCCTACCAGACCATGACTGCGAACGGCCTGATCGAGGTATACGGCACCGTCCTCGAAACTATCGAATTGGGACCTCTCCGGCTCTATAATATCCGGGCGGCAATCAATCCTTATATGGACGGCACTGAAATTCTGCTGGGTATGTCGTTTCTGCAACACCTGAAATTCCACCAGCAGGGCGATGAACTGATCATTAGCATGGATAACGGATAACAATCATGGAAGCCAAAACCCGCCAGAACCCACTTAACCAGGACGTGCTGCTGCAGCGATTCACGCGTGCCGACTTCGAGGCCGCCAAAGCCAAGCTCTTGGAACGTTACCATTTCTGGCACGGACTGCTGGTCAGCAATGACGAACAATCGGTTATAACGCCGGACGACCTTGATAACATCAAGCAACAGGCCGCCGACATCCTCGCCCAGGAAACCAAGTCGCCCTACGAGCTTGAGCAGCTGAAAATACTGACAGTACTGATCTACCTGTTGATGCAGGCCGCCAGCGAAACAGCTATCAAGGCCGACCCGGCAATGCAGGAAAAACTGGAAAGCGCCGGCCTTTACAACGGCCGCCATTACATCGTGCGCAAGCTGGCGCACAATTCGGCGGATCTCCCGGCCGAAGACATCGAGAAGTTCGTGCATTACGAGAACCTCGTTCTCGGCTCCTACATCACTTCCTTCAAGGACGCCGGGCCCTCGCTCCTGGCCAATCTGAAAACGGGTGATGAAAAATTCTTCAATCTCAGGGATGCGGGCAGTGAAATTGCGATCGAGTTTGTCAGCGCTCCGGCGGCGGCCGACCTTGAACCGCCCCTTATCAAGGTCGCGGAAGAGGAATCAATGCCCGCAACCGCGCCCGCACCGGCAGCTCCACCGGCCGATCTGAGCCCGCTGATAATGAACGATGAGAAAGCCGGTTTCCTGATCAATAACTATCAGGAGCGGCAATTACGTTGCGGCATCATGGTCGCCGCCGCCTCTTATATAGGCGTCGACCGAAAGCACAATGAGGACGCTGTCGTGGTTCTGCCGGCGACCGACCACGTCGTGGTGATCGATGCGATGGGCGGCTATGGCAACGGTGTGATCGCGCGCAACCTGTTCATTGAGGTACTGCTGGAAAATCAGACCAGTCTGGATCAGACCGCGCTCCGTACTCAGCAGTACTACGACAAAACCAATCTGGATCAGGGGGGTGTTTGCCTGACCGGGTTTTACATCAAACCCGACGGGGAGCACTTCAGCGTGTACATCGCGCAGGCCGGCGACGTACATGCGCTGGTCTACGACCGCGAGGGCGAACTCAAATACGAGACCGTCGACGAGTCGATCGGCCACCTCGTTATCAACGCCATAATCAGCAAGAAGGCTACCGAAGCGCAACGCGCCAACGGCTGGAAAAATTTCGGCAACCTCACCAAAACTTCCATCCGCGTCAAAACCGGCTCGCGCCTGGTCGTGTATTCCGACGGAGTGGGCAACCACTTCAAGGCCAAGGAAATGGGCGAACTCGTGCTCAACAACACGCGCAAGCAGGCTATCGCCGCGGTTTCCAAATCCCTGGATGAAAAGATGCGTAAGCCGGGCGCTTATAAGGACAATAGTTCGATCGCCATCATCGATTTCTAGAAAATAACCCAAGGCGTGGGTGGAACCTTTGACTTATTGAAAGACCTGGCGATGCACGGCCAGATCTTGCGCCGAGAGCATGAATACACCCCCACCGCCGTGTTCAAACTCAGGCCACAAAAATGGGACATCCGGGAAGACTTCAAGCAGCGCCGACTGGCTGTTTCCCACTTCCACCGTCAGCAAGCCTTGCGGCGACAGATAATTGGGAGCATGACGCAGGATGCGGCGTACGATCTCGAGGCCGTCCTCTCCTGCCGCGAGACCCAGCGCGGGTTCCTGCCGGTACTCCGGGGGAAGCGCGGCCATATCGCGGGCATCGACATAAGGAGGATTGCTGACAATCAAGTCATAACGCCGCTGTGGCAGTCCTTCGAAAACATCCGCGGCATACAGACGCAGCCGCTCCTCCAGGCCGTAACGTTGGCGGTTGATCCGTGCGACCGCCAGGGCCTGCTCCGATATATCGGTGGCCACGACTTCGGCATCCGGAAAAGCCAATGCGCAGGCGACGGCGATACAGCCGCTGCCCGTACACAAATCCAATACCGAGGACGGCGGCTGCTGCAGCCATGGGAAAAATCCGTTTGTAACCAGTTCCGCGATCGGGGACCGCGGTACCAACACGCGTTCGTCGACGAAAAACTCAAGCCCGCAGAACCATGCGCTCTGGATCAGATAAGCCAGTGGCTTGCGCGTGCCGATGCGCCGCTCCAGCAACTGCTCGACCCGGCTCCGTTCCGCAGCCGAGACCGCCTGCCCCGGATCGGGCAGGGATTCCTGCGGCGACAACCCCAGCGCATGCAACACGAGCCAGGCTGCCTCATCCCACGCGCTCTCGGTGCCGTGGCCATACACGAGACCAGCGCGCTCCAGGCATTCGCTTACCCATTCGATCAGATGGGCCCTGCTGAACTTATCGGACAAAGTTCCGCTCCAAAATGCCGGCATTATTGAGGCTCATGATTGCATTCATACAGGACTGCTGCCATTATGGCGCCCGCTGAGAATAGGACAAACGCCTTTTCATGTCGATTGCAAAAAACCAAATAATCCTGGCGGCCTCGCTGCTGGCGGCAATGGTGATCGGCGTCGCCTTCGGAATGATCACCAGTCAGCAGCAAAAATCAACGCTCCGGGAATTACAACCGACGCTTAAGGCGGCCACCCTGTATCCGGAAGACTTCCGGCCGCTGGCCGCGTTCCTCCTCACGGATCATAACGGGTTGCCCTTCGACAACAACCGCCTGCAGGGCGGCTGGAGTCTTGTATTTTTCGGCTATACTTATTGCCCCGACGTATGTCCCATGACCATGCAGACGCTGCAGGTGATCAAGGAGGAAATTTCAGCTCAACCCGAAATCGCGGCGCCCCGGGTCGTCTTCGTCTCGGTGGACCCGGAACGCGACACGGCTGAACGCCTGAAGCAATACGTAACCTTTTTCGGTCCTGATTTTACCGGAGTGAGCGGCGATCACGAAAATCTGCACTCCCTGACGGCGAGCCTGGGTGTTTTCTACTCGAAATCGGAAAACCCGCAGCAGCCGGACCGCTACCAAGTAGACCACAGTGCATCGCTGTTCCTGTTCGGCCCGGACGGGAGAATACGCGCGTTGTTTTCGGCGCCCTTGCAGGCTGGAACGATCGCGCAGGACCTGGTCACCATCATCAAACACGGCTGACCTGTATGCCATACCTCAGAGCCTTCCTGCTGTTATTGTTCTCCGCGAGCGCGGGCGCCAGCGACTCGGGCAATCTGGCGTTCCGAGAGGCCTATATCGCCGCTGCTCCGCCCGGTGCAACGGCGATGGCCGCCTACATGACTATTGAAAATCCTGGCGACGGCGTACGACGCATCACCAGCATCACCTCGCCGGACTTTAAGGAGGTGCAGATGCACCGCAGTACCCTTAAGAAGGGTGTCGCACACATGCAGCAGTTGGATCAACTGGTGATCGAGGCCGGTTCCATGGTGGAATTGAAGCCGGGCGGCACTCATCTCATGCTGCTGGAACCGGTGCGCGATTTCGAGCCGGGCGAGGTTATTCTGCTTGAAATCAAGGAAGCCGACGGCACGGAGCATAATCTGGGCCTGAAAGTGCAACGCGCTCCCGCGGCATCCACACATCATCACCAGGAGTGACTTGATTGTTGAGCGACCGCCTGAAAAGCCTGGCCCTGTACCCGTTGCCGCAGCACTTGATCTCACGGGTTATTTTTTTTCTGACACGGCGCCGGACTCGCCTGAAAAATCCGGCGATCCGCTGGTTCATTCGCCGCTTCAAAATCGACATGTCCGAAGCGATCGAACAGAATATCGAGAACTACCCCACCTTCAACGCGTTCTTCACGCGCGCCATCAAACCAGAGCTGCGGCCGGTTGCGCGCGAACCCGAAGCGCTTGCGAGCCCCGTGGACGGTGTCATCAGCCAGCTGGGCGATATCAATGAGGGCCGCATCGTGCAGGCCAAGGGCCATGACTACACGGCGTTGGAACTGCTGGGTGGATATCGCGAATGGGCTCAGGCTTTCGAGGGCGGGCGTTTCATCACGCTTTATCTCGCACCGAGCAATTATCACCGCATTCACATGCCGCACGACGGGCAATTACGCCGCATGTTACATGTTCCGGGGCGGCTGTTCAGTGTCGCGCCGCACACGGTGCGCGAAGTCCCGCGCCTCTTCGCCCGCAACGAGCGCGTGGCGGCGCTCTTCGAAGGCCCCTGCGGCGGCTTCACAATGGTTCTCGTCGGCGCACTCAATGTCGCGGCCATTGAAACGGTATGGCATGGCCTGGTCACGCCCCCGCAGTCGAGAACGATATGTCACTACGAATACGCGGATAAAAAGATCGTCCTGGCCAAGGGCGAGGAAATGGGGCGTTTCAATATGGGCTCGACGGTAATTCTGCTGACACCTTCCAACCTGAGCTGGGAGCCTTCCTTGAAAGCCGGGCAGGCTATCAGGCTCGGGCAAAAACTCGGCACCATGCAAAAACGCTAGCGCAAGCGGCTTTAACTTTCAACCAGCCTTGGGCTGGGCTACATTGTTGCGCAGATACACCGGCAGCGCGGTATCGGCCTCGATCACGTTGCGGCCTTCCCACAAAGGTTGCGCCAGTTCCAGCAAGTGCATCGCCTGCGGCCAGAACTCCGGATAAACGGCTCCGATATTTTTTTCCAGCCTTGATCCCAACACTTCCGGATAGGCGCGCCAACCGCTGCAAGCGCCGGCCCAAATCTCATCCGCAACGGGGGCGGCAATTTCCCGGGGAGGCGACACCTGTTCGTCGCCCACCGGCGCCATCATTCCGTCTTTCAGTCGGTAGCAACCCCAATAAATTTCCTGCATGCGGGCGTCGATTGCGGCAATAACGGAAGTATGCCCATGTTCCCGGTATACGCCCTGGGCGACGGTCGCCAGCGTGGAAACCGGAATCACCGGCAGGCCCGTCGCGACCGCGATGCCCTGTGTGACGGCTGCTGCGATGCGCAGGCCGGTGAAGCTGCCGGGGCCGCGGCCATAGGCAATAGCATCCAGACCGGAAGTTTTGAGCCTCGCTTCCGTCAACAGCGAATCGATCATCGGCAGCACCAGATCGGCTTGCCCCTGTGGGCGGTGCTCGAAACGCTGCAAAATTTTTCCTTCGTGCAGCAACGCGACCGAACAGGCTTCAGTCGCGGTTTCAATGGCCAGAATCTTGTACATGATTATTTATCCTGAAAAGTTAACCACAGAGAACACGGACCATATTCGTTCAGAATTTTAATCTCTTTTATTCTCAATCCTGGTGCGCTCTGTGTGCTCAGTAATTATATTTTAAAGAAATTTTTGACATCGACGATATCATGAGTCACCGGCATCGGCGGCAGGCTCTCCAGGAAGACGGCGCCATAGGGTTTGGTCCTGAGGCGCGCATCCGCGATCACGACTACACCGCTATCTGCGGGATCGCGCAGCAGTCGGCCCACCCCCTGTTTCAGGGCGATCGCCGCTTGCGGCACCTGGTAATGCATGAATGGGTTGAACCCCTGCTTGCGCAACAGCTCCAGGCGGGCCTGTAATACAGGGTCGTTCGGGGCGGCAAAGGGCAGTTTTTCGATGATTACGCAGGACAGCGCCTCCCCTTTTATATCCACGCCCTCCCAGAAACTGCTGGTACCCAGCAGCACCCCGCTCCCCGATTCACGGAACCGGTCCAGCAACTGACTGCGCGGTGCGTCGCCCTGGACGAACAGCGGATGCTCGGAATTATTGCGCAGATATTGAGCCACATACTGCAGGGACCGGTAGCTGGTGAAAAGTATAAAGGCGCGGCCTTTGCTCGCCGCCAGCACGGGCCGGATCATTGAGATGAAACGGTCCAGGAAATCGGGTTCATTCGGTTCCGGCATGCCGGGCGGCAGATATAACAAAGCCTGTTTTTGAAAATCATAGGGACTGTCGAAAGCTTCGATCAGGGGGTTTTCAAGCCCGAGTTGCAGCACGAAATGTTCGAAAGAACCGGCAACCGACAGCGTAGCGGAAGTAAACACCCAGGCTGCATTGAAACTCTGCATGTACTGCTGGAACAGCCCGCTGATTTCCTGCGGCGTCGCATGCAGGGAGAATCCGCTGCGCGACGTCTCCACCCACAGCACCAGATCGTCGGGCGTCTCGCGGAACAGCTGCAGGCGGCGCAAAAACATCCCACAGCGATCAGCGCACTGCTCAAGCTCATCGCCGCGTTCCTCCATTTCCTGGAGGGCGCCCGACAGGCTTTCCATGCGGCGCAACAATTCATTGAAAGCGTCAGTCACCCGGGGATTCCGGCTCAGCTGATACCAGGCGCTGCGCTCCTCCGCGGCGCCGCCGCGCCCCAACACCAGATTGAACTCGCGGAGCTGCTGCTCCAGGGCGTCGGCAAGCGCGCGCAACTGCGGCGTATCAGCGGCTTCTTTCAGTTGGGCGGCGGTCACATCGCCGGCAAGCTCGCCCAGCTGTCGATGGCTCAGCATCTGGCCGAAGAACCGGCTCGCAGTTTCCGGCAACTGGTGCGCCTCATCCAGGATGAAGGCATCGGCGGCGGGCAACACTTCGCCAAACCCCTCCTCTTTCAGGGCCATGTCGGCGAAAAACAGATGGTGGTTGATGACCACCACGTCCGCCTGCTGTGCCTGGCGACGCGCCTTCACCAGAAAGCATTTGTTGAATTCGGGACACTCCTGGCCGAGGCAGTTCTCGGCGGTGGAAGTGGCCCGACGCCAGACTGGCGCGTCCTCGGGCACATCCCCGAGCTCTGCAATATCGCCGGAGCGGGTAATGCCGGCCCATGCCTTGATGGTCTGCAGTTGGGATAACTGCTCGCGGTTGCGGGTTTCGCCCTCAGCCTTGTAGAGGCGATGCAGGCACAGGTAATTGGCACGCCCCTTCAACAGCGCCGCGTTGAAGGACGTTTTCAGACAGGATTTGACGCGCGGCAGGTCGCGGTGGAACAACTGATCTTGCAGATGGCGGGTGCCGGTGGAAACGATAATTTTGAGGCCGCTCAGCAACGCCGGCACCAGATAGGCGAATGTCTTGCCGACACCGGTGCCGGCTTCGGCAACCAGCACACCTCCGTCCCCGAGCACCCTTGCCACCGCTTCGCTCATCTGCTGCTGCGGTAATCTCGGGGCGAAACCTTCTATATCGCGCGCAAAGGGACCATGCGCTCCCAGCAATTCGCCGGGAGCGGCGCCCGTGGATGATTCGGCTTCAAGAGTGTCGGAATGGCGGATGGCGCGACGCCTGTCAGGGGCGGAAAGAATTCGCCGTGTATTCCGCTTCCTGTGCGCCGACGTCGTTGCCCGCCAGCTTGCGCGCGCGGGCGATGATCAGCCAGTTGCGGTAATTCAGCAGCGGATTGTCCAGACTCATGGAGTTTGACTTTGCGGCCAGATTCTCGGCCTGGCCGGAATTGCCTTGCATCAGGCGGATTTCAGCGAGACGGCTCCAGATGACCGCGTCGTCCGGCGCGATGCGCAGAATGCGTTCCAGGGTAAGCGCGGCGTTATCATAGTCGCCGGCCTTGCGCGCCTGTTCGGCCTGAGCCCACAGGTCTCTGACCGCCGGGTTGCCTGTCGCCAGGGTGATCTTGCTGCTCGCATCGCTGGAATCTACATAATCCTGCTCGGAGTCTTGTTCGTCGCGATTGGAGGTGGGTCCGCCCATAAGGCCGCAACCGGCCAATAGTGTTGCAACTAGGGATGAACAAAGAACCATTTTCAACCATTGCTTGCGCATCGCTTGCTCCACCTGACAGAGTTTTAATCGAAGAGTCGTTTGAACCAGGACGGCCCGCATTCATGGTCGGACGCCGGACCGGTGCCTATTATAAACGGCATTCGCGTGACATTGTCACATTTTGCAGCACTGCGCCGCCCATCCTGGCGATTTATCCAGACATATTCCACATTCTGTGGAATCGCCAGCTGCAAGGGACGCGTATCGATATCGGCCATCAAGTCGATCCATACCGGCAGGGCGCCCGATGCGCCCGACAGGCCGGCCGGTTGATTGTCGTCCCTGCCGAGCCAGACCACCGCCAGATGCTGACCGGTGAATCCGGCAAACCAACTGTCCCGCAGATCGTCCGTGGTGCCGGTCTTGCCCGCCGCCTGCAGCTCGGGTAATTGTTTGCCGGCCTGACTGGCCGTTCCGAATTCGACCACCATCTGCAGCATGCGGTTCACCTGGTGCACCACACTGACATCGAGTGTCTGCTCCACATTCAGCGGATAGCGCGTCAGTTGCATGCCGTCTGCGGTGAGCACTTCCCTTACGGAACGCAGCGGCATATTGAAGCCGGAACTGGCCAGAGTCTGGTAGAGCTGGGATACCTCCAGCGGCGATAGTTCCAGGGAGCCCAGCAGCAGTGATGGATAGGACGGCGGCTCATAAGGCAGCCCCATTTTCCGCAACACCGCTATGACCTTCTCGATTCCGATCTGGAGGCCGAGCCGGACCGTCGCGGCGTTGTAGGAATACACCAGACCATGGAACAGCGGCACCTCGCCGTGGTACTGCTTGTCATAATTCGCGGGTTCCCAGAGGTTGCCGTCGGGATATCGCAGCTGCAGTGGATCATCCTTGATAATCGTCGAAGGATTGAACTCTGCGCTGTCCTGCAGAGCCGCGAGGTAGACCGCGGGCTTGACCAGGGAACCGACCGGGCGCCGTGCGTCGAGCGCCCGGTTATAACCCGCATAACGTGGATTATGGTCGGCGACCACCGCCTGTACTTCGCCGGTATCGACCGAGGTGACTACCACCGCGCCCTGCAACTGTTCCGCCTCCCGTGGTTTAAACCGCTTGCGCAGCCGGTCAAGCTGCCGGCTCAGTGCACGTTCGGCCTGTTTTTGCACGAGCGGATCAAGAGTCGTAAAAATTCTTAAACCCTCGCTGCGCAGGTCTTCCTCGCGATAATGCGTGGTCAGCTGGCGCTTCACGAAGTCGATGAAAGCCGGATACGAACTCTGGGCGAAAGAGCCCTCGGGCCGCACACTGAGCGGCGAGAGGCGCGCTTTCTGCGCGACGCTTTCGGGAATAAGTCCGCGCGCCTGCATGATATTCAGCACGACATCACGACGCTGCCGCGCGCGCTCCGGATGTTTTTGAGGATTCAAATAAGAAGGCCCGTTGACCAATCCGACCAGTAGCGCGACCTGCTCCACGGAAAGATCGGACAGCGCCCGGTCGAAATAAAAGCGGCTGCCAAGGGCGAAACCGTGTATCGCCTGCTCTCCCTCCTGGCCGAGATAAACTTCGTTGATATAGGCTTCCAGAATCTCATTCTTGTCGTAGTGCAACTCCAGCAGCAGCGCCATCATTGCCTCGATAATTTTGCGGCGGAACGTGCGTTCGTTGTTCAGGAAAAAATTTTTGACCAACTGCTGGGTCAGCGTGCTGCCGCCCTGGACGGCCTCCCCGGCCCGGATATTGGCGACGAGCGCACGCAGGATCGACGTCGGGCGTACGCCATGATGTCCGTAGAAATTCTGGTCTTCCACCTCCACGAGAGTGTGCAGCAGCAGCGGCGGCACCTCTTCCAGCCGGACCAGATCGCGGTCTTCCTTCTGGGCGGGGTAAATATTCGCGATATGCGCAGGCTCCAGCCGGAGTAACTGCAATTCGCTCGCCGTCCCGTTATCGAGGATCTCGCTGATCCTGCCGTCGTCAAAACGTATCAGCAGGTCGCGTGCCGGCTCCTTGCCGTCCCAGAACGTAAATCCGCGCGTGCGCAGGAGCAGCACGTTCGGCAACTCGCGAAAGGTTCCGGGTGCATCCTTGCCCGCGCGGTAGTTCAGGAAGGACAGTTCCTGCAGCAAGTCCGCCTTGCCGAATTTCTGGCCGACGAAGAGTTCCAGTGGACGCGCGTAAACGCGAGCCGGCAGGGACCAGCGCCGGCCTTCAAATTTGTAGCGGATCTCGGTATCGAGATAAATACAAAACAGGAAACCGAACAGCAGGATGACGGCAAGAACTGTCAACGCGGCCACGCGCAGAGTGCCGCCATGGCGCCATTTGCCGGCCTGGCGCCGGCGGGAGCGCCTAGAACGGCCGGACTTGCTGGACTTTGCAGTTGCCATAGGAAATGCCGGCGGAACTACGCGCCGTCAATGCAGGGTCTCTCCCTCTTCCCCGCCTTCGATCACGGTCAGTTTCGCCTCCTCGCTGGAAGGCGCGGCGGCAGGCTCCGTATCGGCGTCCCCAACAGCTTCGGTGCGATCGCCTTCGAGGTCGAGCTCAGGGTAAAGGCTGTCAAGATCCTTGAGCTCGGCGAGCGTAGGCAACTCGTCGAGACTTTTCAGGTTGAAATAGTCGAGGAATTCACGGGTGGTGCCGAACAGCGCGGGCTTGCCCGGCACATCGCGGTGCCCCACGACCTTCACCCATTCGCGCTCCTGGAGAGTGCGAGTAATGTTGGCGCTGACACTGACGCCACGTATCTCCTCGATTTCGCCGCGGGTGATCGGCTGGCGATAGGCGATAATGGCAAGCGTTTCCAGCAGTGCACGCGAATAGCGCGGAGGTTTTTCCTGCCACAGGCGCGCCATCCAGGGTTCGTAATCCTGAGTAACCTGAATGCGGAATCCGCTGCCGACCTGTTTCAACTCGATGCCGCGCCCCTCATATTCGGCGCGCAGCGCATCCAAAGCCTGGCGGATTTCGTCGCGACTCGGCCGCGGCTGCGGATTTTCTGGCAGGGCGAACACTTCATCCAATTCATTCATGCTGAGGGGCCTTGCCGCGGCCAGCAATGCGGCCTCGACGATAATCTTGATCTTCTGCAAATCCATCAGGATTCCTCCGCTTCTGCAGTTATCGGAGCCGCGGCAGTAACCGGCTCGGCTCCGCTTGCCTTTATATAAATAGGGGCGAATGGTTCCGACTGGACGATATCGATCACCGATTCCTTGATCAGCTCCAGCACGGCGAGAAAAGTCACCACGACCCCCATCCTTCCCTCCTCGACCTTGAACATGTCGGTAAAGGCGATGAAAGCGTCGGGCTTCAGACTCGACAGGATGATACTCATGCGCTCGCGCACCGACAGGGGCTCGCGCTGTATATGATGGTGCGAAAACATTTCGGCGCGGCGCAGCACATCCCTGAAAGCGTACAGTAGTTCCTGCAGGGTAAGATCCGGCAGCACCTGCCTCTGTTCGATCATCGGCGGTTCCGCATTAGCCTGGAACAGATTGCGTTCCATGCGCGGCAGCTCGTCGATCGCTTCGGCCGCCTGTTTGAAACGCTCGTACTCCTGCAGGCGCCGGATCAGCTCGGCGCGCGGATCATCTTCTTCGGAGCCCTCCTGCGGGCGCGGCAACAGCATGCGCGATTTGATCTCGGCCAGCATGGCGGCCATCACCAGGTACTCGGCTGCGAGTTCCAGTTTCAGGGTCTGCATCATGTCGATGTAATCCATATACTGGCGGGTGATATGCGCGATCGGAATATCGAGTATATCCAGGTTCTGGCGCTTGATCAGATACAGCAAAAGATCCAGCGGCCCCTCGAAGGCCTCGAGGATCACTTCCAGCGCGTCGGGTGGAATATACAGATCCTTAGGCACGACCGTCATTGGTTCGCCCTGGACCAGGGCGAAGGGCATCTCTTCCTGCTGCGCCTGCGCCGGAGTTTTCAGTTCGTCGGTCATCTTATTTTCCCACCAAACCCATCGCCTTGCGCACTTCGTCCAGCGTGCTGCGGGCGATCTCCCGCGCCTCCGCGGCGCCGTTTTCCAGAATGGCCTGTACCGTCGACTTGTCGGCGACATATTCCATCGCGCGTTCGCGGATCGGTTTGAGTTCCGCCTGCACGGCGTCAATCACGGGGCGTTTGCACTCGATGCAGCCGATGCCCGCGGTAGTGCAACCCTGCACCACCCATTTTTTCACCTCGGCGTTCGAGTAAACTTTGTGCAGCGCCCACACCGGGCACTTCTCCGGATCGCCGGGATCGCTGCGGCGTACGCGCGCCGGATCGGTCGGCATGGTTTTGATTTTCTGTTCGATCGATTTCGGATCTTCGCGCAACGCAATCGTGTTGTTATAGGACTTGGACATCTTCTGGCCGTCCAGACCCGGCATCTTCGGCTGCTCGGTCAGTAAGGCCTGCGGTTCCGGTAGAATGATCTTGCCGGCACCCTCGAGATAACCGTAAAGGCGCTCCTTGTCGCCGAGCGAGAGGTTCTGCTGATCTTCCAGCAGCGCGCGCGCGACCGGCAGCGCTTCCTGGTCGCCCTGCTCCGTGTAGCGCTTGCGCAATTCCTTATAAAGCTTCGCTGTCTTGGATGACATCTTGGCGATCGCCTTCTCGGCTTTCTCAATGAAGTCCGGCTCGTTGCCGTAAATATGGTTGAAACGGCGCGCCACTTCACGCGTCATCTCGACATGCGCCACCTGATCCTCCCCGACCGGCACCAGCGCCGCCTTGTAAATCAGGATGTCGGCGCTCTGCAGCAGGGGATAGCCCAGAAAACCGTATGTCGCGAGGTCCTTCTCTCTCAGTTTTTCCTGCTGGTCCTTATAGCTGGGTACCCGCTCCAGCCAGCTCAGGGGCGTTATCATCGACAACAACAAATGCAGCTCGGCATGTTCCGGCACGTGCGACTGCACGAATACACGGGCGGAACCGGGCATGATGCCCGCCGCCAGCCAGTCAATGACCATTTCGAGTGTGTAGGTCGAAATGTCGGTGGTCTCATCGTAGTGCGTCGTCAGGGCATGCCAGTCGGCAACGAAAAAGAAACATTCATAGCCAAGCTGCAGCTTCAGCCAGTTCTTCAAAACGCCGTGATAATGACCCAGATGCAGTTGCCCGGTCGGGCGCATGCCCGACAACACCCGCTGGGGGTCCACCGCTTGTAAAGCCAAACTGACTCCTTCGCCGCCGGTCGGCGATCAATGCTTTAAATAATTGAAAATGAAGAAAAAATATCCTCGCCCGAGCCCCTGCCGTCAGTGCCCGCCGCCTTCGCAGGAGTATTTTAGGGATTTACCCCGTTATTGGCATCTTTTTCTGTAAGCCCCTTACCTATTGCGCGAGCGTTTCAATCCACTCGGCATCACCGCCGCCGCGGCGGATCAGCCGCGGAATCTGGTCTGTCAGATCGACAACAGTGGTCGGTTCCGGCGGGCAATGCCCTCCGTCCACCACCAGATCCACTTGGTGCTCCAACCGTTCCCGTATCTCCTGAGGATCGGCAAGAGGCCATTCCTCTCCAGGCATGATCAGCGAGCTGCTCATCAAAGGCTGGTTCAGCGTCTGCAACATCGCCTGCGCCACCGGGTGCGCCGGAACCCGGATGCCGATGGTTTTACGCTTCTCGTGTTGCAGGCGGCGCGGCACTTCGCGTGTCGCTTTTAATATGAAGGTATACGGTCCCGGGGTACGGCCCTTCAATATCCGGTAATCGCTGTTGCCGACCTTGGCATAGGTGGCGATCTCTGATAAATCCCGGCACACCAGGGTAAAGTTATGATGCTGATCCAGCTGGCGTATTCTGCAAATCCGCTCCAGAGCAGCCTTGTCGCCGATATGGCAGCCCATGGCATAGCCCGAGTCAGTGGGATAAACAACCACCCCTCCGGCATTGATGGTCTCAGCAGTACGCTTGAGCAGACGCGGCTGGGGATGGGTGGGATGGATCTCGAAGTACTGACTCATAAGGCGAGGCAAGATTAACACAGGCGATGACCGCCCGGAAATTTGCGCGATCCGGCGTCCAGCCGTATCATAACTGCCCCCAAAACCGCTCGTTCGGTAAACCTCATTCATGAAGCTGCTATACGATTTTTTCCCGCTTATACTGTTCTTCCTGGTCTTTAAACTGTCCGGCATTTACGTGGCGACTGCGGTAGCTATTGCGGCATCCGTGGTGCAAATAGCCGTGTACAGGCTGCGCCACCGCCGCTTTGAAAAGATGCATCTGATTTCAGCCGCGCTGATGCTGGTCTTCGGTGGATTGACCATCGTGTTGCAGGACCGCACATTCATAATGTGGAAACCCACCATCCTCTACTGGTTGTTCACGGCCATATTGATCGGAGTATTCCTAAGCAGCGATCGTTCGACCTTCCGGGGTTTGCTGGCGATGTCCGCGGCCGATGAAATCTCGCAGATACCGAACACCGGCTTCCGGAAGGTCGACCTGATCGCCGCTGTTTTCTTTCTGCTGCTGGGGGCAGTTAACCTATGGTTCGCCTATCGCTATTTCGGGGCAGAAGCGATGCTGCGGCAAATTTATCCCGAAATCACGGCCAGCCAGTTGAAAGATTTGAGCTGCGACGGTTTTCCGCAAGCCGCGCTTGCGGCCTGCTCCGCGGCCAGGAACGCGGAGAATTCGTGGGTTAATTTCAAAACTTTTGGCAGCCTCGGCCTGACCTTCGTATTCATGTTCGCGGTTTCATTCTATCTGGTAAACATGGGTAAACACTCTTCGACACAGGATCCGGCCTGACAATGCTTTACGCGATCATCTGCCGGGACATTGAAAACAGCCTGGAAAAACGCCTGTCCGTCAGGCCGCAACATCTGGCGCGTCTGCAGACTTTGCGCGAAGCCGGGCGGCTGCTGCTGGCCGGCCCGCATCCCGCCATCGATAGTGAAGACCCCGGGCCGGCGGGATTCGCCGGAAGCTTGATTGTCGCGGAATTCCCCTCCCTCGAAGAAGCCAGAGCATGGTCCGAGGCCGATCCTTATGTGCAGGCCGGCGTCTTCGAACAGGTCGAGGTCAAACCTTTTAAGCGGGTATTTTAGTGAACACCCGTACCGACATGATCCGCAACCATTTATCCGCTCTGGAACCTGAGCGGCTGGAAGTCGAAGACCAGAGCCACCTGCATGCAGGACATGCCAGCGCGCGCGCGGGCGGCGGCCATTTCGCGGTACTGATCGTTTCCCAACATTTTTCGGGCAAAAGCTTGTTAGAACGGCACCGGATGGTGTACCGTGCGCTGCGAAACGCGATGCAAACCGAAATCCACGCCTTGAGCATTCAAGCCTATGCCCCCGGCGAATTACCCAATTTGCATTAATTAAAACCATCTTAAGGAACATATTTATGTACAAGTCCATCGTACTATTCATTGCCGGCGCGGCCCTGGCCCTCGGCGGCTGCAAGTCCTCCGAATTCGGGCGTCAAATGCCCGTCACGGGCGAGGTAGTCGCCACTGTCAATGGGGTCGAGATCCGGGACAGTGAAGTAAACATGAACACCATGGCTCGCCAACAGATGCGCCAGCCCATCTCGCCGGAAGATTCTTTAAAAGAGGTCATCAATATAGAACTGCTGCGTCAAGCAGCGTTAAAACAGGGCCTGGACAAGGATCCCAAGGTACAGGAACAGATCAATAATCTCGGAATCGAAATCAACCGCCATACCACGAACATCATGATTCAGGCTTATCTGGCAAAACTGGAAGAAGCCAACGCCGACAACAGCACGGCCCTGCAGAAAGCTTACGACGATTATGTCGGCACCCTGCCCGCCAAGGAATACAAGGCACGGCACATCCTGTCGAAGACCAAGGAAGAAGCTGAAGCCAATATCAAGGCGCTCAAAAAAGGGGCGAATTTCGCCAAACTGGCGGACCAAAAATCGCTCGACAAAACTCCCGGCGGTGATCTGGGTTGGGCGAATCCGGACAGTTTCGTGAAGGAATTCTCCGTCGCGATGCAAGCGATCGAGCCGGGCAAATATTCACAAGAACCGATACAAACCCAGTTCGGCTGGCACGTTATCCTGGTGGAAGATGTCCGCGATGCCAAGGCTCCGGGAATGGACGAAGTGCGCGCCCAGTTGCAGCGCGTCACACGCGGCAAAATGATCGAAACCAACATCGAAGAACTGCGCAAGGCGGCCAAAATCGACATTAAAAACGCGACTCCGGCGGCGCCTGCCGTCGGCGAACCTGCAGCCGAGGCCCCCCCGGCTCCGGCTTCGTGATCCCATCAAGATCGGTGTAACCTAAAACGCCCGGCTTCAGGCCGGGCGTTTTTTTTCAGTGACGCCCAGCCCTCTGCAAGCACCAGCTTTGATACGGAAAGTTCATTATGTAGTGAAGACTTTCCCCACATATAGAATGCGCCGATAACTTTGGGCATCCGCCGCACAAAACTATTATTGTTGTGCTCACCATAGGGGCGTACTACTATACCCATCGAAGCGTGAGGAGAGGGATTAAGATGGTTCTGCCATCCTTTATAATATCTTTCGACCTGAAGACTGCCTATACAGCAAAGTCGCCAGACAGCGACAAATTTCCGGCCACGGCCGGCTCCTGAGGAATCGACATGGATGCAGTGCTGTTCAATTTCCATGACATGATTCTCATCATGATGGCGGTGCTCTCAGTCATGCTCGCCTGCCTGCTGTTCATATTCCATGAGTCCGAAAGAACGCTCAGCAGCTACCTGCTGGGTTCATTCCTGCTGCTGTACGCCATTATCCCGCTCGACAAAGTGATCACCTACGGTGTCGAGTTTCATCTCGCCGCCCTCAATTTCTCGAGAAATATTTTCCTGATTGGAAACGCGGCCCTGCTGCTGGAAGGCGCATTGCTTTATCTTTATGTGCAATCCCTGACCAAAAAGGGATTCCGGCTGCAACGCAAGCATCTGCTCCACCTGATACCGCTGATTATATATGCTGTATACGCCTACACACTCTATTATCAGTACAATGATCTGACCAAGTACCGCCTGATCGTGACCCTGGAGGTATTTGATCACTGGTCATTCAAATACTTCTACCTGATCCGGGACTCAATCCGGGTCGGTTACGGAATCGCGGGTATTTATGCGCTCTATGAATACCGCGCCGTGATCCGCGGAAAATTCTCGGAAATCCAGAGAATCGACATGCAATGGCTGGTATCCATCGTGGTCGGCTTCCTGTTATACAGGGCATGGATGTTTATTGAATCGCTTTATTCGTGGGTCTTCCTGCTGGCCCATGGCGACAGCACTCCGCAATATGTCCAGATTATGAGCATGTCGGGCCTGCTGAGCGGTTATGTGGCCTTCCTGCTCATCGTAACGCTGGTGTTCTTCGGCTTGCGTTATTCGCTGATTCTGGAAGGCGTGGACTATGTGCTGTCCAGCGGTAATGAAAACAGATCCATGAACCTGGACTGGAGGACCGCGAAAAAACTCAGCGATTACATGGAAGAAAAGAAGCCATACCTGGAACACAATATCACTATCGACGAACTTTCGCAGAAGATGTCGATCCCGACCAAGACGCTATCGCTGCTTCTCAACCGCCATTTCGGCAAAAATTTCTTCGAATATATCAACAGCTACCGGGTCGAGGCGGCCAAACAGATGTTGTCGTCGAAAAATGCCAAATCAATCGTTGATATCATGTATGAATCCGGATTCAGCAGTAAGTCCTCTTTTAACGACTGCTTCAAGAGAATCGTCGGAGTAACGCCCCGTGAATACAGAAAACGTAACCTGGGCGAGCATGAGGAGCACCCGCCCCTGCAGGAGCAGCCCCAACCGGTAGAGCGGTCGCATGAACAGGACAATGCGCGCGACCCGAAAAGCGAGGAAAGCAAAATCGGTTTTCAGCAATAGCTATCGGTAGTTACCTGTGAATATGTCGGTCGATCGTTTGCTTCTCCGATTTGCTTAGAAAAGAAATATCCTGCAGTAACTGCTGTGGTTTCTGCAGGCCTGATCTGACACAAGCTCGGCGGCGATTCTCGCGGATCATTGCGCACCCGCCTGCCGCCAATCGAAGATGCCAAAGACAAAGCACCTTCCTTGTCTCTCTTCAGCAATAAATCCTCTACATGACCATGAGTGCACGGTCCCGTACCAGCCCGGAAGCAAGAGTCCACTATCAAGAGCGTCCACTAAGTCCAAACTCACATCTTTCATTCATCCAAATTTATCCAAAAAATTTTCATGCGGTAAATTTACATACTTTGATAAAAACTAATCCGTTTTATCTACTGGAAATACCTATTCGAATTTTTTCGAGGATTAATCACATACGGCATTGATAAATTCATTCATTACCAAGTACAGCTTTTTTTGAATTAAAGACGAACTATTTTGTTTTCGAAGCGCGCTACCATGCTTCCCGAATTGGAAAGTGTAATTTGCAATAATGTTTTTTCTATGTGGTAATACGCGTTGCTTTCGCGCGTATCGCAAGTATACGTTGTCTGCCATTACGAGAACGCATACAACCATTATTGTAAAAGAAGTCAGAACTGATAATGGTTAAGACTTCGGCAGCAGGCGCACACTTAATAAACCTGAGCTGCCATGGTAGTTTATACAGTAGCCGAGATTTTTACTTTATGATTCCGAGGCAAATTGGTCGCCTCTGGATTCCTGAAACCGGTTACTTAAGCTATAGTTAGACGATCCGTAGTAGTCCGCATCAGAATGCGACCAGGCAGAATTAATTGCTTTTTGAATAAAAATAAAACGAAAAAATGCAACATTTATCTACAGCGAGCATTCCAGTTAGCAGTAATCAAGGCTGGCATGTGGACCGGGACCGGAATCGTGACATTCCGGTGAAATGGACTATAAGAGTATTTCTCTCACTTTCTCGAGTTTACCCGGCAGAGAAAATGGGGGTTACAAGGACGTAGATAATAAATAGATGTAGTCAATTTTGATTTCGCCCGAGGGCGAAAACAATTTAACCTACTGACCATCTGTGAACCGGAGGGGATTTCGGGATGAGAGAGGTTCAGGATATACACGGCACGACCGGTGCTAACCGGTCGTCTTTTGGCGCACCCAACCCGCCGCGCTTTCCTGTTGACGCCAGTTTTATCTCCCCCCGCCAGCTTCAGCCTGCTGGCATTCGCATTCACATATTTTCAGATTCCGCGGCAGGTCCGCAGACGAAGCCTGGCCTTATATCGCGCAGCTCAAACTCCAACAGCTCGCATAAATCCCGGCTTCCGGTGCCATCGACAAGGCAGGTTTCATGCGCCGACTCACATGGCCACCTGAGTAGTAGTGGTAAGGACGGGAGTTGTTGTCTCCAATCCTGCCATTTAGCAATGTTGTTAAGCTTGGAGACAAGTGCTTTTTTTAATCGTCGTCGAGAGGGGTAATTAATAATGAGAAGAATTTTGATCAAACTGGGAATGCTACTGTCCGGCCTCATGCTGGGCGGACAGGCATTCGGCGCGTACACCTGTACGGCAACGCCTTCAAATACGGGCGGCACCTTTTTCCAGGTGGACGTGAGCGTAACCAACAGCGGCACCACTGCGTTGAGCGGATGGACCGTCACTTTGAACTTCCCTGAGCAGGTCACGGCGACCAATCAGTGGAACGCGACCCGGTCGGGCAGCAACCCCGGCACTTCGTTCCAGTTCACCAACTGCTGTTCCTGGCAGTTGCCGGCCCCGGGCCAGACCGCCGCGAACGTGTTCGGCGTGCAGGGCAACCACGATGGCAGCTTTATGGCGCCGTCCTGCGTGGGCAGCGGCTCATCGAGCACCACCAGCTCCTCTTCGTCGAGCAGCAGTTCCAGTTCGTCGAGCAGTTCCAGCTCCTCATCCTCGAGCAGCAACTCGTCGAGTTCGTCGAGTTCCAGCAGCTCCAGTTCTTCGAGTTCGTCGTCTTCGTCGAGCAGCAGCTCGTCG
>DASUFE010000037.1:0-11600 GCA_036274675.1 Gammaproteobacteria bacterium
TGGCACCTATTTCTTCACGGTCAACCTCGCGGATCGATCCAGCACACTGCTAATCGATAAAATTGACGCCTTACGTTCGGTATTTCAGAAGATAAAACTTCAGCACCCCTTCGAAATTGAAGCCATGGTTGTTCTACCGGATCATTTGCATAGCATCTGGACATTGCCCCCTGATGACGATGATTACGCAACTCGTTGGAGCCTGATAAAGGCAGCCTTCTCCAGGCAAATCCCAGTGAATGAAAAACGTAACCCAAGCCGTTTATTAAAAGCTGAGCGAGGTATCTGGCAACGGCGCTATTGGGAGCATCTGATCCGGGATGAGCAGGACTTCAATCACCACATGAACTATATTCACTACAATCCCGTGAAACATGGGCATGCCCAGAATCCGGTCGATTGGCTGCATTCAAGCATTCATCGATATATCGCCAAAGGAACCTTGCAAGCTGATTGGGGTTCGGGTGTAGACTTCGGCAATATAAATTTTGGTGAGAACTGATGTTGGGGTTCGCAAGCTCACCCCAACCTACGTTTCTCAAGGAGAAAGAAATGAATGGGCTAAGGTTTGATTTCGGACTACTCATTGCCTACATAGTGCCAGGCTTCCTATCACTTTTTCTCTTATCACCTTTTATCCCCGGCCTTGAAAATTTATTTGACTCAGGTAATGACGAAAAGGCTGTAATAACTGGCTTCATAATAACCTCGCTGGCAATAGTTACTGGCATGAGTATTAGCCTTATTCGAGACTGGACGATAGATTCTACGTTCAAGCTGAAAATCCCTTTTCTTAGTGCCAAGCATTACAAAAAAATAGAACTTGAAAATATTGATTACTACCGCCTGACCAAGCAGGAAGTCTTGAATGCGTACCTTGAAGCCAGGACTACCGAAAGACGAACGCATCAATTTTATGGGAATACTTTAGTATTGGTGGCGTTTTCTACACCTCACTTATTCGGAGAATTACAAAACTATTCGATTTCCTGCAGAATTATTTTTTGGATTATAGTTTTAGCATTTTTCCTAATGCTATATGAAGCAGCTCGCCGGTCATATTGGAAATTCAACAATGCCATAATCAAGCTAAATTCAAATCGCAATTAAGAGCACTTAAATGAAAGGACTAATCGGGATCTTCGTTGTCGCAATCATTCTAGGAATATTTATTGCCCACGAAAATCAAGAATCGAGACGCGAATACGGTAAAGATTTAAGCGCATGTCAAACGTCTGCTACAAAGCTGGCAGAAGGCGTTGCTCGCCAAACAGGTGATTACAAATTATCCGCCTCAATTGAACAAGCATTTATTGATGTCTGCATAAGACAAAGCCCTTCCATGGAAGGTATACGAAAATTCGCGGAAAGCGAAGGGAATGATGTATTCAGGAAAGAGAAGGAGCGTCTTGAAGACCTTTTAGTGGCAGCCCGAGAAAAAGGCTATCAAGACAAAAAGGATTAGGCGAAACAATGGATACCAGGCGCGATGAATTATTACGAGTGTTACAACAGTTAAGTTCTGTACTGCATATGGCATCACTAGGATATACAAGCGCAGTAAAAACAGACATGAGGCGTATCAAGATTTATTTGAATGACATTTCCTCTCTTTCGGAGGGTGAAAAAACAGAATTAATGGGAAAAGTCGATTCTATTTGGCACGCCTTTAGAGAAAGAAAGGACGATTTAGAGCATCTTTCTGATGACATCGGCCGACTCCAATTATCGTTATGGAGACAGGTGCTCGAGTCATTGATCGATGATCATGTTTCCTACGATATGACTTTTACGGAAGACTCCTTAATCTTTAGATTGCCAAAGTAAAGATCCCTATTTTCGTCGGTGCTGAGCTGTAGGTCTTCCTGATTGAAAAATTTAACATAGGATCTGACTCAATTGATCAGCTGCACAAGCAGGCACGTCAACACGCGCCTGACGTTGCGCTCTTTCAGAACATCGATCACAAAGCACCGGTGCAAGCAGTCAAACGAAACATCGAGCGATTTCCCGCTGATTTTATGTTTCAGCTTACAAATCAAGAGCTTAAAAACTTGAGATCACAATCTGTGATCTCAAGTTCAGGTCATGGCGGCCGTCGAACGCCGCCGTATGCCTTCACGGAACAGGGCGTTGCGATGTTGTCGTCTGTGCTCAACAGCCCGCAAGCGATCGCCGTGAACATCGAAATCATTCGCGCCTTTGTGCGGCTGCGCGAAATGCTGACTTCCAACAAGGAGCTGGCGATAAAACTGGAAGAACTGGAACGCAAATTACAAACACATGATCAGGCCATCGCAGGCATTCTGAATGCCATCCGCGAATTGATGAAGCCGCCCGAACCGCCGCACAAGCGGCCTATCGGTTTTGTGGATTCCGGAAATAAAACATCCTGAAGCCCGAATCGTAATCTTATGCGGTAATGGCCGCGTGTAGCCTGGATGGAGCGCAGCGTAATCCAGGTCTTCTTTTTCAATTACGCTACGGTAATACTGAGTCCCCGGAATCCGCTTCGCTCCTTCCGGGCTACGAAACTGGAAGAACTGGAACGCAAATTACAAACGCATGATCAGGCCATCGCCGGCATTCTGAATGCCATCCGCGAATTGATGAAGCCGCCCGAACCGCCACATAAACGGCCTATCGGGTTTGTGGATCCCGGAAATAAATCACCCTGAAGCCCGAGTCGTAATCTTATGCAGCAATGGGCTCGAATCCCAAGGCCAGGAATGCCTGGTGTGATATGACTTTTTAATAGGTCGATGATATGGCCAAGGACAACTTTTTTACCTATCCTTGATCAAAGGTGTAAATCGCCGGAGGGGTTCAGCCATGAAAATATCTTCTATCCTGGGAATATTCGTCTTTTTCGGATTCTGCCAAACCGCAGTGGCGGAAGACTGCTTTTCTTACATGCCGGACAAGGCGTCCATCCAGGGCCGGCTTTCAATAGAGACTTTGTCTACCGCGGAAGGCAAGACGGACAAGTATTTCTTTATGCACCCGTCATCACCGGTCTGCGTTGCCCCAACAGCGGAAGACGGCATGAACAAGCCCGTACACCTGATAACAAAAATACAGCTGAGCTTCCGGGATGAAGCGCCTGCAATGAATCAGAAGTTGCAGTCCTACCTGGACGGCGAAACGATGCGATGCTCAGGTTACTTCTTCTCCTGGCATACCGACCACCATTTCACTCCGGTGCTGATGTTCACCAAGGAATGCGACCCGGTTGCCCCCGCTACCGCGGCCATTGCGCCCGCTGTAGTCCACTAAAATCTCAACCCGCAAGATTAAAGCAGACCTGTCGCATCGAGACAGGTCTTGCTGCGCCCAGCAGCCGCGTTATCCTGGCTTGCCGCGCTTCTGACAAATCCGCTAGACATCGATATTATCGTGGATAGTGGATCTCGAAGGCGGAACCATCACCGCCAACAGTACGATTGAATACAAGCAGACTACGATGAGACCCATTGTAAAAAGTACTTTGACATTCATGGCCAAAGAGGGGCGCTTCAAAATCCGCCATTCCAATATCGAACGCCAATTCGACAGCGGCAGTGCCTATGCTCCGATAGGCATATTCTGGGGTTCAGGCTCGAAACCCGCCGCAGCAGCATTGCGGGAGAATTTTGCAAAAATCGCGGAGTGCGTGAAAGGCGGCGGACCCAAGGAAGAAAACTGGTAAAGTCCCATCCGGGATCAATGGACTTGCCCATTGATCCCGTACTTCAAACATCTCTACCCGTCATAAATAACCTTGCTCATCTCTTCAGCGTTTCGAATTAAGCTTTGCGTTCGCCGCGCCTCCGGGTGAGAATACCCGCCGTTATTGTATCGGAGGGATGTTTCATGATTAAAACCTATAAAAACCTTCTTATGGTCCTGGCTCTGCTGCCGCCATGGGCCTTCGCCCAGACCGTCGGTGTGGAGGTGGTACAGGTCGATTCGCCGCCGGAGAATACGTTGCACTCGGGCGAGCCGCTGTATGTGCGGTTGAAATATAAAAGCAATCAACCGCTGCGCTTCCAGTTGGTAGGTTATTCCGGCGGGGCGAATGTGGATAAACCGGCGGCGCTGAATCCCGCGCCGGCTTATCCTACCGGCGAGGGCGAGGCGCTGGCGTGGATTGCATATACGGATAAGGTGGATATCGACGAGTTCCGTATCCAGGCCTACGACAAGGACTGGAATATCGTCCAGGAGATATCCGCGCCCATGGAGATGCATTGGAGCGGCATGCCCGTTCGGACCTGGCGGCAGCCGGCGCAGTGGGTACAGGAACTGAATGCGCAGCTGGAAGCGCTGACTCCAACGGGTTCGATGGAACAGCCGCCGAAAGCCATGGAGCAGACGCCGGCGGGGACCGCGGCTAACGATTCCGGCGAATTGGGCGGTTCCGACTCCAATACATCCCCCAAATCCGGATATTGGGCGCTGCCGATACTGGGCCTGATCGTGGCTTTCCTGGTAATCGCATGGTTCGTAAAAAGAAAAGTGAAGTAAAACTTCTTGTAGTGTTCTAAGAGTGAATTTTCATTTTCGGATGCATTGAAACCCCTCTCCCTCAGAGAGAGGGGTTTTTATTTAAACCGCCGCCTCCGCCCTCCCCGAAAGAAATTCCGTTCTTCTTCGCTTCCCCGCGAGGCGGCTGAATGATCGCGTTCCCCTGCGATCTTCGCGAAAGGGCTCTTTCCGTTTCATAGGCAAAATTGACAGTATTTTTTTAAAACACCATACTTGCTTGCCGCCGGGTTTGACGGAGGAATGCAATGAAAAGAAACACCAAAAATAAAGGCGTCGTGAAAAATTCGCGCAACTACACCGCTCCCGCGCTCGAAAAAGGGCTGGAAGTTCTCGAGTTGCTGGCAGCCGAACAGAAGCCGATGACGCTGGCGCAAATCTCCGGTCAACTCGGACGCTCCAAGAGCGAGCTCTACCGCATGCTGGCGGTACTGGAGCAGAAGAATTATCTGGCGCGCGGCGAGGATAAGGATTTCTTCAACATCACCAACAAACTGTTCAACCTGGGTATGAGCGTGCCCCCCGTCGGCACGCTGGTGGAGTCGGCCTTCCCGGTGATGCACCAGCTGGCGGAGGCGACTCAACAGCCCTGCCATCTCGCCGTCGCCAGCGACTACCGGATGGTGGTGATCGCGCGCGTCGAAAGCCCATCCAGGCTCGGTTTGTCGGTGCGTGTCGGCCACAGCCTGTATCTGTTTGAAAGCTGTTCCGGCCGTACGCTGCTGGCCTGGATGCCGGTGGATCAGCGGGAAGGAGCTTATAAATATTTCGCGAAACACTGCAAGAATTTCCGGAAGCCTCCCGAGTCCGAAGCCAAATCCATCCAGCAGCGGCGTTTCCTGCGCATGACCAGTATGATCACCGAGGGTGTCGAGGACATGTCTTCTCCGGTCTTCGATGGCAAACGGCGCGCGATTGCGGCGCTGACGATCCCCTTCCTCAAGCACCGCAACTCGGAGATCGGGCCCGACAAGACCCTCAAGCATTTGGTCGAGGCCGCAAGCAGGCTGTCGGCCCTGGCGCCGGCATATGAAGGCCTCTAGGCTCCCGGTACGTTAATTTGGTTTAATACATAAACCATAAATCTTTGCATGCCACGAGACATTTTTGCATGAATCCGCGCACGCAATCCCTGATCGGCAAGACCGATGTCGCGGTAACGCGGCTGGGATTCGGCGCCTCCACTCTCGGCAACCTGTACCGGCGCGTGGACGATGAGACGGCGCGCGCAACCGCCACAGCGGCATGGGACAACGGCATACGGTATTTCGACACTGCGCCCCATTACGGCTTCGGCCTGAGCGAACGCCGCCTCGGCGACGTGCTGCGCGAACGTGAGGGTTATGTGCTGTCGACAAAGGTCGGACGCCTGCTGGCGCCGTGTCCGCAGGCCGGGGACAAAATGGGCTTTTGCTCGCCGATGCCATTTGAATCGGTATACGACTATTCCTACGACGCCGTGATGCGCTCCTTCGAGGACAGTCAGCAACGGCTCGGGCTGTCGCGCATCGATATCCTCTACATGCATGACATTGGGCGCGTCACCCACGGCGACCGCCACGAAGAATTGTTCGCAGTCGCGATGAACGGCGGTTACCGCGCGATGAGCGAGCTGCGCGACCAGGGACTGGTGCGCGCGATCGGTCTCGGAGTCAACGAATACGAAGTCTGCGAACAAGCCATGGCTCACGGCGACTTCGACTGCTTCCTGCTCGCGGGTCGCTATACCCTGCTGGAACAGGAACCACTGGAAAGTTTTTTCCCGGCCTGCAGCAAGAGAGGCATTTCCATCGTGATCGGCGGCCCTTATAACTCCGGCATACTGGCGACAGGAACGAAGTCGCGGCAGGCGCTCACCTACAACTACGAAAGCGCGCCGCGCGCAGTCGTTGAGAAGGCGCGCCGCATCGAGCAATGCTGCGACGAATACAGGGTGGCGCTTGCGGCCGCCGCGCTGCAATTCACGCTGGGCCATCCGGTGGTGGCTTCGGTAATCCCCGGGCTCGGCAATCCGGAACGCGTCGCCAAAACCATCGACTTCGCGCAGACGCCGATTCCCGGCGAGTTGTGGCAGGAATTGAAACGGCGCGGCCTGTTGCACGCGGACGCACCTGTTCCGGAGGCCATGCCGTGACCGTCAGCCGGATCGACAGTCACCAGCACTTCTGGCGGCTGAGTCGCGGCGATTACGCGTGGATGAACCCGCGGCTTAAGCAAATCCAGCGCGACTTCCTGCCCGAACACCTGCGCCTGATACTGGTCTCGCACAACGTGGAGAAAACCGTGCTGGTGCAGGCGACGGCCACGCTGGCGGAAACCGAGTTCATGCTGTCGCTGGCGGATGAAACCGAGTGGGTCGCCGGCGTGGTCGGTTGGGTGGATATGGAATCGACGGAGGCCATAAAAACCCTGGAGCGGCTGCGCGGACATCCGAAGTTTAAAGGCATCCGTCCCATGATCCAGGATATCCCGGACCCGGACTGGATACTGCTGCCGGGACCGGGCAAGGTATTTGACTGGCTGGAAAAGAACCAGTTGACATTCGATGCATTGGTGAACCCAGTGCATTTGAAGAACCTGGAAAAGCTGTTGCGCCGTCACGAGGGTTTGAGAGCGGTCATCAATCACGGCGGAAAACCCGATATCGCACACGAGAATTTCAAGAGTTGGGCCGAGGATATGCAATCGCTGGCCGCGAATACGCGCGCGCTCTGCAAGCTGTCCGGACTACTGACAGAAGCCGCGCCGGGCGCGGGTTACGAAGAGTTGTCGCCCTACATCGACCACCTGCTCCGCTGCTTTACGCATACGCGACTGATGTGGGGCAGCGACTGGCCAGTGCTGAATCTCGCGGCGAATTATTCCGGCTGGGTCACCATCTGCGAACACGCCCTGGCCGGACATTCCGCGCTGGAGCAGCGCGCGGTCTGGCGTGACAATGCGGCTGCTTTTTACCGCTTAGGTCGGATGCGCGCATAATATATTGCAGGCGGCGCTGCGAACCGGAATTGATACCGAGGGGATGTATAAATAAAGTGAAATCGACGCAGCATGCGCACACAGCGGCAGCCGGCTCGTTCATCGGCGCCGGCTATCGCCCCGCCTTCGTGCTGGTGACCAGCCTGTTCTTCATGTGGGCGCTGGCGAACGGCCTGAACGATATCCTGGTCAAGCAGTTCCAGAAAGCGCTGGCCTTGAACCGCGGGCAGGCGGGTTTCATCCAGTTCGCCTTCTATATCGGCTACTTCGTGATGGCGCTGCCGGCGGGCCTCGTCATGCGGCGCTTCGGCTACAAAAACAGCATCCTGTTCGGCCTGCTGCTGTACATGACGGGCGCCCTGCTGTTCTATCCCGCCGCTGAAACGCGCAGTTACGCATTCTTCCTCGCGGCGCTGTTCGTAATCGCCTCGGGCCTGACTTTTCTCGAAACGGCCGCCAACCCCTATATCACCGTCATGGGCGGCATTGAGCGGGGACCGCAGCGGCTGAATCTGGCGCAATCCTTCAACGGCCTGGGCGTTTCGCTGGCGCCGCTGCTCGGCGGCATCTACATTTTTTCCGGTGTCGAACTGTCTGAGCAGGAACTGGCGCGAATGAGCCCGGCCGAGGTCGAGGCGTTCCGCATCGCTGAAGCCGGAGCGGTACAGGTTCCCTACCTGGTGCTGGCCGGAGCGGTAGCGCTGGTCGCTTTCCTGATCGCCATCACACGCATGCCGCAAATCACCCCCCCAGATGAGGCCTCCGGCGACGGGCACAAGCGAGCCCTGCGCGAGTTGATGGCTGCGCCGCACCTGAAACCGGCCGTGATCGCGCAAGCCTTCTACGTGGGCGCACAGGTCTGCGTCTGGAGCTACTTCATCGACTATTCGATCGAGGTGCTGCCGGGGACCACGGAGAAACAGGCCGCCCACTATCTGTGGCTCAGTCTGACGCTGTTCATGCTGGGACGTTTTCTGGGAACCCTGCTCATGCAGTTCATCTCCCCGGCTCGCCTGCTTGCCGCCTATGCCGGCGCGGGCGCCGGCTTATGCGGCCTTGCAATCGCGCTTGACGGTATACCGGCCGTCGTCGCGCTGGGGCTGACCAGTCCCTGCATGTCGATCATGTTCCCGACCATCTTCGCGCTCGGCATCCGCGGCCTGGGCAAGCATACGGAGCTCGGAGCCTCGCTCATCGTCATGGCGATCATCGGCGGCGCGATCCTGCCGCCGGCCATGGGATTTCTGTCGGAGTATGCGAACATGCGGCTCTCGGTGGCGCTGCCGCTGGCCTGCTTCCTGGCGGTGTTGCTGTTCGCGCTCCGGGAAACGTACAAGCTTGAATCGGAAAAAGGTGCGTGAAATGAAATTATTGAGATACGGCGACAAGGGCAGCGAACGTCCGGGAATGCTGGACAAGGACGGCGCCATCCGCGATATTTCCTCCATCACGCCGGATATTGACGGCGCCTTCCTGGCCAGCAAGCAATTCGCGGCCCTGAAAGAGACGAATCAATCCGCGCTGCCGCGGGTGGACAGACCGGGCCGCATCGCCGAACCGGTGGCGCGCGTGGGCAAATTAGTCTGCGTGGGGCTCAACTACGCGGATCACGCGAAAGAATCCGGCGCGCAGGTTCCACCGGAACCGGTGCTGTTTATGAAAGCCACTTCCGCGATTTCGGGACCCTTCGATAACGTGGTGCTGCCGCGCGATTCGAAAAAGTCCGACTGGGAAGTGGAGCTTGGCGTCATCATCGGCAAGCCGGCCAAATATGTTTCCGAAAGCAACGCACTGGATTACATTGCCGGTTTCTGCGTGGTCAACGATCTCTCTGAACGGGAATTCCAGATCGAGCACCACGGCCAGTGGGTAAAGGGCAAGAGCTGCGATACTTTCGCGCCCTTCGGCCCTTATCTCGTTACACCGGACGAGGCGGGCGATTTCAACAAGCTCGGCATCTGGCTGGAGCTGAACGGCAAGCGGGTTCAGAACGGCAGCACCGGCACCATGGTGTACAAAGTGCCGTTCCTGCTGCATTACATCAGCCGCTTCATGAGCCTGCAGCCGGGCGATATCATCTCCACCGGCACTCCTCCCGGGGTCGGCCTCGGCATGAAGCCGCCGACATACCTCAAGGCGGGTGATGTGATGCGTCTCGGCATCGACGGCCTCGGCGAACAGCAGCAGACGGTTGTTTCAGAATAAAAATACCTCTCGCCAAGATCGCCAAGATCGCCAAGATCGCAAAAAATTAAAACCAAGAAATCCCCGGAGAGCGCGGCCCGCGGGAACCTCATAACGATCCCGCGTTTACTCCGCGAACGTTTTGCCCGCAGCAACTTTTCGAGCTCCGAGAGAGGTCTTCTTTATTTTTATCTGGGAGGCTTTTCCAAATGATTTCCGCGTTCGCGCGCACCCTGATTTAAATTCCCGAACTCGAGCTTGCGCTTTCTCGGAATTCTCTTCTTGCGCGCGCCCCCAGCCGTCTTTTCACCCGGCGGCCTTCCGTAATTGGCGTGCACATAGGTGAATTCGGCGCCGAGCAGCAGAATGCTCGATGAGTAATAGACCCAGACCAGCAGCAACACCAGCGAGCCTGCGCCGCCATAGGCGGACGCGATGTCGCTGTTCCCGATATACAGGCCGATCAGATATTTTCCGATCATGAAGAGCAAGGCAGTCACCACTGCGCCGACCCAGACGTCCTTCCATTTTATCTTCACGTCCGGCAACAGCTTGTAGATCAGGGCCATGACCACCGATACGATCAGTAACGAAACGGCGAAATTGATGCCGGCGACTATATAGGCCGTGGCCTCTGAAAAATAACCCTTGATCAGGTTGATGAACAACACGATCGCGGTGTCGATCACCAGCGAAACCAGCAGTATGAAACCCAGACTGACCACCATCGCGAAACTGAGCAGGCGATGGGTAACGAAATTGATCATTCCGTGCCGGGCAGGATTCGGCTTTGCATTCCAGATATGGTTCAAGGCCTCCTGCAGCGAGACGAACACCGTGGTGGCGCTCAGCAGCAGCGTGCCGATGCCGACAATTTTCGCCCACATCGTATACCCTATATCTCCGCTGGCCTTCAAAATGGTGCGGACGGCTTCCGCGCTGTCCTTGCCGAACAGTGACTGAATCTGCTCAAGCAGGCTCTGCCTGACCAGCGCATCGTCGTAGATGGAGGCCGCGATCCAGATACTGATCAACAGCATCGCCGGCAGGGAAAAGATGGTGTAAAAAGCGATACCGGCGCTGAAGCTGACGGGATTGTCCGCCAGGAATTTCTTTACCGTCTCCTTGCCGAGGTTCCAGTACTTCCGGTATAGCCTCATGTCACCGTCCGGCCCTGCTGTATGCCGCGGCTTGCTGCGCATAGAAGGTTATCGTCTTCGTGTTCTGCAGCACATCGCCGTCATCGTTCACGACCTGCGCCATCAACTGATGGCTGCCGCGATCCAGGCCCGGCAGGCTGATCCTGGTGTCGCGCGTTACGTAACTGACTGCGCCGTCGACAATCACTTCAATACGGTGGCCGGCATCCACGTCGAGCGGCGGATCAACGGACAGTACGAGCTGGACGATGGAACCGTTGATCGGCACCGTCTCGTTCTGGCGGGGATTGAGTATGTCGAGATTGTAATTATTTCCGACGACCGCGGCGCTCTCTTCCCGCTGCGTGGTGTCTTCCGCCAGCTGCATCTGCGGCCGCATCGGGTCCTCCATGGCGGACTCATCCTGCTCGGGGGGCGGGATAACACTCAGCTCCGGCATATCGATCGCTTTTGCGCCGGGGCCGGGAGGCGTATTGGTATAAAGAGGGACGCCGTACTCGTCCGTGGTTTTATATATTTTCTCCGCGGCATACATATAGGCCGGGGCCGATCCGCACATAATCACGTAAAACGCATACGCGTTCCAACCTGCTTTCTTCTTTCGCATGGATAACTCTCCTCCTGAAGGTGGTAAGGAGGAAAATGCAAGCGGCATACCGGTGAGATATGCGGGCTTTTGCGCAGCCCGGGCCCATCGCTGCCACTGGAAAAAGAAAAGAAGAAAAGATGTTTCGCCCGCCACTGAGTGGCCAA
>DASUFE010000038.1:0-14999 GCA_036274675.1 Gammaproteobacteria bacterium
GGAAGCAGGGTGCGATCGATATCCTTGCGGTTTATGACATATTTGTAATCGCCCCCCTGTTCCGGCTTCAAATCCCCCACTATGAAGATAGTGGATTTGACGCCGTATACCCGGCGCAGTATCTGGCTGGTGCGGGTAAGATCCCCCGTCTCGATATTGGCGATGAGAATCTGCGCCTCCCTGGCGGAACTCTTGCCCAAAAGAACATATCGGCTCGCGTCTTCACTCGCCGAGCCGATTGTCTGCAACGCATTCCTGATGCTGGCTTCTTCGTGCGGAGCCAGATTCATCGGCGCGATGTGAATGGTTTTTCTGGCGGCATCTGTATCCATGACACTCTACCTGGTCGCGTTATCCCGTTTCGTTATACAACACCGCGGACCCTTCCGTAAAACAGCGGCGATTCCTCAAACCGCGCGGAACAGGGTATCGGGAAGTATAGTCTCGGTATTTATCGCGGAAACTTTAGCGCTTTCAATAAAAAAAATTTATTTATGCCTCTCAAGGATGCGTTGCCCTCCGATAAATACGCCATTCTGTAATCCCATGCCTGCAAAACATTCAGACAGCGGCCATTATCCCGGTCGATCGTACCGGGCCCTTTCCGGGTATCTGATAAATCGTGTTGGTTTTATCCGGCTGTTGATTGGCGCCAGAATTGGTCCGTATGTCCTGCTGAAGCTGAAGCAGGAGAGAGCGATCGAGCAGCATTATCAAGTGTGATTCAACGGCGCCATTTCGATGCGCGAGATTGCCCGGCGCACCAGGCTGTCGCGCAACAGGCACGCAAGTACATGGAGAGTCCGGCAGTGTAACCGCGTCAGCGGCAGCACGGGAGGCCGCGCAGGCTGGACGGGCATGTGAAAGGACGTCGGCGTCCCGGTTGTTCCGGGAGGAAAGCCGGCCCCGGCGCCGGCTGATTCCGCGACAGCTTCTATAACAGAATCTGCTCCGGCGGCAGACCCAGCAATAAGCGTCCACCCATGGCATAAGAACGCAGGGAGTTCATTACATGCTGGTTCATCGTGACGCAGTCGCGCAGACAGCGGTCAAGGTCGCCGCCCGCATAGACCGACGAGCCGCCGCGTACTTTGTACAACAATTGCACGGCATCCGTGCAGGTCTGATAGACATGCGTATTCAGCATCTGGAACCCGGCGAACTGCGCCGGCGACGGCTCGCGACCTGAACACAGCCCTTCCCACAAATCGCCGATGGAATCGTAAAGCCACGCGCGCATGGATCCGATCTTTGCCGCCGCCTGTCCGACCGCATCCTGCACAAACGCCTCATCTCTCAATGTCCGCAACGGCGTGACCTTGCCGTCAATGGTGGTAATGCGCGAGGGACGCTCACCGGCCGCAATCACCGCATCGAGCGCGCATTGCGCCACGCCGAGCGGTACGCTGGAGAAATTCAACAGGATGTTCAACGGGAAGCGGTACAGCACTCCCTCGCGGTAGGGCCTGATATCCTGATAGCTGAACGTACGTTCCGCCGGCACAAAGCATTCCCCGACGGACAGATCGTTGCTGCCGCTGCCGCGCAGGCCGGTCGAATCCCAGGTGTCGAGAATGACGACTTCGTCGGCCGGCACGAAACATTGCAGTGTTTGCGGCGTGCCGTTGGGCAGAAACAGCTGCTCATCGCCCGCATAGACCTTGCAACCCAGTACAAACCATGAGGCATGGTGGCAGCCGCTGGAAAAAGGGAAACGGCCGCTGACGCGGTAACCGTTTTTTTCCCTGACCGCGCGGCCGGTGGCGGTCAGCGCCGCGCCCGTGATCATGTCGATGTCGGTATACATGGAGCGCGCGACCTGTTGATCGATAAAGCCGCTGAAATAACCGCTGTCGCTGCCGATCATCACGCACCAGCCCACCGATGCGTCCGCGACCGACAAGGCTTCGATAATGCGCAGCTGGCTCAACGGGTCGAGTTCGGCGCCGCCCCACTCCAGGGGCATCGTCATACGAAAGACGCCGGCTTCCTGCAACGCTTCGATCAGCGCCGGCGGCAGGCGCCGCTCCTGGTCGATCTGTGGCCGGCTGTTCCTGATAAGGGCCTGCAGGCCGACCGCGGCTTCAAGTATGGAGGCCGCGTCGTCAGGACGCCCGCGGGCGAATTCGGTTTTCTTCTGATCCAGTGCGGTATTGGTTTTCATCTCATTGCTCCTGCGTGGAGTTAATCCTGCTTGGCCGTTTTCAGGCCGCCTTCCATTGCCACGGCCGCTTTTTTCCGGACCAGCGTCAGTAACAGCGGTTTTTCCCCGTTTTTGTCATGCCATAGCCACCGGTGCGCGAAATGATCCTTGTCCTGGAACTGAATGGACGAGTCTTTCATATAGCCGTTCTCGGGTTGCGCGGAAATCATGTCAAGAAACCTGAAATCCAGCCTGGAGATTTCGCCCTCGGGCACCGCCGCCGTCATGCGCGGGTGATTACCCCAGGAGCAATAGTGCGCCATCATGATACGGTCCTTATCCAGATAATAAACGGAGGACATGTTCCACCACATCGGGTCCTCCGAGCGGTAGCGCTCTTCGATGGCGCCGCCGTTGATTTCTTCATAGGTTACCCGCATCAACTTGCCGTCCGGCTGCGTGGCCTCCCATTCGCCGATCAATGCGCGTATCTTCTCGAAACCGGCAGCCGCCTGGTCGGCGGCGACCGCCTGCTGGCAGGACAACGCCGCGAATATAAAAAGCAACGATTGAACAGTCAGTCTCATTTTGTTTTTCCTCCTGGTTTCGTCAGATCCATTTCGTCACAGGATGTTGATTCGTTTGATATGCCGTGTCACGTCGGCGGTGTTGAAACGGCTGCGGCCATGCAACAGGCAGGCATTATCGGCAATCAGAAAATCGCCGTCCTGCCAGGCGTGCCGGTACATCACGTCATCCCGGTACAGTCTCGCGGTGAACTCGCGCAGAAACCGGTCCGATGCCTCGCTCGAAAAGTTTTCAACCCGGACCTGCATGGGATTGAGTTCATCGCTGTCCTCGTTGAAAGCCTCGATATAGCGGATCACTTCCCTGCCGTTATAAGGATTTTTCGCGATCAACGGGCTGCGTATCGTGCCGCCGTAGTGCGCTTTCTTTTCCATCGCATATTCAATCGATATATTCCGCCAGCCGGCCAGCTCCGCGCCGGCGGTGGCCAGCGCTTTCTGGGTATCGACGAACAGAGTCTGCCCGCCGGCGCCGGCCGCGCAACCCTTCAGGCATTGAAATACGTTATAGTGCGGCTTGGTGTCGACAAAAGCCCCGTCCCAATGCAGCTCGACGCGGCCGGCGGTAAAGATGTGGTTGGCCGGCCTGGGCTGCACTTTCAATTCAAGGATTTTGCCGAACTCCCATTGCAGCAGCGACCCGAACCGCTCCCCGAATTCCACATATTCATCATCCGCCAGCAGGTCGTAACCGCGGAACAGCAGCAACCCATGCCGCTCCAGCCAGCCGGTAATAACCCGGGCCGGAATATCGAGCACCGTCATGCCGGCCCGGCCGGCATAAACGAGCATGCCGAAGGGCTGCAGCGGAGACAGGTTCAGAAGATCATGTTTTGCGGTCGCTGTCATGGTTATCGCCTCTCGTTGAATTTCGCCGGAGCAGCGGATTCTCCAGGTCGAGTATCTCAAAATGACTGGGGCGGCCTTCATCGTAGGCCAGCATGCCGCAGCCTTCCGCGTCCTTGCGCTTGCTGAAACTGATTTTTCCGTTATGCCGCACCGCCACCGAATGCCAGGGCGTCAACCAGCCGTCGCCGTTGGTATCGCCGAGATAGACGCCGATTTTCTGCGAGACGCGGAACTGCGGATGGATGGAAAGCCGCAAGGCGTCGGGAAAGCGGTCTTCGAGCAGGCGCGACCATGCATTGCTGCGCTGTATCACGCGGTAGGCGATCAGGCGTGCGACCTTTTGAATGGCCGTCCGGCTGCCGCTGCAAAACGGTTCGATCCCCGAATAATCCTCGAAGATAAAGCGTGTGATGCCCAGATACATGGCCTTGGCCTCTTTCTCTTCCTTGCAGCGCCGATAAAGGCTGGCGATGGATTCGCCGTATAGAATCAGCAGCTCTTCACGCAGGATGTCGTAGCTGTAGGTCTGTTGAAAGGCATCGTCCAGATTAAAGAATGAAAATCTGTCGCCATGCGTCGTCAACGCGTAATTTCTTAAATATTCGCCGTATGCAGTGACTTCTGCATCGGGAATGCACACCAGGTCGGCAAACACGCGCCCGTCCGAACAAATAATGACCTTGGCTCCAGGCCCATAGACCGAAGCGATGTCATCGCACAGGGTTTGCAGATTCTGTAACGCATGCTTCTCCGCCAGGTCTGGCAAATGACCGAGAGTTTTCTGCCGATTCGGCGACTTGGCGGGGAAGGCGGGCAGAACGAGATCCAGCGGCCGGTTTGTCCTGATCGCCCGCAGTATCCTGTCCATATGCGGTTCAGCCTCACGCTCGAAATCAGTCGTTTCCCGGCGGCCATCGGTTTCGTCCTCGGCCAGCAAGCGCCTTTTTTCAAACAGGCAGGTTAAAATCCGCCTGGCCAGCTGATGTTCGCTGTCCTGCCAGGCGCGGGGCCGGCTGAATACCTTTTCGATAACCGTTTCCGCGTGGGCCGCCGGCTGGACGCCGGTCGACGCATCTGCATGGGCGGGTTCAATGACGTATTTCGGAAACTCCATGTTACGCATTGGTTCGGTACTCCATGTAAACTGCGATTTTGAAGCAGGGCCCTAAAAGCTCCACGCATACGCGGCGTGGCCATTTTGCGAAACATGGCCTTTGCCGACTTTCTTCAGCACGGCGAACGCCTGCCGCAATCCGACTCCGTCATCGGCCGCGATCATCGCCACTTCGTCAACCGTTTGCTCGGTGCAATCCAGGTTTTCGATTTCAGCCATCCGCTGCAATGCCCGCTTGAGAGCGACCCGGAGCATATTGCGCTCGATATCCTGGATGGCGGCCGGCGCCAGGTTTCTGCCGCAGGTGCGGGTGTTGGACATGCAGTGCTCGCCGATCTCGATATCGTAGAAGCGGCCCCGGTTGTTCTGGTATTCCAGGCCGCGTTCCTTGAGATATTCGTGCAACTCCTCCACGACCGCATCGACCTTGTGGATGGCGGAATCGTGCAGCATCTGCATGCATTTCTTGTCCAGCATATCGAACTCTTCGTCGCTCATATTCGGGTCGTAACCCCATTGCTCGGCCATCGAAATCGGCAGCACGATCCCGAACCACTGCATCAACAGGGTTTCGAAATTGGCGCGCTGCCGGTCGTAACAGTCATGGTAATGGCCCTTGATGTGACCGAAAAAATTTTCCAGCCACATTTTCGAATAGGCGCTATAGGCTTTCACTTTATTCCGGAACGCCCGCTCGTCGCCCGACATGTCCGTTTTGATGAGATCGCCGATCATGCGATTGTTATCGGCCAACAGCGCGGAGCCGGGCGACAGCAGCGGGTCCAGCACCGCCGCCGACATGCCGGTCAGGAACCAGCGGTCCTCGGAGAACACTTGCGTCGCCTGTCGGGAAATCCCGTTCAGCTTGTTGAAATCCAGCAGCTCGCAGCCTTCCTGCAGGAGCTGCCGCATGCACCGGTGCGTTTTCAGAAATTCAACGAACTCGTCGGCGGTTTTGATGCGGATATCGACCATGTCGCTGCGATTGGTCACGCCGATGCTGAATGTTTCACGGTCGATCGGGATCAGCCACATCCAGTAGCCGCCGTACATGAAATGCGTGGTCGCCAGCGTGCGCGTCGTATGGTTAACCCGCGCCCGCCACTCCTTGTCGCCGAGCAAATCCAGGTTGGCGATATTTTTGAACCGCCCCCACCAGGAGTTGATCGGATGGTTGTCGTTGTTGGAACGGATCAGTTGCAGCTTGCGGCCCAGCGGCGTCGACATGCCCGCGGCATCCACCAGCCAGCGGCAGCGATACTCGCCGTCCCTGGCGATAACCGTGTGACCGCCGGCGGCATCGATGACAACATCCTTCACGGCGCAGCCCAGGCGCACATCGATGCCCGACTTGAGATTCATATGGTAGAGATCGGTATCGAAACGCTTGCGGTCGATCTGGTGGGCGGGCGTCGAGTGATACCAGGTGCGGCCGACCTCGCTCATCTGGTCGATCGGCAGATCATGTTCAGGCGAATCGTAAAAGAAACGCAGACCGTGTTTGTACAGGTGATTGGTATCGAGGTAGAAACCAAGGTCGAGATACTTGACTGCGTAGTCCCAGAACGATTCGAGCGTGGATTCTCCGACCCAATAATCGAACTCCTCCTTGCGGTCGAGCACGACAATATCCATGTCCGGGTGTTGCAGTTTCAGCTGCCTTGCCAGGCAGCCTCCCGCCATCGATGAGCCGATAATTAATGTGTCGCACGTTCTTACTGCAATATGTTTATCCATAAACATTTCCTTTTGCATGAAGACATTCTTTCGAGCCCTGTAACGGCTCCCGCTGTTCCGAAAAAGCGCCTTGCGCTTAATTTGAAAAAATTACACATGAATTCCCCGCGGTTGGCGATATTTTTCAGTGGTAAAAACCGGGTAAAAACCGGGCATATTTATGGCAAGTTATTTCCGTTTGATTTTCCGCCTTCCGCGCGCTGAAACTCTTTTCAATCTCCCGATTGGGCTTGCGCTAAGATCGAATCAGAACAAGCTGCAAAAATATCGAAGAAAGAAAACAAATTTCTGCAATCCGGGAAAAAGCAACGGCAGAGAAAAAGACGATCATTGAATTTTTTGGAGTGGCTGCCATAACAAAATCGGGTAACAGCGGGGCTCCCGTCAATGACGGGTCGCATTTCATACATCATCACGCACCGCTGCTGCGCGAAAAATCATTTTCTTGTTCTTATATCGAAAGGTTATCCGCCGCCTGAACACTTACGGATAATCTTTGCTTGCGGGTTAAAACACGGTTGTCGGAGAAGCATCATCGATTGGCTATCACGCCCGGTCCAATCGAATGCATACAGGGTTTTAAACAAGGAGGTGTCTATGAGAAATGGAATTGGCCGGGTGGCGGAAGATAAATCCCTAACAAAAACCATCTCTCACAACCTGGAAATCGCCGAAAAATGTCTCAAGTGTTTGCTGAATATGCTGGGCGGCCCGCGCAAGCGTCGAAACTACACGATCACTTACGGGCCGGATTATGAAAATATCCTTGAGCTGTGCGCTTCAACCGCGCAACTGATCGAGAATGTTCATGGCCTGCTCCGTGACGGCGCCATGATCGGGGAATCCGCCGCTGGTGATCACACATCACGGACCAAGGCCGGAAGACACGGGGTGGAGCCGGATACGGCGACCGATATCGACGACAACCATGACCTGGACAAACAGTTTCGCGAGAACATCGTGGATTTGATGATACTGTCGGTGCAATGCTGGGAACAATGTACCAAAAAGAACAAGATCGAGCTGGCCGAGCAAAGCAACATCTGGCGAATCAACGTGGATGGCGGACGCCTGCGCGTACGCTCCATGGACCGTTACCTGGGGGTCAACAAGCTGCCAAAAGTGCCGCGCTGGCATGATGTCCTGAAGACCGCCTACTTCGTGCTTGATAAGGTCAACTGCGACCTGCCGATTAAAAAAAAACTGGAGGAGTCGCTGGACCGGATGCTATGGATCGTGCGTAAACGGTCGTTGAGTCAACCCGGGAAAAGCTGAGAACTCCATATATATAAGGCAGGATCGCCCCTCTTTCCGAAAAAAGTCCGGCGATCAGCGGTTGATCCGCCGATCCTGCCATGGCTTTTCTGAAGCCGAAAAAACGGGGCCGCATCGCGGCCCCGGTAACGTGCTTCGAGAGATAAACCTGCATCAGGGCGCCAGAACCGAGACATCATCGATGTACACATCGACGCCGGCCGTGGTGCCCTCGAAAAAGAACAGCGCTTCCGTGATCGTGCAATCCGCGGGTACGACAAGATTGCCGGACAATTCCGTCCAGGTGTTTGCCGGAACCGCCGCGTCGCTTTCCACCCAGTTGTAGGCATCGGCCTCGCCATCGCAGGCGAGCTTGGATACCATGCGCACCAGATCCGCGCCCGCGCCAGCCTGATACACCCAGGCACTTACAGTATAGGAAGTGCCTGCAGCCAAAGCCGCACCGATGTTCGGTGAGACCGCGAACTGGTTGGTATCCGGACGCGCCGTAGAAAGCAGGCTCTGACTGCCTCCATGTACCTGCGCGCTCGAAGCGCCCACAGTCGAACCGTTCCAGCTGCTCCAGCCGGTCGTCCCGGACTCGAAATCACCGTTGCTCATCAGGTTGTCGTCGCCCGAACTCTCGCCGGTAACCTGCATATCGTCGATGTAGACATCGACGCCTGCCGTGGTGCCTTCGAAGAAGAACAGCACTTCGGTGATCGTGCAATCCGCGGGTATGACAAGTTCGCCGGACAACTCCGTCCAGGTGTTCGCAGGAACCGCCGCATCGCTTTCCACCCAGTTGTAGGCATCGGCCTCCCCGTCGCAGGCGAGCTTGGACACCAGGCGCACCAGGTCCGCGCCCGCGCCGGCCTGGTAGACCCAGGCACTGACGGGGTAGGTGGTGCCGGCGGTCAGCGAAGCGCCGATGTTGGGCGAAACCGCGAACTGGTTGCCGTCCGGGCGCGCGGTCGCGAGCAGGCTCTGGCTGCCGTCATGCGCCTGCGCGGAAGAAGCGCTCAGGGTCGAGCCGTTCCAGCTGCTCCAGCCCGCGATACCGGTCTCGAAACTGCCGTTGCTCATCAGGTTCTCGGTCTCGGGCGGCGGCAACACGGAAACCTCGTCGAGATACAGGTCGACGCCGACGGTCGTGCCCTCGAAGTAGATGCGCGCCTCGGTGATGTCGCAGTCCGCGGGAATCGTCAGATCGCCCGTCAATTCGGTCCAGGTATCCGGCGCGACGCCGGCCGCGCTCTCGAGCGTGCTGTAGACGTCGCTCTCGCCATCGCAGGCCAGCTTGTAAGTCATGGTGATCGTATCGGCGCCGGCGCCCATGTGCAGTGCCTGCGCGCTGACCGAGTAAGTCACGCCGGGTTCGACCTTGGTGGTCAGATTATAGGAAGGATGCGAATTCGTGACCCTGTTGCTGGCGAGCAGGCTCTTGCTGCCGGCATAAGCCTTGGCGCTGCTGAGCGCGAGGCTGGTGCCGCCCGTGAACCAGGCGCTCCAGCCGCCATCCAGCACCGCTTCCTCGAAGCCGCCGTCGGTTACGAGATCGCCGTCGTCGTCCGGCGGCACCTTGCCGAAGCGCACGCTGTCGAGATTGGCCACTGCTTCCTCATCGGTGTTGAAGCGGATGAACACATTCTCGGTGGTCGCAAGCGGCGTCCAGTCGATTTCGAGCGTTTCGAAGTTGTTCCAGCCACCGGTGTAGGGCAGCGCGATAGTCATCACCGGCGCGTTCGACAGGCTGCCGATATGAATCGTAATGTTGGCGCCGTCATCGTCTTCGGGATCGTTGCCCTTGGTATAGGTCACCCACAGCTTGTCCCAGTCGTTCTGGAATTCGACGCCCGTGAACTTGATCCAATCGCCGGGATTGGTATAGGCGACCACGCTGCCGAGCGCCACCAGGCCTTCGCCCTTGTCATAAAGTTCGGCTTCCAGGGTCACGCCATTCGCGCTGCCTGTCCAGCCCGATGGCTCATAATCGGGCACATCGCAGTCGTCCTCGCCGCCGAGGTAGCACACAAGCCACTCCAGCGCGGGCCGCTCGGTGCCGTCGGTGTGCAGCAGATAGGCGTTGGCTTGCCAGACGTTGCCCTGCTGGTAGCCCCAGTGCGTTACGCCCATCACGGAGGGATGCTCCCAGAACACCCTGAACAGTTTGCGCATCACGTTAGCCTGCTGCGCGTCGTCCGCGAAGTTGAGATCGAACTCGGTGATGTAGATCGGCAGCCCCGTCTCCGCCAGCGTATTGAGGTTGGTCTTGACCATCGAGGGCTGCGTACGCTCCAGGAAGTGGCCCTGCTCGCCGATGGCGTCGATCAGGCCGCGATCATTGAGCAGGTCGATGATTTCACGGTACTGCGCCGTGAACTGGGGCAGATGCAGGATCTGGTAGTCGTTCAGGATCAGCTCCGCTTCGGGAAAGTGCGCGCGCGCCATTTGGAATGCGGTGATCACCCAGTCCCAGCCGGTGGCGCCGTCGCCGCCCAGCGCATCCTTATAGCTTGGCGGCGCATGCAGCGGTTCGTTCACCACGTCGATCATTTCCACGTCCGGATAACGCGCGGCGAGCTCGCTCATCCACTCGTCGATCTCCTCGAGCTGTTCTTCGGGAGTCAGCGCATCGAGCCAGGCCGGCTGCTGCTGGCCCCAGATCAGGGTGTGCAGTTTGAAAGGTATTTCGTGGTCGCGCGAGAACTGATAGGCGGTGTCGAGGGCCGTCCAGTCCATCACGTCGCGCGTGGCCTCGACGCTGCCCCACTTGCCCGCGTTCTCGGGCGTAATCTGATTGAAATAAGTCAGCAGGTCTTCGTAGTCGTTCGGCTGTCCCGCCGCGGTCCCGAAGAATTTTTCCACCGGCGGGGGCGTAGCGTCGTCATCGCCGTCGTCGTCATCGCCGTCGAAATCAAGAGAACATCCGGCAAGGGCGAACAACGCGCAGGACAACAAGAAAAGCCGCAACAAACGCAGGAAATTCATATTCATGGCCTTTACCCCTAAAATTCCGGTCGACCCGGCCGTCCGTGAAAACGGGTAACCCATGACTTGATGCGCGCGCCTTAACCCCTGGCACGTGTGGCTTGCATGACCCTCCCCCTGAGAAGGGCGCCTGTTGAATGATTATAGTTCCGATGACAATAAGGACAAGGCGATGCCATGGATGTAATCGGCTACAGCAGCCTGCTCGCGGATATGGCATTAGCCTCGCGCGGCACATTATCCTTTATATATGTAACGGCTTTGTAAAACGCCCGCCGGCATTGCCTTTACATCTTGAATTCTGTAACAATAACCAACATGCCGAAATCGACGCGACAATGGGGCGGCCCGCGCCGCAATTCGGGCCGCAAGGCCGGTTCCACCAAGTACGGAGAGGCGACCGTGGTGCGCCGCCTGCCGGCGAGTTGGGCGGAAGCGCTCGATCGGGCGCTGGGCAAGCGCCAGCTGCTGCAAAGATCCCCGGAGATCGAAGCCATCGAGGCGGCCAACCTCGATAGCAGCAGACTGGCGCTGCCCCTGGCAGGGGGCCGGGTCGCGGCGGGTTTCCCCTCGGCGGCCGAGGACTTCGTCGAAGGCAAGCTGGATCTGAACGAGCTGCTGGTGAAGCGCCCGGCCGCGACCTTCTATGTGAAGGTCGCGGGCGAATCGATGCGCGACGCCGGCATCTTCCCCGGCGACCTGCTGGTGGTCGACCGCGGCGAGAGCCCGCGGCACGGGCACGTGGTGGTGGCGGTGGTCAACGGCGAGCTCACCGTGAAACGGCTCTATCGCAAGGGCGGCACCGTCCGTCTCGAAGCGGCGAACCCGGCCTTTCCCGACATCGAGATCGCGGGCGAGACCGAACTCACGGTCTGGGGCGTGGTGCGCGCCAACGTGCACCCCTTTCTCTAGCCGTTTCCATGATCGCCTTGCTCGACTGCAATAACTTCTACTGCTCCTGCGAGCGGGTATTCCGCCCGGACCTGGAGCGCAAGCCTGTCGCCATACTCTCCAACAACGACGGCTGCATCATCTCGCGTTCGCAGGAAGTCAAGGCGCTCGGCATTCCCATGGCCGCGCCGCTGCATAAGTACCGGCGACTCATCGAACAGGAAGGCGTGCATCTCTTCTCGGCCAATTTCGTGCTGTACGGAGATCTGTCCGAAAGAGTCATGAATACACTCAGGGAATTCGCGCCGGGGGTGGAAGTGTATTCCATCGACGAGGCCTTCTTCGATCTGTCGCACCTGAAACCCTCCGAAATAGTCCCCTTCTGCCAGGAATTGCGCAGGACCATCCGCCAATGGACCGGCGTTCCGGTTTCCATCGGCATAGGCCCGACCAAAACGCTGGCGAAGCTGGCCAATCGCATCGCCAAGAAGCGCAGCGACTGCAGCGATGTGTATGCGCTGACCGACCCCGCGGGCTATCACTACGAGTTCAGCCAATGCGACATCATCTCCGTGTGGGGGATAGGCTCCCGCCTGGCGCAAAGACTGCGCGAGAAAAATATCAGAACCGTCTGGGACCTGGTGCAATGCCCGGCCGACTGGGTGCGCAAGGAAGGCGGTGTCGTGCTTGAACGCACGCTGCGCGAACTGCGCGGCATCTGCTGTATACCGATCGAACTGGGCAATCCTTATCGGCAGCAGATCATGGTAACGCGCTCTTTCGGCCGCGACGTGCGCGACCTGGATGAACTGAAGGCCGCCGTGACCACCTTTGCCGTGCGCGCCGGCGAAAAACTGCGGCGCCAGAACTGTAAAGCCCAGGCCCTCACCGTGTTCGCCCGGACGAGCCCTTATAAAGATCCCGGCGAACGATACAGCAATGGCGGAACCCTGAAACTGGAGCAACCTACCGATGACACCCGGCACCTGATCGATGCCGCGATCCGATGCCTCACGCAGTTTTTCGAACCCGGCTATTCATACAAGAAAGCCGGCGTCATGCTGAACGACATCGTGCCGCACAACCTCGTCCAACCCTCGCTGTTCGCGCCCCCGGGCGCAGAACCCGACTCCGGCATCTCCAAAACCATCGACGAGATAAACGCCCTGATGGGCTTTAATACCCTGCGCTTCGCCGCCATGGACATAGGGCGCAACTGGAGAATGAACCAGCAATACCGCTCGCCGAAATATTCGACCAGCTGGAAAGAATTGTTAATCGTTAACTAGCAAGCACATGTTCATGTTAAGCTCAAGCACAGTTATACGGGAGTTAAGGTATGTCGGATAATTCATCGATCGAATGGACAGAAGCGACATGGAATCCTGTAACAGGTTGCACAAAAATTAGCCCAGGGTGTAAAAATTGCTATGCCGAACGAATGTCAAAACGGCTCAAAGCAATGGGCAAACCTCAATACAGAAACGGGTTCAAATTAACTCTCCAGCCGGATTCCATCTCCATTCCACTGCAGTGGAAAAGACCTCGCGTAGTATTCGTAAATTCCATGAGTGATCTTTTTCAAAAAGATGTACCACTAGAATTTATTAAAAGGGTGTTTGATGTAATGAACAAATGCCCTCAGCACACCTTCCAGATACTGACCAAAAGACCCGAGATTGCCGCTGCCTTCGCCTCACAATTAAATTGGAGCAAAAATATCTGGATGGGGACGAGCGTAGAAAACGCAGAATACACCTACAGGATAAAAGAGTTACGAAAAATTCCTTCTAAAATTCGATTTCTCTCAGTAGAACCATTGCTTGGTCCAATACCACGACTACCTCTATCAGGTATAGATTGGGTAATAGTCGGCGGAGAATCTGGCCCCAAAGCAAGGCAAATAGATCCTAAATGGGTAGAGCAAATTCGAGATCGCTGCATTGAAAAAGGCGTGTTGTTTTTCTTCAAGCAATGGGGAGGAGTAAATAAAAAAGCTACCGGCCGAATCCTAGATGGGCGTACTTGGGATGAGATGCCGTTTATTGATAAAAGCCATTCAAGGGAAACAAAGGATGAGCGACGAATTGCCTACCATATGGCCATATGAGCCACATACACAAGCAAAACATCAAATCCTAATAAAATATTTACAAGCATGGACACCAATATTGTCCAGGCAAGCAGGGGCAGTCAGCAGAAAAACAACTGACATAATTTACATAGACGGCTTTGCAGGGCCGGGTATTTACGAGAGTGGCGAGCCAGGCAGCCCTATATTAGCAATACAAGCTGTTCTAAATCATTCACAAAAATTTCCTATACCAATCTGCCTGTATTTTATTGAGGATAGGCGCGATAGATACGATCGCCTGCTCCTTGAGATTGATAAGTATCAGAACCAAATTAAGAGTTCTCCCAATATTTCTCTTCCAAAACCTTTACATGGCGACTGCTCCGAGAACCTATTAAAAATAATTAACGAACGCAATGATAAGAACAAGCCTTTTGGGCCAGCGCTAATTTTCCTAGATCAATTCGGCTATTCGCAAGTTCCAATTTCATTGATCAATACAATCATGGCGATGCCACAGTGCGAGATACTGACTTACTTTAACTGGGACCACCTGAATCGTTTTATATCTGATTCGACAAAATGGAGAGGAATAACCGAGGCTTACGGGTCGGATGAATGGAAGCAGGCTATTGATAAAAAGGGGATTGAAAGAAGAAATCATATACTAAGCTTCTACAAAAAGGCTTTATATGAAAAGGCCAGAGTGAAATATGTAATTGAGTTCGCGATGTGCGGGCCAGATAACAATCTTCTCTATTGGTTATTCTTCTGTACGAATAATCTTCGGGGCCTAGAGGAAATGAAAAAGGCCATGTGGGGCGTTGACAGCACAGGGTCGTTTCGATTCTCTGACAAAGACAATCCAGACCAACTGTCGCTATTAAGTAATTACACCCAAGATAGTCTAGCCTCCGAACTTAAAAAGGAATTACTAGGAAAAACCATGACCTTGGAACAAACAAAGGAATATGTTCTAGTCAATACGCCTTGCTATCTGTATAAGGAAGCTCTCAAGAAACTTGAGAGCCGTGGCCAAATCCAGATCCGTAATGTTCCAGAAACCCGAAGAAAGGGTACTTTTCCAGATGAAAAATATCCAAAAATGCTTATAAGCTTCTAATGGAAATCGACCCTTTGCAAAGTATCAATCACCTAGAAAGAGCTCCAGCCGATAAACGAATTCGTTTCACTGCATTTATATGGATACCCTTTTCTTCTGGCTTTCGAAAATCTTATGGGCGGCGGCCGCGCCCGGCAGTCTGCTGGTGCTATCGGTCGCGGTACTCTGGACGCTGCTCAAGCTGGGCGCCGTACGCGCGGCGGGTCGCCTCGCGGGATTGCTTGCCGCGGGACTGT
>DASUFE010000039.1:0-32442 GCA_036274675.1 Gammaproteobacteria bacterium
TACGGTTACGGCTACGGCCATCCCGTGGGACGCCGCCGCGCGACGCGTCGCTGGTGGAACCGTCTCTGGAAATAATAACGACGCAAACGCGGTAGAGAACCGGTTTTACCGGCCTGTGGCAGGAGTTGGATATTTTAAGCGCATGTTTGCTGTAAAGCGCACTTTGATACTGGGCACGACGCCTTTGGCGAAGGAATTGGTGGAGACAATGCAGAGCCGGACCAGCCGGCGCCGCGTGCTCATCGGCGCTGTCGCCGAATCCGGCGAGGCAGCGGCCAAAGCCTTTCCTTGTACGGTACTGGGAACCCTGGATAGTCTGCAATCCATCCTGAACGAACACAGGCCCGAGCGGATCGTTGTCGCATTGACGGAAAGGCGCGGCCTGTTGCCGGTCCGCCAGTTGGTCAACGCGCGTTTCCGCGGCCGTGTCACCATCGTGGACGGCAGGGATTTCTATGAAAAATTGACCGGCAAGATCGCCGTCGACGCGCTGACTCCGAGCAACCTGATTTTCTCGTCGGATTTCAGGCCTTCTCCGCTCACGCTCGCGCTCTCGAGGTTCCTCAGTATCCTGGCCGCGCTGATCGGACTGGCGTTGCTGGCGGCGGTGTACTGGCTGATCGCGGCCGCGATCCGGCGCGAGTCGCCGGGCGGGGCGCTGTTCGTGCAGGAACGCACGGGCTTCGGCGGGCGGCCGTTCAGAATGCTGAAGTTCCGCACCATGCGACCGGCCGTGGAGGCGCGTTCCGAGTGGGCGCGCGACAACGGCGACCGGATCACGCGGATCGGACGGTTCCTGCGCAAGTACCGGCTCGATGAGTTGCCGCAGTTCGTCAGCATACTGCGCGGCGACATGAACCTGGTTGGCCCGCGGCCGCATCCGGTTTCGAACTACGGCCTGTTTGAAGTGGTATCGCGCAATCTTCCCGAGTGCGGCGAACAGATCCCCTATTATTCCCTGCGCGCGCTGGTGCGCCCCGGGATGACCGGCTGGGCGCAGGTGCGTTACCGCTACGCCAACGATCTCGACGAGGAAATGGAAAAACTCCGTTACGACCTCTACTACGTCAAGCATTATTCCGTGTGGCTGGATATTCGCATCCTGTTCGAAACCTTCAAGATCGTGCTGCTTGGCAGCGGTTCGGGAGAGGCCGCGCCGGCGACGATCCGCGCTCCCGCGCCGGCGACCGCGCCGGCCAGCGAGGAGGCCGGGGCGGCTCAGCCCTGAGGCTTATCTATGTCGGATTTATACCTTATATATAGTGTGGCGAGCATGGTGAACTATTTATTTCTCCGGTTCCGCATGAATACGCAAGCTGCGGCCCTTGAGCAGTGCCCGGGGACGGTGGAGCCATGATGGGCGCCGGCTTGCGCTACGATGGCCGGCCGCGGACGGTCCCCGCGGTCCCGCCAAGGGTGGCGGACGACATGCGGCTGCCGTTCCGCGCGCTGATGGCTTTCACCTTTGTGCTGATCATCGCACCGCAGACTCTGTTTCCGGTGCTGGCCTCCCTCCGCGTGGCCCTGATCGCGGCGGGTGTCGCCATGATGTCCTATCTGTTCAACCGTTTTGTGCGTCACCGGCCGTTGGTGGATTTTTCACGCGAAATCACGCTTGCCGCCTGCCTGCTCGGCTGGGTCGTCATAACCCTGCCGCTCTCTTACTGGCCGGGCGGCAGCGTGTCCTATCTGCTGAACATCTATGCCAAGACGCTGGTGATCTTCTGGCTGCTCACCCAGGTCATCAACACGGCGCCGCGCCTCGGGTTCGCGGCCTGGAGCCTGAGTCTGATGGCGTTGCCGCTCGCGGTATCGGGAATAAGCCATTTCGCCGAGGGAAAATTCATGGCGGAGTCGCGCATTGTCGGCTACGACGCGCCGCTGACCGGGAATCCAAACGACCTGGCGCTTACGCTCAACCTGATCCTGCCGCTCAGCATCGGGCTTTTCCTGAGCCGGCTCGGCAAGCCGTGGTTGCGCGGGCTGCTGCTGGTCAGCATCGGCCTGAGCGTGCTCGGCGTCATCGCGACCTATTCGCGCGGCGGCTTTCTCACGCTGGCGTCCATATTCGTCATGTATGTAAGCGCGCTGTGGCGGCGGCCGCGTGAACGTCACTGGGCGTTGCTGGCGCTGCTGCTGGCGTTCTTCGCGCTGCCGTTCCTGCCCGGCGATTACGTGGAACGTCTCAGCACCATCACCAATATCGAAGCCGACGCCAGCGGCTCCGCCCAGGAGCGCTGGGGCGTCTCCATGGCCGCCCTCGAATACATGCTGTTCCACCCGGCGGTCGGCGCCGGCCTCGGCATGGATGTGCTCGCGCTTAACGAGTTGCGCGGACCGGCCTGGAAAGAAGTGCATAACGTGTATCTTCAGTACGGCGTCGACCTGGGAATTCCGGGACTGATGCTGTTCATCATGTTGCTGCGGGCGGCGCTGCGCAGCGCGCGCCAGGCGCAGCAAACCGCGCGGGCGCTCGCGGGCGATGCTCCGGCCGGCCTGTTTTACCTGGCGGAAAGCCTGCGCATAAGCCTGATCGCGTTTGCCGTCGCCGCCTTTTTCCACCCCGTGGGTTATCACTTTTACTTTTATTACTTCGCCGGCCTGGCCGTCGCATGCAGGTCAATTGCGGCCAGGACGGCCGCGCCGACACAAGGCACACCGGCCGCGGCCCAGCCGGCCACATTCAGGAGATATCGATGATCGCTGTCGAAAGCACACGCATTCAGTCGTTCAGCAAGCGCGCGCAACCGCTCGCCGCGCCGGCGCGGGCGGTAGCGCAGTCCTCGCACATCAGGCTGCTCAAATTTCTCGCGCTGTTCGGGATCGGCGGTACCGAACGCCAGGTGGTGAATCTGATCCGGATGCTGGACCGCACGCGCTTTACTCCGTCGTTCGGTTGCCTCAAGCGGTGGGGCCACTTTCTCGGCGATATAGAGCAGCAACGGATACACGTCGAGGAATATCCCATCAGCAAGCTCTACATGCCGAGCACCCTGCGCCAGCAGTTGCGGCTCGCACAGGACATGAAGCGCGACGGTGTCCAGATTTTCCACAGTTATAATTTTTACGCGAACGTCTTTGCGGTGCCGGCGGCCCGTTTCGCCGGCGTACCCGTGGTAATTGCGTCGATCCGCGATACCGGGCTCGGCATCACGCCCGCGAAGCTGCGCCTGCATAACCTGGTGTGCCGCCTCGCTGACTGCGTGCTGGTCAATGCCGAGGCCGTCCGACAGTGGCTGATCGGCCTGGGCCACCGTCCCGATAAGATCGCGGTCATACATAACGGCCTTGATCCCGCCGCTTTCGCGCAGCCGCAGCCCGATCCGGCGCTGCGGCGCGAATTAGGCGTGCCCGCAGGCGCGCCGCTGGTGATCGTGCTGGCGCGGCTGGTGCCGAGCAAGGGTATCGAATCCTTTATCGAGGCCGCGTCCGCGGTAAACCGCCGCTTCCCCGAAGCGCGCTTCCTGATCGCTGGCGACCTTCATGCGAATAACAGCGACGGTTCGGTCGGGCGCGACGGCAGCTATATGGAATCGCTGCAACGCCTGGCTACGAGCCTGGGCATAGGGGATCGCGTGATCTTTACCGGGTTCCGTTCGGACGTTCCCGAACTGCTGGCGCACGCGACAGTATCGGTGCTGCCGTCGCTCAGCGGCGAAGGACTGCCTAACGCATTGATGGAATCGATGGCCGCCGGAGTGCCGGTGGTGGCGACCCGGGTCGGCGGCAGCGCCGAGGTCGTGGGCGAGGACGGTAACGCCGGACTTATGGTGCCCCCGGGCGATCCGCGCGCCTTGAGCGGCGCGATGTTCGCGCTGCTGGAAGATGCCGCACTGGCGCGGCGTTTCGGCCAGGCCGCGCGCTCGCGCATGCGGGAACACTTCTCGCTCGAGCACATGGTGCGCCAGACCGAGAACCTGTACGCAGACATGCTGGACCGCGCGCTGCGGCACGGACGCAAGCCCGGAACGCGGAGCCGGCGTTGATACACGCGCTGCACGATTGGGTGACGCTACAGGCCCGGCGGCGGCCGGAGGCGACTGCCATTGTCGGCAACGGACAGTTCTTGAGTTACGCGGAACTGGATACGCTCTCGACGCAGCTTGCGCGCAGCCTGCGGCTGGCGGGCTGCCAGCGCGGCGACCGCGTTTGCCTGCTCATGCCCAAGTCGCCGCTCGCCATCGTCGCCATTGTCGGCATTCACAAGGCGGGCGGAATATATGTGCCCCTTGATCCCGCGAGTCCGGCGGGGCGCCTCTCGAAGATCATCAACAGTTGCGACAGCCACTGCATACTGGTGGGCGGGATCGGCGCCGTGGTTTTGCAGGAACTGCTGCGCCAGGAATGGTTTCCGAGCGGCCTTTGCATCGGCTGGCTCGATGAAACGCTGCCGGACTGGGGACGGCAAGTGGCGGCGTTCTCGCTGGATGAGATGCGGAACCAGCACGCCTCGCCGCTGCCCGCGCCGGATACCGAACTTTCGCATATCCTGTTCACCTCGGGTTCGACCGGGGCTCCCAAAGGCGTCATGATCACTCACCGCGGCGTGATCCATTTCGTGGAGTGGGCGAAGCGTTATTTCGGCATCGGTTCCGACGATCGCCTGTCGGGACATCCCCCGCTGCATTTCGATCTTTCGTTCTTCGATATTTTCGGCGCTTTCGCCGCCGGCGCGGAACTGCACCTGGTGCCCGCCGAGGCGAACCTGCTGCCGGACCGGCTGGCGGAATGGATAAGAACCTCGCGCGTGACCCAGTGGCTCTCGGTACCGTCGGCCCTCCATTATATGGCGCGCTTCGACGCAGTCAGGCCCGGTGATTTTCCCGAACTCAGGCGACTGCTGTGGTGCGGCGAGGTGCTGCCGACAAGCTCGCTGATGCATTGGATGAAACGACTGCCGCACGTACGCTGCACCAATCTTTACGGACCGGCCGAAACCACCATCGCCAGCGGCTATTACACCGTTTCGGAGTGCCCGCAGCACGAGCGCATGCAGATTCCGATCGGCAGCGCCTGCGGCGACGGGAAACTGCTGGTGCTCGACGGAAATATGTCGCCCGTGGCCGCGGGCGAGACCGGCGAGCTCTATGTCGGAGGCCCGGGACTCAGTTCCGGCTACTGGAAGGATCCGGAAAGAACGCGCCAGGTTTTCGTGGAGGATCCGCGCGATCCCTCGGGCCGCCTTTACCGCAGCGGCGACCTGGCCCGGCTCGGCGAGGACGGCCTGGTGTATTTCCTGGGCCGCGCCGATTCTCAGATCAGGAGCCGCGGTTACCGCATCGAACCCGGCGAGATCGAGGCCGCACTGAACGCCCTCGACATCCTGCGCGAGAGCGCGGTGGTGGCGGTGCCCAGCAACGGTTTCGACGGCGCCGTTATCTGCTGCGCCTACGTGATCGCCGGCGATATCAAGCCCGCGCCGGCACGGTTGCGCGCGGAACTCGAGAAAACGCTGCCGCGCTACATGATTCCATCGTTCTGGATGGAATTCGACGAATTGCCGAAGAACGCCAACGGCAAAATCGACCGCTTGCGCCTGCAGGAGATATTGCAGCCGCATGCGGTTACTGCCGCTTAACCGCGCGCGGATTTTCAACCCACCGACCGGCGGCGCCGGCGTCACTTTATGGACGGCAGGTCTATGACGACTGCTGTCCGCACGCCGCCGAATTCAAGGAGACAACAGACAATGCATGACCGTACTGCGATGGAACGCAAGATCGGCGAGATTTTCGAGCGCAAACTGAATCTGAGGGTGCCGTCGCCGGTTACCGACCTGTTCGAAAGCGGCGGCCTCGATTCGCTTTCATTCGTCGAGTTGCTGCTTCAGCTCGAGCTCGAATACGGGCTCAGGGTGCCGTTGCAGGAACTTGTGCTGGCGGATTTCCGGACCGTTGCGAGGATCGCCGGTTTTGTCGCCCGTCAGCTGGCCGCGGACAAGGCGCGGCAGGAGACCCAACCCCAATATTTTGATATGGAAGAAAAATGTCCGGCTTAAGAGACCAGATTGATCATGGGGCGAAAAAACACGCCCTGCAGATGTTGCATAACGGAATGTTCATTGTGACCGCCGGCAGCGCGGAGATGTGTTACGCGGGTACGGTGACCTGGGTATCGCAGGCCTCGTTCAGGCCGCCGCTGGTCATGATCGCCCTGCGCAAGAGCAGCCGGCTATTCGAATGCCTGGCCGAGAACCGCGCGGGCGCGCTGAACGTGCTCAGCCAGGGCCAGCTTGAACTGGCGCGCCGGCTGTTCGTGCATGCGCGCGGACGCGAGGGCGCCTTCGAGGGCGAACGTTTCAGCGCGGGCATCACGCCGGTGCCGGTGCTGGAGAATGCCGCGGCCTGTCTCGAGTGCCGGGTGGCCAGAATCGTCGACGATGCCGGCGATCACGCGATCTTGATCATGGAAGTGGTGGCCGCGCAGTGCCGTCACCGGGACGCCAAACCCCTGAGTGTCGCGGAGTCGCCATGGAAATACGGCGGCTGAGACGCCTGCTGCGTGGCGCGCAACATGACACCACGGACGAGTCTGAACTGAGGGCCGGTCCCGGCCCGCAGCCGGCCACGGCAACCATAGGTACAGCGGCGGTACGCGGCGCCCCGGGCTTTGTGCGCCCGGTGGAAGAGGACGACCTCACCGCCATCGCCGAACTGCATTCCCGGCTCATGCCGGGACAGCGGCAGGCGGTTGGCGGAACATTGCGCGAACAGTTCTCGCGACTGTTGCTGCAGCACCCGTGGCGCAATCAATACCTGCGTTCTCTGGTATACCAGGAGAGCGGCGGCAGGATTGCCGGCTGCATCGGCGTGATGCCGCGGCCGATGGTGTTCGAAGGCAGGCCGGTTACGGCGGCGATCAGTCACAGTTTCATGGTCGAGCCGGGAACACGGCCGATGCTGGCGGCGCTCGCGCTGGCGCAGAATTTTCTGAACGGTCCGCAGGATCTGTCGCTTGCCGAGACCGGCAAGGTCTCGCGCAAACTGTGGGAAAGGGCGGGAGGCTCGGTGTCCCTGCTGTACAGCCTGTGCTGGACCCGTCCGCTCAAGCCGAGCCGTTACGCGCTGTCCTTCCTGCGGCGGCGCGGTCTGCCGCGGCCCTTCGAATGGGGCCTCAAGCCCGCGTGCGATCTGCTGGATAAACTCGCGCCGCTTGCCGGACGTTCGTTACGCCCGTCGTCTCCCGCAACTTTTGCGCACGCCGGCCTGGCGTCCGAACTCGAGTGCGACGGGTATTGCGCTACGCTGGCAGGGGCCGTGCGCACCCGTGCGCTGTATCCGCGTTATGACCGGCAGGCGGCGGAGTGGCTGCTGCAGACACTGGCGCAGAAAAACGGGCACGGCGATTTTCACCGCGTCCTGTTGCGCAACAGCCAGCGCGAGACGGTCGGCTGGTATCTGTATTGCCTGGAGCCCGGCGGGGGCGTCGGCACCGTCATCCAGCTGGGCGCCAGTGACGGCTGCGCGGACATGGTATTCGATCATCTTTGCAGGCACGCGTCCGACCACGGCGCGATCGCCGTTTCGGGACAGCTGGATCCCGCTTTTTTCCATACATTGGCCGCCCGGGATTGCATGTTTCACCACGACGGTGGAGCGTCCTTCCTGGTGCATTCCAGGAACCCGGAAATCCTGCAGGCGATCCATCGCGGCGATGCATTTCTCAGCAGGCTGGAAGGTGAATGGTGGATCAGTTTTATTTTAAGTTGAACGGAACTCGCGCGAGGAAATTTTGATGGAAGCACTCGAACAGCAATTCGTTCAGGCGATCGGAGAGGTCCCCGTCGCCGGGGCCGACGGCGGGCTTGCGCAGTATCACATAGAAGTAATCGGCGACGCCGCGGAACTCGCCCGCATCAAGCCCGAATGGGACGAATTGCTGGCGAAATCCGGGATCGACCATCCCTTTCTCAGCCACGAATGGATCACGAGCTGGTGGGAGTGCTTCGGTTCCGGGAAAACGCTGCATGTACTGCTGGCGAGGAGCGGCCGCGTGCTGACCGGGATTGCGCCGTTGATGCGCGGCGAACGCAAGCTCTACGGAATGCGCGCCAGCTGTCTGGAGGCACTCTATAATCCGCACACCCCGCGTTTCGATTTTATAGTGGTTCCCGCCGAGTCGGAGGCGGTGTATCACGGTCTTTGGAACCATCTGCGCGGCGACGCCAGCTGGGATTTTCTGGAGCTCTCCCAGTTGCGCGCCGATTCGCCGACATTGGCGTCGCTGGCGCGACTGGCGCGCCGGGACGGTTGCGCAACCGGCGTCTGGCACGGGGAGCACTCGCCCTACATCCCTTTCAACGGGACATTCGAGGCGTTCTTTTCCCGGCTGGGCAACAACCAGCGCAGCGAGTTGCGGCGACGCATGAAGCGGCTGCAGGAGCGCGGCAGCGTGCGCCTGGAGGAAGTCACCGAGGCGGCGCAGATCGACGCCGCGTTGAACGAAGGGTTTCGCATCGAGGCGGCGGCCTGGAAGGCGCATACCGCGACCGCGATCAGCTCGGCGCCTGAAGTCGAAGCGTTCTATCGCGCGTTTGCCCGCCGCGCCGCGGCAACGGGCATGCTGCGGCTGATATTTCTGACCGTGGGCGGCCGGCGCATCGCCTTCGCCTACGCGCTCCAATACTGCAAAAAACTGTACGCCCTGAAAACCGGCTACGATCCCGAATATTCGTATTATTCGCCGTATAACCTGCTGTGCTATCTCGTGTATCAGAACGGCTTCGAGCGCGGCCTGGACGAATACGAATTCCTTGGCAGCAACGAAGCATGGAAGCTGGTGTGGACCAAGCTGACGCGGCGCCATGACTGGCTTTATGTGTTCGCGCGGCGCCCGCGCGCCCGCCTGCTGTATCTGATCAAATTCCGCTGGATGCCGCTGCTGCAGCGCCAGCCGTGCTACCGCCATCTGCGGGACCTGCTGTACCCGAAAGGCAAGGCCCGCCTGGGGGTGCGCGACGGTGAGCGCGTGCCGTCGGACAGGAATTAACCAGAACCGGTCAAATATTTTTCGTTGAGTACGCAGAGGCGCTTTAACCGAAGACTGTACGCCGGGCGGGCGAAGTTCGCTTCCCCCGCGAGTCTTCTGAAAAAATATTTCTCGCAGAGCGCGCAAAGGCGCTTTAGGCAAAGACTGTACGCAGGGCAGCCAAAGTCGGCTATGACATGCTCGCGGGCTGCGTCGCCGTCTTGGCGAGCTTTGCGGAAGTCTTAAGTTCTTAAAGAGGTTCTCCATGTATGTGCAAAGGCAGCCCGGCCTGTTCCCGGGCGAACTCAAGCGTCGCGACGGCGCGCAACTGCCGTTTCCGCTGAACGCGTCGAACCGGACATTTTCCTATATGGCGCGCGGGGTGATCTATCACCTGTTCCGCGCCCTGAAACTGCACCCCGGCGCAACGGTGCTGGTTCCCGATTACCACAGCGGGGTCGAGATCTGGGCGATGCGCGCCGCCGGCGCCAACCTGCGCTATTACCCGGTCCGCGGCGATATGGAAGTCGACATGGACGAACTGCGCCGGCTCTGTACGCCCGATGTGCGCGTGCTCTACGTCGTTCATTACCTCGGCTGGAGCCAGCCGCTGCCGGAGCTGACCGATCTCTGCCGCGAGCGCGGCCTGGTGATGATCGAGGACTGCGCCCTGTCATTCCTGAGCGAGGACGGCGGCAGGCCGCTCGGCGCCACCGGCGACTACTCTTTCTACTGCCTCTACAAGACGCTGCCGGTGCCGAACGGCGGATTGCTGACGCAGAATAACCGCGTGCTTGAAGATCTGGCGCGGCTCGAACTCGAACCGTGCAGTCTGGCCTCTCTCGCCGCCTGCAGCGCGGAGCTGTTCTTCGAAGCGGTGCGCGGCCGTTCCGATTCCGCCGGCAAGGCGCTGTTCTGGCTGAAGCGGCGCATGGGGCAGATGCTCAGCGTGGCCGGCGTGCGCCGGCTGCCGCTCGGGGACATATCGCCGGACTTTTCCACTTTCGGCCTCGATATCGCCAAGATGAATATCGCGATGTCCGAATTCTGCCGCCGTCTGATTGAAAGCTTCGATTACGAGATGATCCGGGAACGCCGCCGTCGTAATTTCGCGGACCTGCGCGCGCGCCTGCCCGAAGCACCCATGCCGCGCGACGATCTGAAACCCGGAGTGTGCCCGCTGTTCTTTCCGCTACTGGTCGAGGACAAGACAGCCGCGGCCCGCGCCTTCCAGGAGCGCGGCGTCAATGTCACCGAGTTCTGGAATTACGGGCATCCGGAGGCCGAACTCCATACCGGAGCCGCCGCGCAGTCGCTGCGCCGCCACGTGCTCGAGTTGCCGATCCACCAGGATGTCACCCCCGAGCAGGTTGAATACATGGCCGATGTGGCGCTCGAGCTTAAGCATCATTTCAGGAAAGCCGCCTGAAAACTCCTTCACCTGGTACCGCGTTGGATAACGGCGATTTTTTGCAATCATCTTTATGCGGGGTTTTGCCGGCGTCCGTTATTTCTACCCGGTGTCCTGGATATACCACGCGCCTCGCAACATGGGCATCTGGTTTTGAGTAGAGGCCAAAAAATTTGAGATTGATTCCTTCAAAAATGATCATTGAAACAGTGGAAGACGTCGCGCGCTTTGAGACGTTGCGCGAGGAGTGGGATGAACTGCTTCGGGCTAGCTCTGCGGATTGCGTCTTCCTGACCTGGGAGTGGCTGCATACCTGGTGGCGCCACCTGGCCGGCGGACGCAAGTTGCACCTGATACTGGTGCGCAACGAGGACGGCCGCCTGATTGCGCTGGCGCCGCTGGCGCGGCGCCCGCGCCAGTGGAAGCGGCTGCTGCCGTTCCCGGCCCTGGAATTTCTCGGCGTCGGCAGTGTTGGTTCGGACTATCTCGATATCATTATCCGCCGCGGCGAAGAGCGCCGCGCGCAGTCGGCTCTCGCCGGCGAGCTGGCCGGGAGCGGGCTGATGGTGGATTTTTCCCAGGTGGCGTCGGCCGGATGCCGCGCTCTCGATCTTATGGGCGAACTTGGCGGCCGCGGCTGGCGCGCGCACATCACCCCGACCGACCGTTGCCCATACATAGATTTCTCGGGCGACCTCCCGGAACAAACCTGGGAATCCTATCTGTCCGGCCTGGGTTCCGCGCATCGCTATAATCTGCGGCGGCGCGCGAAAAACCTGGAAAAACAGTGGCGGGTGGATTTCGAGCGCGCCGCGACCGAGGAGCAGCGCGCCGCGGGGATCGAAAATGTGGTGCGGCTGCACGGCCTGCGCTGGCGGAGTCGCGGCGAGCCCGGCGTATTCGGTGATCCGGCCGTGATCGCTTTTCACCACGAGTTCAGCCGCCTCGCGCTTGCGCGCGGCTGGTTGCGGCTCTACCTGTTGCGGCTCGACGACCGGATTGCGGTCGCCTGGTACGGCTTTCATTACAACGGCGTGACCTCGTTCTACCAGACCGGTTTCGACCCGGATTTTTACAAGCACAGCGTCGGCCTGGTCATGATGAGCCGGGCGATCCGGTGCGCCATCGAGGAAGGGGCTTCGGCCTACGATTTTCTGCGCGGCGATGAAACCTACAAATCGCTGTGGGCCTGCCGCGAACGGGAACTGGTGAGACTGGAATTGTTCCCGCCTTCACGGCGCGGCGCGTTCTGCCGGCAGGCCATGGAGCTGAGGGTCAGTATCAAGAACGGAATTTTGCGTTCCCGCGCGCGCCCTGCCGCCGCGGCGAGCGCCGTCCCTGAGTAGTGCGAGTCAGTAAGGAGATTTTATGCTGCGAGGATTGATTAAAACGGGTGTCGCATCCGCCGTACACTGGAGCGGGACCGACAATCTGCTGGCGTTGCGCCCGGCAGTGAAACAGCTGCCGCTGGTGCTAGGTTATCACCGCGTGGTCGAAAATTTCCGTTCCAGCGCCGCCTACTCGATCGCGCCGATGCTGATCAGCGCGCGCACCTTCGAACGCCAGCTCGACTGGATCGGACGCCGCTTCGAGTTCGTCGGCCTCGACGATCTGGCCGACGGGCTGGAAGGAAAGAAGCGTTTTCGCAAGCCGGTGGCGGCGGTCACCTTCGATGACGGCTACGTGGACGTTTACCGCCATGCCTTCCCTTTGCTGCAACGCAAGGGAATTCCCTGGGCGATGTTCGTGGTCACCGACCGCCTGGGCACCGCGAGCCTGCAAACCTATGACGAACTTTACCTGCTGCTGGTTAACGGCTTCGCGCGCTGGCGCGAGCCCCGGCGCTATCTGCACCGCCTGCTGCTGGGCGCGGAAATCCCGGTCCCCATTCTGAAAAAACTGGATGAGAACTGCGGCGGGCCGGTGCGCAGCGCCTGGACCCTGATGGAAAACCTGTCGCAGCGGGAAATGCGGCGGGTAGTGACGGCGTTGTGCGAGGAAGGCGAGATTCCGGCGGCGGCGACGGCGGAGCTCGGCACGATGTCCTGGGAAATGCTGCGCGAGATGGCGCAGGCCGGGGTTACGGTCGGCTCCCACACCAGAACGCATCCCTATCTCACCCGCGAATCCTGGAACCGCGTGCTCGATGAAACGCGCGGCTCGCGCACGGAATTGCAGACGCGCCTCGGCGTGAATATCGATCATTTCACCTATCCAAGCGGCGCCTTCGACTCCGGCGTCGTGAGCGCGGTCGCCGCCTCCGGCTACCGTTGCGCCTATACCGCCTGCCAGCACCGCGATGCGCGTTATCCCCAGCTGACCATACCGCGGCGATTGCTGTGGGAAAACTCATCGATGAGTTCCTTCAGCCAGTTCTCGGGAGCCGTCATGAGCTGCCAGGTGAACGGGGTGTTTGATTTTGTGCCGTCGTGCCGGCAGGCACACTCGTTTTAGTTTGCGGGGTTCCGCCCCCGCACGACGGTAATATCAACCGCAGGTCGGTGGTGAGCGTAGCGAACCCCAACAGATGTTTCTTCTCGACTGTCGCGCTGAAGATTTTTATGCGGGGTTCACTCGGCACATCCTTGTGCCTCGCCTTGCGGTTCCCTTCGGGAGTGGGGATGGCGGAAACGCAGATTTTGCAGGAGCAAAAATCTGCCAACAGCTGAATCAACGGTGAACTAGAAGCATTAGTTAGCCGAATCTGATCGCAAAACAAAAAAGGGAAATTTCTGGAATGGAATCAGTTTTTAAACCGGCCATCGTTCTGATGTCGGGCCGGGCGGTGGGTTTCGCGGCGGCCTTCGTGGTGCCGATGCTGCTGGCAAGGGTGTTCGGCCAGGACGAGTTCGGAACCTACAAACAGTTGTTCCTGGTCTACTCCACGCTGTACTGCATCGCCCAGCTCGGCATGTCGGAGGGCTTGTTCTACTTTCTGCCGGCGGCGCCGCAGCAGGGCGGGCGCTATGCACGGAATGCGATGCTGGTGCTGGGCGCGGCCGGAGCGCTCTGTCTCGGTCTGCTGTGGGCGGGGCAGGCGGAGCTCGCGCGCTGGTTCCATAATGAGCGGCTGATTGGGCTGCTGCCGCTCATCGGCGCGTATCTGCTGACGATGCTGGCGTCGTCGGTGCTCGAAATCGTAATGACCGCGCGCAAGCATCACGGCACGGCCTCCGTCACCTACGCCGTCACGGACCTGTTGCGTTCACTGCTGCTGGTCGCGCCGGTGTTGTGGTTACGCAGCTTTGAATGGCTTTTGTACGGCGCGATAGCTTTCGGCGGGCTGCGCCTTGCCGCGACGCTGTATTACCTGCGCCGCGAATACGGTCCTGGAGTCAAAGCCGACCGCGCCCTCGCGCGCTCCCAGATCGCCTACGCGGCGCCGTTCTCGGTCTACGTCCTGATTGAAGTGATGCAGATCAACCTGCATATGTATGTGGTGTCCTTCCACTTCGATGCCGCCACCTTCGCGATCTATGCGGTGGGCTGCCTGACGCTGCCACTGGTCGATTTTCTGATGAGCTCCGCCTGTAACGTGATGATGGTGGGAATGCGCGAATATCTGATGAAGAATGCGCAGGCCTCGTTGCTGGCCATCTGGCGCGATACCACGCGCAAACTTCTGTTGCTGTACGCGCCGATCGTCGGCTGCCTGCTGACCGTGGCGCATGAAGTCATCGTCGTGCTGTATACGGACCGCTACACAGCCAGCATTCCTATATTCATGGTGTGGGTGGTGGCGATATTGTTTGTCGGACTGCTGACGGACGGAGTACTGAGGGTCTATGCCCAGCTGCGCTTTTTGACGCTGCTCGGACTGGCGAAGCTGGCGCTGATCGCGCTCACCATCCCCTGGTTCCTGCATTGGTTCGGACTGATCGGCGCCGTGCTGGCCACGCTGCTGACGACTGTGCTGACGAAGGGACTGGCGCTGGCGCGCATAAAAACGCTCCTGCGTTGCAGCCTGGCCGAACTCCTGCCATGGCGCTCGCTGGCCGGGATACTGCTGGCCGCGGCCGCAGCCATGCTGCCGGCGTTGTTGCTGAAATCGGCGCTGGAACTGCCGCCGCTGCCGCTGTCGCTCATGGCCGGGGCGGTCTATGGCGCGGCTTACCTGGGGTTGCTGTGGGGTTACGGTCTGTTGACCGATGCGGAGAAATCCGCCCTCGCGGGTTGGATACCCAGGTTTATCGGATTATTGAAGAAAACCATTCCCGGGTTTTCTGCAAGAACATAAATCGATGACGGGTGCGCCGGGCGCAGCCGCGTGCAACGGCATGCCTGTGGAATGCGCGCCGGACTTACCGTGTGTTCCGTACACGGGGGCGAGTATCAGGACGCTACGGCCAGCCTTGCTTTTTTTGGGTGCTCTGAAAATTCAGGAATGAATTATTGCCTGGTGCGTCCTTGCGACTCGCCCTTCGGGGCAACGCGCTGCGCGCCCTGACCCCTGATATCAACCAAGGGCGCTTCCGGCGATTCGCCGGAGCGGGATAGGGATAAACAATGGAAAGGAATGTGTGAAATGACGAATACGAAACAACGGGTGGCTGCGCCATGTGCGGTATAGCGGGGATCGCCGGCGGCCCGGATAAATCGCCGAAATTCGAGGAGCTGCAGAGGATGTGCGGGGCGATGGTGCACCGCGGTCCCGACGACGAAGGTTTCTATCTGAACGCCGAGGTGGGGCTGGGAATGCGCCGCCTGAAGATCATCGACCTTGAGACCGGCAGTCAGCCGGTGCGGAACGAGGATGGATCCTTGTGGGTGGTGCTGAACGGCGAGATCTATAACTACCGGGAGTTGCGGCGCGATCTCGAACAGCGCGGCCATACCTTTTATACCGCGACCGATACCGAGGTCATCGTGCATCTTTACGAGGAGTACGGGCAGGACTGCGTAAACCATATGCGCGGCATGTTCGGCTTCGCCCTGTGGGACCTGCGCTCACGCACGCTCATGGTGGCGCGCGACCGCCTCGGCATCAAGCCGCTCTATTACACCGAGGCCGGCGGCAGGTTTGCCTTCGCCTCGGAACTCAAGGTGCTGCTGCAGCTGCCGGAAGTCGGTCGCCAGCTGAACTGGCGCGCCGTCAATTATCTGTTTTCCTTTCTGACCACGCCCACCGACCAGAGCATTATCGAAGGCGTTCACAAGCTTGAGCCCGGCCACATGATCACTTTGCGTCCGGGCGGGCGGCCGCGTATCCGCAGGTACTGGGACGTGAATTTCGAACCGGACCGCGGGCACAGCGAGCAATATTTCATCGACCGCCTGCGCGAGTTGCTGGAGGAGAGCGTGCGCATGCACATGGTGAGCGACGTCCCGCTGGGCGCTTTCCTGAGCGGCGGCGTGGATTCGAGCGCGGTGGTGGCGACGATGGCGCGCCTGAGCCCGCGCGCGGTCAAGACCTTCTCGATCGGTTTCCGCGAACAGGACCACGACGAGACGCGCTACGCGCGGCTGGTGGCGCGCCGCTTCAGCACCGACCACAGCGAGCTGATTCTGGAGCCGGATATTACCGGTCTGCTGGAACAGTTGCCCTGGTATCTGGACGAGCCTTTCGGCGACCCCTCCGCGATCCCCACCTACATGGTATCGAAGATGGCGGCCCAGGAAGTGAAGGTGGTGCTGTCCGGCGACGGCGGCGACGAACTGTTCGCCGGTTATGACAAGTACGTGGTGGAGGGCAAGGAACGCAAGTACCAGCGCCTGGCCGCCCCGGTACGCTCGCTGTTGCGCGGCGTTTCGGCGGTGATGCCGGAGGGCGCCAAAGGCAGGAATTTCCTGCGCCATTTCTCCATGAGCGGGGCGCAGCGTTACCTCGACGCGGTTTCCTTCTTCCGCCCCGAAGAGCAGGGACGCCTGTACCATCCCGAGGCGGCCGAACGGATCCTGCGCGACGATGCCTGGAACGAAGCCGCCGCGCTGCTGCAATCGGAGGACGGCGATTGGCTCGCCTCGCTGCAGTATTTCGATATCAAGCGCTATCTGCCGCTCGATATTCTGACCAAGGTGGACCGTATGAGCATGGCGCACTCGATAGAAGCGCGAGTGCCATTGCTGGACCACAAGCTGGTCGAGTTCGCCGCCACCATTCCGCCCGCGCTCAAACTCAGGGGCACGACCAAATATATTTTCAAGCGCGCCCTGCGCGGCATCCTGCCCCCGGCGGTGATCGATCGCCCGAAGCAGGGTTTCGCGGTGCCGCTCGGCAGCTGGTTCCGCGGCCGTCTCGGCGGGTTCCTGCGGGATTACCTGCTGTCGCACCGCAGTCGCGGACGCGGGCTGTTCAACGCCGACTATGTCGAGCGACTCATCGAATTGCACGAGGGCGGGCGCCCGCTCGACCTGCAGCTCTGGACGCTGCTGTCCTTCGAACTGTGGTGCCGCACCTTCCTCGACCGCGTCGCGGAAAAGGGCAAGCCCCAGATTCCTTCGAACACACCCTACCGGCGCCCGGCGCCGGCCGGAACCGCGCTTGAAGCGCGGCCTTAGCAAGCTGTTACCCGCTTTGTCAGGAGATTCGTTATGAGCAAGGTTCTTTCAAGTGAAGCCCTGTGGAAGGAGGGCGGCGGATATTACACCGACAAGCCCGAGGATCTGCTGCGGACGCCGCTGCTGCCCGACGCCGCGCGCCTGCGCGACCGCAGGATACTCGGCCTGTTCCGCGAGCACGGCAAGCTCGGGCCCGGCTCGAGCGTGCTCGAAATCGGTTGCGGCCGGTCGATGTGGCTGCCGTTCCTGGCGCGCACCTTCGGCTGCCAGGTCACGGGACTGGATATAGAGCCCTACGCCGCCGAGCTGGCGCGCGCGAACCTGGTGGGTTCCAACGTGGGCGGCCAGATCCTGTGCCGCGACGCCTTCGATCCCTCGGCCAACGAGGATCTCGCCGGCCGGTTCGATCTGATCTACTCGATGGGAGTAATGGAACATTTCGATGACGCCTCCGAGCGGCTCGCGGTGCTCGCGCGCTACCTGAAGCCGGGCGGACGGATCCTGACCACGGTGCCGAACCTGCAGGGCGTCAACTGGCTGCTGCAGCGGCTGGCGAGTCTGGAGCGGCTCAATATGCATGTCGTTTATTCCGCCAAAAAACTCACCGGGATCCATGAGCGCGCGGGTTTGACCACGGTGGCGGCCGGTTATGCCGGTTTCCACGACGGTTTCCTGAGCGGCGGCGATCCGAAAACGCCGCCGCTGCGGCGCAGGCTCCACGAACAGCTGAGCCGCCTGACGAACCTGGCCGGAGTGGCCTGGGTGCGGCTGTGGCGCGAGCGCTGCACGCCGGAAATTTTCTGGCTGTCGCCGCACGTTTATTATGTGGGCAGTCGCGACCGGGCCGACGCGGAATCTTCGCGCAAAACGCCCTCCCTGCATCCCGAACAGCCGCGCGCGCAGGCGTTGCCACCGGCACTCGCGCCGGAGGCGCCCGGAGTGCCTCCGCAGACGGCCCCGCGCAGGGAGCCGGCAGCCGTGGCCAGGGCCGAGACACCGGCGGCGAAAATCAAACCCCGGGTGGCGTTGGTCGCGGCCAGCCTGGACATACTCGGCGGCCAGGGCGTGCAGGCGCGCGCGCTGGTGGAAGGGCTGGAGCAGGAGGGTTACAAGGTGCGCTTTGTCCCCATCAACCCCGCATTCCCGCGCCGCTTGAAGTGGCTGCGTCGCATGCGTTATCTGCGGACCGTGCTGAATCAGGCCTTGTATCTGCCGAGCCTCGCGGCCTTGCGCGGAGTCGACGTGGTCCATGTCTTCTCGGCTTCCTACTGGTCGTTTCTGCTGGCGCCCGTGCCGGCGATGGTGGCGGCGCGGCTGTTCCGCAAGCGCGTCGTACTGCATTACCACAGCGGCGAAGCTTACGATCATCTGGCCAACTGGGGCGTGTTCGTGCATCCCTGGCTGCGCCTGGCGGACGAGATCGTGGTGCCCTCGGAATACCTGCGCGAAGTCTTCTCCCGCTACGGTTACCGCACGCGCGTAATACGCAACATCGTGGATACGACACGGTTCCGCTTCCGCCGGCGCGACCCGCTGCGGCCGCATCTGCTGTCGGTACGGAATTTCGAAAGCTATTACCGCGTCGACATCATCCTGCAGGCATTCGCCTATATCCGTCACCGTTTCCCGGACGCCACGCTGACGCTGGCCGGCGAGGGCGGCGAAGAACAGATGTTACGCCAGATAGCGGCGCGCATTCCCGGTGGCGCGATCCGTTTTGTCGGACGCGTCGAACCGGGGCAGATGCAGGAGCTCTACGACGGCGCCGACATTTTCGTCAATGCATCGGTCGTCGATAATCAGCCGGTGTCGGTGCTGGAGGCTTTCGCCGCCGGTCTGCCGGTGGTGACCACCGCGACCGGCGATATCGCCGCCATGGTGCGCGAGGGCGAGACCGGGCGCATCGTGCCGCCGGAGGATCCGCTCGCCATCGCCGAGGCCGTAATCGCGCTGCTGGAGGATCCGGATTCAGCGCAGGGACTCGCGCAGAAGGCGCGCGAGGAGGCCGAACGCTACACCTGGTTCAGAGTGCGCGACTCCTGGGCCTCCGCCTATAAAAGCCGACGCCGGAAGAAGCCCTAGCAGTTTGTTGCAACGCAAGCTGCCGGGGCATACCGCGACCCGTCGGCGGGATTTTCATAACCACGTGCAAGGAGATGAGATAACCATGGAACTACTTACAGGAAACAAAACACGAGCCTGCCTGCTGTCACTGGCGGTATTCTGCTGCGGCTGCCACCCCTCGTCCGAGGGCGGAGTGAATGCGGCGGATGCGGCCGACGACTGGCCCAAGGATGCGACCCGCTTCGAGGAGACCGATCTGGAAACGGTTTTCAGCGACGGCTGGGTGCACGCGAACACCGCCTTCGACTGGAGCGGCGGCACGGCCGCGTCCGCGAAAGGCCCCGCCAGCATGAGCTTCAATTTCACCGGCACGCGCATCCGCTGGTACGGCTGGCGCGAATCCGGCGCCGGTATCGCGCGCGTCCTGCTGGATGGTAAATCCGCCGGCAAGGTCGACCAGTATTCCAACACCATCGAGGTGGGAGCGCCGGTTTTCACCAGCAAGGAACTCGAGCAAGGGCAGCATACGCTGACCATCGAGGTCACCGGCGACGCCAATCGCGATTCGAGCGGCACCACGGTGTTCGTCGACGCCTTCGAGGTCGTCTCGCTGGATCCCGTCGCGAAGCCGCGGGTGCGCCGGATCGAGGAGACCGCCGGCTCCATGAGCTTCAATGGAGAATGGAACATCGACAGCGGATGCAAATTGTGCAGCGCGCGCAGAGACGCCTGGGCCGGGGGCCCGGACGCCATGGCGAATTTCAACTTTACGGGCACGCGCGTGCGTTGGCTCGGCTGGCGCAAGCAGGCCGGCGGTCTTGCAAACGTCTATCTGGACGGCGCCTTCGTCGGCGAGTTCGATCTTTATTCCGCAACCACCAGCGCCCAGTCTCCGCTTTTTACCAGTGAAGTACTGGCGAATGGGCCGCATACGCTGCTGATCGAAGTCACGGGCGCCAACAACCCGTCGGCCGCCGGCAGCCTGGTGTCGGTGGATGCCTTCGACGTGGCCGTCGACTGACGGGCGGGCCGGTTGAAGATGCCGATACGCGCAGGGATGCGGCGGGGGCTGCTTTCCCGGTTGCGCGCGCAACAGCACGCAGCGGTTCTGCTGGCGGCAATTTGCTGCTGGGCTTGGATGCCCGCCGCGGCGCGGACCTCGGCGCTGCTTATCCGCAGCCCCGCGCCGGGCGCCGTGGTCGTCGGCGAGATCGCGGTCTATGCGGAAGCGGCCGATTCTTCCGCGGTGTCGGGCGTGCAATTCCTGGTGCAGGCGCCGGACCGCGAGCGCTGCAATCTGGGGACCGAGCTGACCGCGCCTCCCTATACGATCACCTGGGATACGGCAACCGCCGCCGACGGTACCTACCGGCTGGGCGCGCTGGCGCATTTCAGGGACGGGAGCGCGAGTTACGCGCAGCCGGTGACCGTGACCGTCGCTAACAGCTCCATGACGACGCGCTTCGAGGAAACGGCGGCATCGATCGTCCGGGGCGACAACTGGATTCATGATGGCGCGTATGGAACGTGGAGCGGTGGCGCGGCTGAATACAGCGTCGACGCCGGCGCCTACGCCGTTTTCACTTTCACCGGCCGCGGCGTCAGCTGGATCGGCTACCGCGGCCGTTACGGCGGCATCGTCGGAGTTTATATCGACGGCGCCCTCGACGTCGTGCTCGACACCTGGGCGCCGGAGGAAGAGATCGGGGTTCCTGTGTATACCCTGACCGGACTTAAGCCCGGTACGCACAGCCTGATGCTGCGGTTGACGGGTTTGAAAAACGCGGAAGCAGTCGATGGTGAAACCGCCATCGACGCCTTCGACGTCATGGATTGAACATATCTGGGTGATACATGCTACGGAAAGGTTCTGCAATGGTGTACAGGAGAGAGATTGACGGGCTGAGAGCCATGGCGGTGCTGCCGGTCATTCTCTTTCATGCCGGCTTTCATGCCTTCAGCGGCGGTTTTGTCGGCGTGGATGTTTTTTTCGTGATCAGCGGATATCTGATCACGTCGATCATAATCGCCGAAAAGCAGGCGGGCTCTTTCACGCTGCTCGGCTTCTACGAACGCAGGGCGCGGCGCATACTGCCCGCTTTGTTTGTGGTGATGTTCGTCTGCCTGCCGTTCGCCTGGCCGTGGCTGATGCCTGAAGACATGCGGAGCTTCTCGCTGGCCCTGATCGCGGTTACCGGATTCGCTTCCAACATTCTGTTCTGGCGCACCAGCGGTTACTTCGATCCCGATGCCGGGCTTAACCCGCTGCTGCATACCTGGAGCCTCGCGGTGGAAGAGCAATACTATCTGTTCTTTCCGGTTTTTCTGATGCTGGCCTGGCGCCTCGGCAGGCGCTGGACCGTAACGCTGCTTGTTGTCGCCGCAAGCGCGAGCCTGGCGGCCGCGCAATGGGGTTCGATCCATACGCCGGTGGCGGCTTTCTATCTGCTGCCCACCCGGTGCTGGGAACTTCTGATCGGATCTTTCGTGGCGTTCCATTTTGCCCGCGATCAGGTGGCGCAGGCGGGCCCGGCGGCCAGGCAGATCGGAAGCATGGCCGGATTACTGCTGATCGCCTGGGCGGTATTCACCTTCGATGAGCAAACGCCTTTTCCGAGCCTGTACACGCTGGCGCCGACCGTCGGCGCCGCGCTGATCATCCTGTTCGCCGGCCGCGAAACCCTGGTCGGCCGCATACTCGGCAGCCGGCTGCCGGTCGGTATCGGGCTGATAAGCTACAGTGCGTATCTCTGGCATCAGCCCTTGTTCGCTTTCGCCCGGCACCGGAGTATGGACGAACCCGCCGGGCTTGTGTCCGCGGCGCTGATCGTCGCGACCATTGTGCTCGCGTTTCTGAGCTGGAAGTACGTCGAAACTCCGTTCCGGAACGCGCACCGCTTCAGCCGGCGGCGGATCTTTTCCTGCACTGCCGCGGCGGGAGCTTTGTTCGTCGCGGCCGGTTCGGTCGGCAGTTTGAGCGGCGGCTTCGAGGACAGGCTGTCGACTGAACAGCGAAGAATTTCAGAGTACAGCGAATATGACTATAGAGAGATTTACAGGTACCACGAGTGCTTTATCGGCCCTGAAAATACGTATCGCGATTTTTCCAGAAACTGCCAGAACACGGGCGGCAAGGGCGACAGCCTGTTGCTGTGGGGCGATTCATACGCCGCGGCTCTTTCACAGGGCTTACGGGCTTTCCATGGCAATGTCATTCAATATACGGCGAGCGCCTGCCCGCCGGTGGTTGAAACGGTTTTTCCGGACCGCCCCAACTGCCTGGAGATCAACGAATTTGTCATAAGCGAGGTTGCGCGCATACGACCCGTGCAGATATTCCTGCACGCCAACTGGCACGATTATGCAAGGGAGGGCGCCCTGCCGAACCTCCGGAAAACCATAGGCCGCATCAGGAAAGTTTCGCCCGACACGCGCATCGTGCTGATCGGCACTCCGCCGAAATGGGAACCCACGCTGCCGGTTTATGCGATCAGAAAGGGTATTTCCCTCAACAGGGAGCAGTACTTTTTGATGCCCGGCTTCAAGAGCCTGGAAAAGGTGGATAAGGAACTGGCGTTATTGGCGTCGAAGCAGGGCGTCATCTTTCTGTCCGCACTGAATAACCTGTGCATCGATGAAAAATGCCTCGCGGTCGTCGGCTTTAAAAACGGTTATGAACTCACCGCCTGGGATAACGCCCATTTGACGGAAGCCAGTTCATTACTGCTGGCAAGAAAACTGCTCGAGGAAAATAAAATTTATCAGCAAGACAGACCGCAACCGGTCGGTCTGCAGGCCCAGTATTGACGCCGGTTTTTCGGCAGGCGCGGCCTGCGCCTGCCGCAAGGCCATGGGGCCTTTTAACAAGGAGACGATCGGGAGCGATCGTTTAAAACACAAGGAAGTAAAGGAAAAGTTCATGAGACGTTTTATATCGACCGGAATTTTGATTGCGCGGGCGGTTCGCACGGCATGAAGTTGCAAAGGATTGTTTCAATGAAACCCTCCGAACTGGTGATTCGCGCCGGCCAGGAGCTGGCCAAGCGGCTGGAGCGCAACGGCCTGCTCGGCGGGCTGCGCCCGCTCAGCGTGCCCGATTATAATGCCGAGATCGCGGAGGGCCGCGAAGCGCGGCAGCCGCGGGCGCGCCGGCCCGAGACGCTGTTTCGCCGCTGGAGTTCGAGTGTTGAAACCCGCTTCTTCGACGGCGCGATGAGCGCGCGCGCCAGAGCGGTGCTGGAGAACCGCATGCCGGAGGAGCGTGCGCAGCTGCTTTCCTCCGCCGATGACATCTGCCGCGGCCGCTTCGACCTGCTGGGTTACCGGCAGTTGTGCTTCGGCGATCCGATCGACTGGCACTTCGATCCCGTATCCGGCCGCCGCGCGCCGCGCCTGCATTGGAGCCGGCTCGATCCGCTGGATGCGGAAACAGTGGGGGACAGCAAGGTCATCTGGGAACTCAACCGTCACCAGTGGGCGGTCACCCTGGGCCAGGCCTACCGCTATACGGACGATGAGCGCTACGCGGACAGGTTCGCCGCTTATATAAAGGAGTGGATGCAGGCCAATCCGCCCGGCACCGGCATCAACTGGGCGAGCAGCCTGGAATTGTCGCTGCGGCTGATCGCATGGTCGTGGGCGCTGTTCCTGTTCCGCGGCTCCAGGGTGCTGACCCCGGAATTTTATGTGGAAATGCTGGAATGGATACGCGCGCAGGCGCGACACGTCGAACGCTACCTGTCCTACTATTTTTCGCCGAATACCCATCTTACAGGTGAAGCCCTGGGGCTGTTCTACGTCGGCGTGATGTTTCCGGAACTCGAAGGCGCGGCACGCTGGCGCAGACTGGGCCGCCGCATCCTGCTCGATCAACTGGAGCGTCAGGTGCTGGACGACGGCGTCTACTTTGAGCAGGCCACCTGCTACCAGCGCTACACCGTGGATATCTATCTGCATTTCATGATACTGGCCGCCCGCCAGGGCGAGCCGGTGCCGGCCTCAACCGCCGCACGCGTACGGAAGATGCTCGATTTCCTGCTGGCGGTGAGCGGCCCCGACGGTGCGCTGCCGCAGATCGGGGACGGCGACGGCGGTACGCTGCTGCCGCTGTCGCGACGCGCCCCCGGCGACTACCACAGCGTGTTCGGGCCGGCCGCCGTGCTGTTCCGTAGTTCCGAATATGCCTGGGCAGCCCGCACGGCGGCGCCGGAAGTGGTATGGCTGCTCGGTGTGGATGGCTTGCGGGTTTTCGATTCGCTGCCGCCGGACCCGCCGTCCGCGGCCGTGTCTTCGCGGCTGTTTCCCGACGGCGGTTATACCGTGATGCGCAGCGGCTGGGACCGCAGCGCGCACCGCCTGATTTTCGATGTCGGCCCGCACGGCTGCCCGGTCAGCGGCGGGCACGGCCACGCTGACCTGCTGTCGGTGCAGTGCTCGCTGTTCGGCGAACCGTACCTGGTGGATGCCGGCACCTGTGTCTACACGGCCGATGCGCAGTGGCGCGATTATTTTCGCGGCACGGCCTCGCATAACACCGTTACCGTCGATGGCCTGGAGCAGGCGCTGCCGACCGGCCCCTTCAAGTGGCGGGAGCGGCGGCGCGCGCGCCTGCGCCGCTGGATTTCGACCGAGGCGATGGATCTGGCGGACGCCGATCACGACGCCTACCGCCGGTTGCCCGATCCGGTCACGCACCGGCGCCGCGTTCTGTTCGTGAAGCCGCGCTACTACGTGATCGTGGACGATCTCGAGGGCGCCGCGGAGCACCGCATCGACCTCAGGTTCCAGTTCGCGCCCATGGAGGTGACGCTGAACCCGGATTCATGGGTGCTGGCCGCGGACTCGACGGGCCGCGAGTGCCGAATGCTGGTCACCGCGACCGCGCCGCTCAGGACCGAGCTGGTGCGCGGGCGCACGGACCCGCCGCAAGGCTGGGTCGCGCCCGATTATGGATGCCGCGAGCCCGCGCCGATGCTGGTCTGTTCGACGACGGCGCAACTGCCGCTGCGGATCGTGACGCTGCTGTTTCCGATGGACAGCCTGTTCTCGCTGCCGCCGGCGGTCGACGCCGGGCCGGAGCACCGGCATATCGATCTCGCCTTCGAACACGGGCTGGAGACGCTGCACATCAGCGAGCAGAACATCGTCGTCGAACGCAAGCCAAGTGCCGCAAGACGCACGCCCCATTAAAGAACGCCAGCCACTGAGTACACGGAGAGCACAGAGAAAATGAAATTTCCGGATTCAGCCTTTCTGTTTTCACACTATCAATCTCTGTGTTCTCGGTGCTCTCTGTGGTTAATCCCCTTTGAGGGGATGAAATGAAAGTGTCGCGTCCCGATTTCGAGGAGTTTGTAATCTTCGCCTGCGGCGTGTCGATGGTCGTTTTCCTAATTATTTCCAATATAAGGTTTTAAATCATGTGTGGAATAGCCGGTATTCTTAAATTCGACCCCCGCGAACGCGTCGATGAACAGCGCCTGCGGCGCATGCGCGACGTGCTGCGGCATCGCGGTCCCGACGAGCAGGGACTGATGGTCGCCGGCCCCGTTGGCTTCGCCCACCGCCGGCTTTCGATCATCGATCTCACGGGCGGGCGCCAGCCGATGGCGAATGCCGACCACACGGTGTGGATCACCTACAACGGGGAAATTTACAATTTCAGGGAATTGCGTTCGGACCTCGAGCTGCGCGGCTGCCGCTTCACCACCGAGTCGGACACCGAGGTCGTGCTGCGCGCCTATGAAGCCTTCGGCGAGAAGTGCGTGGAGCGCCTGCGCGGCATGTTCGCCTTCGCCATCTGGGACCGGAACGCGCACAAGGTATTTCTGGCGCGCGACCGGCTCGGCATCAAGCCGCTTTATTACGCCGTCGCCAACGGCGAATTGCTGTTCGCCTCCGAGATCAAGGCCATCCTCGCCGCCGGCTCGATCCGGCCCGCCTTCAACAAGGCGATCCTGCCGGAATTCCTGGCCACGCGCTTCAACGCGGGCGCCGAGACCTTCTTCAGCGACGTCCGCAAGCTGCTGCCGGGGCGCACCCTTTCCTGGTCGCTCGACAAGGGTTTCCACGGCCAGCGCTATTGGCGGCTGCCGGCCGAGTGCGAGGAGTCGAACGATACCATCGAGCAGCGCGCGGTCGCGGTGCGGCAGCGCCTCGAGGAATCCATATCCAAGCACCTGGTGAGCGACGTGCCGATCGGCCTGTTTCTCTCGGGAGGTATCGATTCGAGCGGGCTGGCCGCGCTTATGGCATCCATGAAGCGCGAACCGATACGCACTTTCTCGGTCGGTTTCGACGACCCTAAACTGAGCGAACTCAAATACGCCCGCATCGCCGCCGAATCCATCGGCGCAGTGCATCGCGAGGTCAGCGTGTCGCCGGCCGAATTCTTCGGCGTTCTGCCGAAGCTGATCTGGCACGAGGACGAACCGATCGCCTTTCCTTCCAGCATCCTGCTGTACTTCGTATCCGACCTGGCGCGGCGCAACGATGTCAAGGTGGTCATGTCCGGCGAGGGCGCGGATGAGTTGTTCCTCGGTTACAACCGTTACCGGGTAACGGCCTGGAACGAGCGTATCGGCCGCATGTACTGGCCGGTGATGCCGTCGCCGCTGCGGGCGGGCATCAGGTTCGCGGTTGGCGCGCTGCCCGGCTCGCTGCGCCGCTATTCGAAACGGAGTTTCCTTGCGCTCGGGTCCGATCCGCGCGAACTCTTTTTCGAGAACTTCGCGGTGTTCCCCGAGCGCATGCGCCGGCAACTGGTCAGCGATCAGGTCTTGCTCCGCGCGCGCGATCCCTATGCGATCGGCATGCGCTGCTACCGCGAGGGCTCCGCGGACACCCTGCAACGGATGGCGCAAACGGACCTGCAGACTTATCTGGTAGAGCTGCTGATGAAGCAGGACCAGATGAGCATGGCGGCCTCCGTCGAAAGCCGCGTACCGTTCCTCGACCATCCATTCGTCGAATATGCGGCCACCATGCCCGCGCGCTACAAGCTGCGCGGCTGGCAGACCAAGGCGGTGCTGCGCGAGGCGCTGCGGACATCGATTCCGCGCGCGATCCTGACGCGGCCGAAAATGGGATTCCCGACCCCGCTCGGCCGCTGGCTGCGCGGGCCGTTCCACCGGCTGGTGCGCGAGTTCGTAACCGGGGGGCGCGCCGCGGAGCGCGGGCTGTTCGATGCGGCTTACCTGCGCCGGCTGGCGGAAGAGCACCGCAACGGCCGCGCCGATCACGGCGACCGTCTGTGGCTGCTGATGAACCTCGAAATCTGGCAGCGCGTCTTCATCGAAGGTGAGGTTCCGGCGGATTTGATGAAGAACGGAGAGCGTCTGATCGCGGCCGCGGCCTGAAAAGGAATTGCGGACATCCGCGAACGATTAACCGCGAAGGACGCAGCGGGCGCCTGGATCTGCAAAGTCAAGTAAACAAGACGCCGCAAGCATTTCCCGGCGTTCTGCGTCCTTCAACGTTAACTGTAATCAAGGAGAGGACCATGAAAATTTTATGGATCAAGGTCGGCGGCCTCTGGCCCCCCAACACGGGAGGCCGCTTGCGCAGCCTGCATATACTGGCCGAGCTGTCGCGCCACCACCGTGTCACCGTATTGACCACGCACACCCGGCCGGAGGAGGCGGCGGCGCTGCGCGCCTGGCTGCCGCAGGGCGCGGAGGTGATATCGGTGCCGTATGTGTCGCCGAAGTGGCGCAGCCTGCGCTTTCCGTGGCTGTTGGTGCGTTCCTGGTTCTCAAGGCTGCCGGTCGATGTATACAAGTCGCGCGTACCCGCGTTGGGGCGCGCGGCGGAGCGTCTGTTCGCGGCGGGCCAGGCCGACGTATGCGTGGCCGATTTCCTGTGCGCGCTGCCGAATGTGCCGCACGCCTGCCCGGTGCCGGTCGTTTATTTTTCGCACAACGTCGAGCACATGATCTGGAAGCGCCTGTGCGCCAATGCCGCGAGCTTCTGGCAGCGGCTGCCACTCGCGCTCGAATGGCGCAAGATGCGCCGCTACGAAGCCCGCGCCAGCCGCGAAGCGCGGCTGACGATCGCGGTTTCGGAGACGGACCGCGCCGCGCTTGCTGCGCTCGCGCCGGAAGCGGAGATCCGGGCGGTCGCGACCGGAGTCGATATTTCCTATTTCGCGCCCCGGCCCCCCGCGCTGCAGCAGCCGGAGCGCATGGTGTTCGTCGGTTCCATGGACTGGCAGCCGAACGAAGACGCGATGCTGTATTTCATCGATGCCATCCTGCCCTTGATACGGCGGAGCGTGCCGGCGGCCGCGCTGAGCGTGGTCGGACGCAACCCGAGCGAGCGCCTGTGCCGCGCCGCGGAACGCGCCGGCGTGGACGTGACGGGGACGGTGGATGACGTGCGGGATTTCATGGCGGAGGCCGCGGTATACGTGGTGCCGCTCAGGATCGGCGGCGGCACGCGCCTGAAGATTTTTGAAGCGCTGGCGATGGGCAAGGCCGTCGTTTCCACGACGGTCGGCGCCGAGGGCCTGCCGCTCGAGGACGGCCGGCATTTCCTGCAGGCCGACGCGCCGCGGGCTTTCGCCGACGCGGTGCTGGCGTTGTTGCGTGACCCGGCGCGCCGTGAAAGTATCGGTAGCGCCGGCCGCAGCCTGGTCGAGGAGCGTTATTCCTGGCCGCAGGTCGCCGCCGAATTCGAATCCTTTATCAAACCCTGTGCCGGCCCGGAAGAGAAAGCGCTCCGCTCCGCGGGAACCATCGCCGCGCAGGCTCCTGGGTGAGAATCCGGAAGACCGACAGTTAAAAAATTCGCTCTCGCAGAGACGCCGGGACGCGGAGAACACAGTGAGAATCTGATTTTAGCTATTCTTACGCCCGTTCTCCGAACACGCCCCCTGTGAGAAATCTTTCTTCTTGGTTGGCGGGTTTGGGGTGAGTGCAACGAACCCCAACAAATATATTGTTGGGGTAAGTCCATTCAACCGGCAAATAGAGGACCACAAATTCGTTCTCGCGGTGACGCAGGGACGCGGAGAAACGCGGAGAAATTTTATTTTTAATCCCCGGCGTTCTCCGCGTCCAGGCGCCTCTACGAGAAATCTTTTTTCTTAAATTTTTTTTGCGGGAACTCCCGGGGAGTTTTCCCGCTATCCGTTAAAAATTAATTTTTGAGAGGTAATAACAACATGCGAGTAAGTGTATTCGGGCTTGGTTATGTCGGATGCGTGAGTGCAGCGTCGCTGGCGCGCGTCGGGCATAACGTCATCGGTGTCGAAACCAATGCCGAGAAGGCCGCGTTGATCAACGCGGGCCGGTCTCCCATCGTCGAACCGGGGCTGGACGAGGTTCTGGCCGAGGTAGTGACGGCGGGGCGCCTGCGCGCGACTTCCTTCGGCACCGAAGCGGTAGCCGCGACCGAACTGGCCTTGGTCTGTGTCGGTACGCCGAGCCGTGCCAACGGCCAGTTGAGCATCGACGCGCTGGAACGGGTGGCGCGCGAAATCGGCGAGGCGCTGCGCGAGCGGAGCGAGCCATTTACGGTGGTATTGCGCAGCACCGTCCTGCCGGGCACCCTGGAGCGCGTGTTCATTCCGGCGCTGCATGAGGGGATGGGCGGCCGTAACAAGTCTGAAGTGCGTGTGGCGGTCAATCCGGAATTCATGCGCGAGGGCACGGCCCTGCGCGATTTCGCCGCGCCGCCGCTGACGCTGGTCGGTTGCCAGGACGAGGCGACGGCCGGCCTGCTGCGCGAACTCTATACCGGAGTCGACGCGCCCTTCGTGCACACCCAGATAAAAACCGCGGAAATGGTGAAGTACGCCGCGAACGCCTGGCACGCGCTCAAAGTCTGCTTCGCCAATGAGATGGGCGACGCCTGCAGCGCGCTCGGCGCCGATGCGCAGGAAGTGCTGCGCGTGTTCCGCCTCGACCGCAAGCTCAATATATCCGAAGCCTATCTGCGTCCCGGTTTCGCCTTCGGCGGCTCCTGCCTGCCCAAGGATCTGCGCGCCCTGGTGCACGCCGTGACGCGCGCCGATGTGACGCTGCCCCTGTTGAGCTCGATACTCCCGGCGAACGAGCACCAGATCCGGCAGGCCGTCGATGCCGTGCTTGCCACCGGCAAGCGGCGCGTCGGCGTGGTGGGGCTCGCATTCAAGGCCGGCACCGACGATCTGCGCGAGAGCCCGATGGTCACGCTGGTCGAGTCGCTGATCGGCAAGGGCTGCCAGGTACGCATTCTCGACCGGCATGTTTCGATCGCGCGCCTGGTCGGGGCCAACCGCCGCTACATCCAGGAGGAGATCCCGCATATCTCGTCGTTGATGTGCCAGAGCCCGCGCGAGTTGCTCGATCATGCCGAGACCCTGGTGATCGGCAACATCGGCGAGGAAGCTTCCGCCGTGCTGGACGATGCCGGCCCGCAGCACAGCGTGGTGGACCTGATGCGCGGCTCGGTGCGGCCGCGTGCCTCGCAGCAGGTGGGAGCATGAGCATGATCCGGACACTCGCGGCGCCGGCGCTGTGCGCCGGGCTGTTGCTGTCCCCGGCTTTCGCCGGGCCGGCGCCATCGGCATCATCGGTTCCGCCGGAGCCGCCGCGCCTGACCGTCGATACTGCCTATGAACCGCCCCACGGCAGGATTATCAAGGTGCCGCGCGGCGGCGATCTGCAGCGCGCGCTGGACGACGCGCGCGGCGGAGATATCATTACGCTGGAACCCGGGGCGGTTTACACGGGTCCCTTTACGCTGCCGGTCAAGCGCGGCGCGGCCTGGATCGTGGTGCGGACGGAGACGGCCGATAAACATCTTCCCCCGCCGGGCAAACGCATCGATCCATCCTATGCCCCCGCGCTGCCGAAACTCGTGGCCGCGCCGGATGAGCCTGTGCTGAGGACCGAAGCGGGCGCCCATCACTACCGCTTTATCGGCCTTGAAGTGCATCCCGCGGCGGACGCGGCGGCTTCGCCGACCCAGATGGCGCGCGCGGTGCGCAACCTGATCAAGGGAGGCGAGATTACCGACGCCCTGCGGTTTTCCAACCAGACCCTGGTGCAGCTCGGCGCGAACCGCCAGAACAGCGCTGAAGTGCCGCACCACATTATCTTCGACCGTTGCTACCTGCACGGCGGTCCGCGCGGCGCGCGCCGCGGCATCGCGCTCAATTCGAGCCATACCGCCGTCATCGACTCCTGGCTCGCCGATTTCAAGACAGTGGGCGAGGATTCACAGGCGCTTGCGGGCTGGAACGGGCCGGGCCCGTTCAGGATCGAAAACAATTACCTGGAAGGCGCGGGCGAGAATGTGATGTTCGGCGGCGGCACGCCTTCGATACCGGAGCTGGTGCCCTCGGATATTGAGATCCACGGCAATCACTTCGCCAAACCCCTGGCCTGGAAGGCCGGCGAACCCAATTACGCGGGAACGCCCTGGACGGTCAAAAATCTTTTCGAGCTGAAGAACGCACGCCGCGTACATGTCGCCGGCAACCTGTTCGAGCACAACTGGCTGCAGGCGCAGGACGGCTTTGCCGTGCTGTTCACGGTGCGTACCGAGAACGACGCGGTGCCGTGGGCGGTGGTCGAAGACGTGGCTTTCGAAAATAACCTGGTGCGCCAGAGCGCTTCGGGCATCAACATCATGGGGATCGACGACGGGTCGCGCGCCGGCAACGGCAGGGCGCGCCGCATCGCGATCCGGAACAACCTGTTCGACGAGATCGGCGGTGAACGCTGGGGCGGTCACGGCCGCCTGTTCCAACTGCTCGACGGGACCGAGCACCTTGAGATCACGCACAACACGGCGTTCCAGACCGACGCCATTATTTTCGGTGAGCGCTCGCCGCATCGCGGTTTCGTTTTCGCCGACAATATCGTCGAGCACAACGAGTACGGGATCATCGGCTCCGGTTTCGGCAGCGGGCGCCCGACGCTCGAACGCTACTTCCCGCAGGCGGTGGTGCAGCGCAACGTGATGGTGAACGGCGCGGCCGAGCTGTATCCGGATGGAAACTTTTTCCCGCATTCCCTGGACGATGTGGGTTTCGTCGATCGCGCGAGCGGCGACTACCGGCTGCGCGCCGGCAGTCAGTACGCGCGCGCCGGCGAGGCCGGCGCCGCGGTCGGCGCCGATTTTGAACTATTGCGCGCGCAGCTCGGGTACCTGTGGCCCGCCGCGCGCCAGAACCTGGCTGAGGAGAAACAATCATGGTCTATACAGTCCAAACAGTCGCCCCGCAGCAACTAGCGCGGCGCAAGGCGCCCACCAGACTCAAGCTGGCATGGGTCGAGGAATGGATGAGTACGCTGGCGGCGGAAATGCTGCCGTACCTGGCGCGCCATCACGATGTCTATTACGTCACCACGGGGGATGAGGTGCCGGATGCGCCTTTCATCCGCGTGATCCGCACGCCGCGCCGCCCGACCATGAATCTCGCGGGCTTCGAGCTTTCGCGCGAGGTCAACCGGCTTTACAAGGACGGCCTGATCGACGTCGCGCTGGTCTGGGCCAGCATCGGCTTCGGCCTT
>DASUFE010000040.1:0-73363 GCA_036274675.1 Gammaproteobacteria bacterium
GGCTAAAGTTCCATATCCCCAGACGCAAGAAAACGTGCCGTCCGACTCGTGATACTTGAGTGGCTAAAGTTCCATATCCCCAGACGCGTAGGGCTGAGCTCTGCGTAAAAACAGAACTGTCCTGAAAATTAAATGAGATGAAAAAGAAAAGGCTGTGCGTTTCGCACAGCCTTAATTGGAGGAGGGATGCTTTTTTTAGATTGGGTTATTGCGCCAGCCACGCCCTTGCCGCGCTCAGCGACTGGCCTGCCGCGATCAGCGCCGCACTGGATGAACCGGCCTGGCAACGCAGTGGCGGCAGGCAACCTTCCAATGCGTGGCCCGCTTCCTGCAGCAGATCCACCCGACTCGATCCGCAGGCATAGGAGCGCAGCGTCGCCGTGCCGGCGGTGGTCGCCGGCCCCGAGGCCGGGTTGCCGGTGTAGGCGTTGCACAGGCGTACCGAATTGAGCGCCGGCACCAGCCCGTCCGCCATGCCGTGCACCATGTATGCCGGCGGATAATAGGACGGATTGCTGGCCACAAGGTACGGGAAGCTGTTGTCCAGCACCAGGCTGCTGTAAGGGCTCACTTCCCGGAGATTGGCGGGCACTCCCGGAACGGTGGACAAATATCCCGCAACTATTTCCGGGCTTTCGCCGCCGGTGAAGGTGCTGGCGTACTCGGCGTTATACGGCTGGCTGTTAATGAAAGCCTGGTAGTTGATGAGATAATCCTGCGCGTCGGTCGGCGGATACATCAGCAAGGCCTTCTGTACCTCGGTCGGCCGATGCGTGAGCAGCCAGCCCGCCAGGCTCGCGCCCGATGACTGGCCGAACAGGCGCACTTTCTGGCCCGCGGTGACGCCGTAGCTGGTCATGTAGTTCTGCACCCAGGTCAACGCGGCGTCGACATCGGAGGTGATCTGCTGACCGGTGGCGTTGTTGCACTCGACGTTGCCGTCGGAATTCCCGATCAGACGATAGAACGGCGCGAACACCACGAAGCCCTGCTGCGTGAAATTCGAGACCTGCGCTTCCAGGCCGTAGAACCCGGTGCCGCGATATTTCCAGGAGCCGCCGTGAATGGCGAGCAACGGTTTCAGGCCGGTCTGCGCGACGTCTTTCTTGTACACGCGCATCTCGAGCTTGCAGGTGCCGGTGCCGCGCGGGATCGGCACATAGGTGGTGTAGTTGTTGATGTTGGGCGGATTGTTGCACTGGCCCATGTAACCCGCCGAGTGGCAGGCCGACATCGCCGCGCTGAATGCGTTGTAATCGATCACCACGCGGGTGCCGTCGGTAATGCCGCTGATGTTGCGGTAGTTCACGCGCTGCATATAGGGCTGGTAGTTATTCTGGATCGGCGCGACCACGCTGACATTGAAACTGGTCGGCGGCGTCAGCGTCCAGGCATCCGTTCCGTTGTAGCCGCTGACCGAAGGTTCCGCGTTGCCGAGCCACGCCGGATTTTCGATGTTCGCGCAATAATCCACCATCGTGGTGGTCCTGAACGGCGACGGAGTTGCGGCATGGCTCATGTTCAAACTCAACAGGCCGCCGCTGAGAATGCAGGACGCCTGGGTTCCGATCTTCGCGCGCAGGCCTTTATCATCCCCGACCAGCAGCAAGTAAAGGATATCCGCGCTGTTGTTTTGCAGGAACTGGCCAGCCGGGAAAGCGTTCAGCGCATAATCCGTGACCCGCCTGAGCATATCGGGAGTCAAATCCGCGGGCGCGGGGATAATATATTCCTGCGGAATGGAAAGCAGCTTGTTCTTGAGTTTGGCTTTTTCCGACGCCAGGTACGTTTGGAAGTTGGCGTTGGCCTGACCCGCTACGGTGGCGAACGAACCTGTGAGCTTGCCACTCATGTAGTTCAGCAAATAACGTTGCATCAGGTCGCCGGCCACGCCCGAGAACGCATTGACTCCCAGAACGCTCAGACTCGCATTCGACAGGTTGACGGTGGGGTTGATGGGGACCACTCTGCCGTCAAGATTGACGTCCGGGTTGATGCGGATACGGATCTGGTCGGAAGGCGCGTCCAACACGCGGGTCGGGTTGAGCCAGATTACCATGCTGGTGTTGACGGTGAAGTCGGTGCGGACGCTGCCGTCCACCGAAGCCTTCAGATAGCGTATGCATTCGCCGAAGACCTTGAAGCCCAGGCGCACCCGCACTGTTCCGCTGCCTTCGACGGTACCGATCAGCTGCGCGTTGACGACAATCGGCTTGGACAGCGTGTCCATCAGGATCTCGAAGCGCGAAGTGTTGTTAAGGGACGCGTTGACCTGAAGATTACGCAAGGCAATATTCTTCGAACAACCGCTGTGGATCTGATAGTCGGGCAGATTTTCAGAAAAGGTCAGGCCGTTTTCATCGAGCGTCAGGTCGACGCCGTGCAGACGCGCGCGAATCTCGTCGCCGACAAAGTTTGCCAGCGTCTTATCCTTGCCATCGGCCAACGCCAGGAACTGTTGCAGGCTGCCGACGCTGAATTCCAGCGGCGGGGGCGGGGTGACCGGGGTGACCGGCGGCGGCGGGGTAGCCGCAACCGTGACATTTACCGAGTTGGAATAGATGCAACTGGGATCACCGTCGTAGTAGCAGCTCGTGACCTTGTAGTTGTAAGTGCCGGCAGGCCTGTAGAAACTTTTGGTGGTCCCGCTGACCTGGCTGATCGTTACCCCGTTTTCTCTAACGTAATGAGTGGAAGCAAAACCGTACCAGTTCAGCGTGATGGTGCCGCCGGATACCGAATAAGTCAGCGAACTGACCTGCGCATGGGCCGTGCCGAACAGCGAGAACAGGCACAGCAACAGAATAGCCTTGATTTTAGTATTCATGGCTGCGCTCCTAGTTGGCGACTATGTCCGACAGGGACAGCAACTGCGCCACGCCGCTGCAATCGCCGTTGTCGGCGTAATAAATCGTGACCGGCGTACCGGTGACCTGCGCGGTCGTCACCACCAGATACAACATATCGAAACCCTTGATACTGGTGCCGAGGTAGGCGTGCGCACCCTTGTAGTTGGTGGCGCAATCCACGGGCTGCGTGGTGAACGTGACCAGGATGCCGCTGCCTTCCGGCGTGACTTTGCTGATCACCAGATTGGACTGCATGGTGCCGGCATGCGCACCCGCGCTCACAAGCGCGAGCGCCAGCAGGCCGCCACAGGCTAGACGTCTAAACATGATTTTCTCCTTCCCTACACTATTTATTAATGTTTATGGTGAGCGCGCCCCTCTCACGAAGGGGACCCCTGAACCGCTCGGATCGTCGCCGTGAAATCTAGCTCCCGCCATCCCCCGCAGAAACCAGAGAACATGGCCAGTTTTAAAGAAATATGGCCAACCTTTTTTCTATTGCAGCCCCAAACGCAGGGTACGCGTCTGGGGATATCCAACCGCCATTAGTAGCGCGCGCCGGACTACACATCCCCCTCAATCCCCCTTCCTTCGGAAGGGGGATAAAAAAATCTCCCCCTTTGGTACGAAGGGAGATGCCGAAGGCAGGGGGATGTCTGACTTTCGCCACCGCGCCTTTTCCAGTACATTGAAGCCCTGCAAGCAAGAGAACTGGTTTTGAAAACTCTATTCACATCCTTACTGCTCGCCGCCGCACTCTCGATAACCCCCGGCTGCGCCTCCACCAAACCCAAGCCGGCGGAAAAATTTCGGCTGCAGGACCAGGAGATCGACAAAACCTCCTGCCGCCCCATCAACCGCGTCGTCCCCGAGTATCCACGGGATGCAAAAGACCAGGGCATCGAAGGTTACGCCGTCGTCGAATTCCTGCTGAACTCCCAGGGCCGGCCCAAGGACGTGCGCGTCGTCGAATCCATGCCACCCGATGTATTCAGCAAAGCCGCCAAAGCCGCCGTCAGCCACAACAAATACACCCCCTGCCTCGTCGCCCGCGAACCCGTCGACACCTACGGCGCCCGCGAAAAAATCATCTTCGACCTCAAACAAGGCCCGCACTACTTCGGCGGCGACCGACTGCCCTTCATCACCCCCTGACAAATTATTTTCCCCCTTCCGGACGAAGGGGGCGCTGGGCAGAGATTCTCAGGGGGATGTTTGTTTCCTTCTCCCCTCGAGGGGAGAAGGCCAGGATGAGGGGTGATTTCTTAAACTCTTCAAATTGCCCCACGTCTGGGGATATTGGAGCTTCAGCCCGATTAGCGTCACGAGCCGGACAGCACCACCCCCCGCAAAACATATATAAGGAAAGCCCCCTCCCTTCCCCGCCCCACCCATTTCAGCTACCTTAATACCACCTCACCTTGGGGAGGCATTCAGGCATGAAACGGATATCAACGATACTGCCGGCTTTGGTGTTACTGACGCTCAGCGGCTGCGCCTCCAAACCCATCGCGCCACCGGCTAATGTCAGCACCCCGCCACCACAACCTCCCCACAAGAGCGCCCCAAAGACCGATAAAAAATCACAGACCGACCCGCGACTGCCTAACGTCACAGTCCCCATCATCTACCCCCAAATAGCACTCGACCAGGGAATCGAAGGTTACGTCCTCCTCGAATTCAACGTCACCAAAACCGGAACCTTGCAGAATATAAAGGTGATCGACTCCACGCCCCCCGGCTACTTCGAGCAGGAAGCTCTCAGAGCCGCCTCGCAATTCCGCTACGAACCTAAAATCGTCAACGGCGAACCCGTCGAAGTCCCCCGCGCGCAATACAAAATGATCTTTGAACTCAAATACCTCCGGCCGCGATAGTAGATTTCTTAATCCCCCTTCGTACCGAAGGGGGATGCCGAAGGCAGGGGGATGTAAACGTGTCCAGCGACAAACTCATTCCCGCTGACCAGAAACCTTTGCCACAGGCTTTATTATCATTGATCCCGGTCCGCCAAAAACTGATTCCTTATACCGGCTGTATTCCTTCGCATTTTTTCTTTTCTGATCCAGCCAAATGGATTAGATTCAATGGGCACAGAGACGGCTAAACGGGCGTAAGAATAAAAAGGGAGTACCTTATGAACACGGACAGCAATTCGAGACAACCCCCCCGGCATACGCTGGTCTTGCTGCTCCACGCATACTCCCGATGCGCGGACGATCTAAACTCCGTTGCCGCAGTCATCGCTGAAGTCTGGCCCCAGGCCACAATATTCCGGCCGCAACTGCCGTCCCACACTTTTTCGATGGAGGATCCGAACCTCATCATTGTGCGACTGCTGGCGGATATCGACCGCCTGGTGAAGGAAGCGGAAGTAAAGGGCATGCCTTATGAGAATATCGTGCTCGTAGGCCACAGTCTCGGCGCCTTGCTGGCGCGCAAACTTTATGTCGTTGCCTGCGGCGAATCCGCGCAAGCGCCTTTCGAATCCTGTTTTGCCAAATCGGGTCCTGTTACGTCCAAGCCTTGGGCCGAAAGAGTTTCCCGGATAGTACTGCTGGCGGGCATGAATCGTGGCTGGCGCATCTCCCACCACCTCGGCCTCGCCAGAGCGGCTCTGTTCGGACTGGGAAGTCTCTACGGCTTTCTCGCGTACGCCGTGTCGGGACGCTGGCCACTCATCTTCAATATCCGGCGCGGCGCCGAATTCATCACCCAGCTCCGCATACAATGGCTGATGATGCGACGCGCGGCGCGTGAATCAGATGCCATACGGCCTGGCAAAGCACTGACCATCCAGCTGCTGGGATCACGCGACGACCTGGTCGCACCCGAGGATAATGTCGACCTTGTTTCGGGCGATGACTTCCGCTACCTGGACGTACCCTATTCCGATCATGACAATGTCGTCAGGATGGATGACCCCAGGTATGGGGCTGGCCGGAAGGAAGTATTTCTGCAGGCACTCCTGCTGAGCAATAAACAGCTGGAACACATATCCGTGATTCCCTCCGATGAAAAATTCCAGGCCCCCGATTACAAGGTCAAAAGAATGGTTTTTGTCATTCACGGAATCCGTGATGTTGGGCACTGGACCCACAGAATCGCCCGCCGGGTGAAGCAACGCGCCGCCGGCAATCCGGCGGAGTGGGCCACGGAAACTTCCAGTTACGGCTACTTCCCCATGCTCCCCTTCCTTTTCCCCTGGTATCGGCGGCAGAAAGTCGAATGGTTGATGGACCAATATACCGAGGCCCTGGCACGCTATCCCAATGCATCATTCTCCTATGTCGGCCACAGCAACGGCACCTACCTGCTCGCCAAGGCACTGGAACTGTACCCCTGCTGCCGCTTCGAGAACGTGGTTTTTGCCGGCAGCGTGGTAAAACGCGACTATAACTGGCAGCGTTTCATCAAGGATTCCAAACAGGTGTCGGCTGTACTGAATTTTGTCGCCACTGGCGACTGGGTAGTCGCATTCTTTCCGAAACTGTTTCAACTGCTGCCCCGGCACAACCTCGGCAGCGCGGGGCACGACGGTTTCGAAATAACGGAGCCCTCATCCGGTGTTTATCAGGCGAAATTTGTAAAAGGCGGGCACGGCGCCGCGATCGAGGAACCCATCTGGGATACCATCGCCGATTTCGTCATCACCGGTAAAGTCGATGTGGAAAAAGTCCCGGGTAGACAGTCTTCGCGAATCTGGTGGATTTCCCTGCTCGGAAAATTTCCGCCGATTGTATGGGCAGCGGCGACTGTGGTTTTGTACCAAATCTGGCGCGGCATTCAATCCCTGATCGAGGCCTTCATCGACTGTACCGTGCTGGAAGCGCAAGTCACCGGCTTTTCCGTCGCGGCCTATTTTCTGTTGCTGTGGCTGGTGGTTACGCGGGTATGACCTCGAAACGACCTTGAAGGATATCGCGGCGGTCGACTCCTCCCCGCCCGGTTACTTCGAATAGGAACTCGTCCCCGCGGACCAGAAATCCTTTGCCACAGTCTTCATTGGCGACTGATTTACAGTCCTCTGTCATCAACCCCCATTTCTCCGTATTTTTCTTTTCCTATCCAGGTAAATAGGTTAGATTCCTTGAGCACAATTTTGCATTAATCCAGGATTCGGCCGGCATGGATACCCAGGTCCGCACACCGCAAGCCATCTTCATGCAGCCCCAGCGGCTGCTCGTTCCGCTCTTCCAGCGCCCATACGTCTGGAATGAGGAACTGCAATGGGAACCCCTGTGGAAAGATCTTGAGCGCGTCGCCACGCGACTGCTGCAGAAATCCGGTGACGCGCAAGCACCGCACTTCCTGGGAGCGGTTGTACTGCAACAGTTGCCCACTCAGACCAGCGACTTACAGCAGCGTACCGTTATCGATGGACAACAGCGGCTAACCACGCTGCAGCTCCTGTTGGATGCCCTCCACTCCGAAATCACCATGGTCGGCGCCGCCATGCCGGCAGCGCGCCTGGAGCCGCTGATTGCAAACGCCCAGCCTTTCTGCCGGCACAAGGAAGACCGCTTCAAGGTCTGGCCCACTAATCGCGACCGGCCTGCGTTCAACGAAGTGATGGAAGCCCAAGGGCCGATCGATTACCAGAAGCTGCAACACCGTGCATCACGCATGGCCAAGGCACACCAGTTCTTCGCGCAACAGTGCAGAGAATGGCTGAATGCCGGTGGCCCAGAGCAAGTTAACGCCCGGGCCGAAGCCATTGAGAGAAGCGCGCGCGAACTTCTTCAGATCGTCGTCATCGACCTTACCGCTACCGAGAACGCTCAGGAGATTTTCGAAACGCTGAATGCACGAGGCGCCGTTCTGACGGCTGCGGACCTGATCAAGAACTTCGTTTTTCAGCGCCTGTTGGAACAGGAGGCCGATGTCGAGGAGGCCTATGAGAAGTATTGGGCACAGTTCGAGACGGCATTCTGGGAGGAGGAAGTCAGCGTCGGCCGCATCAGACACCAGCGTTCGTCGGTATTCCTGAACCACTGGTTGATAACACGAACCGGCGAAGAGGTGGTAGCGCGGGAAGTATTTTCGCGCTTCAAAGCCTATGCCGACCACGAGGCCAAACAGCCGATGCTCGAACTTTTGCGGGAGATCCATCGCTCGGCGGCGACCTACCGCAACTTTACAGAGAAGGCCGAGGTTCTGGACGGCCCGCTGGACCGGGAGGGTCTGTTCGCCTATCGCATCAAAACACTGGAGAGCGAGGTCATCAAACCGGTACTGCTCGCGCTGCTCGACCACAAGGCCGGCCCGCTGCCACAAGAACAGATCAATGCCTCACTCGACGTGCTGGAAAGCTGGCTGGCGCGCCGGATGCTGATCCGGGCCACCGGCAAGTCCTATAACAAGATCATGGCGGATGTCGTGTCCGTCATTCGCAACGCGCGGTCGGAGATCGTAAGTCAGACAATCAGGCAATACTTTTCCTCGCAGCGTTCCGAGACATCCTACTGGCCCGATGATGACGAGCTCCGCCGTGAATTGACGGCCATGCCCGTCTACCGGAAGCTGAGCAGGGCCCGTGTCCGCATGGTGCTCGAATCCATCGAGGATTACTGGCGCGGTTGGATTCCGGGTCAAGTCTCGGCCGCCGGCATGCGCATCCGGCGCGGCAGTTATGCCATCGAACACCTCATGCCGCAGGCCTGGGTGAAGCATTGGCCACTTATGACGGGAGTAACGGAAGCAGACCGCGATGCGCGCATTCACCGCTTCGGCAACCTTACTTTGCTGACGAAGAAGCTCAACTCTACCGTCTCCAATGGTCCGTGGCTGGGAGAAGACGGCAAGGTGGCGCATCTGCAGGAAAATGATGTCGTGCTGTTGAACAGCAGGCTGTTGAAAGACTATGCCTCGAAGCAGTGGAACGAAAGCGGCGTCGATCATCGCACCCATCTAATGATCGATGCCATCCTCGCCATTTGGCCTGTCCCGCCCGGACACAAAGTGCAGGTCGATCGGCAACAGGCCGTTACTTCCGTGGCAGTCGAAATCGCCGATCTGATCGGGGCAGGTTACTTGACCGCAGGGCAGGTTCTCTATTCTCGTCCTGGCAAGTATGGCGGGTACACTGCAACAGTTCTCTCCGACGGCAGAGTCGAAGTCGCCGGGCAGGTGTTCGATAGTCCCTCGGGAGCCGGCCAGTCCGTTCGCAACAAGGCCACGGCAGGCTGGAGTTTCTGGCGCCTCGATCCGGAAGGCCGGCGACGACTGAAGGACGTGCGCGCCGAGTATCTGAGTATGGTCTCGCCACAAGAAGCAGAGGAAGACGATGCTGATTCACCCGATACTGATTGACCAATACAATGGTTATAGCATCGAGATACCAGATAAAACTCAATGAGCCTTGTTAAATCAAAGCAGCGCTGGGGTTCCGACCATCAAACAGAACCCAAATTACTTTAACCAGAAAAACTCAAAATGGAAACATGGAACAGTTCTTTGTATTCCACTCTAATCATCAGCCTGTTTGTTGGAATACCTATCCTGGCGATTTATTTTATCGGGAATTTAATGGCCTGGAGAAACAGAAAGAAAAGCGCATGGCCATTGCTTCGAAACCGCCCTTTCCGCTCGGGAATCCGAAAGGCGTGATTACTTACATAAAGAGTAATACTAAAAAAATTTTTGATGAACAGCAGTGCAAACAAATTTCCTATCAAGTAGAACAAGCTGCCCGACTTCCCAGCGAAGTAGTTAACCAAAAATGAAAGCCGCCGCTGAACAGGGGATCGGTTTAAGATGGCTGCGTCAGCGGGCTGGGTTCAGGTTATCAATCAGGAGAATTCAATGTCCCGGGAAATTATCAGCAAACACGATATGAAGATGGATGCTCCGATGGCCTCCGAAGAGGAGGATCCGAGCTCGGCGGTGAAGCTCTCCGGCGGCAAGTTCTCGTCGGGGGATATTCTGAAGTGGCAGGTGTCGGAGACGGATTTCAAAGATGAGGCGGATGCTTATTTTCTTCAGCTGGAAGGGGGCAAAGGTTCCGATAAGAAACAGGCGAAGGTTCCGGATAGCTACACAGACCGCTTATTAAAGTATGTACCGGCGGAGGTGGTGGCGCTGTTTATTACACTGGATGCGCTGGTGCGTTCTTCTTCAGAGATTCCCACCTTTATATATTGGGCGATTTTCCTGTTCTGCACGGCGGCGACGTATCTTTATCTATGGCGCGTTGCCAAGGTGCGCAAGCATTGCCAGCTTGCCATATCGACAGTCGCTTTCGTAGTCTGGGTTTTCGCCCTGGGCGGGCCTTTCACACACTTCGACTGGTACTCGCCCATCTACGGCGGGCTGCTGCTGCCGATATTCACCTTTGCCGTTGCTCTGTACGAGGCATAAGCACGCCGATGTTCAATAATCAAAAAGGGAGCCGGGATATGGAGGTTAAATGTTTGAACCACTCGAATTTTGAGCGAATACTCAGAAATTTAATGAACTCTTACGATGAGTACCATTGGGCCGCAGCATGGGGAACTGTTAATCGTCTTTCTGACGAACTGGTAAAAAACAAAAGTAAAATCGAGAAACTGATTTTCGGCACCCACTTTTGGCAAACGGACCCTGAATTACTCGAATGCTTTAAGGACGAAAAATTCGCAAAAGCCATCCCACACAATACCAGCGGGACTTTTCACCCTAAAGTCTATTTATTTACCAAGGGGCACAGGAGTGCGGCCATAGTTGGCAGCGCCAACTTCACCAAAGCCGCGATGGGCCGAAACAAAGAGATTATGCTTCTGATAGAAGGCGACACCTCCAGCAAGGCAATACAAACCATCAGGTCCGAGATCGAAAGCCATTGGGAACTCGGCAAAATAATCGATAAGGATTTTCTTGATAATTACCGCCTTAATCACAAAATTACCGCCCGTCTGCGGGCGGAACTCGCAAAGGAAAGAATCAAACTAAAGCCAGGCAAGACTTCACAGAAAGAACTGCGCCTGTGGACCTGGGAAGAATATGCCGCAAAAGTTCGACAGAACCGGCACCAGAACCAGGACTTGAGGCTGGAGTTGCTTCGGGAAGCCCGCCAGCTATTTTCTTCAGTGCCTGTTTTCGCGAGGTTGAATCCCGATGAGCGACGGGCAATAGCAGGTTTCCTGGGGTTCGGCAGAGAACATAGACCGGGCCTTGTGATGAACTGGGGCTGGTTTGGATCAATGAAAGGACCTGGTGAATTTAAGAATTTGATTCTTGAGGGCCAAGAACAAATTTCTGAAGCGCTGGAGCATATACCCTTAACCGGAGAAATCAGGAAAGATCAATACGACGGATACATATCTCTCTTTATGAGATCTTTTGCCGGAAGATCCCGCCAGGGCGGAGTGGCGAGCGCAAGCCGCTTGTTGTGCATGAAACGTCCGGATACTTTTATATGCGTTAATTCACAAAACCGGCGAGGCCTTGCCACCGTTCTTGGTTTCTCTCATTCGAGACTGGATTTTAAAAAATACTGGGACGATATAATCGCGCCGATTACAGAGAGCATATGGTGGCAGACAGACCGGCCTGTCGGTCCGGATGGAAAATTATGGGATGTGCGTACCGCCATGCTTGATGCGATCTACTATATAGAATAGGAAACACGAAGGGCTACTCAACAAGGGGTTAAAAAATGATAAATTCCCGGCAGTTTCTGGATGCCTTCAAAAGCGAATGGAAGCTTAACGAAAATAGGGATGATATTCCGGAAATGTACACCCTCAAGCGTGACTGGACCTCTTTCATGCTGGACAAGAACAAAGGATTTCTGGTCAATGTCATGCGGCGCCTGAGCAAGCAGGGAGAAAAGCTGGAATACCGCTCCTTCTATACGATTGATGCAATGTACGTCAGCGGTGATTTATATAAAGATGAGTGCCGCTATCCTTCAACACTTCATGCATTGATCGAACACGAGAACGGGGACTACATTGAAGAAGAAATGTGGAAAATGCTTTTCTGGCGCGCTCCGCTTAAAGTGATTATTTTTTATGATTGGGATGAGCACGAGAAGAAAACAGAAACAAAGCTCAACTGGTTAACCAATAAGCTGCGGGCGCTGGGCACCATGCGGACAGAGGCGTTGAAATTCTACCCGGAAGACGATATGGCGCAATATCTCTTTATCGTTGGCAATAGAAAGGAAAAAAATCGGCCACCGGAATGGCGTTATGCGGCATGCGGCGAGCTAACGGCCAGGCCTCTATGAGGCCCGGTTATTCCTGATGCTGAACGGTTTTATTAAATTTTAATTAAAGAGGACGGGCCATGTTCAATCGCTACCTTATATTACCGGCTGTCTGTTTATTGGCTTCCTGCATTGCACCCTATTCGTCCAAACCCTATGCGCCCGCTCCGGAAATGCTGGGCGCAACTCCCGCTACGTTGAGAATTGAACCCATGGGCGAGGGCAGCAAAGTTTCCGAGTCAGCCGTGTCGATTGCCCGCCATGACGTGATCTGCCGGCAACCGGGGGAAACAAAGGCGACGATCACTCCTCTTGGATACACAGAAAACTCTATGCGGGAAAGACAGCTCCGGGGAGAGTCTTATAGCGTCCAGCTGCCGAGCAATCAGCGGATACTTGTTTACAGCTATTTCACGATAGAATATTTTTTCCAGGCGCTGCGGGTATGCAACCTGGCCGTTTCGTTTGTGCCGGAGCCCGGCGCCGTCTATCAGTTGGACAGGACGTCTCATACCTCCTATACCCACATAGGTGAATGCAGTGTCGGCATTCACAAGGTCGTGGCGACCAACAAGGGCGAAACCCTGGAAAAGCTGAAAGACTACCGCTGGGGTCCAATCGAGGCTTTTCCGAACGAGAGATTTATTTGCGATGAGCAGGGCAATTACACACTGAAGCCTCCCGGCCAAAAGAAGCAAAGGGCCACCGGGAAGACGCGGGCCAAGAAAAAGACGGAAGATACGGGCGGGTAATCCGGGACCGCCCCCGGCATGGTGACTTGCCCCGGCAACCAGCGCCTTGAGCGAGCTGGACCTCAAGCTGAAATTTATAACGCTCAATAACCAGCACAGGACAGGCCTATGAAGAACCAGCCAAAGCATTTTCTGATTTTTGCCGTCCTCGCCGTGGCGGGCTGCGGCGAGTCCGGGCACATGTCGGATATGACGCAGATGAAGCAGATGGGTGTGGCAGCCGAATATGCGCCGGCGGCGCCGGCGCTGGCTTCGCAAAGGGAGCGCAATCCTTATCTTGCTTACGAGCACAATGTAACGATCGAGGTCGATGAAGATGAGCTGCAGGCCAGCTTTCTGAGCACGGTGAAAAAATGCATCGACGATGTCGCGAATGCCTGCGAAATTCACTACTCGGATCTGACGAGCGGCGATTATCCTTCCGCGCAGATCCGGGTGCGGATCAAGAAGGAAGGCGTCGAGGGCCTTATTCAAACCGCGTCCGAGCATAACGAGATCACCAGCCGGAATGTGTCGGCCGAGGATCTGGCGACGCCGATCATGGATAACGAAAAACGGCTGCGGATGCTGGAGAGTTATCAGAAGAAATTGATCGAGCTGGAAAGCCGTTCGGCGAAGGATATTGAGTCGCTGATCAAGATTTCCTCGGAGATCGCGAAGACTCAATCCGATCTGGAGGCGGCCAAGGGTGAGAATGAATATCTGATGAAGCGGGTGAACCTGGATATCGTGTCGATCAATTTTGTAACGGATGAGGCCGACTCCTTCCTTAAACCCATCGGGGATGCGCTGGAAAACTTTGTTTATAACCTGTCGAAGGGTATTGCCGGGGCTATCACAGTGGTTGCGTTTGTGATTCCGTGGGTTGCTGTTTTGATCGGTCTGTTTTTCCTGTGGCGGCGGTTATGGCCGGGACGGAAAAGGGGGTAAGCATCCCCCTGCCTTCGGCATCCCCCTTCCTCCGGAAGGGGGAAAATAAATTTGGAGTCTCTGAGTTGTGATACGGCAGTGCCTATGAGCCACATCCCCAGACACGTTCCCCCTTCCTCCGGAAGGGGGAAAATAAATTTGGGGTCTCTGAGTTGTGATACGGGAGTGCCTATGAGCTACATCCCCAGAGACGTTCCCCCTTCCTCCGGAAGGGGGAAAATAAATTTGGAGTCTCTGAGTTGTGATACGACAGTGCCTATGAGCTACATCCCCAGACACATTCCCCCTTCCTCCGGAAGGGGGAAAATAAATTTGGGGTCTCTGAGTTGTGATACGGCAGTGCCTATGAGTTACATCCCCAGACACGTTCCCCCTTCCTCCGGAAGGGGGAAAATAAATTCGGGGTCTCTGAGTTGTGATACGGGAGTGCCTATGAGCTACATCCCCAGACACGTTCCCCTTGGCCTTGCCGTTTTTACGCGGCTCTGCCCAGCGGCCTTCGGCATCACCCTTCGTTCCGAAGGGGGAAAATAAAATTCGGGGCGCGCGGTACTTAAAAATTCCTTCTGAAAATACGTTAAAGGGCTTATCATTTTTACCTGCCGGGATCATCCAATTTAAAACGATACCTTTGAGGGAGTACATCAAATGCGATATATACAAATAGGCGCGCTCGCCCTGTTTTGTCTGTTCAACGTGGGACCGTGCGTCGCGGAGGAAGCGAAAGCCGCGGCGGAGCCGGTGGAACAAGAGCCTGCCAGGGATGCGGCGCTGCCGGTGGACACAGGCCCTGCTTACGATGAGCCGTGGTCCGGGTTCTACGCGGGCATAAGTATCGGCTCCAGAACCCTGAAAGCCGATTGGACCACCACGGAAGTGCGTGATCCGGACGGTTTCGAGGCCGACCCGCTGTCGGATCCGCAGGCCTCGCTGGAAGACAGTAAAGTTGAACCCGGTTTGTACCTTGGCTATAGCTGGAACCCGGGCAACTGGGTGTTCGGCCTGGAAATCATCAGCCAGTACTACAAGAATTCGGCTTCGATCGACGATCGCATACCCGGCCTCGGCGACCCCGATTCCAATCCGCGCAGTTATGTCGTGGTCAACACTGAAAACAGCGACAGCTTCGACCCGCGCGTGCGCGCCGGTTTCCTGCCCATCCCGCAGCTGTTACTTTTCTCGACGTTGAGCAGAACGGGACTGGATGTCGAAGTGACCGCCGTCTGCCCGGAGGATGGCAATGTCTGCAATCCGTTTTTGGAAACTCCTGTTTCACACAGGGCTGCGACGACCCTGGATGCCACCGTCATCGGCCTGGGCGCGGAATACAAGCTCGACCGGCTGCAGCTGCGCCTGGAGTATCTGTATGCGGATTACGGCAGTTTCGATTTCACGGCCATGCAAGAGAACACTCTCCTCAGCTTCGGGGCCGATGCGCAAATGGACCTGACCACCCGCACCCTGGTGCTGGGCCTGAGCTACGGGCTTTAACCCGCGCATCCCCCTGCCTGCGGCATCCCCCTTCCTCTGGAAGGGGGAAAATAAAATCAGGGGTCTCTGAGTTGTGATGTGAATGTGCTAATAGCGCTATCACCAGACACGTTCCCCCTTCGTACCGAAGGGGGAAAAATTATGGGGAAGAGAGAAGAAATAATATAAATCATCCCCCTTCCGGAGGAAGGGGGATGCCGAAGGCAGGGGGATGTTTCAGAGCAGAGCTTCAATAGCCTCGGTGAGTTTCTTGCTGTCCGGTTTGGTGTAGGAGCCGAAATGGCGCACCGGTTTGCCGGAGCGGTCGATGAGGTATTTGTTGAAGTTCCACTTCGGTTTGCCGAGTTCGGCATCAAGATACTTGAACACGGGATTGGCCTGCTCGCCTCTGACGGGCGAGGCGGCGAGCATCGGGAAGGTCACTCCGTAATTGACATAGCAGACCTCGGCGGTTTCCGCCGCGTCATCACGCTCCTGGTGGAAACTGTTGGAGGGGAAGCCGATGATTACGAAACCCTTCTCCTTATATTGCTGGTACAGCGCCTCCAGCCCCTTGAACTGCGGGGCAAAACCGCAATCGCTGGCGGTGTTGACGATCAGCGCAACCTTGCCGGCGGTGAGCGCGCACAGATTGAGCGTCTCCTGCGAATGCAGCTTGTTCATGTTCTGCTGCAGCCAGTCGGGGCAATTTGTTTCTGCGTGGGCGATAGTTGCAGTCAATATCAGGCAGACAGCTATTATAGGTTTCATAAATATTCTCTTGATGCGGGTATTGTTATGATAGCCCGTATCGTGGCTTTGGGCATACCGCGGGAGCGCCCATGAAAATAAAATATCTGCTCTACGGCCTGGCCGGCATCCTGGCGGTTTTACTGCCGATCATCCTGCTGCCCGTCGACGACGAGCTGGATGCGGAGGCCGCAGCCTGGCTGCAACGGGCCAACGATTCACAGGACACGGAAAGTAACGGGTATTACTTTCTAACAGGCATAATAGCCGCCCCTGAGGAGGACCCTTTAACAGCAGGCAGAGCTATCCACGAAGCCTACCTCCAGGCCGAGCGTAAATTCCTGAACGGTGAACTCAAGTTCGGGGAATTCATGAAACATGAATATTATCCGCCGGGCCGGCAGCTGCCCGAACCCGAAGGCGATTATTATTGCCGCCTCCGGGAGGCCGGATGTTTCAAGCGACTCGCGAACAATCCGGCGGTGCTGCGGGATGAATTGAAAACGCACGCGGTGCTGCTGGAACGATATCTTCGATATCGGCGATTCGAATTCATAAAGAAGCTCGCACAACCCGCCATGCATGAGCCCTTCTTTTCCTATGGCCATATCCTGCGCGGTCAGAAACTGCTGCAGTTCCGGATCATCCTGGACAACTTGTCCGCCAACCGCGAGGGCGCGCTGCGCCTGCTGCATGAAGATATTCGTCACACGCGGCGCCACCTCGCTGCGTCATTCACCCTGATCGACAAAATGATCAACCTGAACAGACTGGCGGAGGATCTGGATTTACTGTTCGAGATTGAGCAGCCGGGCGCAAGTCGCGAGTCAGTGCCGCCGCTGACGGCGCAGGAACGTTCCCTGGAAGCGGCGATGGTGAACGAATTCGGCAGTATCTCGAATTACCTGAAACATTTGGATCACTATTCCGAGTCAGAGGACAGCACGTTATACAGCGCGCTGACCGTCGCGACTCTGAAGCCGAATATGAGCCTCAATGCCCTGCTGCCCTACTACCGGGCGGTCTCCGCTCTGTCGCTGGCGGATGCAACCGAATTCAGCCGCGCGGTGGAAACGGGTCTCCCGAAGATGGAAATCGGATTCAACCTGCGCAATATCGGGGGCTGGGCTTTCACTGACTACGATTCGCCTTCGCTGACCGAATACAGCGGGCGCCTCCACGATGTGGACTGCAAGATCACTCTCATCAATGGCGTACTGGCGGGCAAAGGCACTGACATCGCCAATCCATACGACCCGGAACAACGGCCGCACCTCGACAAGGCGACACAGGCGCTTTGTTTCGACGGGCCGTTACCGGACGATCTGCAGCGTCGCTGCGTGCGCAAAGACGCGGATTTGAGACTCTGAAGGATTGACCATTCCCCTGGCCTTGAAGGGGAGATACCCCCGGACAGCAGAAAACAAGCCAAATCTGTGGACCACCTCTAAACCCCGTGAACCCGACCGGGCACGGTTGGCTGTACAATAGGCCCCAGGCTTTTAACAAGGATCGGTGCGCAATGATCCATGGCCCGGCCAGGGATTATTGAACAGTAGCAATGACTTACACTAAACACCCGGTGAGCAGCAGTATCGGCGCCGTTTTGCGGGTGCTGCTGGCGGTATGGCTGTTGTGCGCAACCGGGCCGGCCACGGCCTGGATCTGGGATAAATATCCCGTGCCCATCAAGGACCGGCCCGACTGGGTGCTGCCGAAGGAGGCGCCGACGGATTTCACGGTGCCGGATCAGATCACGCAGGGCATCTATCATCTGCTGGTGGACACACAGGTCCACGTGCCCGAGAGCGGGGAGCCGGAGTACTTCTATCACTTCGCGCGCCACCTGGTGAACCTGACGGGCGTCAAGCAGGCTTCCCAGATCCAGATCGATTACAACCCGGAGTATCAGTCGCCGCGCCTGCATGAGGTCGCGGTGTGGCGCGAGGGCAAGCGCATCGACAAGCTGGATACGGCCCGGATAACCCTGGTCAACAGCGAGAAAGACCTCGACCAGATGCTGTACAGCGGCGAGCAGACCCTGCATATACTGCTCGACGATATCCGGGCCGGCGACACGCTCGAATACAGCTACACCCTGAAGGGCTACAACCCCATCTACGACGGCGTCTTCGCATTCGATCATTACACCGACTGGCCGGTGCCGGTGGAAGAGCTGTCGATCTCGGTGTACTGGCAGAAATCGCAGCCGCTTTATAACAGGATCAGCGACAAGGCGGCCAAGATGCGCATCGTGGCGGAAGAAAAGGGCATCCGCTACATCGTCGAGAAAAGCGGTATCGACGCGGTAATGAAGGAGGAAGACACGCCGGGGTGGTTCGAGCCCTACGGCCTGGTGCGCTTCAGCGAATCCGCGGACTGGCAGGACATCGCCGACTGGGCGCGGCCTTTGATGGAAGAAGGCGTCGCCAGCGGGCCGGAGATCCAGAAGATCGCAAACGATATTGAGCGCAAAGCGGTGGACCGGCCGCATCGCATTGCGCAGGCGCTGCAGTACGTGCAGGGAGAAATACGCTACTACGGCATCGAGATCGGCGAGAACTCGCACCGGCCCTTGAGCGCGGAACAGACACTGGCGCGCCGCTACGGCGACTGCAAGGACAAGGCCGTTCTGCTGTTGTCGATCCTGCGCGCGCTCGGCATCGAGGCCTACGCGGCGCTGGTGAACTCGCAGCTGCGGCGCGGGGTCGGCGACGCGCTGCCGGCAATCAACCTGTTCAACCACGTCATCGTCAGCGTCATTTACGACGGCAAGGTCTACTGGCTGGACCCCTCGCGTGAATATCAGTACGGCAACCTGAGTCTGATCCACCAGCCTGATTACGGCTACGCCCTGGTGCTGAAACCGGGCGCTAACGCGCTCACGGACGCGCGGCCGCAGTACCAGGCATACTCCGGAAACGAACTGCACGAGAGCTTCGACCTCACCGCTGGGCCGCAGGCGCCCGCGCTTTACACGGCGCATACCGTCGTCATGGGCCTGAACGCGGAAAAACTGCGCCGCACCCTGGCCGGCAGCAACCAGAACAACGCGCAGAAGGACTATCTTAATTTCTACAAGCGGTTCTATCCGTCCATCCAGCCGCTTCAACCGGCCGCCTTCAAGGACCGTCCGGAACTCAACGAGATGGAAGTCGACGAAAAGTATTCCATCCAGAACATCTGGGAACAGAACCCGCGCGATAAAAAACATTTCGCCTGGTTCCACGCGCACGCGATCATGCCCTACCTCAAAACGGTGGACCCGGAGCAGCGCCAGCAGCCGCTGGCGCTGGAGCATCCCGTCAACATCCACCAGCTGATCGAAGTGAACCTGCAAGACTACCGCTGGGATTTCGAGAACGAGGACTTCTCCGAGGGCAATCCCTTCTTCTCCTTTTCCAAGTCGGTGCGCTTCATTCCGGCTTCGCGCAAGCTGCTGATCGAGTACAACTACACCAGCAAAATGGATTTCGTGGCGCCGGTCAACCTCAAGTATTACCTCGAGGCCATCGATGCGGTGCGTGAGCAGAGCCGTTACGGCATACTCATCAGGCCCGCCGCGCTCGCCGGCGGCACTGACACGGAATCGCGGGCGGAACGCGACTACGTGCTGTATGCGCTTCTCGGCTATCTCGGCGCCTTCGTACTGCTGTTCGCGGTATGGCGGCTGCAACGGCGCCGCCATTTATTGAAGGGCGATGCGCTCTATTACCCGGTCGCGCTGCCCAAGTTCGCGGTGATGTGGCTGTGCAGCTTCGGGCTCTACGGTTTCTATTGGTTCTACCGCAACTGGAAGCACGTGCAGCGGCGCGACCGCGCCAACATGATGCCGGCGATGCGCGGCATCCTGCACTGGATCTGGTACTACCCGTTGTACGACGAACTGCGCCGCGACAACGCCGCGCGCTACCCGCTGCGCCGCCATCTGCCGCCGCAGCCCGCGGGCGTCGCGCTGGCGGTGGCTTTCCTCGGCACGGCCGTGGTGGCCGGTCTCGGATATCCCGGCTTTGCCATGTGCGCCTGCATGCTGCTGACGCTGCCGCTGGCGAACTACGTGAATTACATCAACTCCGATGACGACCAGCGGCGCAAGGCGTTCAAGCACCATTCGCGGTGGCGGCCGCGCCACGCCATGCTGGTGCTGCTGGGCGCGCCGCTGCTGGTGTCCCTGCTCGGCGCGGAGACGGGCCTGATCCCCGGCGAGAAGGTCGTGGAGGGCAAGGCCCTGCTGGGCTACAACCTGAAATTCCTGCAGCGCCGGGGCGTGATCCAGCCCACTGACGAAATCCGCTATTTCTACAGCAACACTCTCATCAGCATCCACGGCGACGGCAACGGATTTTCCGACCGCCATGTCTTCACCTACTGGAAGGATGACGGTGAGTTTTACTTCGAAGGCGCGACTTTCGACGAAATCCGCGATATCAACGTCATCTGGGGCCGCTGGAATTCCGATACCGTGATCGAGATTATCCGCAACAACGGCAGCCGGTTCACGCTGTACGCCTCCGCCGCCGGCCACAAGGACCGGGCCTTCGTCAACGCCCTGCTCGAACGCTGGAAGAAGCGGCGCCAGCCCGGAGCCGTGGCGGCGGGACTATAATCGAATACCAGTGCCTCTCGCAGAGAGGCGGTGATCGCGGAAGAAGTTAAAATTTATCCACCAATATTTGTTATTTATCCCGCGTTCACCGCGAGAGAAAAATAAAAACAGAATGCTGCTTGACCCGGCATTTGCCGGATGCGACGCACTCGAAAATCGAAAGTCGAGGAACGACTCATGAAAATAAAATACATATTCTGGGGCGGCGCCAGTCTGCTGGCGTTGTTGCTGCTGATCGCGTTTCTTCCCGTCGACTCGAAGCTTGACGCCGAGGCGGCGGCCTGGGGCGAAGCGGCCAACGACACGGCCGAAACGACGGACAACGGCTATTACTACCTGATGGGCATCATGGCCGCGGCCGAGGAAGATCCGGCCGTCGCCGGCAAGGCATGGCTCGATGAGTACCTGCGGGCGGAACGGGAGTTTCTGGACGGCGCCGCCGCGGAATTCATCGCGCCGGAATATCCGCCCGAAAAAATGCTGCCCAGGATCAGCGGCGACTATTATTGCATGCTCAACGAGCAGGGCTGTTTCGCGCGGCTCACGGGCGATCCGGTCACGCTGCGGCGCGAACTCGCGACCCATGCCGTGCTGGCGCAGCGCTACCGGCGGTTGCTCGACTTTGCGGAACTGAAACCCCTCACCCAGCCGACCTTGTACGAAAGCATCCCGCCTTATCGTTACCTTATCGACGGGCACCGGGTGAACCAGCTCACGATCATTCTCGCGCAGCTCTCCGGCAAGCGAGCCGTCTCGCTCGAAATGTTGCGCCATGACATGGCGCAGTTGCGGCGGCACCTCGCTTCCGCGCACAGCCTGATCGGTAAAATGGTGATGCTGTCGATGTTCGCCAACGATCTGAACCTGCTGCTGTATATCGCGCCGGCGGACGCGCGCCAGAACGTGCCCGCCCTGTCCGCCGAGGAGCGCACATTGCGCCCGCAGCTGCAACGCGAGTTCGGCAGCATCGTGAATTTCCACCGCCATTTGGCGGCGCATCCCGAATCCTTCGAGACGCAAGCCGGGCCGATCGGCGGCTGGATCATGCGCAACAGCCTCAAATCCAATATGAGCGTCAACGACATGTTCCCCTATTTCCAGGAGATCGCGGAGCTGTCGGCGCTGGATGCCGCCGCTTTCAATGCCCGCGCCGCAACCGGCGACCTGCCCGAATTCGAACCGGGTTTCAGTTTGCGCAATGTCGGCGGTTCGTTTCTCAATTCAAAGGCCTCGCCCGCGCTCATACCGTATGTTGCACGCCTGCACGACGTGGATTGCAAGATCGCTCTCGCCAATGCGGCGCTGCCGCTCGACGCGACGGCCTGGAAAGAGATTCTGGAGGGCCGCCGCGAACTCGCGGTCGCCAACCCGTACCGGCCGGAAGAGAAACCGTATGTGGAGGCCGGCGCGGTCTGCTTCAGCGGCCCCTTCCCCGACGAGCAGAGGCATCGTTGCATCCGCAAGACCGTGGATGGCGAACCCAGGAAAAATTGAGATGTTGGAACTTTAGCCGCAATAGCGTGGCGAGTCGGACGCACTCATCGAAAGCGGGCGCAGCCCGCGGGATGTCCCGGATCATTAATGTGAACGCGGCATGGAATGACTGAAAGAATGAAGGATTGGCTTTTCAGATTGATCACACTGCTGGCGACGTGCCTGCTCGCGTGCGGGAGCGCGGGCGCGGCAAAACAGACAGTGCCGCCGCCCGTTGAGACAGCTCCGCCCCCCGCCTGGGTGGCGCCGCTCCGTGCCGAGATCGGCTCGACGGTGCCGCAAGCCGAAATTTCCCAGGGTGTCTATCACCTGCTGGTGGATACCCAGGTGCGGGCGGACCAGCGCGCGGACCCCGAGTTCTTTTTTCATTACGCGCAACACATCGTGAATCAGACGGGGGTCGAACAGAGCGCGCAAATCTATATCGATTTCGATCCGGCCTACGAAACCCTGGTGCTGCACGAGGTTGCCATCTGGCGCGACGGCAGAAAGCTCGACAAGCTGCAGACGGCGCGCATGAGCCTGCTCAACCGCGAGAAGGATCTCGACGAGTTGCTTTATAACGGGGAAAAGTCACTGCACCTGATCCTGGACGATATCGGCGTCGGCGATACCCTCGATTACAGCTATTCGATCAAGGGCTATAACCCGATATTCGAAAATATTTTCGCCTTCGCCCACTACATGGAATGGTCGGTGCCGGTGCGCCGCCTGTCGATCGCGGTGAACTGGCTGAAACCGCAACCGCTTTATCACCGGCTGAAAGGCGCCGGTTTCAAGGTGAAAGAGGCCGCCATCGCGGGCGGCACGCGCTACTCCGTGGAGAAAACCGACGTCAAGGGATTACTGCGGGATGAGAACACGCCCTACTGGTTCGATCCCTACGGCGTGGTCCGCTTCAGCGAAACGAAAAGCTGGCGCGAGGTGGCGGACTGGGCGCGCCCGCTGATGGAGGCGAGCGTCAGCGACGGCGCGGAGATCGCGCGCATCGCCGCCGGCATCGCGAAGGATGCCGCCGGCCCGGAACAGCGGATCGCGCGGGCACTGCAGTACGTGCAGAACCAGGTGCGCTACTTCGGCATCGAGATCGGCGAGAATTCGCACCGGCCCTCGAAGGCGGAAGAAACCCTGGCGCGCCGTTACGGCGACTGCAAGGACAAGACCGTGCTGCTGCTGTCGATCCTGCGCGCGCTCGGCATCGAGGCCTATGCCGCCCTGGTGAACTCGCGCATGAACCGCGAACTCAAGGAGGTGTTGCCCGGCATCAGTATGTTCGATCATGTGATCGTGAACGCGCTTTACAATGGGAAGACCTATTGGCTCGACCCCACGCTGCAATACCAGAGCGGCAGCCTCGGCGCGATCCACCAGCCGGATTACGGCTACGCGCTGGTGCTGAAACCCGGCGCCGCGGAATTGACCGATGCCCGCCCGCTGGCGCAAGCGCCCTCGGGCACCGAGATCAAGGATAGCTTCGACCTGACCGCCGGCGCCGGCAAGCCCGCCGTCTATACCGCCCATACGCGAACCTTCGGCCGTAACGCCGAAAGGCTGCGCAGCGATCTCGCCGACAGTGGAGTGCACGGCGTCCAGAACGATTATCTCAATTTCTACAAACAGTATTATCCCTCCATCGCGGCCCTCGAACCGGCGCGCTTCACCGACCGGCCGGACAGCAACGAGATCGAGGTGAACGAAAAATATTTCATCGACTCGATGTGGGAGGAAAGCGCGGAAGAGAAAAGACTTTACGCCTGGTTCTACGCGAACTCGATCTCGCCCCACCTGCAGAAACTGAAGGGCGGCCGGCGCAAGCAGCCCCTGGAGCTGGATTATCCCGTCAATGTCAGGCATTCCATCGAAGTGGCGCTGCCGGACTCCTCCTGGAACTTCAACGACGAGGATTTCGCCGAAAACAACGACTTCTTCTCCTTCACCTCCAGAACCCGCTTCGACAAGGCCGCGCGCAAGCTGCGTTTCGAGTACACCTACTCGAGCAAGACCGACTTCGTGCCGGCGGACGATATCGACGCTTACATCAAGGCCTACACCCGGACGGACGAGCAGAGCCGTTATGGAATATACACCGACACCGCTTCCGCCGGGGCGGGCGGCAATACGCACCGGGGTGGCGACGCGAAACGCGGCGATATAGCGGAGCCCGATTATGCGCTGCCGCTGCTGATCGTCTACGCCCTGCTGTACGCGACGGTCTTCGCGGCCTGGCGGGTGCATCAGGCAGGCCGCCCCTTCAAGGGCGAAATGAGCTGGTTCCCGGTGACGCTGCCCAAATTCGCACTCATGTGGATCGGTACTTTCGGGCTCTACGGCCTGTACTGGTTCTACCGCAACTGGCTGTACGTCAAACAGCGCGACCGTTCCAGCATAATGCCGGCCGCGCGCAGCCTGTTCGCGAATTTCTGGTACTACCCTTTGTATGAGGAATTGCGGCGCGACGACGCGCAGCGCTTCACGCGTTCGCAGCTGCCGCCGCCCGCGGTGGCCGCGCTCTACGCGGCGCTGTTTCTGGTCGCCGCGGCCGCCGCCTGCCTTTCGGATTACACGATCGCTTCCAGCCTCGCCGCGCTGGCGCTGCTGCTGCCGCTCGCGAATTACATCCAGTTCATCAACCAGGATAACGCGCCGGCGCTCGCTCACAATTCAAAATGGTCGCCGCGCCATTTCCTGCTGCTCCTGCTGAGCACGCCGCTGCTGCTGTTGCTGGCCGGCGCCGAGGCGGGCCTGTTGCCGAGCGAGAGCGTGATCCCCGGCAACAAGCTCCTGCATTTCAACCTCAAGTTCCTGCAGCGCAAGGGCGTCGTCCGCCCGGAGGACGAGATCCGCTATTTTTACAGCGACGCGCTGCTCAGCATGCGTGAGGACGGCAGCGGATTCTCGGACCGGCACGTGTTCTCCTACTGGGTGGATGAAGGCCGGTTCTTCCTCGAAAGCGCGAGCTACGACGAAATCAAGGATCTCAAGGTCACCTGGGGCGGCTGGAACAGCCCCACCGCCGTCGAAGTCATCCGCAAGGACGACAGCCGTTTCACGCTTTACGCCGCCACCTCGGGCAGGAAAGACAAACTGTTCGTCGACACCCTGCTGGAGCGCTGGAAAAAAATGGCGTCCGGGGAGACCGCCGAGACGATAACGGGAACCAAACCGTGAGGGCCGGCCGATGATGCGGGTTTTCATCAATCTGTTCGTGACGGGTTTCGCGCTCGATGCCGCGGTTTCGACCGTCGACGACGTGACGCGCCTGCTGCTGGAGCGCAATCTCCTCGGTGCGCCGCGGGCGATACTCGCCTTCGCCGTGCTCTTCCTGTCGCCCTTCGTATACCTCGCCTGCGGCCTCGACAGCCGGCTGCCGAAACTCTGGCTGCTGCCGCCCGCGGTGTTCGCGATGTGGGCGGGTTTCGGCGCGCTGCCGCTGCCGCTTTTTTTCGAGGGCGCGCCGCTGCAGGCGGCGGCCAGCCTGATGCAACTCATACTGGCGGCCTGCGTATTCGCGGGTCTGAAGAAGCAAACCGGTGACTGGCTGCCGCCGCCGGAATTCTACGCGCGCCCGGCGTGGCGGCTGCGCAGCACCCTGGGGTTCGCGCTCGGCAACGTGTTATTGGTTCCGGTGGCGCTTGCGCTGCTGCTGGCGTCGTCGGCCTTCGGATATTTGCGCCATAATACCGGCGGCTTCGTGCACTTCGCCGCCGACGGCGTGCAACTGGAGGAGCGCAGTTATACCCGCGACGGGCGGACCGTGCGCCTGATTCCCATGATCCATGTCGGCAGCGCCGCGCATTACCGCGAACTCAGCGCCGTCCTGGCCGACCCGGAGGCCCTCGTGCTGATGGAAGGCGTCAGCGACCGCGAAGATCTTTTGAAGACCCCGCTTTCCTATTCGAAGATGGCCGGTTTCATCGGGCTCGACGTGCAGGAGCACATGGCGCTGCCCGGCCGGGTGCTGGAGTACGAAGACCTGGACACGCCCGGCCCGGCGCACACGGACGACGACGGCCCCGACATCGTCCGCGCGGACATCGACAGCAGCGAACTCTCGGAGGAAACCCGGCAATTCATCGAAAGCGTCGGAGCACTGTTCGATCCCGAGGATTCCTTTCTTGAAAGCTTCAAACGCTACAGCGCCTGGTATCAAGCCAACATGACCCCCGAGCTGGAGCGGGCGGTGTTCGCGGAGATTATCGGCAAGCGCAACGAGGCCCTGTTGCGCCATCTCGACCGCGCCCTGCCCGGCCATGACCTGATCCTGATCCCATGGGGCGCCATGCACATGCCGGGGCTGGAAACGGGCCTGATCGAACGGGGCTTCAGCCCCGCGGGCTCGACGCGCCGTCTCGCCATCGCGTTCAAAGACCTGCTTGGGAACGGCGCAAGCGCGCCGGAACCGGCGGACGGCGCGGAGCATTGAGAGCTTCCATGGACGGACCGGGTGCGACGATCCTGCAATGCCCAGGCTGCGGAGCAAGCTCCGAATTCAAGGAAGGCTTTGTCCGCGGCAAGAAAGGCGGATGGTCCTGCCTCAGTTGCTTCCAGTACGAACTGTTGCAGACCAAATCCAGAAACCAGCGCGCCTCGCTCGCGCTGGTGGGCGTCGCGGTGCTGTTGATCTTCCTGCTGCCCGAGAATTCCTGGATCTTCTTCAATGTAGTGCTGTTCTATCTCTGCCTCTATCCCAGCCTGATCCCGCACGAACTCGGCCATGCGCTGGGCGCCCTGCTCAGCGGACAGACGGTCCTCCAGATCACTCTGGGCAGCGGGCCGCTGGTCTTTGCGCGGCGCTGCCGCGGCGTCAACGTCGAAATAAGAAGCTACCCGACCGAAGGCCTGCTCTTCAAGCAACACCGCAAGCGCAGCTTCATCAGGCTGCGCGAATTCGTTACCGTGCTGGCCGGCCCGCTCGCCAATTTCGCGGTCGCGTGGTTGATCTGGTTCGCCTGCTCCGGAACATTGGAACATACAAGCCCTTTCGATCAGCCCGATCCGTTGCTGGCGCTGTTCATCTCCAATCTCCTGCTGGGTTTCGGCAACCTGCTGCCTTTCAATGTCCGGACCGGTTCCGGCGAAGTACCGAGCGACGGCAAACAATTATTGCTGATCCCCTTCATGTCTGTGCCGGAGAAGCTCAAGCGACAGGCGATCGCCGTCTGCCACCTCACGCTCAACAACAACGACCTCCGCGCCTGCGCGGAACTGTGCGCCGCGGGCCTCGCCGATTATCCCGGCAATCCGCAACTGCTGTCGATCAAATCCATCCTGCTCTGCAAACAGCGCGATTTCCGCGCGGCGCGCGAACTCGCGCGCGCGTTGCAGGACGACCCCTCCGTCAGCGCCGTGGAGCGGGCGCTCTCGCGGAACAACCTCGCCTGGTTCGACTATCTGTCCGGTGATCCGGCGTTGCTGGAGGAAGCGGACCGGATGTCCGAATCGGCGCTCGGCGCGATGCCCTGGAGCCTCGCGGTGCGCTCGACGCGCGGCGCGGTGTTGATAGCCCTGGGGCGCGCCGCGGAAGGCGTGTCACTGCTGGAGGACAAGCGCTTTATCATAGAAGACCCCACGAACCGCGCACTGATCGCCTGCTCGCTCGCGCTGGGTTACGCCGCCCGCGGCGAAACCGGGAAAGCCCGCGTCGCCCTGCAGCAGGCGGCGACGCTCGATCCGGAGTGCGTGCTGCTGGAGCGGGCGCAAAAAATATAAAAGACCTCTCGCAGTGTTCGCAAAGACGCTGCAGTAAAAATGAAAATGTTCGCCGAGCAGCCAAATTTGACTGTTCTTACGCGCGTTCTCCGAACACGCGCCCGCTGGATAAATACCCGCGGGCTGCATTCGCGCTCTCTGCATTCCCTGCGTTCATAACGGAGCGGCTTTGCGAGAGGCTTTTTTACCAGCTCGTTTTTTGTACTCCGGCGGGCATTGCGCCCATGCTTTCGGCTAAAGCGCCTTTGCGATCTTTGCGGGAGGTCCCGTCTTTGAGTGCAACGAACCCCAACGCCTGGCTCTAAAAAATGTTGGGGTTCACTCTGTTCACCCCAACCTGCAAATAAAGCCCTGGCGGCAACGGACATACCATTGTCCGCGAGCGTCTTTGCGAGAGGTTCTTGATAAAGAACCCCCCACCCCGTCCCCCCAGAGGGGAGAGAGAGGGACGGGATGTTTATGGGGGGAAACCTGTACGGTCTGCGGTTAACGGGTGAATTTGCCGCGCCGCTCGAAATTTCAAGACCGCTTGTCTCAGAAAAATAAAAGACCCTCCCTGGTGGCCGTGGTTCCTCATCTTGAAGATCGTGAAAAAAATTACTTGCGGCAACTACCGGGGTGAATGAACAATACGCGCCGGACGAGAATCAAAAACGCCAAAATCCGAATGAAGGAGGCCATCGTGATCCGTATACGCCATATCGCAGTTTCCATCCTGCTGCTCGCGCTCGCGGGCTGCGCCAGCAACGGCGGTTTCGATCCGGGCAAGGCCGCGACCCTCGGGGCGGGCGTGCTTGCGGCCGAGACGCTGGACGAAAATACGGTGCGGGAGATGTCAGCCGACGCCGCGCGGGAAATGGATGCGAAAAACGAGGTGGCGGCCAAGGATAACCCTTACTCCGTGCGCCTGCGCCGCATCACCCGCCGCATGGAAAATTTCAACGATATGAAACTGGACTTCAAGGTGTACATCACGCCCGAGATCAACGCCTTCGCGATGGCCGACGGCACGGTGCGGGTGTACTCGGGGTTGCTGGAGCTGATGCCGGACGACCAGGTGTACGCGGTGATCGGTCATGAAATCGGGCACGTACAGTTGAAACATACCTACAAGCAGATGCGCGAACAGCTGCTGACCAGCACCGCCTTCCAGGCCGCCGCTGGTCTCGGCGGCACGATCGGCAAGCTGAGCTCCTCGCAACTCGGAGCGATCGCCGCCCAGGCGATCGGCGCGCGCTTCTCGCAGGAGGACGAACTCGAAGCCGACGCATATTCCGCGAAGATGCTGTACAAGCAGGGCAAGGACCCGGGCGCCATGAAGCGTGCGATCGCGACGCTGGATAAGAAAACCGGTTCCGGCGGCGGCCCCTTGAGTTTTCTCAGCAGTCACCCTTCCAATGACCAGCGCAAGGAAGAGTTGCAGAAGACCATCGACAAACTGAAACAATAAACCGTCAATAATCCAACCATTCCATTATTCTCATTGAGAAAAAATATCTTCCTGCGCGTCCCGCGCGCTTTCCCCCGCTCCTGTTTCTACACAGGGCTTCGCCCGGCGGGGGAAGCCGCAGGCAGGGGAATAAATGTCGGCTGAAGTTCTTCCCTTGTTTTTCATTCCGCTGTTCAAGGAAAAACACTTAAGGACGGGACAACGGCTGTTGTACAATCCCGGTAGAAGGGGGATTTTATGCGCCACTCGATCCTGATAATGCTGGTCGGCTGCACGATCGCGCTGTTCCTGGTCCTGCAGAATTGCGCCTCTTCCGAGGCCACCATCGAACGCGCCTCGGCCGACGGCAGGATACGTCTGTCGATCCCCAAGAACAGTCTGCCCCGGGGCGTCAAGCCCGCCGATATCAGTATCGTCGCCCTCAATCCCGCCGCCGTGCCCATCGTCACCGGACTCGGACGGCCGCGTTTCGCCTACCGCCTCGAGCCCCAGGGCATCAGCTTCTCGCGGCCGGTGAAACTCACCATGAATACGGCAGGCTGGCCGCTGCGCCAGCTGCCGATGCTGCTGCATCGCTCCCCCAAATCGCTGGAAGCGCTGAATCTGAAAATGACGCTCACCGGCAAGCGCCTCGACTCGGTCAGCAGCGAGCTCTATAACTTCAGCGAGATCCTGGGATTTCTCAGCGTGATGTCGGTGGAAATCACGGACCCGGGCGATCGCCCGGTGGGCAGCGCCATCTACTTCAATATCAGCGCGGGCACCCGCCCTTCGGAAATCGACAAGCTGCAGACCTTTGCGAACAACTCCTGGACGCGCCAGCGCGTGGCCAATCCGGTGCGATTCAGCACCGGAGCCTTCGTCAACTCCCATGGCATCGCGCCGGACCGCATCGGCGACAGGCCGGACAGTATCAAACTCGATCCGAGCATCCGCCACACAGAATTCGAGACCTTCGAATGTACCGCGGAATCGGCCGGCAACCAGATCAGCTACAGTATCCACATCCAGTCGACGCTGGAACTGAGCGGCAGCGACGCCCCCGATCATGTCGTCAACCTGCCGCTCGACGACGATCTGCGCGTGTACACGAATCCCTTCGCCTGCATTCCGCCGCAGCCGCTGCCCGAAGCGGACGATTTCAGCATTACGACCTTCGATCTGCACGCGCAGGAGCGGTTCGAGGTGGGCATTACCAAGCGGCCGGCGGGGCGGATCCGGGTCGGGCAGGATTTCACGCTGCGCGCGGAGGTGCGACACACTTTCGACGGCGAAGGCGATTCCCATGTGGGCCCGGACTGGAAACTGAAATACGGCCGCTTCGAAACCGTGCGGGCGGAACATCGTGCGATCACTCCCCGGCGCGCGATCGGGATGCCGGATGCCGCGACTGTGGCGGCGCAGGATCCCTGGCAGGGCGAGGCGCGGTTCCGTTGCATGACGCCGGGCGTCACGCTGATCGATTACAAGGCCTTCGTGCATTACCGCTGGCCCTGGGCCGACGGTAACGGTTCAATCGCCATGCCGGTGACGGCCCGCGCCAAAATCATCTGTGACGCGGACCCCGCGGCGGCCGGAACGGAAACGGTCGCGCCGCTGCCGGACGCCGACCTGATCGGCCCGATCAGCCACCAGGCATACAACGATTACGGCGCCTTCATCGTGCGCTGGTGGCGCCGTCCGGATGCGGACAATTTGCCCATCGGAACCGAGGTCGAGGTGCATATGGAGGTGGAGAACCTGCGCACCGGAGCGAATGTACCGGAAACAAGGGGTTCGCCGGTTCCCTGGTCCCTTTACGGGAAACTCTACACCCTCGGCGGCACCGGCCTGGAGCCGGCGCGCTATGATGATGCGCCCGGCTATATTCAGGCGATCCGCGCGCATAATCTGTGGAACGGCACCTACAAATTCATCTGCCGCAACCCCGATATCGCCGTGCTGCGGCACGATTTCACGATCGAGACCCCGGCCATGAAAAACCTGCCGCCACTGGTGCTCTCCGTCAACGATCCGGGGCTGAGTTGCATAAAGCAAGCTGCTCCCGGGCACTGACATTATTGATCCCCATTCCTTGCAGCCTGTAAACTGTCGCCGCAAAGATAAGGACGGGAAATAATTTACCCGATGGAGTGGCAGCATGCCTTCGTTTGATATTGTTTCGGAGATCGACGGCCAGGAAGTCCGCAACGCGGTGGAGAATTCGCGCCGCGAACTGGAAGGCCGTTTCGACTTCCGCGGCGTACAGGCGTCCTACGAATGGACGGACAAGGAAACCGTGCTCACGGCCGAGGCTGATTTCCAGCTGCAGCAGATGCTGGAAATCCTGCGCAAGAACCTGGTCAAGCGCAAGGTCGATATCAACGCCCTGGAGGCCGCCGAGCCGGTGCATTCGGGCAAGACTTTCAGCATGAAGGCTACGTTCAAGCAGGGTATCGATCAGCCAATGGCGAAGAAGCTGGTGCAGCTGATCAAGGACAGCAAGCTCAAGGTGCAGGCCTCGATTCAGGGCGATCAGGTGCGGGTGACCGGCAAGAAACGGGACGATCTGCAGGCGGCAATAGCGCTGGTGCGCGGCGCCGAGTTGAAACAGCCCTTCCAGTTCACCAATTTCCGGGAATAAGCCTCTCGCTGAGAGCGCAGATAAAGGAAGACTTCTCGCAAAGCACGCAATGACGCTGAAATATAAATATGGTCGCGGGGCTTAGACCAAAGATCGCAAGATAGCCCGCGGACAAAACTGCTGGCACTCCATTACGTCCTTGCCTGTTGCGCTGTTTATGGTCTTTTGCCCCCAAGCGCCTTTGCAGGCTCTGCGAGAGAATATTTTTTATAGGCTGGCGCCGTATTCGCAAAAAATTGTCATATAAACGGGTTAACAAGGAGTTTGTTATGGAGAGAATTCTTTCGCTAAGCGTAATGGTTGCACTGCTCGCGGGCTGTACCTGGGTCAAGATGACTCCGGAAGGCGAGCAGGCGAGAGTGTTAACGGAATCGCAGGCGCGGAACTGCACCTCGCTCGGAGTGACGACGGTCAGTATGCCTACAAAAGTGGTGGGTATACCCCTTAATGAAAAGAAAGTGAATGTGGAGCTGGAAAAACTGGCGCGCAACGCGGTATCGGAATTCAAGGGCGCCGACAGCGTGCGCCCGGTCGGCGACGCCCGGAACGGCAAGCAGACTTTCGAAGTCTACGATTGCTTAAAAGACTGAAAAACTTTCTCGCTAACGCCAACGCCGCCGGGGCGACAAAGACCGTTATGCCTTAACCCGGCGGCTTCTCGAAAAATTATTTTCCGCGCCGCGTCTCGATCATTAAGACGCTTTTCCTTTACGGGTCAGCGGCTCTCGCCCGCATGTGAACCCGTTCACAGTAAAGCCACTTAATACAAATTGGCGATGGCCGCAAGGCGCGATCATGGCAGACTGCGTCCGCCATGCATAATCATGAGGCGCTCAAAATGATCTCTTCCCGAAATCCCCTGTTACTCACGCTGATATTTTTACAGGCCGCCACATTCGGCCTGCTGCTGTTTATCATTCTGAACACACCGGAGCGAAACCTGCTCGCCGCCGACCGGCCCATATCGATGGATGCCATCGGCAACGACGGCCGCTCGCTCTCCGCGGCGGAACTGAAAACGGAATTGCGCGCGATTGTGCGCTCCGAAATCGCCGCGCTCTCATCAACGGCGGCGCTGCCCGCGCCAATATCCTCCGCCGCCGGAAATGCCGGGCTTTCCGAAAGCGAGCGGGAATTACAGGAACAGGCCGCGGCGGCCTCCGGCTCGGTCATACGCCAGGCGGTGGCGGCGGGAGTCTGGACTCCGGCCGACAGCCAGGCCCTGATGCAGCATGTCGCCAGAATCAGCGCGGAACAGCGGCTTGAACTGGTCGATGAATTCTACGCCGCCATCAACCGCCAGGAACTGAAGCTCGAAGATTTCCCGCCTCTATAAGTTTCCTCTCAACATCTATTAACAACACAACAAGGAGTATTACGATGAGCAAGTTCATCCGTTCGTTGATCGTCCTGGCCATGTCCGTTCCCGGACTGGCGCTGGCCGCCGGTTATTACGCCTCCGGCAGCGTTTATGTGAGCCCGAACTCTTACATGCAGGGCACCATGAACGTCCGCTGGAACGCCTCCGCCCCCGGCACACCTTATATGTACGCCACCGGCTACGCCGGCAGCTATGTAGGCTTTTTCGGCTACGATGGCAGCAACAGCTTCTCCTGCTATGTCAGCACCACCAATCCGATCTACGCGCAGGCAGTGGATATCAAGAACAGCCTCACCAACGGCGGCCGTCTGTACGTGACGAAGAACGCCGACAGCAGCGAATGCACCAACGTTTTCCTGGGCAATTATTCCTATTTCCAGAGTTAACGTGGACACCGGACAGCGGCCGCCACGGCCGCTGTTCTTCCGGCGATATTCAAAGACCAGGGTTCGGCGCTTGCCGGCCTGCGTTGTCAGGCGGTCATCGATCACTTATTATTGCGCACCGTCAACTGATTATTGCCATTGTCATGTGCCCAAGCAAACCCGATCCCAACCGTCCCGAACCGCGCCCCGAAGGCGAGAAAAGCAAGACTCAGATCAAGCTCGAAGTCCTCGAGCTGAAAGATCTTGGAAAGGAGCTGGTCGGGTTGCCGGAAAAAGCGCTGCGCAAACTTCCCTTGTCGGAGTCCTTCCTCGACGCAATACTCGATGCCCGGCGCTTCAGCCGCGGCGCGCTGCAGCGGCAGTTGCGTTACATCGCAGGGCTGGCGCCGAACGAGGACGTCGCGGCGATACGTAAGGCGCTCGACGAATTGCGGCAACCGCACTTTCGGCAGGTGCGCGAGTTTCAGCAGCTGGAACAGTGGCGCGACCGTCTGCTCGCGGGCGACGAAGCACTGTTGAGTGAATTGGCGGAACGTTTCGCCCAGCTGGATCGCCAGCACCTGCGACAGCTTGCGCGCAATGCGCTGCGCGAACGCGAACAGAATAAACCGCCCAAATCCGCCCGCGCGCTGTTCCAATACCTATCCGAACTCAACAGTTCCTCGAATCAAGAAGAATAAAGACCTCTCGCAGGGGCGCAGTGACGCCGGGAAACGCAGTGAAAAAGTTTTGCCTTTCGCTGACAAACCCACAACCCGTGTGCTCAAGATCTTTCCGGACCGGGAAGCATAAGAATCCAATTTATATTTCTCCCGCGGTGACGCAGGGCTGCGGAGGCTTACAGCGGATTTTTTGATTTCATTTCCCCACGTTTCCCTGCGTCACTGCGCCCCCGCGAGAACTCTTTTTGTGTTTGTAACCGTGCAGGCAGGCTGGGATGAACGCAACGAACCACGCCCGGCCTTAAAGAAAGAATGTTGGGGTTCACTTTGTTCACCCCAACCCACGAACCAACCTACACGATCTCTCAACCAACCTTATCCGCAACCAGAAGATCAGAATCTCTCGCGGTGACGCAGGGCTGCGCAGACTCACGGTGGAATTTTTTTGATTTCATTTCCCCGCGTTTCCCTGCGTCCCGAGCCCCTGCGAGATCTCTTTGATCTGTGGAAAACCGTGTGGAAAGATCAAATAAAATTTCCGCGGGCATAAAAGTTGCCAGGAGTGAAATTTTTTCAAAATGCGCCCATGAAATAAATTTTTCCCGCGCCGGAACATCCCTTTTTGCAGGATATCATTTATTTCCCGCGCTTTGATGTACGAAGATAGGTGTAAATTCCTGGGGTTTCAACTGGCTCCTGTTTTCCGTAAAATACCTGCACCTTCAACTTTCAGCCTCACTGGTGTTATTACTCCCCTCTGCCTTATGAAAACTGTGTATTCTTTTTTTGAGAAACTGATTACGCCGTTCCCCGCGCAGGAACCCGAGCAACCCCCGAAGACCCTGCTGGCCTTCTGCTACCACTACACCAAAGGCGCCTGGCGCTTTCTGCTGCTGATGTCATGTGTGACGGCCTGTATCGCAATGATGGAAGTATCGCTGTTCGCCTTCCTCGGGAAATTGGTGGACTGGCTCGGCACCTACACACCGGCCACGCTGCTGCAGCAAGGACGCGGCACGCTTATACGAATGGGGGCCATCGTACTTGTGGGTCTTCCGCTCGCGGTCATACTGCACTCACTGCTGGTACATCAGACCGTGCTCGGCAATTATCCGATGAGCGTGCGCTGGCGTGTGCACCGTTATCTGATGGGGCAGAGCATCTCCTTCTACCAGAACGATTTTGCGGGACGCATCGCCACCAAAATGATGCAGACCTCGATGGCGCTGCGCGAGTCGGTCATGAAGACGCTCGATGTGCTGCTCTATGTCGGCGTGTACTTCGGGGGCATCATTATTGTAGTCGCCGGCTCGGACTGGCGGCTGATCCTGCCGTTCCTGATCTGGGCCGGGCTTTACGGTTGCGTCATGCTGCGCTACATCCCGCGTCTCGGCCGGATCGCGGAAGTGCAGGCGGAGGCGCGTTCCCAGATGACGGGACGCATCGTCGACACTTATACCAATATCGCCACCGTAAAGCTGTTCTCGCATTCGCGCCGCGAAGCGGCCTACGCGCAGGAAGCGATGGGCGGTTTCCTGCATACCGTTTATCCCCAGATGCGCCTGGTGACTGGCTTCATCACCTCGGTCTGGGCGCTGAACGCGCTGCTGATCTTCTCGGTCACCGCGCTCTCGATCTACATGTGGATGCATGGCACCATTACGGCCGGCGCCATCACCGCGGCCATCGGCCTGGTGTTGAGGCTTTACGGCATGTCGCAGTGGGTGATGTGGGAGCTGTCCGGTCTGTTCGAGAACATCGGCACGGTGCAGGACGGTATCTCCACCATTTCCAGGCCGCGCGAGGTGATCGACGCGCCGGGCGCAAATCCGCTCATGGTAAACGCCGGCGAGATCCGCTTCGAACGAGTCAAGTTCCATTATGGCAAGGGCAACGGCGTGATCGAAGACTTCTCGCTGCGGCTGCGCCCCGGCGAGCGTATCGGTTTCGTCGGCCGCTCGGGCGCCGGCAAGTCGACGCTGGTGAACCTGCTGTTGCGCTTCCACGATCTGGAAGGCGGCCGCATCCTGATCGACGGCCAGGACATTTCCAACGTGACGCAGGAAAGCCTGCGCGCCAACATCGCCATGGTGACGCAGGACACCGCGCTGTTGCACCGCTCGGTACGCGATAACCTGCTGTACGGTCGCCCGGATGCAACCGAGGAGGAAATGATCGCCGCGGCACGCCAGGCGAAGGCGCATGACTTTATTCTCGAGTTGCAGGATTCGCGCGGCCGCCGTGGTTATGACGCGCACGTCGGCGAACGCGGGGTCAAGCTGTCCGGAGGACAACGCCAGCGTATCGCCATCGCGCGCGTACTGCTGAAGAACGCGCCCATTCTCATTCTCGATGAGGCCACTTCCGCGCTCGACTCCGAGGTGGAAGCGGCTATCCAGGAAAATCTTTACAAGATGATGCATGGAAAAACGGTCATTGCGATTGCGCACCGGCTGTCGACCATCGCCGAACTGGAACGCCTGATCGTGCTCGACAGCGGGGGCATCGCGGAACAGGGTTCGCACCGCGAACTGCTGCTGAAAAAAGGACTGTATGCCCAACTATGGTCGCACCAGTCGGGCGGCTTCCTCGCCGATGAAGTCGAGGAAAAAATTCGGGCGGTCAATTAAGGCGCGATGTTGCCTGGACTTTTATAAATCTATTGCTCGCCAAGTCGCAAAGACGCCAAGTTATTAAGAATTTTAACTTCGCGTTCTTGGCGGCTTGGCGAGAGATATTCTTTCTTGCCGTGTTTATCCTTATTAATACAGACCTTCTCAGCCATGCTATGCTCCTTTAAAAATAAAGGGAGCGTCACCCCATGATCGACAAACTGCTCGCCAGCCCCTCCGCTCTGATAGCTTTCGTGCTGATCGTCTCCGCCGCCATCGGTTTTGTGGTATTCCGGCGACCCTCGGTCCGGATGAACCGCGGTCTGTGGGCGACTTTCGCGCTTGGTATCATGCTGATGGTATACGCGGCGCTACGCCCCGAGCCTCCGGCGCCGCCCAAGGAGCTGCTCACCGGCGATATCAGCGTTCCGGCCTACAATTCCATCGGCACCCCGTTCCAGAATTACATGAAATTCCCCGTAACCATGGAGTTCGCGGCCGAGGGGCGCTGGAGCACGACCGATCAACCCGACAGCATCACGGACGCCAACGGCGGCGGTGAAACCGCGGATGAACGCTACATACTTCCAGGCGCGCCGGTGGGTGGCCTGGTCATGCAACGCCTCGCCGGCGGCGCACTCGAATTCGTCGGCGTAAAAAGTACCATCGAGCTGGGGCCGCAGGAGCAAGTCATGTTCCTGATAAATGATTTCAGGACGGACAAGGCCTATGCCGACAACACGGGTATGCTGAAATTGAACTGGACCTGCTTTAACTGCATCCCCTGACGGCGAGACGCGCATGGAACAAGCCATGACAGTTTCTTCAGCGGCGCTGCTGCTGTTTCTGGTTATCGATCCGCTCGCCAATATCCCGTTCTTCCTGGCCGCGCTGAAAAAGATCGAGCCCAGGCGGCATAAGAAAATCATCCTGCGCGAGCTGCTGATCGCGCTCGCGGCCATGATGGGATTCCTGTTTGTCGGCCGCTATCTGCTGGAAGTGCTGGGGATCTCCGACCCTTCGCTATCCATCGCAGGCGGCATCATCCTGTTCCTGATCGCCGTGAGGATGATCTTCCCCCCGCCGCGGGGACTCTACGAAGAGATCGAGGACGAGCCCTTTATCTTCCCGCTGGCCATCCCCTTCGTGGCCGGGCCTTCGGCGCTCGCCACCATCCTGCTGCTCAGCAGCCGCGAGCCGGAACGCTGGATGGACTGGCTGCTGGCCATCCTGATAGCGTGGGTGGCGGCGGCGACGATCCTTTACGCGGGCATCGACAAGCTCGCCGCGTGGATGGGCCCCAAAGGCCTGACCGCAATGGAGCGGCTGATGGGCATGCTGCTGACGCTGGTCGCGGTGCAGATGTTCCTCACCGGCATCAAAATGTTCACAGCCATGTGAAGAATATTTCTCACGGAGGCACGGGAAACACAGAGGTTATCAATTAACAGCCTGTTTTTATTTTTTAACTCCGCGTTCTCCGTGCCTCCGTGAGAGAAATATTTAAAACTTTATTCCTCTGCCCCACGACCGACGGGATAAAACTATAAAGGTAAAATTATTTTGAATTCGGCGCCGCCGAGTTCCGATGAGCGGCCGACGGCAAGGCTGCCGCGGTAGGCGCTGATGATATCGACAGCGACGGCGAGCCCGATGCCGTGGCCGGGTTGCGCGGTATCGGCGCGCGCGCCGCGTTGCAAAATTTCCCGTTCCCTATCCGCGGGGACACCCGGACCGTCGTCCGCCACGGCGATGACGAGTGCAGCGCCCTCGACCGTGGCGGCCAGGCTTACGCGGCTTCGGCCGTACTTGAAGGCGTTTTCCAGTATGTTGCCCAGCAACTCCATCAGATCCGGCTCGGCGCCATTGAAAAAGACGTCTTGCCGTACCGTCGCCGTGAAGCGCACGCTCTTGCCGGCATAGACTTTTTTCAGGGCCGCAACCAGGCGTTCCGCCACCGTGAAGACCGGCACAGGTTTGTCGATACGCGGTTGCCGCGCGCGGGCGGCGGCGCGTTGCAGATGATGGCCGATGATCTGATCCATGCGCTTGATCTGTTCATCGGCATCGGCCGTCCCGGCGCCGGAGCCGCGCAAGACCGCAAGCGGCGTCTTCAGGCTGTGCGCCAGATCCGCCAGAGTGTCGCGATAGCGCTCGCGCTGCGCGCGCTCGCTGCGGAGCACGCGATTCAGATTGGCGATCACGGGCTGTACTTCACGGGGATAATCGCCCTCCACGGTCTGGGCCATGCCCTCTTCCACCGCGCGCAACTGCGTGGCCAGCACCTGCAGCGGGCGCAACCCCCAGCGCATGATCAGGGCTTGCGCCGCCAGCAGAAACAGCGCGAGGCCGCCGAGCAGGCGCCATAACTGGCTGCGCCAGGCGCTAAGCTCGGCCGTGGCTTCCGCTCGCGAGTGCAATACGCTGAACCGGTAAGGACGGCGCGTTCCGTTCTCGGTTTCCCAGGCGATGTCGTAATCGAAGCGGTAAAAGTTTCCGTTATCGAGCGCGGCTTCGGCGAACTCCGCGGCGCCGGGCCGCAGCGGAAGAGGCTGCGCCGGCGGCGCCAGCAGGGCGGCGGAACCCGAGCGCCAGACTTCCGCGCCCGCCGCGTCATACACAAACCCGTATAGCCCCGAATTCTGGTCGCTGAAGCGGGGTTCGGCCAGAATGCCGGGCAGAACCAGTCCGTCATCACGCAGCTCGGCTGCGGCCAGCAGCAGGTAAACGTCGGCGTTCAGGCGCTCGCGCTCTCCGGCCAGCAGGCTGCGCTGGTACGCCAGGTCCAGCAGGTACGCGGAGAGGCCGAGGAACAGCGGCAGCACCAGCGCGGATGCCAGCAGCAGACGGGCGGACAATGATCCCGGTTTCAGCGACATATTTTTTTCATGCAAAACCTTAAAGAAAATTATCTCTCGCGGAGACGCCGGGACGCAGCGAACGCGGGGAAATAAAATTAAATAACTATAATTCCTCGAGTCCCGGCGTCCCTGCGAGAAATTCTTAGCTTCCCTTATCCGGCTGCAGCAAGAACCGGTAACCCTGCCCGCGCACGGTGGCGATGGGGTTCAAGGCGCCTTCCGGATCCAGCTTCTTGCGCAGGCGACCGATGAAGACTTCGATTACATTACTGTCGCGGTCGAAGTCCTGGTCGTAAAGGTGCTCGGTCAGTTCGATTTTCGACACAATGCGGCCCGCCCGGTGCGCCAGGTACTCGAGGGTGTTGTACTCGTAACCCGTGAGTTCGAGCGGAGCGCCATGGCATATCACGCGCCGCGCCGCGGTATCGATCACGATGTGGCCGAATCGCAGTTGCGGCGTGGCATGCCCGCCGGCGCGCCGCAGCAGCGCGTTCAGGCGTGCGCGCAATTCCTCGTTGTGGAAAGGTTTCACCAGATAGTCGTCGGCGCCGGATTCGAGGCCCTCGACCTTGTCCTGCCAGCCGGCGCGCGCGGTCAGGATCAGTACCGGGAAGGATTTGTTCTGCTTGCGCAGTTCGCGGATCAATTCCATGCCGCCAAGGCCGGGCAGCCCCAGGTCGATAACCGCGAGATCGTAGGAATATTCGCGCCCCAGGAACAGGCCTTCCTTGCCGTCGGCGGCGGCATCGACCACGTAACCCTGGGCGCCGAGGAATTCGGCCAGTTGCCTGCGCAAGGCGGCTTCATCTTCGACCAGCAGCAGGCGCATCGACGCAGCCCCGTCAGTCGCCCGCTTCGACGGTGACGTTTTTTACGGTACCGTCCGGCAAGAGTATACGCACGCTGTAACCATCTCCCTGCCGGTCGACCTTCAGCACCGTACCGCCGTAGCGGCTCTCGGCGGTCGCCGCCGCGCGGGCTGCACCGCCCGCGTCACTCCGGTCATGTTGGCGCGCCCCGCCTTCGGCGCGCTCCTGGCGGTGCTGGTTGCCGTGCCCCGCCTGTGCGGGCAGCGGCGCCGTGGCGGCAAGTACGCCGGTCACAACGCAAAACAACAGCGCGCGGCAATTTGCGCGCGCGCGTTTGAACTTTGTTTGGGCCGGCAGGATCATCGGGCTCCGTTAGTAGGCGTAAGGCCGCACGTCCACCGCGACTTTTATTTCCGAACCCGGGTCGCGGTCCATGCGGGTGTGATACATCTTACCATTATATACATAGGTGACATCATAGCCGACCACCTCATGCTCATACTGCGTCGAATAGCTGGTATCGCAGCGCTCTTCTTCGCGGTATTCGACCCGCGAGGGCGCAGCGGAGCGGCGGGAGATATCGTGACCGATGGACGCGCCCAGCAGGGCTCCCGCGACGCGGCCGACCCTTTTGCCGTCCTTATCGTGCCCGATCTGGTGCCCCACCGCGGCGCCGAGCATGGTGCCGAACAGGGTACCGGTCGCGGAAGGCCGGGAGTCGGCCGGGTATTCGTAACGCACCTGCTCGACCCTGCACTCCTCATGGGGAATGCTGTGCGCGACGCGCTCGTATACCGGTTGCGCCGCCACTACGCGCGCATAGTCGGTGTATCCATCGTGGGTTGCGAATGCGGCGGAGGACACGGCAGCCGCCATTACAGCCATTATTGAAACAGTCGTGATCTTGAATTTGCACATGACGCAGTCTCCTTGTGGTTGAACCTGAAAACGCTCTGAATAACTCATCCGATGGTCAAAGCTTAGCCCCGGCTTGCTGAACGCAGCCTGAAAGCGGATTGCGAAGCCTTTCACACTTTGCGTTGGTTCAGTTTCTATTCAGCTTCCGTTCAGCATGACTTTTCTAGACTGGTAGGATCGACAAGTCCTTTGGATCAAGGAGCATCTTATGCGCAACGACAGAACGGTCTCTGCATTGACAATCCTGCTGCTACTGACGCTCGCGGGAACCGCGATGGCCGGAGAGTCGACGCGGGGAACGCGCCCGCATCATCAGGCCCGCGACAGGGTCGAACGGCAGCACGAGCGCGGCCACGGGGATGACTGGAACGCACACGGACATGGGCACGGAGACTGGCAGCGGGCCCGTCGCGATCGGGACGGACACGGCCATGAAAACCACGGGTATCACGACCGCGACCGGGGCGCCGACCATCGCTCCTGGCAGGGGCGGGGTTACTGGCGCGACTATCACTACGGGCATCACTACGATTACCGCCATCGCTACTACAACAACTATCACTACTATTACAACACCTCCGGCTTTTACTTCCCTGGCTACGGCTTTATCGAACGCGGCCACGTGCACGGCCGGTATTGCCCTCACTGGCATTTCGAGGATTTCGCGGCGGGGTTTGTGCTGGGGGCGATAATTTTTGATTAACGGATTAATACTGAATAACTCTTAAGAGTTTCGCCGCCCCTGCGGAGCCTGCTACGCGGTTCACAAAACCGCCGGGGGCAGTTTTGAACAGCGTAGCTGGCCTGTAGCAGGTGAGCTACAAGGATGTAGCTCATAAAATCGCTCCCGGCGATTTTGTCTTTTTCTTGCGAAAAGAAAGGGGGAAAGCAACGCGCTTTCAGGCGTGACGGTGTTTAGGCTATTGGATAAATCGTGGCGCGTACAATGCACCTGCGGCTACGGGACAGAGAACGGCAAGCGACCGCGAGGGATGGTGGAAATGCAGATTTTGCAGGAGCAAAAATCCGCCAACAGCAGAATCTACAGTTTGTTCCGCAACATTTCTTAACGGAATCTGATCGCAAAACCACAAAAATTATTTATCGACGCGCGCCGCCATTACCGTCCGCGTTGCAATCGAGTACAGGAACCATCCGATCAGCATGGTCCAGGCGCCGCCGTTGTGTCCGCTCAGCAGCCTCCACAGGCCGTAGCCGATAAAGAGCGCGGCGGTGACGCGTCCGGCCTGGGCGGCGTAGACGGTGGCGCGACCCAGATTTCGGGTGAATACCCACAGCAATGCGCGCAATACGCGTCCGCCGTCCAGCGGGTACCCGGGGATCAGATTGAACACCAGTAATGACAGATTGATGTAACCGAGATGACTTATCAGGCCCTGCAGCGGCTCGCTCGATTCCGTCAACGGCTGGATACCGAGAAAAAGGAGCCCCAGCGCCAGACTGACCAGAGGCCCGCCGATCGCAATCAGAAATTCGGCGAGCGGATGCGGCGGCTCGCCGCCGAGGCGCGCGACGCCGCCGAACAGGAACAGGGTGATCCCATGCACCGGCACCTTATAATGGAATGCCACCAGCGAATGCCCCAGTTCGTGCAGCAGCACGCTGAGGAACAACCCCAGAGCCGTCACGGCTCCCATCAGCCAGTACAGCGGCGCGGGCCAGCCGGTGAACATGGCAGGGTACGAACTCGTCGCCAGCATCCAGCTCAGCAGGATAAAAATCAGGAACCAGGAGGCATCCAGGTCCACCGGTATGCCCCCGATCCTGCCGAGACGGATAGTATTCATTGGCCTGCTCCATCTTTTAAAGAATATGAGTGTTAAATAAGACCCCGGCGATCAGGGCTTTGGATTTTTTCTCTTCCCGGCGAAAAATCATCTCTCGCGGTGACGCGGAGACGCAGAGAACGCCGTGATTATACATTGAAAAGCTCCGACCCGGATTTCCCCGGCGAATCCCCGAGTCCCGGCCCTTGTGAGAGATCCCTGATTTCTTTACCCCGGTCTTTGAACATCGAATTCCTGCTATATATACTCATTCTGAATTTGCGGACAAGGATCACCGTTATGGCGTTTGCGAAAAATACCCGGCTGCTTTGCGTTCTGTTACTGCTGGCCTCCTGCGGAACTTCGGATCCCGAGGCGGCGATACGCGCCAATATCGCTTACATGCAGGAGGCGGTGGAAGCCAGGGAAGCCGGAGCGGCGGTCGGGTATCTAGCGGAACACTTCACCGGCTCCTTCGGCACCGACAAGCGGGACCTGCGACGCCTGTTGGCGGCGCAATTTCTGCAGCACAAACATGTCACGGTGACCATCACGCGTCTGGATATTTCGGTTAACGAATATAACCCTGTAACCGCGCGCATGGAAGCGGTCGTCATTGTCACCGGGGCCGAAGGCCTGCTGCCGCGGAACGGCGAGCTGATCGATGTCACCGGCGATTGGGAATTGCACGATGGCGAATGGCTGCTCGTCAGCGCCCAATGGGAATAAAAAGATTTCTCGCAGAGTTCGCAGAGACGCTGTAGTCAAAAGACATGCCCACAAGGGGATGGTGGAGGCCGCGATGTAATGTACGCAGTTCGATCGTCCGCGGGCTGTCTTTGCGAGCTCTGGGATTTCTTCGCGAACATTTTTCTTACTTCAGCGCCTCTGCGAACTCTGCGAGAGGTCTTATCTTTAATCCAGCGAACTCCGCGCAAAAAAATCAAGGAGATTATATGAAACAGACTGTGGTCATTACCGGCGCGAACCGGGGCATAGGGCTTGAGCTGGTCCGTGAATACCTGCGGCGCGGCTGCGAAGTCATCGGCTTGTGCCGCGAGACCTCCGCTGAACTCGACGCCAGCGGCGCGCGCGTCATCGACGGCGTGGATGTCGCCGACGCCCCTTCCGCACAGACAGCGGCCAGGAAATTAAAAGGCGTAGCCGTCGACATTCTGATCAACAACGCGGGCATCTTCGAGGACGACCGCCTGGGCAGGCTCGATTATCAGATGCTGCAGCGCCAATTCGAGGTCAACGCGCTGGGGCCGCTGCATATCACCGAGGCCTTGCTCGATAACCTGGGAAAAGGCTCGAAAATCGCGCTTATCACCAGCCGCATGGGTTCCATCGCCGACAATGGTTCCGGCGGCTACTACGGGTATCGCATGTCCAAGGCCGCCTTGAACGCGGCGGGGAAATCCCTGGCGGTGGATTTGCGCGGGCGCGGCATCGCGGTGGCGATACTCCACCCCGGATTTGTGCAGACGCGCATGGTGGATTTCGCCGGCGACATACCGCCCGCAACCGCCGCCAAACGCCTCGCGCAGCGCATCGACGAGATTGATCTCAAAACCACCGGCAGCTTCCGCCACTCCAGCGGCGAAGCACTCCCCTGGTAACAAGTTCGCGAATAAAAGAAAACCTCTCGCGGAGTACGCAGAGACGCTGCAGTCAAACGACTTGTGCGCAGGGTATGCAGTGGTCGCTATGTAATGCGCGCGGTTCTATCCGTCCACGGGTTATCTTTGCGGGCTTCTCAGCTTCTTCGCGAACTTTATTCATGCTGCAGCGCCTTTGCGCACTCTGCGAGAGATAATTTTTTGTCTAAGCAGTGGGGAAGGCGAGGGTGCTGATCAGTGCCAACTCCGCCTGGCGCGAATCCAGTCGTGTATGCTGCACCACAATCGGTACGTCGGAGCGGAACACACTGGCGAAGTCGGTCTCGCGCGGTATCCGCTCCGGATCCCTCAGTTCGTTGAACCGAAGATGCAATGTACGCTGCGCGGGAACCGTCAACAGATAAGGGCCGGCGGACGCCCGGTCGGAAAAATAGACGGTGATTTCAACATGCGCATCCTGCCGGTTGCAGTTCAGAATGCAGGCGGTTTCATGGCTGGTTAACGCGGGGGCCGGTCCGTGGCTGGAGCCGGGGATATAGCCTTCCGCGATCGCCCAGACTTTTTTACCGATCGATTCCTCCATGTTCGTCTCCGCCTCCTGCGGCTTCATTAAAAATCCTGCCGCCATGCCATTTGCATGACCTCGGCCATATGCATGGCCTGACGGCCCGTGGCCTGCCGGATCTGCTCGCGGCAGCTGAAACCGTCGGCGATGATCAAGGTATCCGCGTCGCAGAGCCGCACGCGCGGTAGCAGCCTGCGTTCGCCCGCGGCGATGGATACAACGTATTTTTCACGCTCGTAACCGAAGGAGCCGGCCATGCCGCAGCAACCGGTGTCCGGAATTTCGCAGTCCAGCCCCACGGCCCCGATCAGGGCGCGGTCAGCCTCGGTTCCGAGCACAGCCTTGTGATGGCAATGCATATGCAGCAGCGCCTTGCGGCGCAGTTTTGGCAGCCGCGCCTGCCGGCTCATGAATTCTCCGAAGTGACAGGTGTTGCGGCGCAGCTGCAAGGCCACTTCGTCGCCCGGAAACAACTCTTGCAGTTCGTGGCGAAACACCGAGGTACAAGCGGGCTCCAGCGCGACGATGGGCATACCTTGCCGCAGCGGTTCCTCCAGGACCTGCATGATGCGGCGCAACCGTTCCCGGGCCTCTTCGAGGAAACCGAATTCGTACAGCGGACGGCCGCAGCACAACCGTTCGGGCGGCAGTCGCACGCGGTAACCGCAGGCTTCCAGCACTTCGACCGCGGCCTGCGCCACCCAGGGGGTGAAATAATTGTTGAAGGTATCCGCCCACAGCATGACTTCATGTCTGGAATCGGCCGGCTTGCGGTGCGCGTACCAGGCCCTGAAGCCGGGCGCCGCCAGTCGGGGCAGCTCCCGCTCCGGCGCAATACCCGCGATCTGCTTCGCCAGGCGCCCGGTAATCCCGCCATGCAAAAGGGAATTGACCGGGCCGGGAAACTTTGTCCCCAGCGCCGCCCAGCGGTCGATATGGCCGAATAACCGGGCTTTCAGCGGCCTGCGCCTGCGCCGGTAATAGTGATGGAAAAACTCCGCCTTGTACGTCGCCATGTCGACGTTGACCGGGCACTCGTGTTTGCAGCCCTTGCAGCTCAGACACAAATCCAGCGCCTCCTTCACGCTCTCGCTTTCCCATCCTTCCTTGATCACTTCGCCCTTGAGCATTTCGAACAGCAGGTGGGCGCGCCCGCGGGTGGAATGCTTTTCATCGCGGGTCGCCATGTAGCTGGGGCACATCGTGCCCGCTTCGGTCTTGCGACACTCGCCGACACCGACGCAGCGTAACAGCGCCTGGTTGAAATTCCCCGCGTCCGCGGGATATTTGAAAAAAGTCACGACCTTCTGATGGGAGCCGGTCATGCCTTTGATGCGCAGGTCGGCGTCCATCGGATAAGGATCGACCACCTTGCCGGGATTCATTTTCCAGTCCGGGTCCCACAGGCTTTTAAATTTGCGGAAGGCCTCGATCATATCCTCGCCGTACATTATGTTCATCAGTTCGCCGCGGGACTGGCCGTCGCCGTGCTCGCCGGACAAGGAGCCTCCGCAGGCAACGACCAGGGATGCCGCCTCACGCGCGAATTTCCGGTAGCGCGCGATCCCTGCTTCCGAATCCAGGTCGAAACTGATGCTCACATGCACGCATCCCTGGCCGAAATGCCCGTATAAATCGCCCTGGTAGCCGTAACGATCCAGCAGTTTCCGGAACTGTCGCAGGTATTCGCCGAGCCGCGCGGGCGGCACCGCGGCATCTTCCCAGCCGGACCAAGTGGGCAACCGCCCCGATGGATGCGCCGTCACGCCCAGCGCGGACTTACGAACTTCCCAGATTTTCTTCACATCGGCGCGGTTTTTGTAGACGACGGCGCCGCTGATGCCCTTGTCATGGTCCTGCAACTCCCGCACCGCGCGTTCGGCCCGGGCGCAGGCTTCCTCCGCGGTCGCGCCGCCGAATTCGACCACCAGCCAGCCGTCGCCCGCGGGCAGCATCGATAGTTCGCTTTCATGCAGATGGCTTTTTCGGATATCGTCCGCGAGCGCGCGGTCCATGCCTTCCAGCGCCGTCGGTTGATGACTCATCACCGCCGGCACATGATCGCAGGCGACGAACACGTCGGGATATCCCAGCACCGCGAGCGCGCGCGCCGGCGGACTGTCGACCAGGCGCAGTTTCGCCCGCAGCACGATGACGCAGGCGCCTTCGGTTCCCACCAGCGCGCGGGCGACATTAAAGCCGTTCTCGTCGAACAGCTCGTCCAGGCTGAAGCCGGACACACGCCGCGGAATATTCGGCATGCGTTCGCGGATAAGCCTCGCGTAGCGGTCGCGCAAGGCGCGCAGCCCCGCGTAAATCTCGCCGCGGCGGCCGCCGGCGTTTATGATGCCTTCGAGTTCGGCTTCCGAAGTCGGACCCACGGTCATGCGCAGGCCGTCATAGGTGAGGACGTCCAGCTCGATCACGTTTTCGGAAGTGCGGCCGCCCATGATCGAATGCACGCCGCAAGAATTGTTGCCGATCATGCCGCCGAGCGTGTTGTGGCTGTGCGTCGAGGGATCGGGGGCGAATGTGAGGTGATGTTCTTCCGCGCGTTCGCGCAGCCGGTCCAGCACTGTCCCGGGCTCGACGACCGCCGTCCTGGCCTCGGCATCGAGAGATATGATCTTGTGCAGATATTTGGTCATGTCGAGGACGACCGCCACATTGCAGCACTGCCCCGCAAGGCTAGTGCCGCCCCCGCGCGACAGCACCGGCAGCCGGTATTCGCGGCAGATTGCGACTGCGGCGACGACATCCTCCACGGTCTTCGGTATAACGACGCCGATCGGCACCTGGCGGTAGTTCGACGCGTCGGCCGCATATAAAGCGCGGCTGCCTTCGTCGAAGCAAACCTCCGCGGTGGTGCCTTCCTGCAGGCGGCGAATAACCTCGGGTATGACGCGCTCGTCATAGAGACTTGCCGCATGCTTGTCAAACGGCATGGCGGGCAGCGTCCTGATATTTGAATTCCAACCCCAGGCCGGGCCGGGTCAGATCCGGTGCAAGACAACCGTCATTCGGCCGCAGCGCACCCTCGAACAAGCGTTGCTCGATGCGGGCATGGTCGTGAAAATATTCCAGATGCCGCTGGATGGAAAGGGCGCAACCGACGTGAACGCTGAGGTTGGGCGCGCAATGCGATGAAACCGGCGTGTCGAAAGCCCGCGCCAGCGCGGCGATTTCCAGATACCCGCTGATGCCGGCGCAGCGCGTAACATCCGGCATGAGATAATCGACCGCGCCCGCTTCCAGCATGCGCCGGAAATAATGCAGGTCCGGCCCGTATTCGCCGGCGGCGATTGCCATCGCCGGCGGGCAATGATCGCGCAGCCAACGCAAACCTTCCAGATCGTCGGAGGAGACCGGCTCTTCATACCAGCGCACGTCGCTATCGGCAAAGGCTTCCGCCATGCGACGCGCCTGGCGGCGCATATAGGCGCCGTTGGCGTCGACGAACAGCTCGACCCCCGGCGGCAAGGCGTCGCGGACCGCGCGCACGCGCTCCGGATCCCGCGCGGGCTCGCGCCCGATTTTCATTTTCACCATGCGTATGCCGGAATCCGCCCAGCCCGCGAGCTGTCCGCACAGCGTCTTTTCGGAATATGAAGTGAATCCGCCACTGCCGTAAATCGGGATCCGCTCGCGCACGCGCCCCAAAAGACTTACCAGCGGCAGTTGCAGCAGCCGCGCCTTTAAATCCCAGAGTGCGATATCGGCCGCAGCGATGGCCATCGACGCGATACCCGTGCGCCCGATATTACGCACGGCTTGCAGCATCGACAGCCACAACGCCGGGATATCGAAAACATCCCTCCGCAGCAGCACGGGCTCAAGGGAATTCTTCACGATGCCGGCCGCGGACTTATCGGCATAACTGTAGCCGGTGCCGCTGGCTCCGGCTCCGGAAATCTTCACCACCACCAGCCCGGTCGCGTTCCATTCGATCGTCCCGTCCGATTCCGGAGCATCCGTCGGAATGGAATAGGCGCTGACATCGATGGACTGGATGGCCGCTTCCGGCATAAATCACTGTGGTCGCAGTATGCTTATTTCGAAACTTCGTTTATTTCACGATTTCGCTTATTTAACGATTTCTCGGGCCGAGGCCTTTACGACGCGGCCCGCTTCCGGATCCCCTTTCCACAGCGCCTTCAGATATCCCCTGACCTGCTCCAGCTTCATGTGCGGCGGCAATGGCGGCACAGCCGGATCGGTATGGAATTCAACGACCACCGGCTTGTCCGCGCGCAATGCCAGATCCCAGGCGTTCTGCACCTGTTTTGGATCGCTCACTTCAATGCCTTTGAGACCGATCAATTCGGCATAAGCGGCATACGGAAAATCGGGCAGGTTCTGCGAATCCTCGAACTTGGGATCGCCTCCCATGACGCGCTGTTCCCAGGTGACCATGTTGAGATCGCCGTTGTTCAGCACCACGATGATGAGTTGTGGATTTTCCCAGCGCTTCCAGTATTTCTTGATGCTGACCAGTTCGCTGTTGCCGATCATCTGCATCGCGCCGTCGCCGGCGAGCGCGATGACCGGACGTTCCGGGTAGGCGAACTTGGCCGCGATGGCGTAGGGAACCGCCGGACCCATCGTGGCAAGACTGCCCGAGAGCGTGGCTTTCATGCCTTTGCGCATTTTCAGGTCGCGTGCGTACCAGAACGCGACCGTTCCCGAATCCGCGGTCAGTATGCAGTTGTCCGGCAGCTGCGGCGACAGCTCCCAGAAGACTTGTTGCGGGTTGATCGGCTGCGCCGGGCCGTGCGCCCTTTTTTCCAGCGTCTGCCACCACTCGCTCACGTTGCGTTCGATCTGCCCGCGCCAGCCGCGGTCCTTCTTATAGTGCAACCGCGGCAACAACTCGCGCAGTGTCAGGCGCGCGTCGCCTTCGAGGTTGACCTCCATCGGATAGCGCAGGCTCAATTTGCGCCCGTCGATATCGATCTGTACGCCCCGCGCCTGCTCTTCCCGCGGCAGGAACTCCGAATACGGAAAGCTGGAGCCGACCATCAGCAGGGTGTCGCAGTTTTCCATCAGTTCCCAACTGGGATTGGTGCCGAGCAGACCGATCGAACCGGTGACGTACGGCAGATCGTCGGGCACCGCCGCCTTGCCGAGCAGGGCCTTGGCGATGCCCGCGCCCAGCCTCTCGGCGACTTCGAGCACTTCATCGGTCGCCTGCAGGGCGCCGGCGCCGACCAGTATCGCAACTTTCCTGCCGGAATTGAGCACCTCCGCCGCGCGGTCCAGTTCCTCGTCCGCCGGCACTATGCGCGCCCTGCTGTAGCCGGCGCCGCTGTGGATGCTGCCGTGCTTGCGCGGCGGCACTTCCACCGCCTTCAGTTCCTGCACGTCGTTCGGAACGATGATGCAGGTCACGCAGCGCTGGTTTTGCGCGATGCGCATCGAACGGTCGACGGCGTGCCGCATCTGTTCCGGCACTGTCACCATGTGCACGTATTCGTGCGCCACGTCCTTGAACAGTGAGATCAGATCCACTTCCTGCTGGAAGTCGCCGCCGATCGCCATGCGCGCCGATTGCCCGACGATGGCCACCACGGGCTGGTTATCCAGCTTCGCGTCGTACAGTCCGTTCAGCAGGTGGATGGCGCCCGGACCCGAAGTCGCGAGGCAGACACCGACCTCGCCGGTGAACTTCGCGTGTGCGCAGGCCATGAAGGCCGCGCTTTCTTCATGGCGCACCTGGATAAATTCGATCTTGTCGGAATGGCGATCCAGCGCGCCCATGATGCCGTTGATCCCGTCCCCGGGATAACCATAGATACGCCTGACGCCCCATCCCGCAAGGCGGGTGATCAGGAAATCACTTACTTCTTCCATATCGGCTCTACCGCTTTTGATGAACGATAGAGGAGACTGGCAATATATATGCCCGCAGAAAATCGAAGCTGTTCGATTTAACGGGCGTTTTTCAATGGGGCGGCGCTAATGTATTGAAAGTTTTACAAAACCGGGTAATTAAAGAATAAGAAGACCTCTCGCAGGGACGCCGGGACGCGGAGAAACGCGGTGGAAAAAATTATCCATTCCAAAGACGTTTATAAATCTTGCTCGACCTGTTAATTCTCGACGTACTCTGCGTCCCGGCGTCCCCGCGAGAGATCCTGGTTTTGTCTTCACGGGCTGATAAAACTCGCCTGTAAGAGAAAATTTCTCCCGGTTACGCAGTAACGCGGAGAAACGCAGTGGAAACAAATTCGTACTAAAGACGACTATGAATCCTTCTTGACCTGTTCCCTGCGAGAGATCCTGGTTTGTTTTCTCGGGGTTATGGGTTATAGCTTTAAATTGTTCCGGTTTGTTTTAGCCATTGCATCAGCTGCGGCATCGGCAAGGCTCCCGACACGCGCTGCGCTTCCTGGCCGCCCTTGAACAGGATCAGCGTAGGAATACTGCGGATGCCCCAGCGTGCGGCGACGTCCGGCTCCGCTTCGGTATTGAGTTTGGCCAGGCGCAGCTTCGGCTCCAGCTGCCGCGCCGCCTGTTCGAACACGGGCGCGAAGGCCCGGCAAGGCGCGCACCAGGGCGCCCAGCAATCGACGAGCACGGGAACGCCGGTATGATTCAATACGGTGTCGAGCGCGCCGCCTTTCAGTTCCAGCGGTTTGCCGTTAAAAAGCGCCTGCTTGCACTGGCCGCATTTCGGGCCGTCGCTGATGCGTTCGGATTGTACGCGGTTGATGGAACCGCAGGACGGACAGGTAATGTGTAGAGTATCGTTCATGCCCTCAATATGCGGTCCGGCCTGTACGATTTCAATCCCGTCGATTCCGCTGCGAAGGAACCGTGCGATTTGCGTATCAGGACTATATTTAAGGAATCCCTGAATAATGCATCCATGAATTCTCAGAGCAAAGCAAAAAACAGACTTTTACTTTGCTTCATTTTCAAACACTTAAGGCCTTTGAAAATAGCGGCACAGCTGTTCCTTAGTGGTTGCATCTTGATATAGGCCCTTATGCGCTCTACTATGAATCTCCATCGCGGCCATCCGGCCACGTATTTTCTCGACAAGGGGCCTTTATGAAGCTTGTTAAATATTTGGGGAGCATCGTACCCGTGTTACTGCTGCTCGGCGGTTGCGGCATCAATAATATTCCCACCTACGATGAACAGGTGAAAGCCAGCTGGGGACAGGTGGAAAACCAGTATCAGCGCCGCGCGGACCTGATTCCGAACCTGGTGGAAACGGTCAAGGGATACGCCAGGCATGAAAGTGAAACCCTGCAGGCGGTGATGGAAGCCCGCGCCAAGGCCACCTCGGTGCAACTGGATGCCGCCTCACTGAGCGACCCGCAAGCCATGGCGCGCTTCGAAGCCGCGCAGGGGGAACTCAGCAGTGCACTCAGCCGGCTGATGGTGGTGGTCGAACGTTATCCGGATCTGAAGGCCAACCAGAATTTCCTGGCCTTGCAGTCGCAACTCGAGGGCTCTGAAAACCGGATCTCCGTCGCACGACGCGACTATATCGAAGCGGTGGCGCGCTATAACACGGAAATCCGCACCTTCCCCGGCCGCATCTGGCATAGCCTGCTCTACAGTGAGCTGCCGCTGCGCGAGAGTTTCAAGTCGACCTCGCCTAATGCCGAACAGGCGCCCCAGGTTAAATTCTGATGATGGCGCTGCGCGGCATGGGGGCTGCCGTTCTGCTGCTGCCCGCATTGTGCGCGGCGGAGATTAAGTTTCCCCCGCCGGCCTGGGTGAGCGATTACGTCGGCGTGCTGAGCCCTGATACGATGGAACTGCTGGCCTCGCGACTGATCGCGCATGAGCAGGAGACTACCAACCAGATTGTTGTCGTGATACTGTCCGATCTGCAGGGCTATCCCATCGAGGACTTCGCTTACCAGCTCGGTCGGCACTGGGGCGTCGGCCAGAAAGACAGAAATAACGGCGTGGTGCTGCTGGTAGTGATCACCCCGACGGAAAGCAGGGTCCGTATCGCAGTCGGCTACGGCCTGGAAGGCGCGCTGACCGACATCAGGGCTACAGACATCGCACGCAATGTGATCGTGCCGCAGTTCAACCGGGGAAATTTTGAAGCCGGGATTATTGAAGGCGTGGCGGCGATTATCAGCACGGTGCGCGGCGAATATGGCCCGTTTCCCGCCGATCACTTCCTTCCCCGTGTAAATAATTTGCTGTGGATTCCGATTATTGCCTGCCTGGTGTCGTTGCCGGTTCTGCTGCTGTATTTAATAAGGCGGCGCTGGCAATGGACCTCTAATCTCCGGTAAGAGACCATGAAAATTCAAACTTCTGAACGGTTGTTTACATTAATGCGTATGCGGCGCCGCCTTATCGGTTTATTTGCACTGCTCCCGCTGTTCTGCGCCGCGGCCATCGAGTTCCCCGAGTTAACCGGCCGCGTGGTGGATAACGCCGGCATGCTGAGCCCGGCGACGGAACAGGCGCTGACGGAACAACTGGCCGCCCTCGAACAGGCCACCACGAATCAGCTTGTCGTGGTCACACTGCCCGATCTGCAAGGCTATACCATCGAGGACTTCGGTTACCAGCTCGGGCGTCACTGGGGCATCGGACAAAAAGGCAAGGACAACGGCGTCGTACTTCTGGTCGCGAAAGCGGAACGCAAGGTGCGCATCGACGTCGGGTATGGGTTGGAAGGGCAACTGACCGATGCCCTCAGCGCGAACATCATTCACTCGGTGATCCTGCCATACTTCAAAAAAGGGGATTTTGAAGGCGGCATTACACAGGGCGTAGCGGCAATCACCGGGGTGTTCAGCGATCAATCGACATATGTAGAACGGCCCAGAGGGGAAGAGCCGCCGATGATTCCCTTTTTTATCTTCTGGGTTATCTTTGTGTTTTTCATAATTTTCGCAAACATTCGTAAAGGCTCGCGCAGGACCATCTTCGGTGGCGGCGGTGGTTTTCGCAGCGGCGGAGGTGGCGGCGGTTTTCGCGGGGGCGGCGGCAGCTTTGGGGGCGGCGGTGCTTCGGGTGGTTGGTAATGGGGGAATATAAATGAAGCTCTTGAATGCGGATCAACAACGCAAAGTGGCGCAGGCGATCGCCGAGGTGGAGCGGCATACCGATGCCGAGCTGGTGGCAGTGCTGGCCGGGCAAAGCGACCATTACAACTATATCCCGCTGCTGTGGGCCGCGCTGCCAGCCTTGCTGACGCCGACGCTGCTACTGTTGTCGCCGTTCTGGCTGGACGCAAAGAGCATCGCATTGATCCAGCTGCTGGTGTTCATTGTAGCCGCGCTGCTGTTGCGCATACCGGCACTGGCGATCCGGCTGATTCCAAAATCGGTTCGCTACTGGCGCGCCTCGAACATGGCGCGCCGGCAGTTTCTCGATAACAACCTGCACCATACGCGGGGCGAAACCGGGGTTCTGATTTTTGTATCCGAAGCGGAACGCTACGTCGAAATCATCGCCGACCGCGGAATTAACTCCAAAGTAAAACAGGAACAGTGGGAAAGCATGGTTTCGGATTTTGTCGCCGCCGTACAGCGTGGCGAGACGCTGCAGGGCTTCCTGTCCTGTATCGAGGCCTGCGGCGCGCTGTTGAGCCGGCATGCGCCCGCCACGGCCGGACGCAACGAAAACGAGCTGTCGAACCGCCTGATTATCGTCGATCAGTGACCGGCGGTCATGGACAGCCGTTCATCGATCAGGGTTTACCTGTCAATCAGAGAATGATCTGCTAGACTCATCGCATCACCGCCACTTAAAGGAGACTGCGATGCGCGGTTTATTCTTGATAAGCATTTTGATCGCACTGGCCATCGTCGGATATCTGCACGCCAAAAACTCCACCACTGCTCTGGAATCGGATACGGCCGAGAACAAGATCCAGGAGGTGGAACAGCAGGTGAACACGGCGATGCAGCAGCAAATGGATAACCTGAAACAGCAGTCGGAGCAGCAGTAACAACACATCCCCCTTTAATTCCTCCCGTTGGGCGCAGTCCTGCATAGAAACGAGGGGATGGCCAGGACGAACGGCCCTGGATAATGAGGCTTTAGTGGATGTATCACCTGTCGGTCGACGCGAAGCCCAATCCGGGGATGTGGCTTATTGGCCCACCCGTATCAAAACTCAGAGGCTCCAAATTTATTTTCCCCCTTCGAAGCGAAGGCGGATGCCGAAGGCCGCTGGGCAGAGCCCTGCGTAAAAACGGGAAGGCCAGGGGGTACGTGTCTGGTGATAGCGCTATTAGCACTCCCCACATCACAACTCAGAGCTGCTCAGAAGAAGCATCCCCCTCTCCCCCTTCGGGACGAAGGGGGAAAATAAAATCAGGGGCTCCAGGCTTTAAGACTTACTCGCGTGCTGTTGCAGCAGGTATTGATAAATCAGTTCAGCGGGCCGGATGTCCTGCTCCGACAGGCCGTGGTTACCGAATAAGCGGTTAAATTCCAGTATATAGGGCTGCTCGCCTACCATCGCGACATCGAAGCCCGCGTGATTGATTTCCAGTTGGCGGCTCAACCTCTCCACCAGTTCCACCGCGGCCGCTGGCGCGGGCGCGAAATCCAAGCTGCCGCCGGCGGCAATGTTGTTGTGGAACCCGTCGGGAGACTGCAGCCGCCAGTAACTTGCGACCACGCGATCGCCGATCACGACCAGGCGCAGATCGCGGTCGATCGGCAGATATTCCTGCGCATACAATACCTGGCGGCCCCGGCAGTAACGGTGCCAGTCCAGTTCATTGTCGATCTTGTATACACCGCGACCCTCGCTGCTGCGCACGTCCTTGGCCACGAAGGGAAACACAAACTGCTCCAGCAGGGCGCGGATGCCTTCGGGAGTGCCGGCCTCGACCTGGGTTTGGGGGATATTCCGAGGACATACGGTCTGGAATATGCGCGTCATCTCCACCTTGTCGTGCCCGAGGTGGTAACTCGCGATGCTGGGAAAAATCCGGCAGTTGAGGCCGTAGTAGAGGCTGTTGACCTGCCAGTATTCGGGGAACAGCACCCAGTCGGCGGCGCGCACAAGATCGAGGTGCTCGAGATATTTCTCGGGCTTGATGTAGTGCACGCCGGTTATGTGCAGGCTGCGAAAGACGTCGAAGGAAACAATCCGCATTTAAGACCAACCACTGAGGGCACAGAGCTCGCAGAGAACAAGGGTTAAGAATAAAGCATCCCGCGGGATTATAAGCAATAAACAGTATCCGGGGCGTTTCAGATTGGGTTGTTAACGCTCTGTGCTCTCAGCTGTGGTTTGATTTTATCTAGCCGTTATTTTTCAACGAGGTGCATGCCGGATTCACCGGCTTGTTGCGGGGATTTCAGGGGTTTCAACAGATACTCCAGGCCGTTGATCCTGATTTCGAGGGCCAGCGCCAGCAGGCGGCCCAGTTGTCCTTCCGGAAAGCCGTTGTCGGCGAACCAGAGCAGGTAGGGTTCCGGCAGGTCGATCAGCAGCCAACCCTGATATTTACCGTAAGGCATGCTGGTCCGGGCCAGCTGCAGCAGGTCGTTTTGGTCGAACACTTCGGTTCTCCCTCTGACGATGACAGACCGGGGCATTGTAGCAGCGATCTCCCACCACTGTCGTGTACTTCGCTATGTACCCTGTCCCCCTTTGCGTCGAAGGGGGAACCAGTCCAGGGATGTGGCTTATTGGCACATTTGCATCACGACCCAGTAACCTACGAGTCTAGGGATGTAACTCATAGGCACTCCCTTTCACGACTCAGCAACCCCGAACTCCATCCCCCGAAGGTCAGGGGGATGCAAAATCTATTTGCAGGGTCACACTTGCCAAATGCGTCCCCGGCCATAATACTTAACCGCTTTAAAACCGCATACGAGCAATAGAATGAGTATCAGCGACAACGACGTAGTCAGCTTCCATTACACCCTGAAGAACGAGAGCGGCGAATTGCTGGAATCCTCGCAGGGACAAGAGCCGGTCACATACCTGCACGGCCACGGCGCCATGATCCCCGGCGTGGAGAAGGCCATCACCGGCAAGCAGGCGGGCGACAGCTTCAGCATCAGCGTTCCCCCCGAGGACGCCTACGGCCCCCGGCAGGAAGACGCGATACAACGCATCTCGCTCAAACACCTGCACGGCGCCAAGACCTGGAAACCGGGCATGATGGCGATCGTGGAAACCAACCAGGGGCCGCGGCAGGTGCTGGTGGTCAAGGTCGGCCATTCCATGGCCGATATCGATCTCAACCATCCCCTGGCCGGCATGACGCTGAACTTCGACGTCGAGATTACTGAAGTGCGGGCGGCCACCGAGGAAGAACTGGCGCATGGGCATGTGCATGGGCCGGGCGGTCACCATCACGGATGATTTATTCCCCCTTCGTACCGAAGGGGGATGGCCAAGGCCAGGGGGATGAATTCATCTGGTCCCTTAATAAAACCTGCAACTCACACTCATTCGGCGTTTTCAATAAATGATTATTGTTGCTCCCATTGATTTGCAGCAACAGCAACAGGTCGTGGAGCAAACGCATCATTATATAGAGCGCGCATGCGAAATCTTCGGCCACCGCTTTGCCCAAATTCCGGTGCTGTTCGATCTGCGCGGCCGCAGCGCGGGCATGTACCGCGTCCGGAACGCACAACGCCAGATCCGTTACAACGCACATCTCTTCGCCAAATACTTCGAGGACAATCTGTGCGTGACCGTGCCGCATGAAGTGGCGCACTATGTCATCGATTGTTTATACGGAATCCGCAAGGTACGGCCGCACGGCGCGGAATGGAAAGCGGTGATGCGGGAATTCGGCGCCGACGCCAGCCGCACCTGCCGCTACGACTTCAGCGGCACACCGGTCAAATCAGAAAAACGTTACGACTATCACTGCGGCTGCAAGACCCATCAGCTGACCACGCGCCGCCACAACAAGGTGCTGAAGAGCGGAATTTATTACGTCTGCAAATCCTGCAATGGAAAACTGACTTATTCTTCGCGTCACGTCCGTTGAGCAATGGGCCCCTCATTGCTCAACGGAACGTGGTCTTCCGCCCTGTTTTTCCGTTGTGATCCATCACTGCTCAACGAAACCGTGATCTCTATTATCCGGACGCACCATCCTGACGGATGGCCGCATGTCAGGTCTCTTGCCATGTCGCACTTAGATAGCCCGGCAACCTTGATAATCTAAAATCTACCCGCCATCCGGAGGTCCGGCAACGCGGTTGGGACGAAACTCCGTTTTCAAGTTTTGAAATCCCGCGCCCGCGGGGCAGCCGATTTGAACAAAGCCCGCGAATAGGTGATGATTGTGCATTCCAACTTTGAACATCGCGCCTGGCCAATACGGCCAGGCAATTAAAGAACATGCAAACATGAATAATGGTCTGTCCAAATCCTTGATCGTCGGAGCCGCCATCTTCCTGCTCGTACTTGCCGGCCTGCACTTTACCGCCGTCACTCTGAGCGCGATGCGGGCAAACAACGCGTTCACCGCCGACCTGCGGGTGCCGTTCCTGTTCGCCGTTTATTACCTGAGCTGGATCGGGGTTTTTATCGCCAACTTCTATATCTTGACGCGATACCTGCCCGTTTACGGGAACAGGTTTTTGGTCATATTGTTCATTGCAGGCCTGTTCATCTGGATTCCCTGCGCGACCATAATCGACGGCAAGCTGAGCGACGCGGTGTTCAACACGGGTTTGGGATCCGGGTCCACGGTCGGGATACTTTTTAAAGTCGACCCGATAACGTACTTCACAAAGTTCCTGGTTTATTGTTATGTGTTCGGAGCCATCGCGGTTCTGGTGTATTACCGGATGTACCAGGGTGCGCGGATTCAGATCCTGGAGCGGGAAAAAGAGGCGGCCGAAGCGAAGACTCTAGAGGTGCAACAGAAGCTGACCTCCCTGCAGTTACAACTTGCGCCGCACTTTCTTTTCAATTGCCTGAATATGCTGTCCGCCCTGGCCAGAATGGGGAAGCGGGACGAACTCGTCTTTGTTATAGCGCGGCTGGGGGATATGCTCCGCTTCGTATACGAGGCCAGCCAGCGCAATACCATTACCCTCGCTGAAGAAATCGACTTTGTCGAAACCTATGTAAAGTTGCAGCAAGCGCGTTTCGCCGACAAATACAACTTCAATATGACCGTCAGCGGAGAGCCCACAAAGGCCAAATGCCCCCCTTTTTGCGTGCACACACTGGTCGAAAATGCCTATACTCACTCCACGGTCGATGATGAGCAGAATACTGAAATCGCCGTGCGCATCGAGATCGGGGAATCCAGGGTGCGCATCACCGTTGGAAACAACAATCCCGCAAAAATTGATTCCAAAAAACTTGGAGTCAGCCTGGCAAACCTGAACGACCGCTTGAAACTGCTGTATGCCGACCGCTACCGCCTCGACTCGGCAGGCGATGACGGCTCCTACACCGCCCAAATGGAATTCCCGCATGAATCGGAAGATTAAATGCATCGTATGCGATGACGAACACCTGGGCCGGCAGAACATCAAGCAAGCCCTGCTGTCGTTCCCCGGATGGGAGCTCGTTGCGGAACTTGAGAACGGGCGCAATCTGGTGGCCACCCTGGACAGATGGAATCCGGACATCGTGTTCCTGGATATCCGGATGCCGGGCAAAAACGGCATAGACCTTATGCGGGATGTGCTGTCGCGGACCGATCCGCCTGAAATTATTTTCGTCACCGCCTTCGACCACTACGCGATCCAGGCTTTCGAGCTCTACGCGCTCGACTATATTCTGAAACCCTTTGACGAACAGAGGTTCGCCCGTTCAATCGAACGGGCGGAAAAGGCCGTTGAAAACAAGATTGGCACGGAAGCCCGCATTTCCGGGTCGGCCGGGAACCGAAGATACCTGAGCCGGGTATTTATTCCATCCATTTCCAAGATCGAGATTGTCGATCTGAGCGGAGTTTATGCCTTCGTGGCTAATGGTAATTATGTTGATATCCTGCTTGAGCAGACGAAGTTATTGCACAGATGCTCCATGAAGCAGCTTGAGCAAAACCTGGATCCGGACGTATTCATCCGCTGCCATCGCTCCAGCATTGTCAGGATAGACAAAGTCACGGACGTGGTATTTCTCGGCGACGCCAAATACGAAGTCGTCTTGAGCAATAACACCAGAATCAAGATGAGCGGCACGTATAAGGACCCGGTGATGGCCGCCCTCGAGAAGGCCTCGTGGAGCAAATAACGCCCGGATCCTTATTCTCCTCCGTTACTCCCGGTTCTCGCGAGGCTGCCGGGCGCCGAAGTTTCTTCGGATAACAAAAGAATTCATCGGAAAATCCGGTCAAAGAAATCGCGCATCTTCTGCCAGGATTGTTCATCCGCCGCCGCGTTGTAAGCAAGCGGCAGGTTAAACTCTTTCGCGTACTCGTCGGCCTTGGGATTGGTAAAGGCGTGTTTGGCGCCGGGATAGTTGATGAATTCGTAATCGACGCCGGCCTTGTCCATCTCCTCCATAAAGGCCTGCACCTGCTCTTGCGGCACCATGGCATCGTCCGTGCCGTTCAATACGAGAATGCCGGCCTTGACCTGGCCTTGTTGCGCGGGGCCTTCGATCGCCTCCAGCGTGCCGTGGAAACTGACCACGCCGTCCAGATCGATACCCGCGCGCGCCATGTTGAGTACGATATTGCCGCCGAAGCAGTAGCCGATCGCGGCAAGATGCTCCGGGTCCGTGGCGGGATTGTCTCTCAGCAGTTCCAGCGCCGCCATGAAACGCTCTTTGGCGGAGGCGAAATTCGCTTTGACTTCGCCGGCCATCTTGCCCGCTTCATCCGGATGCGCCGCATGCTTACCGCCGCCATACATGTCGAGAGCCAGCGCAACATAACCCAGCGCGGCCAGTTGTTCGGCGCGCTTGCGCACGTAATCGTCATGACCCCACCACTCGTGCACGATCAGCACGCCGGGGCGGGGCCCGCGGCTTTGATCATAGGCAAGATAGCCGGTATAAGATTGCTTGCCGACCTTGTAGGTGACTTCCTGGGTAACGACGTTCGGTGGCGGCAATGCGGGCTGACGTTCGGCGAGTTGCCGCAAGGGGTCCAGGCCCGGCTCCAGCAGCCTGCTCAACCGGCGCTGCGCCAGCCAGCCCCGGTAACGGCCGATCGGGTTCGTACCGTGGTCGATGTCCAGAGCCCAGGTAAAGTGCGTGCCGCTTTCAAGCGCTTCGAGCTGATAATCCAGTACCGCCGCCGAGCCGCCATCGATTTCAAGCAACATGCGCAGCCGGCTGTACGGTTGTGCGTCGATAATCGTCAACCGGCCCTCGGCGAGCCTCGAATCCTGGCTTTGCCAGCGCAAAGTGGCGCCCAGGCCCTGGGCGGGCTGTTCAATTTCATACTGGATATTGGGATCACGGTCATGCCAGGGCGCCCAATCCTTGAATTGGCCGAGGTTACTCATGAGCCCGTATGCCAGCTCCGGCGCGATCTCTATATAAGTGGCCCGTTCGATATGAGTACGGGCCGGCAGCAGATAACCCGCCGCATAAATCAATACCGCAAGCCCCAAAACCAGGGCTGCTCCTGTAATGGCGGTACGTTTTTCAAACTTCATCGCAACTCTCCAGTATCGTTATAGGGCCGAGGCTTTGACTAATTTAAGAAAGATCGACCCTCCCGGCCCGGCGTCGAACATATCCAATCGCTACCCGGATGGCAATCCCCAAACAAGACTTCCAATCGCAGAAAAATAACCACTGCATGCAAGGCCAAATAGAATGACGGCAGGTTGCTGACAGCAATGGGCGTTGCCGAACATAGCCCGGCAAAAAATAACAATTCGCGTGAGGCACCGTTCTCTCCCTTCAACGATGAATAATTACCAGCCCTTTAAAAAACATATTTCGAACTTAAAATAGCCCTTTTAAAACCAAATTACAGCCCTTTTTAAATCAATCCCCCCAATTACTTGCCTCGGTCCGACCATGATGATTCTTACAGAAATCAAGGAGTCTGACCCCTTGATTTTTTGACCCCTTGATTTCTTACTTATCGAAACTAAACATCTAGTTGCGAAGCCCGCCAATGGGAGGCTGGGGTGGAGGCGGAGGTGGAGGCTTAATAATACCCGCGTCAATGAGAAAATTATTTAGAGATTCGATATAACCTTCGACTACGCGGTATGTATGTGTTTGATAAAGGCTCGTGCCAAAAGTAGGCTCCATTGACTCCCCATTCGGCCCCAACATATCTACAACAGGCGTAGACGGACGTTCCACGAATACCGCTTTTGCTTGATCAGTATTGAGTGCCGGCTGAACGCTCCCACTTTCTTGAGGCTTAAAGCTCCCAGGGCTCGGACATTGCGGACAAGGCGTCAAAACGACTTTTTCTTCCGAAGGCAATGTAACGGTTTTTTCAGATAATATTTGCGATTGACCATCAGATGCTAACGGTGCTCCTTCTATTCCCGCTACTTCGCCTCCCTTACGTGCTGTATCAAATGGGTTCGCCCCCTGCGGATCTGCTGGGACCTCGGTCTGTACAGGTGTCTCCGGCTGTATCACCGCATTAGCCACCTTCTGAGCTGCCATAACAATGGCCATGCTGAGCACTCCCTGTATTATCCCCCGGCTCGCATTTGCCAAGATCTCCGTGTCGGACACACCGTTATGCATGGCATAAACCGCATTGAAAGCCATCGAACACCACATCTGGCAGCCGGGTATGATATTCAACGCGTTGCTGATGATGTTAGCCAACTGCGGTGGAATCCGCTGCATGATGTATTCGCTCGCTTTCCAGGCTATCGCTCCTCCGACCGGCCCAAACGCAAGCACTAATCCAATCTGGAACAGTTTTGCCAGGGAATAACCGCTTGGATCGTTATACCGCAGAGGATTATTCTGGACATAGCTGTAACGATGATAGCTCTGCGAGAATTTCGGCATCTGCACCGTCGGATCGGCGCTCATGAAGACGCCTAACTCCGGATCGTATACCCGCCCGTTCATATGGATCAGGCCCACTTCGGTTACGGCCTCGTGACCGGTGTAGGCAAAATTGCCGCGCACTCCGGTCGGCGTGTATTGATTATCGCCGCCCTCACTCCAGTTTTCGTTGCGGCGCTTGCCCCAGGGGTCGAAGCTCAGCAAACGCGTTTCTGAGACCTCGCCCTTATTGCCGGTGATGGCGATTACGCTACCCAGGTGATCACGGTGATAGTACTCCGTGCCTCCATCAAGGATAAGATTGGGCAGGGCGGGATTATTATCTTCCTGCTCTTCCTGGATGTGCACGGCGAAAGCCTGCCCGCCGTGATGGCTTCCGGCGTATATAAAGTGCAGATGCTCGCGTTTTTTAATCTGCCCCCCGATAATCCTGGCCGTCTGCTCATAGAACGGCGCGCCCTCGGCGCCCAGGCCCACATACCACGTCAGCTCGATGCTGCCGTCAGCCTTGACAGCCTGCTTGAACACGCGCGCACGATCGGCGCCGTACACGAAGTCGACGGTCGCACCGTTTTCGATGATCTGTGTCGGCTTGTTGAAGGCGCTGTATTCGACCGTGCGAGACTTGGCGCCGGCACTTGAGATCATGTTGCCATTAGCATCATAAGTGAAGCTGCTGCCCTTGGCCGCGCAAACCGCGTGCGGGCCGGCATTGCAGCCGGTGTATGCATACTGATTCGGCGTGGTATCCGCGTCTTTATAAATAAAATTGCCGAGATCGTCGTAGTCATAGCTATTGCTGCTTTCCTGAACTCCATTGCGGCTGACCGTCGAGCTCAGCAGACGGTCGAGGCTGTCATAAGTGAAAACCTCGATAACCTGCTCGTTCTCGCCGGCTTCGAAACTGCCGTCAGGATGCACGATCCACGGCCGGAAGCGTTCGCGACTCTCGACATTACCGACCGCGTCGAAGGCATAGCGGGTCTGCTGGATCATGTTGAGGTCCTTATCCCAGCTCTCGACCTTTTGCAGCCAGCCGGTGGCGGCGTTGGTGCTGTTATTGATCATGTTCTGGTTGCGCAAGGTTTCCTGAATGACCTTGCCACGCGCGTCCACCAGGTCGGCGATCCAGTAGACCGCTTCGTCGGCCGGATCGCTGACATCGAGCACATACCAAAGTCCGCCGAAGGGGCTGTAGACATTTTCCACGACCTGGCTTGTGCCGCCGACTTCGGGATAGTGGATTTGCTGAACACGGCCAAAGGCATCATAGGTCTGTGCAACGACAAAACTTTGCTGCCAGCCGTGAGTATTGATCTGATACTCCGTTGACTCGACCTGGCCACGGGCGGTGTAGGAATACTGCTTAACATCCCCGGCCGCACCTGTTTCGCTGGCGAGCTTGCCGATACCCGCCCCGGGCGCCGTGTCGAAGACAAAGTGGCTGGTTTCTTCGGCGCCCGTGGCATCATCCACGCGCTCGACCATGCGGCCCAGCTTGTCGTAGGTCATCTCGGTTACCTGCAGCTTGGCGTCACGCTGCCAAACCAGTTCGCCGTAAGCGTTGTACTGGTAATCCCAATGACCCATATCGGGATCGTCCATGGAGATTTTTCGACCTCTCAGGTCATAATCGAGACTCACGGATGTGGCGGTATCGCCATCGACCGTAGTGGTCACCAGATTATCGCTGCTGTCGTAAGCGTAGGTTACCGAGACATTTTTTCCATCCAGATCATCCACCTTGCGCACAGTGCGGCCCAAGGCGTCGACTTCCGTCAGCGAGCGCCGACCCTTGGCATCCGTGATCCTGGTTTCGAAGCCGTCGTAATGGAAGCTGGAAACGGCCATCCCGTCCGCTACGCCATCATCGTCCATATCACCCAGGGGCACTTGGGTTTGTTGCGCCCGGCCCAGGCCGTCATAGTCATATTCGGTCCAGTAGGCATCGCCGGCGGTGGTGGAATAAACGAAATACGGCTGACTCTCGTGCCGCACCCGGCCGAAACGGTCGTATTCGATATCGGCGGCCACATATTCCCCGTGCATACTTTGCCCAAGTACCCGCCGCTTGCGACCGAGACCATCGTAATACACACGGGAGGGCGCAGAAGCAGGAGAATTGGTTTGCACGAAATATTTAGCCCCGAGTACATAACCGGCGTTTACAGCCTTTCGATAGTTAGTGGTTGTTGTACCAAAGGGAGTGGTCTCCGAGACCTTCCGTCCCAGCGGATCGTAGGCCCAGGAGGTCGTAAGCCCGTTCGGTCCAATCAATTTGGTTTGCAGGCCCAGCGGATGCTGATATTCACGAGTTTCGGTTTGATCAAGCGCGTTGATCAACGTGATCGGATAACGACCCTGTGCATCATAAATCGTGGTGGTGCTGCGTCCCGGACTCGAAGCATTCGGAATGCCGGGATCGGCGGAGCATACACTGCCCTCGCACACGGTAGTCTCAACCCTGTTGCCGAATACATCATAGGCGTAGGCCACCGACTGCGTGATAGGCGATGTGGCGTTCGGCTCGATCACCTCCTTCTGAAGCCGTCCAATACTTGTATAAAAGTATTGTGTCGTGTGGACGCTGTTGTCATCCGTTAAACCGTTAACCGTTTCAGTAACCGTTGTTTCGCTCACCAACCCCTTCCAGTGTGCATCGGTCACGTCACTGTTGTATTCATGGACGGTTTCGGTGCGATAGGTATTCCCGTCGCCGGTCGTCGTCACCGTTGAATGAGTGAGATAACCGTAGCGGCCGAAAGTATTGGCCTTCTCTATCTCAACAGCCGCGACGATACTGCCGAGGTTGTCGCTGAGCTGGTTTTTGGTTTCCGTACTGCTTCGGGTGTAGACGTATATTGATTCATCGTAACGCAGATGGTCATTATATGTCCCGCAGGAAGCGCCAGAAGCAACCGAGGTAAAACCGGCAGCCTCGGGACCGGCCGTCTGCGCGCTGGTAACCGCGTAGCAGTATTCGAAGGCGCTGTGACTAAGCACGGGCCCGTTCTCGCCGTAACGGATTTCCATTTCCGACACTTGACCGCTGTAGGGGAACCGGGTCTCGTAATGAGTCGTGACGACCGTGTTATCCGGTTTATAGGCCGTTACTTGTTCAAAGCCCTGCATGCCGCGATCTTTGGAAACGATCAGGCCTTTATAAGCATACTCGGTGGTCAGCTTGCCGCCGATGCCGTCATTGACGATAACCCGATCGACCAGCTGCATGGACAGCATCACTTCTTTCTGGTCCGCATCCAAGGAACTGTAGGTACGGGTATAGATCGGCTTGCTGCGCCCACCCAGGCTCTTGTCGGTCAGGGCCTTGTATTTAATTTCGGTGGTATTACCCAGGCCGTCGCTAAACCCGGTTATCTGGTAACGGTTGGTATGACTGCTCCAGGCGCCAGCAGGGGAAAGCATATCGATAAGGCCATCGCCGTTGATGTCCACCAGGCGCGAGTAATCAACCTGAACCGGATTCAGCGGCAAACCCAGGTTGTCGTAACGATGCCATGCATCGCCGACAGCCCCCGCAGGATTCAGCCAGGCCTTGCCGTAATTGACCACATCGACATAACCATCGAGGTTGATATCGACGAAACGCGCACCGTTGTCCGATCCATTGTAGTGGACGAATTGCAGGTCATCCGGCAGATGCACCGGCGGTTCAGCCCAATCCTTGCCCGTATTCAAATAGGCGTATTGGTATTGCACGTTGGCGCGTATCAGATCCGGCAGGCCGTCGGCATTGATATCCTGCAGGCGCATGCCAATGTCGTTACCCACAAAAATCTCGCCGGGTTCATTAGGGTCTACATGGTTTACATACTCTCCGGTAGAAACGAAAAATTCCAGGTGATACTCCCCATTCTCCCAGTCGCGGTATCCATCATTCAGCCATACGGTGTAATTCAGGTCGGGATTCGGGTAAGTGCCGAAGCCGGCTCTCATCATATCGATCAACCCGTCTCCATTTATATCGGCCAGCTCGGATCCTTTGGTTCTCTGGTCGCCCTGGAAGAATTCGACAAAATTTCCCGGGAAGGATGCCCCCTGTTGAGTCCAACCATCGCTCCCATACCTGATTTCACGTTCGCTGTTGTAGCCGCGGATGAGGTCGGCCTTCCAGTCGCCGTCAATATCGGCGAAGCGTATCCCCTTGTCGTGGCCTTCCCCGTCGACATAGGGCCATTCATGGTCACCCGGCCATTCATTCCAACCGCTGTTGGTGAGCTCATAAGTCTTGCCACTGTTATCCAGCAGCTCGGGTTTGCCGTCGCCGTTCCGGTCGGCAAAACGCAGTCCCCTGTCTACCTGCACCCAATAAGGTTCTTGTTCGTTGCCAATGTTAATCTTGCCAAGGAACTTCAGGTTTGAAGGAACCGTGGCCGCACTCCAGCTCTGCCAGCCGCTGCCGGTGTTGCGATAAGTCATGCGGAAGCCGTCGCGCGCATAGACCAGATCGGGCAAGCCGTCGGCGTCCAGATCGACCAGGCGCGCTCCCAGATCATCGCTATTGCTTGGATCGGTAAACGCATGCGGCGGGTTCCAGGAGGAGGGCAACTTCGACCAGCCGGGATTATCCGTGTGCCACGTGAACGTGAGCGGCTCCATGCATTGGTTGGGCGTACCGTAAGCGCAGTATTCAACCGATTGCAGACGGCTGCCCGGAGCAGGATCCAAATCCCCGGTATAAACGAGACGATACTCGCCGGCCTCGGTCCGGATCGTCGCCAGGCGCTGCTGCAGGCTGACGCGGATTCCGGTTTGATACCGATTCATCGAATCGGGGCGATTTTCGTAGTCAAACTCGACTGCGGCAAAAGTATCCGGACTGCCTTCACGACCGGTGTATTCAATACTGTCGATGGCGAGGAAGTTTGATCCCACCGTAGTGCTGTACTTATAAGCAATATAGTTGCTGGACAGGTCGCTTACTTTATTCAGCATCCACTGGAATGCAGCCTGCTCCTGAGTATTCAGGATACAGGCATCCGCGGTCTTGCCATACTCGAAGGTTTTACCAACCTGGGTCTTCACTTCAAACCAGGCGCCGCAAGCGCCGCCGCTTGTCATGCGGGTAATGCGGCTGAAATCATTTTTCTCGGTGCGGTAACTGTTCGTGCCGATTTCGATCAGGCGCTGTCCGTCCAGGCAGTAAGCATCGTTAGCGCTGTAATCGACCGCATGCGCCTCACCATCCTGGGCCTTGGTCTTGTTGCAACGGTTGATTCCGGAGAGTCCACCGATCGACCAGCCGTGGCCGACAATGCCGTTGCCGCCCTGGCTGCTGTAATCCAGGCTGATCTTGGGCTGCATGCCCGCCGTGCCCGGAGGCACAAGGATCGGCAAGGAATAAGTGGCGGCGCCGGAGGGCTGCACCGCGAACTCGCCGGAGAGAGCCCCGTTGAACGCAGTACCGGTTGAAGCATCGGGATCCGCCTGTCCAGCGAGGCCCGCGGGCGCCGCCGGGGGTTCAGGCGGAACCACAACCGTAATCGCAAACACCAGGGCAGTACCGCAGGACTTCGAACTCGCGGTGCCGCAGGCACGGATCAGGAATTCCTTCTGACCTCCCTTCTCGACCTCCACCATGTCCTGCTGCAGCGGCGGATCGCTGTCGCTGCCGGTGACAGGCGCCGGCGTAGACAGAACTTCCGGCCCGACCCAGTCCTCGTCACTGGACTCGCGCGAGCGCAGGCTGATTTCGTAATGATGGATCCCGCTGCCCGTCGTAGCCATATTCAGGGGCGGCAACCATTGCAATGGCACGCGCTTGTCGTAGATCACCAGCTCGCCGTCCGCGGGATACGTGTTAACGGGGAAGCGAGGCGCCGGCATCGTCTGCTTGACCGGGTAATTCAGCTGCGACCAACCGCCGCAATTCACGTACTCTTCAAGGTAGGCGCAGGCACGCACGCGGTAATCGAAAGCCACGCCTAACTCAGGCAGCGTGATCAGTTTTCCAACGGCGGTTTGAACGGCCAATGCCATCCAGGCATCGGGGCTGGTCTGGTCGGCCGGCTTGTACTGGATTTCGTATTTATTGGTCGCCGGTGCCGCGCTGGAGGCCGCCGTCCAATTCAAGGTGAATTGGTCGCCTGACACTATATAAGCGTTCTCAATCACATTAGGCGATCCGGAAATCGTCGCTGTGCCGATACTGCTCGGGGCACGCAGCACCGTGGTAAAGACCGTCGACGTGCTGAAGCCGCCCGCATTGATGGTAGCGCCACAATTGTTGTTAGGATCAGGATCGTAGCCGGTGCCGATATCATGATCGCACACACCTATTCGATGTTGGTGGTAACCGGTGGCGCGGGCATTCGATGAGCCGTAGGTCGCAGTGTGACTGGATGTGTTTGACGAGCCGATTCGCGACCAACTATTGCCGTTATTGGTGGATGCTTCATATTCAATCCGCAATCCCGGCGCCCAGGTTCCTATGTACTGCATGCTGACGCTAAATTGGCCTGTCTTGTTGAACTGCGGAGCCGACACGCTCGTCTGGCTGTTGGACCAGCCGTATCCGCACGAGGTCGTAACAGCGCTGCCGGTGCGCCAGGCGCCCCAGGGGCTGTAGACGTTATTGCTCAGGGTGCGCGCACGCACGCGGAAGACATGCGGATCGCCGCTGTCATTGCCATGCACCAGCAAGTTGTAGCTGGTACCGGTAGTCCAGGCCAGAGAGGTCCAACTGCCGCTATTGATTTGCACTTCCACCTGGTAGTGATAGGCGCCCTGACCTCCGGTTGAGGGTGTCCAACCCACATTGAACTGGCAGCTGTGGCCATCAAGGTCGTCCACGCTGAGAGTGGCCGGCGCCGTGGGTGTCGGCAGCAGGGTTACTGTCGTCTCCGGCGACCAGCCGCTGCAATCGATATTCGGATCGTTATCCGGAGGCGGATTACAGGCGCGTATCCGGTGACGGTAATTGCCGGCGGCGTAGCCTGTGATTGTAAACAGATGCTCAGGATCGACCAGTGTCGTCGACAGCGATTGCCAGTTGGTATTATCCGGCGCCGGACTCGTATTCTGCTGAAGTTCATATCGGTACTGCGGCGCCCAGCCCAGCACGCCGTTCCAGTTGAGGGTGTAATTGCCGGTCGTATGGTCCAAACCGCTCACCGCGATACCGCCGGGAGTTTTGGGAGTGGGATATTTTAGGCGGATATCGCCCGTTAAGACCCAGGCGCTGCAGTTCGCCGCAGCCGATTGCGGCTCGCTGCAAGCGCGCACGCGATAGCGATAGGTCTGGCCGTAGTCGCGATCGGTGAAGGTGTAACCGGTAGCCGGGGTTTCGGCGACGCCAAGCCAGCTTTCGATTCCATTGTTAAGACCGGCGGAAGCTTCCAACTCGTAATGATCGACGGTGCCGGTCGCGGGCGCTGTCCACTGGACGGTGAAACGCCGGGCCGTTTGGTCGTCGGTGCTGGGCACGGTCGGTACCAGCGTCGGCGCGCCCGGCGCGGGGCGCGGTAGATAAACCTGGTAGGGGCTTGCATTGTCGCTGCAAGCGTCCGCATTGCACGCGCGCACGCGCAGGCTGTAAGCGCCGCCGGCGGGAAGACCGCTCAAAGTCGCGCTCGCCGCTGAATTGGGCGCGGGATTGTTTACATTAATCCGCCCCGGTACGGCGCCGCCCGTGGGCGCCGCTTGCCAGGTGGAGCCGCCGTTGGAGCTGTACTCAAGCAGGTAGCGGCTGATCGGCGCTATATCGCTATTGATCGTGGCTGGCGCTGTCCAATGCATCGTGAAAGCGCCCGCGGCCGGATTGTTTTCGCTCGCATTGTGACTAAGAACGCCGGGTGTCTTGGGCGCAGCATAGGGCAGATAGGCTTCAAGCGAGCCGCCGGAACCGCTGCATTCGTTGAGTTCGTTACACGAACTGACGCGGTAATAATAAGTCGCGCCGTTGGTCAGCGCATTGATGATTAATGCCGGGCTCGGGGTTTCGCCCGCGGACTCCCAGGTTGTGCCATTGGTACTTTGCTCTAATACATAATGATGAGCGGCAGCAATGGCGTTCCAGCTAACTCTGAATGTTGAAGCCTCGGCATCGGGGGCGGCCGTCAGACCGCCGGGAATTTCGGGCACCCAATAGGTGAACGCATCGGTATACACTCCGCACGCGAGGTTGTTGCAGGCACGTAGCTTATATTGGTAATTCACTCCCGGTATGGCGCCGGCAACCGCTTCGCTTAACAGCACACCGTCCTGGTTGGGCACAGCCGCCCAACTCTGGCCGCCGTTGGTGGATTGCATCAGCTCATAACTGTTGACGTTGCCGGGAGCCGCGACCCAACCCACTGTGAAATTGCGCCCCGCGTTGCTGATATTGCTCATCGTGATCGCGCCCGGTATGCCGGGGAAACTGATGGCACTGGCGGCGGAATCATTGCACAGAGGAGTCGGACTGTTGGTATTGCAAGCCCGGACCTTGTACTCATACACAGTGACCGGGTCACGACCGTCGAAGCCTTGACTGGTGGCGTCGTTCTTGTCGACCCAGGGTCCGTCCTGGGCGCCTTTCTTCTCCGTTAATTTATAGGTCACCGGGCCGGTGTTGCTGTTGCCGCCACCACCCCAACTTACAATGTAACCATAGGGCGTGACGTTGGAGAAAATAGGAGCCAGGGGAGTCGAGGGTTGAGCAAAAGCAATCGCGATGCTGGAAGCCGTACTCCACGGGCTGCTGCCGGCATCGGTACTCTTGCGGGCCTGCACACGGTATTGATAAACGTGCCCCCGGGTGTGAGCTTCGCTGTCTACGCAATTGATGACGGCGGTTTGCGTACCGGTCTGGCAGCTTCCTCCAAGGAGTTGCCACTGTGGAGACGCATCGTTCATATCGCGTCGCTCCACGTGATATATCAAAATATTTCCCACCGCGACATTAGGTTTATTCCAACTGATATTCACATCGGTTGCGGTATCCGGATTGGGTTGCGACAAGGTCGGAGCGGCCGGCTGCGCGGGCGGGCACTCCGGCTTGTAAACGTCGCTGGTTGTCCACGCGCTTTTGGGGCTGTACTCGCTGTTTAAATAGTAATAAGCCTTTACCCGGAACCGGTAAGCGGCGCCGTCGGCGGTGGGAGTGAGCTGCTTGGAATCCGAGGTATAGTTGGTACTCCAAGTGCTCCAGCTACCGCCGTCGACCGACATTTCCAGGTCATAACGTTTACTGGCGGAACTCGAGTAATAACCGCCACCCGGTTCCCAGTTCACCGTCACCGACGGGGGTATTGAAGGTGGCGTGCCGCAAACGTTCGGCACGAATGCTTCGAAGGTGGCGGGGTTTGGCGCTATTTCCTGCACCAAAACCTGGATCGCCAGGGTGCTGGAACAGTATTCCTTGGGCGACGTGTCGCCCTGAAGCTGGGTGACTGTGCAGCCCTCGACATAGTAGGTATGCAAGCCGCTCGTTTGATCGGTGTAGCTCTTGGATTTGCTAGTAACTTTCACCGAGTTCACGTAGTAATAGGTCGCCGTGATGGGCCCGTTATAAGTCGCAATGGTCATCGCAGACCACTGCAGGGTGAAAATTCCGTCGAAATCGATATATTGAATGGTGTTGCTTGAGAAGGTATAGCTGTCGGAATCGGCGGGCGCGCCGTCGCTGCCGAGTCCCGGTACACGGCCGTAAGTCGAGTTCGACCATGCCGAACAACTGGTGTAACTGCCCACGGTTTTGCAGGCCCTAACCTGATTCTCGTAGTAGGCCGCGCTCAACCCGGGGATTTGAGCGATCAACGCGGTACCGGAATAAACCGGAGTCGGGCTCCAGCTGCCGCCCATGATGCGCTGTTGTACTTGATAAGAAGTGGCCCCGCTGACCGCATTCCAGTCGACGCTGATGCTGGTGCCATCCGGGCCCAGCGTAACGCTCAAGCCGGCGTTCGGCACCCCCGGGACAATGGCCACGTCGGTGGTTTTGGTTTCGCTGTATGCACTGCAACCGTCCGCATTGCAGGCGCGAATCTGGTAACCGTAACTGCCGCTGGTCTTGCCCGAGAAGCTCTTGCTGGTGGCGCTGGTGTTCTGGAT
>DASUFE010000041.1:0-7830 GCA_036274675.1 Gammaproteobacteria bacterium
CCAAGTGCTCGCGATGCCCTAATAGGAATTCAAGGTGCCCGCCAGGATTTAAGCGAGACAGGAGCCGAAGGGTTTCCAATACCGGGGTGGGACATAAATGAAGCTCATTGAACCCGGGTGGCCGCTCGGGCAAGGACCATATGGAATCCGACGTCTCCTGCCAGTGGGCGCTATCTTTAAGAAATATCGTCCACTGGCCGATATCGAACCCGCATCTCTGCCACATTGAAACAGCTAAGGCAACTTCACGTGCTCCATTTAATTGGCCGGCTCCTGCACTCAAGGCGGCAATCAATGATGCTGCCGCCCCCGAGCCACCTGCCGCTGCCGCCATGGCGGACCGCACTGAATAATCGCGGGGACCGGGATTACTCAGGGCGATCGCTAATTTTTCCATCATTACAGCCTGAGAGGATTTGGGGCGCTCGCCAGTCAGCAACAAATAGATGTACTCGACCCACCTGGCCTTGGCCATCAAGTCTCCATATACATCATATCCAGCGCAGATACACTTGGCTGCAGCATAGGAATCTTGCGCCTCAGGTTTTTCGTCCCAGATCTGGCTATAAATGCATTCGGTAGTTTCATTGTCCGCCATAGAGTTATCCTTTGCATTTTTCAAGTCTACACACGCTTGCCGGACCGAGCTCATGCGGGAGGCATGGCGGGATGTCCCTGGATATGATGTCCTCCATCAATATCGAAAACGGATCCAGTAATTTTTAAACCCAAATCCGATATCAGAATGCCGACGATTGGTGCAATATCGCCAGGTTCGGCTATACCGAGCGGTTGAAATCCGGAAAAATATTTATAGGCACTTGAGACTTGCTCTTTTGAAAGTCCCAGATCTTCGAAAGCAGAAGATCGAGTAAAGCCTGGGTTTACGGCATTTAATCGAATGCCATCGGCAGCCCAGTCTGCAGCAAGTGCCTCGGTCAGTCGAGCTATAGCTGTTTTGGCCATAGCATATAGCGGCAGATTATTTATATACCGCTTTGTGATGCTGGAAGTGATATTTACGATGGAGCCACGCGTCACTTTAAGATGCGGATATGCATATTTGCAAAGTTTAACGACACTACTGATATTGGCCGTGATTGAGGAGTCAATCAGGGCATCCTCTCCACTTGCAATCGGCACAAGGATCGATTTTGAGACTGCGTTGTTTACAACTGAATCCAGGCGGCCATACTGTGCGACAGTTTCAGCGATGAGGCGTTTCATCGAGGATGGATCTTCCAAATCGAAACTAAAACCCGATATTTTGCAATCTGGATTTCGCTTGCGGATATTATCTGCCGTTTGAGCTGCTGTGGCATGGGTTCTTGATGTCAAGATGACGGTGGCTCCTGTCTTCGCCAGATACTCGGAAATTCCAAGGCCAATGCCCTTTGATCCCCCTGTAACCAATATAACTTTATTTTTTAATTCCATTAATTTTCTCCTTCAACCTCGCGTCATCTAATCTGGCCCAAAACTTTCATTCTGGTTTTCATAGGTGGTACTTCTTCGGGGTCGATATATACATCGATCAACGTAGGGCCTTCCCGGGCGCATATCCCCGGTACGTCGAGTTCCAGCAGAGCCTTCGGTGATTTGACGGTTAAGGATTCCACACCCATGGCTCTGCCCCATGCAGCATAATCAATGGTCGGCAGTGTGAAGCCGACTGGTTCGGCCTTGGCGAGGCGCTGGCCGTGTTTCACCATGCCCAACGCTGAATCGTTCAGGATGATGAAAATGACCTTGAGCTTTTCCTGTATCGCGACCGTTATTTCCTGGCCGGACATGAGCCAACTGCCGTCGCCGGTGATGCACACCACTGGCACGTCCGGGCGCGCCAGCGCGGCACCTATGGCAGCCCCGATAGACCACCCCATGGAAGCGAATTCGAGGCTGCCCTGAAAAAGACCGCCCTTGGCGTCGCGTTCACCGCTAATGCGGCGGTCATACGGATGCAAATAATGAATGGCCCACGTCAGGCTGTTCCCAGGATCCGGCAGATACAGGGTTGAGGGCGGAAACAGGCGGGTCAATTCAGACATCAGTCGTTGCGGCTTGATCGGGGAGGATTCGTCGGAGCACTTGGCCTCCTCTTCCACGCAGAACTGGCGTAGTGGGATTCCCTGTTCATTGCGTATGAAGTCCACATTTTTGCCCTGTCCTTTCGAAGAAAGAGCACTCTCATGGGCAAGCCTGTTATGGATAATCTCGAAAACGGACTTGATGTTGCCCCTGACATGCAAATGCGCCATGGGAGATCGCGTGAAGCGGTTCTCTGATTCCTCGATATGCACCAACTTCCGGTTCAGAAGCGTCGTTTGATCCCAGCCGTTACTGGCCCATTCGCCCAGACTCGATCCAACTGCAATGACCAGATCGGTTGCGGAGTCAGAAAGCGTACTCACTGCGGTTTCGTGCCCTGCGAAGCCAATAACGCCTCTATATAAAGGATGATAGGGGCTGATCAGTCCCTTGCCATGAGGGGTAGTCACCAGCTTGATATGCAGCGCATTGGCGATTTTCAATATCAAACCGATGCTTTGAGAGCAGCCATCGCCGATTACAAACACTGCATGCCTGCTCTTGAGGAGGTTCTTATAAAAAGTATCGACTGCACCCGTATCGATCAGCGCGGGTTTATCGAGAAGGCCCGCCAGATTGAATGAGGGTCCCTCCAGCAATACCCGGCTGCGCAGGATATCGAGTGGGACGCTGATGTGTGAAGGCGTGCTGGTCTGCAGCGCACGCATTAAAGCTGAATACACTTTCCATTCAAACTGGTCGGCGTGGGAAATCAAGGTGTTGTAACTGGTACAGTACTGGAACATGCCGAGCGTATTAACCCCGGTATCGGAAGATTCCTGCAAGGCTCCCCGCCCGAAGTTGGATAAAACTGTTTGCGGCGTGATGACCAACATCGGAATGGAATTCTCATAAGCGGAGGCAACCCCCGTGATCAGGTTAGTGGCGCCAGGACCGGTGGTTGCGCAACAGACGCCCAGTCTGCCGGAATTCCTGAAATATCCATGCGCCATGAAAGCGGCGCCGGTTTCATGCCGCGCCACTATCGCACGCGGGCCGCCCCGCCGCTCGCTGCGGGCAAGGGCGTTATATAAAGGTTCGATTGCCCCGCCCGGAATGCCGAATACATATTCGACTCCCAGTTGCTCCAGGTAGGCGATCAGCAAGTCAGCGATTTCAAGGGGTTTTGTTTTAAGTTGATGGAAGGGTTCAAGCTCTTCACTTCCATATGATTTGAAGGCCATATTCGATCCTTGATGGCGCATACTGCTGCTAGGGTTGAAACTGAGTGTACACCAATTTCGGGTCGCTACAAGCAACATCCCCTATGCATTTGGTTGAGATCAATGAATTAAATGAGATTCATTCCCCGACCCGGTAATGGGTATAATGGCGCGCCCTTTGAGGGCACTTTAGCTTAATAATCGATTCATCAAGAATCGGCAGACTTACAAATCCTCGGAGTTTCAAGCAGGCATGGCTCAATATGTATACACCATGGCGGGAGTGGGCAAAGTAGTACCACCGCAGCGGCAAATCCTCAAAGACATCTATCTGAATTTTTTCCCGGGAGCCAAGATCGGCGTTCTGGGTTATAACGGTGCGGGTAAGTCCACCTTATTAAGGATAATGGCCGGTGTCGACAAGGAACATCTTGGCGAAGCCAGGCCGCAACCGGGCATCAAAATCGGTTATCTATCCCAGGAGCCGCAGCTGGATCCCGCCAAGAATGTAAAAGGCAACGTTGAAGAAGGCATTGCCGAACTGAAAAAGCTGGTCGATCGCTTCAATGAGGTCAGTCTGAAGTTCGCCGAACCCATGAGCGACGATGAAATGACGGCTCTACTGGACGAGCAGGCCAAATTGCAGGACAAAATCGAGGCGGCCGGCGCATGGGAACTGGAGCGCAAACTTGAAATCGCCGCCGATGCGTTGCGCCTGCCGCCCTGGGATGCGGACGTGAAAAAACTCTCCGGTGGCGAGCGCCGGCGGGTCGCGTTGTGCCGGCTGCTGCTTTCGGCGCCGGATATGCTGATTCTGGACGAACCGACAAACCACCTGGACGCGGAATCCATCGCCTGGCTTGAACGTTTCCTGCAGGAGTACCCGGGTACCGTGGTCGCCGTCACCCACGACCGCTATTTCCTCGACAACGTCGCCGGCTGGATACTGGAGCTTGACCGTGGGCAGGGCATACCGTGGCAGGGCAATTACTCCTCGTGGCTGGAGCAGAAGGAAAAGCGTCTGGCGACCGAGGAAAAGCAGGAGTCCGCCCGGCGCAAGGCAATGGCCACCGAGTTGGAATGGGTGCGCAGTAATCCTAAAGGCCGCCATGCGAAGAGCAAGGCGCGCCTCAACCGTTTCGCGGAACTGTCCTCCCAGGAATTCCAGAAGCGCAGCGAAACCAAGGATCTGTACATTCCGCCGGGTCCGCGCCTCGGCGACAAGGTCATCGAGTTCAGTAATGTTTCGAAAGCTTATGGTGACCAGCTGCTGTACGAGAACTTAAGTTTCCGCCTGCCTCCCGGCGGTATCGTCGGCGTCATCGGGCCAAACGGCGCGGGTAAGACCACTCTCTTCCGCCTGATGACCGGTCAGGAAAAGCCGGATAGCGGTGATATCCAGTTGGGCGAGACGGTGAAGATTGCATATGTCGACCAGAACCGCGACAGCCTCACCGCAAGCAACACCGTGTGGCAGGAAATCTCCGATGGTCTGGATCTCATCCAGATCGGCGGCTACCAGACGCCCTCGCGTTCCTATGTCGGCCGCTTCAATTTCAAGGGCACGGACCAGCAGAAGCGCGTCGGCGACCTCTCCGGCGGTGAACGCAACCGCGTGCATCTGGCGAAACTTTTGCGCAGCGGCGGCAACGTGCTGCTGCTGGACGAGCCGACCAACGACCTGGATGTTGAAACCCTGCGCGCGCTGGAAGAGGCCCTGCTGGATTTCCCGGGATGCGCCGTCGTCATCTCGCACGACCGCTGGTTCCTGGACCGCATTGCCACCCATATACTCGCGTTCGAAGGCAACAGCGAAGTGGTCTGGTTCGAAGGCAACTACGCCGATTACGCGGCGGACTACAAGCGCCGCAAGGGCGAGGACGCCGACCAGCCGCAGCGGATCAAGTACCGGAAAATCGCATAGCGAAAGCCGGAACCATGGATCGGCTGCTGCAAAACCGGAATTTCAGGCTGCACTGGGCCAGCGTGGCGATTTCCCAGATCGGAAGCTTTTTTACCATGGTCGCGTTGCCGTGGCTGGTACTCTATACCACGGATAACGACCCGGTCATTATGAGCACTGTGCTGGCAACCACCAGCCTGCCGCATGGTTTTTTTATCCTGTTTGGCGGCGCACTGGCTGACCGCGTCTCACCGCTGCGAGTTCTTTATATAAGCCGCGCCGCCTTCGTACTGGTGATGGGCAGCCTGTCGCTGCTGGTGTATGCTGGCCTGATCCCGCTGTGGCTGATCTATCTGTACGCCTTCGTGCTTGGCACGCTTGGCGCCTTCTCCATTCCTTCCAGCCAGGCCCTGCTGCCTTCACTGCTCCCGCCCGCCGCGCTTGGACAGGCTAATGGAATCGTCATGGCCACCATGCAGGTGGCGCAGATGGTCGGGCCTGTCTTGGCCGGCTGGCTGATCTGGTTCGGTCGCAGCCTGACTGGCGTGCCCGCGGGCATTGTGGATTATGCAAGCCTCGCGCTCGCCTTTGCCGTCGATGCCGGGGCAGTGCTGTGCGCTGTAATACTCATGAGTTTTATGCGGGTCGAGGTTATGCCGCGGCGCGACGGACACTTGTTCCGGATGGTGGCGCAGGGATTTCTGTTCTGCTGGCATGACACGGGCATACGCCTGGTGCTGAGTTACCTGGTCATGATTTCTTTCTGCCTGCACGGTCCCTTGCTGTCGGCGCTTCCGCTGTTTACAAAGCTCGAACTGGGCTTATCGGAAGGCGCATACGGCAGCCTTTATGCGATGCTGGGAATGGGCACGGTCGTCGGCGCGGGTATCGCAATGCTGAAAGTATCCGGCGCGCGCCGCCTCGGCGAAGTGACACTCTGCTGCGATCTGATCAGCGGCCTGGGTTTTTATTCGATGGCGCAATTCCACAATCCTTGGATCGCCGGGGGCTTGCTGTTCATCATGGGGGTTTGCAGCGGCATTATAATGGTTGCAGGCACTACATGGTTCCAGCACCGCACGCCGGAAGCCTATATGGGCCGCGCCATGGGAGTGCTGATGTTTGCAATCATCGGCCTGATTCCCCTGTCCGCGACACTGAGCGGCTTTTTAATTGAACACAGTTCCGTCACCCTTGCCATGAGCGCGGCCGGAGCCGTCATGGCGCTACTGGCCGGTATAGGACTGCTGCTGCCGCAGGTGCGGAATATGGGCGATCTGCCGCCCCTGGATGCCCGCGCGCTGATCTCGCTGAAATTGCATTATGGTCAGGAACCTGCGCCGTGAATTTCGGGAATTCAATTCCCGTTCTTAAACTTCTGAGGGATTCAGTCAACAGTCGGAAAATTACCGGCGGCGGCCCCTGTGTTTCCAGGGGCCGCCGCCGGAATCCAAGCCGGCGCCCGCTTAGCGGGACGCGCCGTACCACGTAGTGGAAACCGTCGGCCAGTTGCCGACCGTGGCATACTCTTCGTTAGGCAGTTTAATATCGTTCTTTTCTTCTTCAGTCCAGATCTTGCTCTGCGCCTGATGACAGGTCTGGCAGGTCGCCATATCCGGTCCCCACTTACGGCTCTTCAGCAGGAAGGGCAGCGGGTCGTCGGAAGGATCGCCGTTCTGGTAATTCGCATAAATCTGCGGCAGATTATTCCAGCGGTGCTCCCATGCCGGTTTGCCGATATCCCAGACATTGAAGTCAGGCAGCGATGAAGCAAAGGCCAGCATGCCTTGGGCGAAGCCGAAATTATCGGCTTTCAGCAGATAGTCGGCAAACGTGGTCAACATGACGTAGGTATTAAAAGTGAAACGCGGCCTGTTCAGGCAGGTTACGCTTTGCTGTTCAAGTGGAATATTGCACTTGACCATGATTACATCGAACCAATTGTTAAAACCTTCCTGCCAATTCTCGGGTTCCTGGAAAAACTCCATGCCGATGGTGAAGACATGGAAAAGCGGGTTGATCTGATACCACGCCCGGTGTTCATCGTCGAGCAAGGCAACGGCGTGGTCATCGCCGTGCAGTTTCGCCAGCCATCTTCTATGCGAGATCGAGAAGCCGCCGAGGATAGTGACCAGGCGGAATCTGGAGTACTGAGAGGGATTCTGCTGCCAGAGCTGCTCCTCTCTACGCGCCAGGTCCATCGCATGGACCGAGAAATAAGCCCCAACCACGAAATTATAAAGGACGGTGGGGTCGGCGTAATCGGCTTCGCCGCCGTTCCACAGATTAATCGCGTTATTGGCGACCGCGGTATACACATTGTTGGGATGCTTCACAAAATCGTCGAGCATCGCGGCCTGCGCCAGGTAGCGCTTTTCTTCATGATAATTAAATGCGTCGATAAAGACCCGATGCGCCGGAGTGCCCTCTTCTACGGATACGCCCGGAAGCGAGGTTTTGATCGCATTCAGTTTTTTGTCGGTCTTATCCAGTGCCTTGCCGATCCAGCTGTCGTTCGAGCCCAGATCCCGCGCACGGTTCAGAAAGTACTGCGCGATGATCGTATGCTTGACCTTTTCGCCGTTTGCCGGGCCCGGTTTCAACAGGGACTGGGGCAAATGATAAATCGCCAGGAACTTGGCCAGGCGTACATCTCTCGGGTTGTTGAGATAGGCC
>DASUFE010000042.1:0-4658 GCA_036274675.1 Gammaproteobacteria bacterium
GGCGTTGGGTCCGATCCAGACATTGAACAGGCCTGGTTCAGTCACGGACTGCATGTCGAGATTATGGAACGAAAGCTGGTCGGTATGCAGGGTAAAGCTTATTTTTTTACTTTCGCCGGGTTTGAGCGCAATTTTTTGAAAGCCTTTCAATTCCCTTACCGGGCGTGTGATATCGCCGACGACGTCCTGCACGTACAGTTGGACGACCTCGACGCCTTTCCGTTGTCCGCTGTTGCGGACGATGGCCGAAACTTTAATTTCGTCGCCCAGCCGGATTTTCGCCGCGCTTAAACTCAGGTCTTTATACTCGAAGCTGGTATAGCCCAAGCCGTAGCCGAAGGGATATTGGGGTGTGAAGCCGAGGTCCAGGTAATGCGAAGTGTTGCCGAGCGAACTTTGCCAGGCTTCGACCGGGATATCGTCCAGTTGCACGAATTTCTCCGGGACCGGGGGTCGCCCGGTGTTCTTGTGATTGTAATAGATCGGGATCTGGCCGACGGCCTTGGGCCAGGTAATGGGCAGTCTGCCTTCGGGTGCGCGCTCGCCGAAAATGAGCCGGGCGAGCGCGGGACCGCCCATGGTTCCCGGATGCCAGGCGTACAGAATCGAATCCGTTTCATCAATGATATTGCCAAATGTGATCGGCCTGCCTGCCAGGACAACCAGCACCAGCGGCTTGCCCGTCCGATGGAGTTTCCGGATCAGCTCTTCCTGGGCTCCGGGCAGATTGATGTCAGCACGGCTATGCGCTTCGCCCGATAAAATGGATTCCTCGCCGCCGAAGAACAGCACCACGTCAGACTCTTTTGCCGCCGTCAGGGCATCGGCGAAGGCGCGATGATCCTTGCTGCGGCTGTACGCGAGTCCCGCCTGATAGAGCACCTTGTCCGTACCGAGATAATCGCGGATCGCGCGCAGCGGTGTACGTGTATTTTCCTTGTTACCGTCAAAGATCCAGGTGCCCAGCTGTTCATGCGGCGCGTCTGCCAGTGGTCCTATGACCGCTACCTTGGCGATGGATTTTGCCAGCGGCAGGGTATTCTTCGCATTCTTCAGTAATACGGCGCTTTGCTCGGCGGATTCCCGGGCCGCGGCGAGATGCGCCGGGCTCAGCATTAAAGCCGCATTGCGGGTGTCGGGGTAAGGCTTTTCGAACAGCCCCAGCGCGAATTTCACGCGCAGGATTCGACGCACTGCCTCGTCCAGTTGCGCCATCGAGACTTTCCCTTCCCGGATCAGTTGCGCCATGTATTTTTCATAGGTGTTGCTGGTCATTTCCATGTCAAGGCCCGCATTCATCGCGCGCTCGGCCGCATGCCTGGCATCGGCGGCAAAGCCGTGGTCGATCATCTGGATCACGGAGTCCCAGTCGCTGACGACGAAGCCGGGAAATTGCCATTCCTCGCGCAGGATCCTGGTCAGCAGGAAACGGTTGGCAGTCGCTGGCACTCCGTTGATGTCGTTGAATGCGGTCATGAAGCTCGCGGCGCCGGCGTCAGCGGCGGCCTTGAACGGCGGCAGGTAGATATCCCGCATCAACTCTTCGGGAATATAGGCCGTATTGTAGTCGCGACCGCCTTCGGCGGCGCCGTAACCGGCGAAATGCTTGACACAGGCGGCGAGACTGGTCGGGTCCGAGAGATCCATGCCCTGAAGGCCCCGCACAAAGGCGGCGGCAAAAGTCGAGCTGAGATAAGGATCTTCACCGAAGGATTCGGCGACACGCCCCCAACGGGGATCGCGCACAATATCGACCATGGGCGAATAGGCCCAGCGGATGCCGACACTGCTGGCTTCGACCGCGGCGATGCGCGCGCCTTTTTCGGCCAGCTCCGGGTTCCAGCTCGCTGCCTGAGCGAGGGGGATCGGAAAGACGGTGCGGAAGCCGTGGATGACATCGCGCCCGAATATGAGCGGGATACCGCTCGGGCTTTCCTCGACCGCGATGCGCTGCAATTCACGCACCGAATCCGGGTTCATGACATTCAGGACGGCGCCCAGCCTGCCTTCTTTGGCGGCCTGCTTTATTTCATCGGAGAGCACTCCTTTCATGCGGCTGGGCAGACCACGCAGGGCGGTCTGGCCGATTTTATCTTCTACCGTCATTTTCGCCAGAAGTTGGTCGATCTTGCGCTCGGTTTCGAGGTTGACCGTCATCGCATGGAGCGAAGACGCGAACGGCAGCAGCAATAAAGCGATCAGGGCCGACTTGCGAATCATGTAAAGTGCTTCCTTGGTTGCTGGCAATCGGGAAAACAGGGCCGTCAAGGTTACCACCAGGTGGCGTAGAGCGCGACCAGAATCAAGGTGACGGCAAGGCCCCCGGCGTTGAAGCCGCCGCTGGTCGAGAAATCAATATCCTTGAGTTCGATCGCCCCCGGCTGCCGGCCTTTACGCTCCAGCAGCGTGACGGCGACCATGGCGGCCACGCAGCACAGGAACACGATTCCAACCCGGTCCATGAAGGGCAGGGCCGGCCAGCAGCGCCAGAATACCGTCGACAGACCAACCGACATGATCGCGGACGCGATGGCCGAATTCGGCGTCGCCCTTTTCCAGAATATGCCGGTGACGAAGATCGCCACTACCGCGGGCGTGAAAAACCCCGTGAATTCCTGAATATACTGGAACGCCTGGTCGAATTTTCCAAGCAGCGGTTTGGTCACTATGATCGCGATGAGGATCGCGAGCAGGCCGGTGATCCGGCCGACCTTGACCAGGTGGTGTTGGGGGGCGGCGGGTTTCGCTTTTTTATAGATATCCATCGTGAAAATGGTGGAAATGCTGTTTATCTTGGAAGCGAGCGACGCCACAATGGCGGCGATCAACGCGGCGAACACCAGGCCTTTGAGGCCGGGGGGCAGCAGATTCATCATGGCTGGATAGGCCTGGTCCGGCTTTTCGAGGGACGGAGCGAGTATGACGGCCGCCATGCCCGGCAGCACCACCAGCACCGGCATCAGTAATTTGAGGAAGGCGGCGAACACGATCCCTCTTTGGGCTTCCCGCACATTCTTCGCGCCCAGGGCGCGCTGGATGATGTACTGATTGAATCCCCAGTAGGAAAGATTCATGATCCACATTCCACCGACCAGCACGGATATGCCCGGCAGGTTCCTGTAGTTCTTGCTATCAGGGCTGAGGATCATATCGAATTTTTCGGGCATGCGTTCCGTCAGGATCTGAAAACCCGCAACGGCGCCAGCGCCATCGCTGATCAGATCCAGCGTATACCATGCGATAATCAGGCCGCCGCTCACCAGCAGCACGACCTGCACGATGTCGGTCAGCGCCACCGCTTTCAGTCCGCCGTACAACGAGTACGCGACTGAAAACACGCCCAGGAATATCAGCCCCGGTATGAGACCGAGCCCCGTCATCGAATTGATGGCCAGCGCCCCGAGCCACAGGATGGAGGTCAGGTTGACGAAGATATAGACGCCCAGCCAGAAAAAGGCAAGCAGTGTGCAAACCTTGTCATCGTAACGCTGCCTGAGGAATTGCGGCATGGTATAAATGCCGTGTTTCAGATAAATCGGCACGAAGAATTTACCTACGATGATCAGAGTGATCGCCGCCATCCATTCATTAGGACGCGATGGCGAGCCCGATGGCATAACCGGAACCCGACATGCCGATAATCTGTTCGGCTGAGATATTGGCGGCAATAAGAGAGGCATGGCCCACCAGGGGAGAGCCTTGCCGGCCAGGAAATAGTCCTGGGTGTCTTTTGCATGACCCTGTCTTTCCCGGGAGACCCATTGCGCGAGCACGACCAGTCCGCTGGCATAAATGCAAAGAATGGCAATGTCGATCGACGCAAGATTCATACTCATCCCCCCTCTCTTCTTATTATTCAGCGGGCCGACTTGGATTGCGTGCCGGTATGGAAGCAAAAAGACATTTGCTGTCCGGTACATAAAGACGATGTTTTTCTTTTTTATTTGGCGTCAGTGTGGAAAAGGCTGGGCCATCAGAGCCGTGTGCCACCCCGGCAGTCGGTCTGCGTCCAATGGCGGGCAGTATACTGGGATTATTTTGGAGGGTAAATAAAGCGGCTTTGTCCGATTTTAGGGGTAAAAAACGGGACATTGTCGTGCGATCGTCTGCTTTGACTTGTATATTCCCGTACTCTCCCGTACTACGGGCGTAATTTCGTGTGATGTGTTTTTTACAAGAGCACTCCGGCCGATTCCTTAAATATATAGATAACCCTTGATTCACCTTGTAGTGAGAATGAAGCGCTTACAATTTTATTAAGCGCTTTTCCTAGGTGCGGTTTTTTTTCTGAAACTCGGACGAAACCCCCAACCGATGCTGTTAGCGTCGTACCTGCCTTTTATTAGGTATCGAACGTACCTGAAGTGTCCCAACGAGCTGCGGGTTCGAACGACATTAACAATAAGGGTTTGCGAGGATGTATCACCTTTTAATAATAGAGGGGAAATTTTTATGCTTAGAAGTAGTAAAACATTAATCAAGTGGGGAATGCTGCTGTCCAGCCTGTTGCTGGGCAATCAGGCATTTGCCGCGTACACCTGTACGGCGACGCCTTCGAACACGGGCGGCACCTTTTTCCAGGTGGACGTGAGCGTAACCAACAGCGGTACCACGGCGCTTAGCAGCTGGACCGTTACTCTGAACTTCCCTGAGCAGGT
>DASUFE010000043.1:0-20189 GCA_036274675.1 Gammaproteobacteria bacterium
GTACCGGAGGATCACGCGGCCATAATCCCGACGGCTCGTCGATACGCCGGACTTTCGCCGGGCGCGTCATTCCGTCATTGAGCTCGACCCCACGCCGCAGCTGTTCCAGCGCCGCATCATCCGGTATGCCTTCAATCTGCACCCAGTAGGTTTTGGCCAATTTGTGTCCGGGGTCGGCGATCCGGTGTTGCAGCCGGCCGTCGTCGGTCAGCACCACCAGGCCCTCGCTGTCGCGATCGAGACGGCCGGCGGCATAAACGTCTTTTACCGGCAGGTAATCCGCCAGAGTCCGTCGCCCCGAGGCATCGGTGAACTGGCAGAGCACGTCGTACGGCTTATTGAACAGTATTAATTTTGGCACGAGTGCCGGGTTATGCGGCGAGCACGCTGAGCCAGCGCTGGCGGCGGACTTTGCCGAAATTGATCTGATCGAACAGTTCGTTCAGTTCATCGCGGCGGTACGGTTGGCGTGTCAGGGCGTGATGTTCGGTGGGTAGGGCTTCGTCATGTACGATCAGGGTCAGCTGTTTGGACAGCCGCGCCAGGTCTTGGTGTTCTTCCACCTGCGCCATCACACGTTTGGCGCCGCGGAATTTCATATGGCCGATCTCTCTGATGTTGTCGAGCAGTTTTTCCAGAGTCCCGAATTTTGCCAGCAGCAGCGCGGCGGTCTTGAGGCCGACTCCCGGCACCCCGGGAATATTGTCGACGGCGTCGCCGGCGAGCGCCAGCAGATCCGCCATCTGCTCGGGATAGACGCCGAAATGCTTGTAGACGTCGTTGCGTTGCATGCGTTTGTCTTTCGCATATTCCCACCACCAATCGTGCTCCGATAGCAGTTGAGTCAGGTCCTTGTCGCCACTGATGATGTAATTGATAAAACCGTTTTTGCGCATGAGGTTGGAAAGAGTGCCGATGATATCATCCGCTTCATAACGCATACTGGCGAACTCCGCGATGCCGGCGGCGCGGACGAGTGCGCGGCAATAATCGAATTGCCGTTCCAGTTCCGGAGGCGCAGGGTCGCGATTGGCCTTGTAGGCGGGATAGATCTCGTTGCGGTAGGAGCGGGCCAGGCTCTGATCGAAGGCGCAAGCGATGTGGGTGGGCTGTTCACGTTCGAGCAGGCCGAGCAGGAAGTCGGCGAAACCGTAGAACGCATTGACCGGGTTGCCGTCCCGGTCTGTCAGATCCTCCGGCATGGTGAACCAGGCGCGAAAAACGTAGATGCTGGAATCGATCAGGTAGGCGCGTGGCGACTGCATAAGCTGGGTTCCGATTTTCGCACGGGAAAACCGTATTCCACCTTATAAAGCAGGACCTGTCCACAGAATCCTTTCCGTGACTCGTTCGGTTTATTCCACCAGCTTTATCAGTCGTCCGGCTTTGAGTTCATGATCGGGATAGTCGCCGTTCAACAATCTCAACTGCTCCTCTTTGTAGGCGGGCATGGGCATTTGACGGGCCAGCCCGGCATAGGTGTCGCCGGGTTTGGTGCGGTAAAGTTTGAGACGGTACGGTTTTGCGAGTTGACGCTCCTGCCCGGTCATGCGATGAAAGCTGCCTGCAATTTTGACGAACTGGGGGTCATGGGTTGCGAAGTCGGCCTTGGGATCCACGGCGCCGACAAAAAGATAAGCTTTTTCGCCGTAAAAGATAACGGTAAAGCGGGCATTCGCACGGCCGGCGTTGGTTTGCACGGTGCCGGTCAGGGTATAGGCGGGCAGACCGTTTATGTCCAGGCTTTCCTCACGGGCGGGTTTTGGATTGTCCAGGACGCGATAAAGGTATTCCTTGGGCGTTTCGCGCTTGTGCAGGTCTTCGACGGTCAGCTGCAGCATGGCCTGATTGTCGGTGCGTTGCATCACAAACCGGTCCCGCAGATTCTGCGTACGCCAGGCCTGCTCTTCGGGCAGATTGAAGGCGATACCGAGGTCCGGATGCAGGAAGCGGTTGTCTCGGATCAAGCCCTGGTCAGGGTTCTGGCCGAACAGCAGTCCGTCCAGTTGCCGGAGATAGGGCTCACGGTCGCTGTCGCGGGTGTGTTCCGCGGACTTCTGTTTTTTCACGCTGTCCACGACTTCCTGCAGGCGCTGGTCGTTTTCAGGGTGGCTGGCGAAAACGCCATGGTAGCTTTGCTGTTGCAGGCCTTCTGTTTTGGCGCGCTGCTGGGCGAACTCCTCCTGGTCCTTCAGCACGCCGATCACCCGCAGCATTTCATGGGGATCGAATCCGATGTTGCCGATGTATTCGGCTCCCAGCCGGTCCGCTTCCAGTTCCTGATCACGTCCGTAACCGCTCAGCAAGGCGCCGCCGAGGATATTGGTGAGGTCGGAGTAGGTCTGCGAGCCGGTTTTCATCGCGACCACGGCGGAAAAAATCTGCGCGGCCGTGGCAGCGCTTTGCTGTTTGACGCCGTGCCGCGCCGTGACGTGGCCGATTTCATGGCCCAGCACACCGCCGGCTTCGGCTTCGGAGTTGAGGTAGGCAAGAATGCCGCGCGTGATATAGACGTACCCGCCCGGCAGCGCGAAGGCGTTGACTTCGGGGGAGTCGAGTACGGTGAAGCGATAGATCAGGTCCTTGCGATGGCTGTGCTCCGCCAGTTCCTTTCCCAGTTGTGAAATATAATTCTGCAGCGCCGGCGCTTCATAGATTCCGTATTGCTTGAGAATCTGTTCATGGTATTTGGCGCCCGTCTGGATTTCCTGGTTCTCGCTCATGGTGACGAAATCCAGATCCCCGCTCACGGGGTTGCGCGCGCAGTCGGCAATCGCGCAGGTCAGGCAGACAATCAGGATTACGCGGGGTAAGCGATGAAATTGCAGGATAGACATAAGGAATTTCGTCCGTGTGATTCCACTCGAGATTACTGAATGTCGAACTGAGCCGGATGCCGTAATTGCATGGTCCAGACTTTATCGCGGCGGTGCAACCAGCCGCGTATTTCGACTTCGTGTCCGGCAAGAGTTTTGAGTCGCTTTTGCGGGAACAGTTCGAGATCATCTGCGGCTATGTACACCCTTACGGCATTTTCATACGTACCCAGCCATATTATGAAGCCCTTTACATTCTGTTCGAGTTTCAGCACGCGGCTTCTCAGCACCGTATAGCGGTCACGATGATAGCGAAGCTCTTCCAAGCCAACGGGCTGGTGGGAGGGCAGCGCCCATACTCCCCGCTTTTGCGCCCGCGCTTTTTGTTCCGCTTCCGCATAACACGAGGCATGCTGCAGATTGGGCGGGATAATGAGGGTGGTCGCCAGGCCCGCCTCGAGCATCAGCTCTGCAATGCTGCGTCCGTCCTCAAGGAAGGCATGAGCCAGGGTACGACCGTAACGGTCTTTCCCTTCCGCGTCGTATTGCAGTCGGATCCGCCGCCCGCTGTTTTCAATCCACTGCACCAGCTGTTCCCGAGCCTGCATTCCAAGCGGTTCAGCAGGGCGTTCACGGCGTTCAATTTCGGGCGTGTTAAAGCCCAGCAGGCGCAGTCTGCGCTCATCCTCGAGTATCAGGGTGTCGCCGTCATGGACATGGCGGATACCGATGCTTTCGGCGTCACGCGGCGGCGGGCCGCAATCGGCCATTCCCCGGTTGACTGTCGCTGCAAATAACAACAGTACATATATCGACCGGCGGAATTTATGAAAGACAGGCATAAAAAAATGGTGCCATCGGCACCATTTTTTGTACATACAATTTCGGACGGATGCGTTATTTCTTGCCGTAACGCTTGCGGAATTTATCAACCTGTCCAGCGGAGTCCACGATTTTCTGCTGCCCAGTGTAGAACGGATGGCAGTTAGAGCAGACTTCCACATGCAGATCTTTACCCGCCGTGGAACGGGTCTTGAAGCTGTGGCCGCAGCTGCAGACCACATTGATTTCAGCGTATTGGGGGTGGATATCCGGTTTCATAAACTTGCTTGCCAATGCCTGTAAAAAGGTCGCACATGATACTGTTAACGATCTGTCCCAGCAAGCCCCCTAATAGGCTGTGGATAACTGTGTGGATGGTTCTATCTCAGGGATTTTTAGAGCTTCCAGTTGCAGTTCAATCCTGCAAAATTTACATGAAAAGCCATTTTTTTGATTTTAAATCAATGACTTAAAATATAGGTTGGAATATTGCCGCAGATTGTGTCAATTTTCTAGGGGCTATTACGCGCCTTTGTCATGTGCATAAAAAAACCTGAAGAAATCCGGGTTGTGGTTGAGATTTTTTGGCTTTCAGCCGATGCTTGGCATAAAACTGCGAGAGGGCTTCTATGCGTCGTCTAGTGTTGAAAGCGGTGATGATGACTGTGGTTATTTTCGGAGCCGTAAACTATATGGCTTATTTACAGACGGGCAGGTCACTTCTTCCCCTTTGGTTTGATAAAACGCTCGCTCGCCTCAGCGGTTTCAAGGAGAGTGCTACCAAGGTCCTGGATTCGGTAAAAGAAGAGGCGCCGCATGAGGCTGTTGTATCGCAGGTCATCTACAAGTGGACCGATGCCGAAGGGGTTTTGCAATATACCAATACTCCGCCGCCCGAAGGCGTCAGTGCCGAAGTGGTAAAGGTGGATCCGAATGCCAATCTGATACAGGCGGTACCGGTCCCCGGGCAAGAGGAAAGCGCTCCGGTTCCAGTGGCGGATGCGCCCGCGAACAAGGAAGTTCCAGAAGCGCCACAGGCGCCGTTCCCCTACAGCCCCGAGCAGATCAAGAAAACCATGGATGATGCGAAGAAAGCGCAGCAGATGATGAATGAAAAAATGGAAAAGCAGAAACAGATTCTGGACAGCCTTTAGTCGACAAGTCTTACAGAACCGTTGCGCTTTGAATGCGGTCCAGTCTCAGTACCCTTTGTTGCCCCAACTGGTTGTGGGCAATCATGAACTCCGAGTGCCAGCGCGTGCGTAAGTCGACCGGATAAAGGGTTTCCACATGGGATTGGTGCTGGTGGCCTGTCCACGCGATGCGCAGCGCCTGTCCCTTCAGGATGGCCAATTCGTACTGGGCATAGATCGAGCATTTGACCGGTACATATTCGCCCGCCGCGCTCCTTTTGCCGAAACTAGTTGTTTTCCTGTTGCGCATAGATGTGTACCTGTTCGGTTTCATAATCAACTTCGATATTCAAAACCATGGGTTTGCAGCATACCTGGCAGTCTTCGATATAGTTTTGATGTTCCATGGTCAGTTCGACATTGATCAGTTGAGGTTCCCCGCAATAGGGGCATTCAACTTCCATGCTTTCCATGACGGGCATGAAGCCCAGGTCCTGCAACTCGTCCGGATATTCAGAATAAAAACGATCAGTATTCATGATGCGCCTCCTGCCCGTAATTCGATTCGGGCTCTCATGCGGGAGTCTCCTCCATAAACATCAGCAAAAGTTCATTGAGAAATCGTTTGCCGAGTTCGGTGGGTTTTACAAGTTTATGGTTCCAGGTCAACAACTCGCGCTGCTCGGCTTCCTGCAGTTTTCCCGTGACGGAGGCCAGTGGTATGCCGGTGCGTTCGTAGAAAAGCGGGGTTTCGAAGCCGTCAGTCAGGCGCAAGGCGTTCAGCATGAACTCGAATTTCAGTTCGTCGCGCGTCGGCTTGGCTTCGCCTTCGATGTGTTGTTTCTGTGCCATGGCTGATGACAGGTAATGCTCGGGTAATCTCTGCTTCCAGCGGCGTTGAATGACCATCTTGTTCAACAAAGTCAGCTTCTGGTGCGCGCCCGCGCCAATACCTACATAATCGCCGAACTGCCAATAGTTCATGTTGTGTACACAGCGACGATGCGCGCGCGCATAGGCTGACACTTCGTATTGAGTATAGCCTGCAACCTGTAAAAGCGCTTGGCACTGCTGTTGCATATCCCAGATACCATCATCGGCCGGCAGTATCGGCGGCCGGTGAAAAAACGCCGTATTGGGCTCGATGGTCAACTGGTAATGTGAAATATGGGCCGGCTCCAGGGAGACCGCGCGCTCGATATCGGCTATAGCTTCCTGCACGGTCTGTCCTGGAAGGCCATACATAAGATCAATATTGATGTTCTCAAAACCGGCCTGTTGCGCCGTGGCGACCGCGCGCGCGGCTTCCCGTTCATCATGGATACGCCCGAGTGACTGCAAATGTCTGGCGTTGAAACTCTGGGCGCCGATCGAAATGCGGTTGATGCCGCAGGCGCGATATTCGTTGAAGCGCTGTTGTTCGACGGCGCCGGGGTTGGCCTCGAGAGTGATCTCGATATCGGGCGCCAGATTGAGGCGGGCCCTCAATCCGCCGAGCAGACTGTCAATGCTGGCTGCGCTGAACAGACTGGGTGTGCCGCCGCCGATAAACACACTGATGATGCTGCGGCCCCAGATATCGGGCAGTTCCAGCTCGAGGTCCCGCAGCAGCGCGGCGACATATTCTTTCTCCGGCAATCCGCCGCCACGCACATGCGAATTGAAATCGCAGTAGGGACATTTCTTCACGCACCAGGGAATATGTACATACAGACTCAGGGGAGGCGCTGTTTTCAAATCGAGCATGTCGACCTCAGGCGTGAGCCAGGAACCATTCGCGCAGCGCGCGCGTCGCCTGCCCGCGATGGCTGATGCGGTTTTTTTCTTCCGCCGTCAGTTCGGCGGCCGTGCAACCGTATTCGGGCAAATAGAACAGGGGATCGTAACCGAAGCCGCCTGCGCCCTTGTAACCATGGGCGATCACGCCTTCCCAGGTACCCTGGCAAATGACGGGCATAGGATCATAAGCATGCCGCAGATACACGATCACGCATTGATAGCGTGCGCCGCGTTCCGCGTCGGGTGTTTGCGCAAGCTCGGTCAGCAGCTTGCGATTGTTAGCGTCGTCGCCGGCGTTATTGCCGGCATAACGCGCGGAGTAGATGCCGGGCGCTCCGCGCAGCGCATCCACCTCGATCCCCGAATCGTCGGCGAGCGCCGGTAACCCGGTATTGAGCGCTGCGTTGCGGGCTTTCAGCAGGGCATTCTCCACGAAGCTGAGCCCTGTTTCTTCGATGGAAGGCACCTTGAAAGCGGATTGAGCCAGTAACTCGATGCCACTGCCGTTGAACAGGGCCTGGAATTCCCGCAACTTTCCGGGATTGCCGGAAGCGAGCACGATCTTGCTGGTATGCTGCATGCGAAAGAGATCGTTATTTGACGGAGAGGTTCAATGCCTGCTTCTGCGAGAGTATCAGTTCGTCGATACCAATTTTCGCCAACTGAAGCATGGTCTGCAATTCTTCGCCGCGGAAGGCATGGCCTTCAGCGGTGCCCTGAATTTCGATAAAAGCGCCGGCGTCATTCATCACAATGTTCATGTCAGTTTCGGCCTGGGAGTCCTCGCTGTAGTCGAGGTCGAGTACCGGTATGCCTCCGTAAATGCCGACCGAGACCGAGGCGACCATCCCAAAAAGCGGGCTTTTGTCGATGGCCTTTCTGGCGAGCAGGACGTTGACGGCGTCGGTAAGTGCGACATAACCACCGGTGATGGAAGCGGTGCGGGTACCGCCGTCGGCCTGCAGCACGTCGCAATCGATGGTGATGGTTCGTTCGCCCAGGGCTTTGAGGTCCGCGCCCGCGCGCAGCGCGCGCCCGATCAGCCGCTGGATCTCCTGCGTGCGGCCGCTTTGTTTGCCGTGCGCGGCTTCGCGCTGCATGCGTGTGCCGGTGGAGCGTGGCAGCATGCCGTACTCGGCGGTAATCCAGCCGGAACCGGTGCCCTTGAGAAAGGGCGGGACTTTTTCCTCAACACTGGCGGTGCAGATGACCCGGGTATCGCCGAATTCGATCAAAACGGAACCCTCGGCATGTTTGGTGTAGTTGCGGGTAAACCTGATTGCGCGCATCTCATCCGGCGTGCGCCCGCTGGGGCGTAGATCATTCTGCATCAATATTTTCTCCTGGCAAGAACCGGAAAATTATAGCCGAATGGCGGTCATTGATGAGCCCGATTTGCTATGATGCGCGGGCCACTTTCCGCCCCGAGGTTCTTATGATTCGCAGCATGACCGGTTTCGCACGCGTCGAAAAAAAGCACGACTTTGGTACGCTGACCTGGGAATTGCGCTCGGTCAATCATCGATTCCTGGAAATGGCCGTCCGGCTGCCGGAAGAACTGCGTGGCATCGAGCAATCGGTCCGAGACGCGACGACCCGTGTGCTCAGCCGCGGCAAACTGGATTGCATCCTGCGCTTCAAGTCCGAAGGAGCGGTCGGATCGGATATTCAGATCGATGCCGCGGTCGTGCAGTCGTTGCTCGCGGCTTCAGCCCAGGTGGCCCAGCTGCTGCACAGCCAGAGCGAGCTCAAGGCGCTCGATATCCTGCGCTGGCCCGGCGTGATCAAGGAAATGGAAAGGGATTTCACGCCTGTGGAATCCTCGGCGCTCGCGCAATTGCAGGAGGGTCTGCAGCAGCTGCTGGCGATGCGCCAACGCGAGGGCGAAAGAATCAAGAGCCTGGTGTTGCAGCGTTGCGAAATGATCAGCGAGACCGTCGCCAAGGTCCGCAAGCGGCGGCCCCAGGTCATGAGCCTGATCCGGGACAAGATACGGCAACGGCTTGCCGAACTCCAGGTGCAGGTGGATCAGAACCGGTTCGAGCAGGAACTGGTGATGATTACCCAGCGCATGGATGTCGATGAAGAGCTGGACCGTCTGGAAGCGCATCTGGCGGAGGTGCGCAATGTATTCACGCAGGACCAGCCGGCGGGACGCCGCCTCGATTTCCTGATGCAGGAGTTGAACCGGGAGGCCAATACCCTGGGTTCGAAATCCGGAGACGTCGAGACCACGCAGGCGGCGGTGGATTTGAAGGTTCTGATCGAGCAGATGCGGGAGCAGATACAGAATATCGAATAAGTCAGGGAGGCTCTGTGATGCAAAACAGATTGATCCGGGCTTTGGGTTTGGTAGCTGTCATTTCTTTATCCGGCGGATGCGTCCCGAAACCTGATTTTATCGAGGAGGGCTTCGTTCCATATTCCGCATTTGCCGAAGGCATAGTCGTCGGCGGAGTGGCCTTGGTGGAAGATCCGCGAGCAGAATACAAGTATGCGCAGCTTCTGGAAAAACTCCTGAAGAAGCAGGAGCAGTATAAGGTGGCGGAGGCTGCATTAGTTGAGAAATCTGTCGGCGTGGAGGAGTACCAGAAGCTATTGGAGCATTATCGTAACAACCGGTCCGTTGATAATGAATCATTGGCAAACCTTGCGCGGCTGCTTGACGGGTACGGTACATGGTTTTTGTGCATTTCGGAAGGTCCGAAACGCGAGTCGAGGAAACCATCCTCGATAATGAAGTTTACAGGAGTGCGCTCAGGTCGGGGGGGTTACAGTTGGTGGTTTACGATCTCTCTCATGGAAATCTTGTGGTTTCGGACAGTGCAGATATTAAGGTTTATGCAGACCCCGCTGATGATGATTTTTCGCTTGTGGATTTTACGATGGATATAGCAATGGATCTTGCCGGATTCGAGGACATTCCGGGTCCCCCGGGTCTTGGTAAGCTCGCGCAGTCTGGCTTGGCGAGAGTTTACAAAATTCTTTCAGCAAAGGATCGATAATCATCGATATGCCGGGAGAGCGGGATCATTTTGTATAGCTACTATCAGGAATTGCTGTTGCTAGTGGCGGGCATGATGGCCGGTTATATCAATGTCATGGCCGGCGGCGGTTCGCTGCTGACCGTGCCGGCGATGGTGTTCATGGGGATTCCGGACGCGGTCGCGAACGGCACCAACCGGATCGCGATCCTGGCGCAGACCCTGGCATCGATGTGGGTGTTCTTCAGGAAGGGAATCGCCGAACTGAAGCTCAGCCTGACGCTGGCGCTGTTCACTCTGCCGGGCGCTGTCGCCGGAGCCTGGTACGGCACGCAGCTGCGGGGCGTCTGGTTCAATCGCGTACTGGCGGGCGTAATGCTGGCGGTGCTGGTGCTGATGCATCTCAAACCCTCGGCAGGGGCCGCGGCCGCTTCAAAACCGGTAACGACCACTCGGACGCGTTACTGGCTGACCCATCTATTGATGATCGGCGTCGGTTTTTATGGAGGCCTGATCCAGGTCGGGATCGGTTTCATCATCATTCCCATCCTGCACCGGGTCATGGGCCTGGACATGCTGCGTGTCAATCTGCACAAGGTGTTCCTGATTCTGCCTTTCACCTTGTTGAGCCTTGTGATTTTCATTGCCAAGGTTGGGGTGGTGTGGACGGCCGGGCTGACGCTGGCGCTTGGTAATGCGGCCGGCGGCTGGTTGGCCACGCACATGATGATCCAGAAAGGCGACAAAATCATTTATATGGTGTTCAATATCGCCCTGTTTGCAATGATCATCAAGCTTTTGTTATTCAATTAGAGGCGCTCATGGAGCTTATCACCACCTTCATCGATATCGTGCTGCATCTGGACGTACACCTGGCGGCGCTGCTGGCGCAGTACGGCTTGTGGGTATACCTCATCCTGTTCGCCATTATTTTCTGCGAGACCGGCCTGGTGGTGACGCCCTTCCTGCCGGGTGATTCCTTGCTGTTTGTCGTCGGGACGCTCGCGGGAACCGGTGGTCTCGAAATCGAATTCGTTATTCCGCTGCTGATGGCGGCGGCGCTGCTGGGCGACAACGTAAACTATTGCGTTGGACGTATTGTCGGGAACAAGGTGTTCCAGTGGCAGCAGTCGCGCTTTTTCAACAGGGCCGCCTTTGACCGCACGCATGCGTATTACGAGCGGCACGGCGGCAAGACGATTATCATTGCGCGCTTCCTGCCCCTGGTGCGTACCTTTGCGCCTTTCGTCGCCGGTGTCGCGCAAATGACCTACTCGCGCTATCTTTCGTTCTGCGTGCTGGGCGCCGCGCTCTGGGTCGGGTTGCTTTGTATGGCGGGTTATTGGTTTGGAAATCTGCCTTTTATCAAAGACAACCTCACTCTGGTTATTCTCGGCATTATTTTCCTGTCCTTGTTGCCGCTCATCATAGGGTATTTGCGGCAGCGTCTTGCGGAGCGCCGGCTGCCACCCGCTGTTTGAGCCCGCGGATTTTCGGTTACCCGGGTATTGAAAAATTTCACACCGTACCTATTTAGTCGGCGGCGTCCGGTTACGCCTGGCTATGTATAAAAACTGGCTTTGCTTCATTTAACACGGCACTTGAAAAACCGGACTCCGACTACATGTTATGAATCAGCTGTGATAAGCCATCAGAGATTTTGACAGGAGGTATGTTATGGCTGTAATGCGTTATGAACCGGCCAATTTACTGGCCCAATTCCACGACGAGATCGGACGCCTGTTCGATGCGCGTTTCAACCCCACTTCAGAGTGGCTGCCGGCGGTGGACGTGAAGGAAACCGAAAAGGAATACACTCTGCACGCCGATGTTCCCGGAGTGAAACCGGACGATATCGATATTACGCTGGAAAACGGCGTATTGACGATCAAGGGGACGCGTAACTGGGATAGCAAGGAAGACTCTGGCGACTACAAGCGGGTCGAGCGTGCACGCGGTACGTTTTTCCGCCGCTTCGCCCTTCCGGATACGGCGGATTCCGAGTCGGTATCGGCCAAGTTCAAGGATGGCGTGCTGGAAATCGTCATACCAAAGCAGGAAAAAGTCCTGCCCCGGAAAATCAAAATCAACGCTTGAAAAAAACAACCGCGGAGGATACGGCGTTTAACTTAATGACTCCGTGTCCTTCGCGGGCTGCTAATATTGCGGAATGACGGCGCTCAATGTCATTCCTATTCCCGCACTGAAGGATAATTACATCTGGTTGCTCAGGAGCGCCGACAGCACTCAATGCGCCGTGGTCGATCCGGGCGATGCGGTCACGGTCATCGCTTATCTGGAGGCGGCCCGGCTCGAGCTTGGCGCGATTCTTATCACGCATCATCATGCGGACCATACCGCCGGTCTGCCCGGCCTGAAACAGGCGTACCCCGGTTGCAGAGTGTACGGACCGCAGCGAGAAGGTGGGCACTTGATTGAGCAGCGGCTGGCGCGGGGAATGCGGGTGCGCCTGCCGGAGCCGGAGGTGGAATTCGAAGTGCTCGATATCCCGGGGCATACGCTGGGGCATATAGCTTATTATTCCGAATCGAGCGAGCTGCTGTTTTGTGGGGATACCCTGTTCTCGGCGGGATGCGGACGTCTGTTCGAGGGAACGGCTGAACAAATGTACGAGTCTTTGCTGCGGCTGGCTGCCCTCCCTGCTGCGACGCAAGTTTATTGCGGACATGAATACACTCTGAAAAATATCGCCTTTGCCATGCAGGTCGAGCCGGGGAATGACGCCTTGCGCGCTTTTGAGCGGCGGGCCGTGCAACTGCGGGAAGCACAAAAGCCCACGCTGCCGACGCGCATCTGCGATGAGTTGTCGGTCAACCCTTTTCTGCGTGCGCATGTTGAAGCGGTGAGAGACGCGGCGCAGCGGCACTTTGGAATGCCACTTTCAAACCCTGTTGACGTGTTCCGTAGCCTGCGCAGCTGGAAGGACGCTTTCTGAGGGAGTTTCCACACCGCGCGAGTCTTTATGTTATGTAGTAGAATCGCCGGAGCATGCGGGTAAAAAGCATGCGGGGAACGGGATGTGTCATGCGAAGTGTCAATGATGCCGCGATATTTAATCGCGGCCGCGGGTGATGGATATGTCAGCCAACGAAGAGCTGGCCAGTAATATCGACAAAACCCGCAAGCAGATCACCACGCTGTTTACCGATATTGTGGATTCCAGCCGCTACTGGGACCAGTTCGGCGACGTGCGCGGCCGCATGATGATCGACCATCACAACCGCCTTGTATTCCCGGTCATACGTAAATTCGGGGGCCGCATCGTGAAGACGATCGGAGACGGCCTGATGGCGGTGTTCAGAAATCCCAACGAAGCCCTCAAGGCTGCGATCGCCATCCAGCAGATCTTGCAGAAAATGCGCAATGCCGATAGCTCTTTCCACGTGCATCTGCGAATCGGCATCCATACGGGGGTCGCGATCGTTGAAAAGAACGACGTATACGGCGATGCAATCAACGTTGCCAAGCGCGTTGAAAGTTTCGGTGGAATCGACGAAATCGTTCTTTCCGAAGTGACCGCCGAACTGGTACAGCCGGAAGGCATGGCTTTTCACAAGAAAGGCAGCTTCGTACCCAAGGGTAAATCCAAGCCGTTGACCGTTTACCGCTGCCGCTGGGGCGAGTGCAGGGACCTGACGCACGGTCTCAAGGCAAGTTCCGATATTCCGCTCGATGCGCGCGAGAAAGGCGATATTGCAGCCTATACTGTCCTGTTGCTGATTATCGCCGGGATGCTGTATCAGATCTACGGACGCTATTTCCTGGCGGACTGGAGCGCCGGCTCGCTGCATGCGCAACTGCTGGCGCTGAACCCGCTGTTGCTGCTGAGCGAGTACACTTTTCTGGCGGCTGCGCTCTCCGCGATCGCCCTGACGTTGATTCTGGTCCTGATCAGGATCAGAACCGCTCCGTATATGCTGTTCCGGGTTTTCAAAGGTATCGCCGGGTTCGGCCTCGGCTTCCTCTTGGTCTATACGCCGGTTCATTATTTCTCGCTTTCTTTCGCCACCTCGGAAGGCAACGAGGTTTTCAAGAGTGAGCAGGTTTTTGTCCGGGTGACGTGGCAGGACTCGCGCTACCATCTGCATCTGCCCTTGAACGAGCGGAACTGGTATGCATTTTTCACCCGCGAATTGATCATACCCGCCGACAGCCCCGGGATCGATAAAGGCGCCTTGCGCAAAATCACCGCAAAAAATTCAGCCGGCAGCCCGCGGGCAAGCGTGGCGGGTGTATGGTCGATGCGGAATATACCGGCGAACGCGTCGCTGCCGTTTTATTTCAGGCTGTTCGATCTATGCGCAATTTGCGCGGGAATAGTTGGCTTCACGCTGGGTTTTATGAATTTTACAATCCGTCCCTCGTAGGGGCCGGTTCCTTCAACAATGCATTCCCGGGATCGACTTCGCGCAGGATCTGCAGAACACGTTCCGTGCCCTGATTCGCGGACGACAGTTCCTTGTAGTTTTGCAACAACGTCTCAACCAGGCGATCTTTCTTCTGCTGCAGGCGTTGTTCAGCCTCGGCTACCGTCACAGAGTCAGGGTACAGCTGTTTGATTTCCCGCAACAGGCGCGAGGCTTCCGGAAAATTATAGTGCCTGGCCTTTATATTGGTCAGATCGTTGATACGCTCCTCGAAGTAGCGAATGATTTCCCGGCGCAGCATGTACAGCAACAGTTCACGGTTGTTCCGGTCCATGCGGCCGATACCCGCCAGCAGCTCTTCCAGTTGCTGCCGGTCGCCGTTCTGTATGCGTTGTATGAGAGCCGTCTGTTCATCCTGGCCGGACTGAACATACACCAGGCCTCCCAGGAAAATTCCCGTCAGCAGCAGGACTGAAACGGCGGCGAGCAGCAATTCCCGGGCATGGCTTTTCGGGGGCAGAATATTGGTACGAAACTCCTCGACGGTGGCCGTCCGCTCGCCGCGGTGTAACGCCAGCGCCTTGACCAGTGCGTTTTGCTGTTGCCGGCTCAGGCCTTTTACCCGCGGCGGCTTCAATCCCAGTTCAAGTGCTTTGTGAGCGGCGACTTTCTTATAAGGATGCGTGCCGGTCAGCAATTCGAAGGAAACGCAGGCCAGCGCATAAATGTCATCGCGCGGGTCGGGAGGCCCGCGCTCAAACATTTCGATTGTCGCGTAAGCCGGAGTCAGCGCTTTGAGCGTGGCGGGATCGAACAAGGTATCGTCTTCGGTTTCGGGACGGTCCTGCTTGATCGCGCGTGTAATACCGAAATCCAGCAGCTTGACCGCGCCGCTGTCGCACAGATAGATATTGGCCGGCTTCAGGTCGGAATGCACAAGGCCCTGTTTGTGCGCATAGGCCAGGCCGTTGCATAGATCGTCGATATAGCGCAGGGCGGTTTCTTTGGGCAATCCCCGCTCGGAAAGCCGCGTGATCAGCTTGTCGAAAGGCTGCCCGCTCAACAGCTCCATGGTCATGAAGATTGTATCGTTATCGCGGTCAAAATCGAAAACCGTGGCGATGTTGGGATGCGCCAGGCGCTGCGATTTGCTTGCTTCGCGCTGCAGCGCGATAAAGGCGCGCGAGTATTTTTTGAAACCTTCGGAGAGGACCTTTACCGCCACGAAGGGATGACTGTCCCGCGCCTGAACTTTTACCAGGTCGCGCGCCTTGTATACAACGCCCATGCCGCCCTTGCCGATGATTTCCACCAGTTCGAAGCGGTTCTTGATGACGTGACCCACTTCCAGCTGGCTGCCACCCGCATCGGGCTTCATGGATTTGCGGCGTTTGCCGGGAATGATCAGGGTTTCGCCGCCGGCGCCCTGGCTTTGCATCACCAGCGTCTCGTCTTTTCCCAGGTTGAAGCGGGAATTATTGATCGCTCGCTGTATATTGATTTCGGTGACCATCTGCACCAGCAGGCGGAAGCTCTCCGGGCTCAGGCTGCCGTCATCCAGCAATGATTGCACCTCGCCCAATACATCGGTCGGATTGATATCGAGATTGTTTTCGAAAAAGCGCACGACCGCGGCGGCGAGCTGCACCTCGTTGAGTTGATCGTCGCAGAATGCTTTGACCAGTTGCTTGAATTCCGTCGTCTTAACCATTAGCATGCCCGGCTGTGCGTGGAATCTGTCTCAAAATTACGTGCTTGGTAATACTTGGTTAAAAACTCGCCCCCATCAGCTATATAACCGGGGGTTCATTTATTTCCTAATAAACTGCGCTTTTTCGTTTGCTTTTGCCTCGTCCTTACCTGCGCTCGAGACATTTTGAGACAGGTTCTGGTATTCCAGGGCGGGGGCGTTATGTTTCGAAGTGCATTGTTGCAACGCAACTTCTCTGGCAGTGGCTTAAGCATAGCATGAGTGATCCGGTAAAACGCGGATTGCCCTAAAATTAGCTTTTACCTGTAAAACACTGGCTTGGTTTCCGACGAATATTCACATAGAGGCAGGCATGGAGTTCATATACGAATACGGACTTTTTCTGGCTAAATCGGCCACAGTGGTGGTGGCTATTATCGTGGTCCTGGTGGCTATGACCGGCATAATGATGCGCGGCAAGCAACGCACCGCGGAAGGCCATATTGAACTCAAGCATCTGAATGAGCGCTTGCAGGAAATGCGTGAGAGCCTGCAACATGCTTTGCTCGACAAACACGAGCTGAAGCGTCTCGCCAAGGCTGAAAAGGTGAAGGCCAAAGCCGAAGCGAAGGCCGGCAAGAAGTCGCGCCAGGAGAGCGGCGAAAGTGGGCGCAAACCGGCGGTCTTCGTGCTCAATTTCGCGGGCGATATCCGGGCTCAGGCGGTGCATCAGCTGCGCGAGGAAATTACCGCCGTACTCGCAGTCGCCGGGCCGCATGATCAGGTTGTGGCGCGGCTTGAGAGCTCGGGTGGAATGGTGCATGCCTACGGTCTTGGCGCTTCGCAGTTGCAGCGGGTGAAGGACAAGGGCATCCGGTTGACCGCTTGTGTGGACAAGGTTGCCGCCAGCGGCGGTTATATGATGGCTTGCGTCGCCGACAGGATATTATCGGCCCCCTTCGCCGTAATCGGTTCGATCGGCGTGTTGGCGCAGCTGCCCAATTTTCACCGCCTTCTGAAAAAGCACGATATCGATTATGAAATGCTGACCGCGGGGGAATACAAGCGCACGCTAACGGTGTTCGGTGAAAACACCGATAAGGACCGTGCCAAGGTCAAACAGGACCTTGAAGATATACACGACTTGTTCAAAACCTTCGTTCGCGAGAACCGCCCGGCCGTTGATATCAACGAGGTTGCGACCGGCGAGGTCTGGTACGGACGCCAAGCCCTGGAGAGGCGGCTGATCGACGAGCTGAAAACCAGCGATGCCTTTCTGATAGACCTGTGCGAAACCGCCGAGGTTTACGAGGTCCGTTACGTGGAGAAAAAACCCCTGCAGGAACGTCTGGGGTTGAATATCGAAACGGCATTGGAGCGGTTGCTGCAACGCTGGCTGGGCCGGAATACGCATTATTGAAAGGGTTTTGTGCCGGTTCCGGCACAAAAAAAAGCCTGATTCCTTATGCGGTTCCCGGGAGGGGATACGGGAGCCGCGGAAATCAGGCCTTGTATTTTGAGTACCTGGTTAGGAGGACCTGAAACCTCCGTTCCGGGTGAGGGGGATGTCCGGTAACGGGGATTTCAGGGTCCTGGAGTCAACACATCTCACTATATGCTCAACGTCTTCTTAATTTCTTAATTAATGTATCCGGTAAAAAGCCTTGTCAGGCAGTCCCAGCAGCGGCAGCTGTTTCGCGGATTTGCGCGAGGTCTTGGTAAATTCCATCAGCTTGCTGTGGCGTGCTTCTTCCGATTCCTCGGGCGCGGAGGAAGCCTCGGCCTGCTGGGGGATAGAGGGTAACTCTGTATCGTCATAGACCAACCGAGCAGATGTATACCCATGTTGCTTGCTGGTGTCCTGCTGGCTGTCGCCCAACTGAGTCAGGCAGAACAGCGAGGCAGTCAGCATGATGACACCGCCCATAAACATTGTGAGTAATACAAAAACTAACATTGGCGTACCCTACAAATTGATTGACTTGAGCTGTTCATTGCAAGCTTGAGGCCAACTTTCTTCCATCCATGGAAATCAGGCACTTACTAATGAAAATGCAAGGTTTGTAGGATAATCAGACGCGGTTTGTCAGCGGTTTTGTAGGTTTCTCGTCAGCTTTGCGGAAAATTCGACGTAAGGGAATTCACGCAGCTTTCTCCGGAAAACGGAGACAGCTTAGCGCGGCTTCCAGAGCGCATTGTCGAGCTCGGTTTCCCGCCATTGATAGCGTTCCAGCTCGATCCGTTCGCGGTTGAAGCGCACGCCTTCCCGCTCCAGTTTCGAACGCTGCAGCCGGTAATGTTCGCTGTTTCTGGGGAAGGATAGCGCGCCGCTGGCGTTGATCACGCGATGCCAGGGAACGCGCGTGCCGGTGGGGACTCGTTGCAATACGGTGCCGACCAGGCGCGCGCCCCGCGGATAACCCGCAAGCGCCGCGACTTGCCCGTAAGTGGCGACACGCCCACGCGGAATGCGCTTTACCGTTTCAAGGATATCCGCATAGGCAGTCCCGGCGTTTTTGTCTATCATGGTTCCGTATTGTGATGCCATGTCACGTCCTCCGGAAGAGGCATGCGCGTTCAGTGAGGAACCGCAAGAGAGCCTGTATGAAGGAATCCCTCGAAGACGAAGCGCTCGACTATCATCGCTCGCCGCGTCCCGGCAAGCTGGAGATCACCCCGACCAAGCGCATGGTCAACCAGCGCGATCTCTCGCTGGCATATTCCCCCGGAGTGGCCTTTGCCTGTACGCGCATTGCGGAAGATCCTTCCCGGGCGGCGTCGCTGACCACACGCGGCAATCTGGTCGCGGTGGTGACCAATGGCACGGCCGTGCTGGGCCTGGGCGCGATCGGGCCGCTCGCGGCCAAGCCGGTGATGGAAGGCAAGGCCGTGCTGTTCAAGAAGTTCTCCGGGATCGATGTGTTCGACCTGGAAATCAACGAGACCGATCCGGACCGCTTCGTCGATATCGTCGCCTCGCTGGAGCCGACGTTCGGCGGCATCAACCTGGAAGATATCAAGGCCCCCGAGTGTTTCGATATCGAGCGCAAGCTGAAAGAGCGCATGTGCATTCCCGTCTTTCACGACGATCAGCACGGTACCGCGATCTGCGTGGGTGCGGCCGTGCGCAATGGCTTGCGTGTAATAGGAAAGAACATATCCGAAGTGCGCCTCGTCTGTTCGGGCGCCGGCTCGGCGGCGCTGGCCTGCCTCGATCTCCTGGTCGGCATGGGCCTGCATCGCGAAAACATCCGCATCGTCGACCGTAACGGCGTGGTTTATGCCGGACGCAAGGACGGCATGGACCCGTACAAAGAGAGATATGCGGCGGATACGCGGCAGCGCACGCTGGACGATGTGATCGCCGGCGCCGACGTGTTCCTGGGTCTGTCCGGCCCGAAAGTGCTGACCGCGGCGCAGGTGGCGCAGATGGCGGATCCGCCACTGATCCTGGCGCTGGCGAATCCCGAGCCGGAAATCCTGCCGGAGGAGGCGCTCAAGGGGAATCCGCGGGCCGTCATCGCGACCGGGCGTTCGGACTATCCCAACCAGGTGAACAACGTGCTTTGTTTTCCCTATATCTTCAGGGGCGCGCTGGACGTGGGAGCCACCGTTATCAATGAGGCGATGAAGATCGCCGCCGTCGAGGCGATCGCGGATCTCGCGCTCGCGGAAACCTCTGATCTGGTCTCGCTCGCCTACGGCGGGCAGAAATTTTCCTTCGGCCGCGATTATCTGATACCCAAACCTTTCGATCCGCGATTGATGCTGATCGTGCCGGCGCGAGTGGCGCGAGCCGCCATGGAAAGCGGCGTCGCCACGCGGCCGATCGGCGACTTCGCGGCCTATCAGCGGAGCCTGCAGAATTTTGTCTACCGCACGGGCATGGTAATGCGCCCGGTGTTCGAACGCGCGCTCAACAGTCCCCGGCGCGTCATCTACGCCGAGGGTGAATCGCGGCGCGTGCTGCAGGCGGCCCAGGTGCTGGTCGACGACGGGATCTGCCGGCCGCTGCTGATCGGCCGCGCCGGCCGCATCCAGGAGTTGATCGCCGAGCTCGGCCTGCGGCTCAAGCCGCAACTGGACTTCGATATCGTCGAGCTGGCGGCCAATCCCCATTACGAGCGCGACTGGAAACTGCTGCACGAACTGAACAGCCGCCGGGGCATCACTCCGGACGATGCGCAGACTCTGGTGCTGACCCATCCGACCGTGGTCGCCGCGCTGTATGTGCGGCAGGGCGATGCCGATGCGATGCTGTGCGGGCTGAGCGGCCGCTTCAGTGAACACCTGGACCACATGCGCAGCGTATTCGAACGGCGCAAGCGCGCCACCGACTGCTCCGCCATCGACCTGCTCTGCCTTGAGAGCGGCAATTATTTCATCGCCGATACCCACGTCAATTACGATCCGACTCCCGAACAGATTGCGGAAACGGCCATTCTCGGCGCCGATATCGTACGCCGCTTCGGCCTGCATCCCAGGATCGCCCTGCTGTCGCATTCGAATTTCGGCAGCTCGAATCATCCCTCGGCGGAGAAAATGCGCAAGGCGCTGTCGCTGCTGCGCAAGAAGGC
>DASUFE010000044.1:0-24185 GCA_036274675.1 Gammaproteobacteria bacterium
CCGGAACTCGAAGTCGAGGGCGAAATGCAGGGCGATGCCGCCATTTCCGAAGCCGTCAGGCAGCGAGTGTTCCCGGAGTCGAAATGCGACGGCACGCCGAATCTGTTACTGATGCCGGGACTGGACGCGGCCAATATCGGCTATACACTGGTCAAAAGCCTGGAAGACGGTGTGGTGGTGGGCCCGATTCTGGTGGGATTCAAGCGGGCGGGCCATATCCTGACTCCCAGCGTTACCGTGCGCGGCATCGTCAACATGAGCGCGGTGGCGGTGGTGCACGCCCTTGATCTCGAAGAGGATGCAAAGGCGCGGGTGCGACCTGCCCCGTCATGAAATCCCTCAAAGAGGACCCAATGGCATGGAGTCGGCTCGTTCTGACAGGTGCCTCCCCCTGTAACTGCTTCATGATGGGGGGCGATTATTATTAGCTGGCGGTGCTCCGTCCGGAGCCCACTTTTATATATAATCCCGTCATCATTATGTTTATTGCACGCAACATGCTTCGAAAAGCCATCTCTGGTCTGCAAGTGGCCTGGCTCCTGCTGCTGGGAGGCTGTGTCGGTAATCTGGCCGGTACTCTGTCGGATGCGATCCTTAACCAGTCTGACCCGGAGACGGTTGAAGCCGGTCTTCCGGCTTATCTGATTCTGCTGGACGGGATGATTGCCTCGGATCCGAAGGACGAGGATCTGCTGCTGGCGGGAGCCAAACTCTACAGCGCCTATGCCTCGGCTTTTGCGAATTCGCCCGAACGCGCCAAACGCTTGTCCGGCCGCGCGCTGGAATACGCCCGACGCGCAGTGTGCGCGGAGATTGAAGCGTTGTGTTCCGCCATGTCGAATCCACCCGCCGCCTATGCGGAGGCCGTAAGCGCACTGGATGACGAAGACGACGCACCTTATCTTTACGCATTGGGCGGGGCCTGGGCCGGCTGGATCCAGGCGCATGCTGAAAGCTGGCAGGCGATCGCGGAACTGCCGAAGGTGCAGGCGACGATCGAGCGCGTGCTGGCGCTGGACGAGGCGCATGACAAGGGCGGCGCCCACCTTTATATGGGTGTGCTGCTGTGTCTGCGGCCCGCGGCCCTCGGCGGCCAGCCTGAGGCCGGGCGCAAACATTTTGAGCGCGCGCTGGAGCTTTCCGGCGGAAAGAATCTGATGGTCAAAGTACTCTATGCGAAACATTATGCGCGGCTGGTGTTCGATCGCGAATTGCATGACCGGCTGCTCCAGGAAGTGCTGGCGGCGCCCGTCGAGGCGCCAGGCATGACGCTCATTAATACGCTGGCGCAAGAGCAGGCGAAAGAATTGCTGGCAAGTTCGGCGGAATATTTTTAAAACCCGTAATTACACAGTCTGGACTTAACAGAGGGGGGGACGGATGAAGCGACTGCTTGCAATGGTGATTTTTGCATTACCAAGTCCAGTCGTTTTCGCGCAGGCTCCCGTTGAAGCAGGCGCCTGGTACATGGGTCTGCAGAGCGGGTTGGGCCATATAAATGTCGGCAACGATAATGCAGACTCTTTTGGGTTCAGCTGGTCGCTGGGGTACCGCTTCAATTCCGGATTACTTGCGGAAGCGGGCGCGTCCCTGCAGACAAGCGACGATATATTCGGCAACGGGGATACCTACGACCTTAAACGCGAAGAGTTGTTGCTGGGATATCAATTCAGGCTCGGTGATACGATGCGGCTTATTCCCAAGTTTGGCAGGGTAAACTGGGATCTCCACTCCAGGGATGGCGCGTTGATCAGTGCGAGTGAAGACGCTCAATCGCAGGATCTCGGCAAAGGGACTGCTAATATAGCCGAACTGGTTCTTGAGTTCCGGATCAACGATACCCTGCAGCTGGGCGTAGCATATGAAAAGCTCAGGTACAGATTCGGGGAATCGAAAACCACCGATTTTTCAATCAGGTTCGAATTCTGAGGCTTTGAAGACTACAATCCGCTGATTCACATCAGCAGGGGGAGTATTAATGAAACGCATCGTGAGCATATGGTTTTTCGCGGCGCTGCTTGGGTTGTCTGCCGCCGCGCAAGCGGCGCCGGCTGCACAAGCGATCCCGGCCGCGACAGCAAGAAATACGTTTATCGTTCTGAAGTCGGGTGTCGGCGATATCCAGGTTAAGGACGAATTCGCGATCAACGGGCTAACGGAGGAGCAGGATATTGCCAGCGCCGGCCTGTTCGCGGGATATATTTTCGATTCCGGTTTCGGTATCGAGGCGGGTTTTTCGGGGGAGACCAGCGACGATATTTTCGAGTCCTATGATGTGTTCCAGACGATCGCGATGGTGGTTTATACTTTCCGTCCCGCCACGGATTTCACCATTGTCCCGAAGCTCGGCGTCTCCATGTGGGAGCTCGACACCTTTAAATCGGGTTTTCCTTTCGGCGAGAGTGAGGAGCATTCATACGATGGCACGGACATGATTTGGTCGGTCGAAGGGGAATATTCACTGACCAAACTGGTCCAACTGAATCTTTCCTATACTCAGGGAAATTATGATTTCGGTGACCTCGATTCATACCGCCTCGGAGTGGAGTTCGATTTCTAAGACCATGGATAAACTGATGAAAACGGGACGCTTATTACTGGCTTGTATTTTATGGGTTGCAACGCAGTCAGTCTGGGCCGCCGAGACGGCGCAGGCCGTCGAGCTCAAAATCGCGACGCTGGCTCCGGATTCCACCACCTGGATGAAGGAAATGCGCGCGGGCGCCGCCGAGATCGAGGGCAAGACGGCAGGCCGCGTCAAGTTCAAGTTTTATCCGGGCGCCGTGATGGGCAACGACGAGGCGGTGCTGCGCAAGATCCGCATCGGTCAGTTGCAGGGAGGCGCGATCACTGCGGGCACGCTGGCGGGGATATATCCAGACGCCCAGGTCTACAGCCTGCCGCTGCAGATTCAGACTATCGAGGAAGTGAACTATGTGCGTCAGCACATGGATGATAAGTTGCGCGCCGGAGCGGCCGGACACGGGATGGAGGTGGTCGGCATCAGCAACGGCGGTTTCGCCTACCTGGCGGGCAGCAAGCCGATCACGAGTATCGCATCGCTCAAGGACCAGCGCACCTGGGTGCCCGAGGGCGACCGGGTGTCGGCGACCATGTTCAAGGCGGCCGGCATCTCGCCGACTCCGCTACCGATGGCCGATGTCTATACCGCGCTGCAGACCGGGCTGCTCGACGTAGTGGCTTCCAACCCTTCGAGCCTGATCGCATTTCAGTGGCATACCAAAATCAAATACATTACCGACGTGCCCATGGTCTTCCTTGTCGGCATGCTGGTGATCGACAAGCGTGCATTTGACCGCCTGCAGCCGCCGGACCAGGCGATCGTGCGCGAGGTGATGGCGGCGAAATTCCGCAAACTCGATGAACTGAACGAACAGGACAACACCGAAGCGCGGCGCGCCCTGGAAGCCGGCGGCATCGAATTCGTAAAGCCCTCGGCCGAGGAGAAGCAGGCCTGGCAGCAGATCGCCGACAGCACGCTGAAAGAGCTTGAGCAGGCCGGTGCTTATTCGAAAGAGACGCTGCAGGAACTGCAAAAGCATCTGGCCGCGTTTCGGGCCGGTAACAAACAACAGAAATAAAATAATTAAATAAAATAATTAACGGTAAAGCGCGATCATGAGCAAGCTTCAGGGGCGGCTGGATAAACTGCGCCAGTGGGTATGGCGCCTCGAGGATGTCCTGATCTTGCTGCTGCTGCTCGGCATGATCGGGTTGGCCTGCCTTCAGATTTTCATACGCAATGCTTTCGACGCCGGTTTGCTCTGGGCTGACCCGGTATTACGCGTGCTGATGCTGTGGTCGGCGCTGCTGGGTGCTATGGCCGCCAGCCGGCATGACAAGCACATGAGCATCCATATTTTCGCCAACTGGCTGGGCCCCCGCCCGCTGCACATTATAAAAATCTTTACCGCGCTTTTTGCGGCGCTGATATGCGGTATCGCGGCCTTTTACGCCGGCTGGTTCGTGATGGATGAATACCAGTACAGTACGGCGGATATCGCCGGTATCCGCGGTTGGTGGTTTGAACTGATCATGCCGCTGGCTTTCTCTTCAATGGCCTTGCGTTTTGCCTTGCAGATCTTGCGCGAAATTCGAACACTGCTAAAAGGCTCCCCCCCATGATTCTGTGGATCGTACTCATCCTGTTGCTGCTGGCGGGAGCGCCGTTGTTTACGATCATGCTCGCCTGCGCCATGCTGGGTTTTTACCAGAACGATATACACCTGTCGGCGGTCGCCATCGAGTTCTACCGCGTTGCCGATATGCAGGTGCTGATCGCCATTCCGCTGTTCACCATCAGCGGCTACATCCTGGGTTACAGCCGCTCGCCGCAACGGCTGGTGGAGCTGACCGAGGCCTTGCTGGGCTGGGTGCCGGGAGGTCTCGCGATCGTTTCCCTGATCGCCTGCGCGCTGTTCACTGCGTTCACCGGGGCCTCCGGTGTCACTATTGTCGCGATGGGAGCGCTGCTCTTTCCCGCCCTGAAGCACGCGGGTTATCCGGAACGTTTCAATCTCGGGCTGATCACTACCTCCGGCAGCCTTGGGTTGTTATTCGTCCCGTCACTGCCGATCATCCTCTACGGCGTGGTGGCGCAGCAGATGTCGCTTCCGGAACCGGTCCAGATTGACGATATGTTCCTGGCCGGCCTGCTGCCCGGCCTGCTGATGATCGTGCTGCTGTCGATCTGGAGCGCCTTGCAGTACCGGCCTGTGTTCACAGAAGCTTCTGGCAAGACAGTCTGGGCGACGATCAAGGCGGCGGCCTGGGAAATTCCGTTGCCCGTGGTGGTGCTGGGAGGTATCTACGGGGGCTGGATCGCGGTCTCGGAGGCGGCGGCCATCACGGCGCTCTATGTGCTGATCGTCGAAGTCGGCATCCGCCGCGAAATAGCGCTCAAGGATCTGCCGCGCATCGTGCGCGAATCGATGATGATGGTCGGCGGCATCATGGTGATCATCGGCGCCTCGATGGCCTCGACCAATTACATGATCGACGCCGAAATACCCTCGCGCCTGTTCGAGTTCGTGACCAGCCACGTCCACACCCGGTGGACCTTCCTCTTGTTGCTGAATGTTTTCCTGCTGCTGCTCGGTATGATCCTGGACATATTTCCCGCCATCGTGTTGATGGTGCCCTTGCTGTTGCCGGTCGGGCTGGCGTATGGCGTGCACCCGGTGCACCTCGGCATTATCTTCCTGGCTAACCTGCAGATCGGCTATTTCATGCCGCCGGCGGGGATCAACCTGTTTATCTCCAGTTATTACTTCGACAAGCCGATCCTCGAAATCTGCCGCGCCTGCATTCCCTTCTTCTTCATCCTGTTGCTGTCGGTGCTGATTATCACCTACGTGCCCTGGCTGAGTCTGGCCTTGCTGAACTGAAGATTTTATTTTTCCTCCCGCGGAGGCGCAGGGGACGCAGAGAAACGTGGGGGAATAAATTCAAAAAATATTTCTCACGGAGGCACGGAGTACACGAAGGTTAAAATCAACCCGGGTTTACGAATTTAACGTAGGTTGGCGGTGAGCGTAGCGAACCCCAACACTCTTGTCCGTTGGGTTTTGCAGCTCAACCCATCCGAAGATTTTAATTATCTTGCGGAGGCGAGGAGAAACGCGGGAAGGATAATAAGTTTCTCTCGTGGATGCGGGGAGCCGCATAATCATCACCCTGGCTTTCAGCCATCCCCCTTCGTCCCGAAGGGGGAAGCAGGGGGATGCTCTTCCGGGTCTCCGCGTCCCTGCGAGAGGTCTTTATTCTTTCTTCGGGAATCGCAGATGCAGCAGCGCGCCGCCGAGAAGGGCGCTCAAGCCATAGAAAGTCCAGGGGCGTTCAGGGGAGGCTTGCGGGGGTTCGATGATAAAGGCGGCAAGGAGCAGCACGGTCGAGAGTAACAGCAGGCCGCTGCCGATGTACTGGGCGATGCGGCGGCCACGCTCGGGCGCCAGCGTCAGGTAGGAGCCGAGCAGCAGGTTGAGCAGCGCCGGCAGCAGCAGATAGATATGATTGGCGCGGAACAGAAAACGCACGGCCTCGTTATGGCCGTAGAGCTCCGGGTTGCTGAAACCCTGGTAAACCAACCCCATATACTGGCCGCTGATAATGAACAGTATCAGAGTCAGTGCGCCGATGATGTAATGCCCGGATCGGATCCACATGTTCATGCCTCTTAATGTAACCCGGATGGAGCGGAGCGGAATCCGGGAAGCGCGGATTTAGATTCCATCCCGGATTTTACTTTGTTTCATCCAGGCTACAAACTGCTGTTGAATATTCAAGCATCATTCTCCCTGCATTCCCGGCGCGTCCGTAAGAGGAAGAATATAAATGTCTGTTTGAATGTCGGGTGCTTGAACAATATACTGGCGACCAGCGTGAAGGCGGTCAGGCGGTGGATGAAAGCCATGACGGCTGCGTTCATTTGAGTCCCCGCGGATCAGTGGTTACGCGGGACGGATTATGAGCTAATCAGCGGTTGCAAGGGAGAGCGCCGGGCGTTTGCGTCTCTAAGTTTCATCGGCTTTGAATCAGGAGCGAATACAATGAATCAAACGAATACGCAGGAGTCGACAAAAACCCTGACCCTGGTTATCTATGTCCTGCAGGCCGCCGCATTTTTTAACGGCCTGACCTTTGTGGTCGGTGTGATCATCAATTACATAAAACTGGAGGATGTCGCCGGCACCTGGCTGGCTTCGCACTTCCGCTGGCAGATGCGTACCTTCTGGTTCGGCCTGCTATGGTGTGCTCTCGGCATGGTCACCATTCCGATCGTTATCGGTTTTTTCATCCTTGCGGTTACCGGGATCTGGATAATTTACCGGATCGTCAAGGGTATATTGCGTTTGCTGGAAAACAAGGAAATGTATGTGCCGGTGGTTATTTGAGGAGCGAGCATGAGCACCGGCAAGAGACCTGAATCTGCCGACGACCGCCTGTATTCCAGGCCACTCAAGAAAGTCGCGGACTTCGTTTTTGACGATACAGTGGCGCGCGTGTTTCCGGACATGATTGAACGCTCGGTCCCCGGCTATGCGGCGCTGGTGCCCTTGATCGGCATGCTGGTCGAACGCTACATGCAGCCCGGGGCGCGCTGCTACGATCTCGGTTGTTCGCTCGGCGCGGTCAGCCTTGCCGTGGCGCGCTTTCTCAAGTCTTCAAGCCGTAATTTGCGGGACTGCCGGATCGTGGCGATCGACAATTCATCCGCCATGGTCGAGCGGTGCCGGAAGAATTTGTACTATCCAGGTCTGGATACTCACGTGGAGGTGATATGCGCCGACATACAGACCGTGGATATAGAGGACGCCGCGGTCGCGGTGTTGAATTTCACTTTGCAATTCATCGAGCCGGAACGGCGCGGCCCGCTGGTCGGAAAATTATTCTCAGGGCTGCGCCCGGGCGGCGCGATGATACTGTCGGAAAAAATAGCTGCGGAGCCCCTGCTTCAAGAGTTGCATCTTGATTTTAAGAAGGCCAACGGCTACAGCGAGCTCGAGATCGCGCAGAAGCGCACGGCCCTGGAGAAAGTCCTGATCCCCGAATCCATCGATACCCATATACAACGTCTTCAGGAAGCGGGATTTTCCCAGGTCCGGCCCTGGTTCCAATGCCTGAACTTCGTTTCTCTGCTTGCCATTAAATAAAACCAAACCACAGGGGCACACAGAGGGCGCAGAGTAAAGCAGGACTAATAATCTTGAGATTATTCAGCTCTGTGTTCCCGGTGCTCTCGGTGGTTAGTTTTTATGATAAATAACTGGATGCGATTTTATGCGGGGCTCGAAAAAATTCGTGGCAACGCCGAATTCGAGCGCTGGCGCGACAGTTTGCCGCGACAGCTTGCGCAGGCCTTGCGGCCGGAGGCGCACGGGCGCATCGGCGAATGGTTCGCGCTGCTTGAGCGGCTGCCACGATTGACGACGGCCCAGACAGTTTATGAGAGGGCGATCCGGGTGCGCGCGGATAAAGCGCTATCATCAGCCGCTCTCGAAGAATTACGACAGCTGTTGTTGGGATTTAAACCCTGGCGCAAGGGGCCTTTCGATATCCACGGTGTCTGCATCGATAGCGAGTGGCGTTCGGATCTGAAGTGGGACCGGCTCTGCCAGCACATCGCCCCGCTGCGCGATCGCCTGGTGCTGGATGTCGGCTGCGGCAACGGTTATCACCTGTGGCGTATGCATGGCGTCGGTGCGCGTGCCGCGATCGGTCTCGACCCGACCCTGGCCTATGTTGTGCAGTATTGCGCGGTGCGGCATTTTATTCCGGAGCCCGCCGTCTACGTGCTGCCGCTGGCGCTGGAGGATCTGGCGGAGGACTTGCGTTGCTTCGATACCGTTTTTTCGATGGGTGTGCTCTACCACTGCCGGGATCCACTCCAACACCTGCGGCGCCTCAAGCGGTGCCTGCGTCCCGGGGGCGAACTGGTTCTGGAAACACTGGTGGTGGAGGGTGCGGACGGCACGGTACTGGAGCCGGAAGAGCGCTACGCACGCATGAAAAACGTCCATTTCATTCCGTCCTGCGCCGCGCTCGAACAGTGGTTGCGCGAGGAAGGTTTTGTAAACATCCGCCTGCTGGATGTGACGGCGACAACCGCGGAGGAGCAGCGGGCGACGCCATGGTCGACCGAGGTTTCGTTGCGGGATTTTCTCGACCCCAATGACTCATCCAAAACTATCGAAGGATATCCGGCTCCCGCCAGAGCCATCATGCTGGCCAATGTAGGCTAAAGAAGAATATTTCTCGCAGGGACGCAGTGATCGCAGAGAAATTCAGAAAATAACTTTAAAAGCCTTTGACTCGGCTCTGCGCCTCTGCGAGAGGCGTTTTATTTTTTGTTTGTAAATTTATGAGGGAAAGTTGAATTGGTTCTCTTTTTGTATCGTTGCCGCTGGCCGATAAATCCTTATACTGCCTCCAATACCCGAGGAGTACCACCATGCAAAAATTAATCGTTGCCTTGATATTCTGCCTGTGCGGCAGCCTCGCGTTCGGAGCGCAAAAGGTTCAGCAACCGCAAAGCCCGCAGAATCCTTTCGCGCCCCAGGGCGCGGATCTGCCCGACGTGACTCTCACCGCCGCCTCGGTACAGCAGCTGATCTCGAGTTTCGGCGCGCTCCGCGCTCAATTCAAGGACTTCAAACCTTCCGGCGATGCGCAGGATATGCCGGATTATCTGCGGGCCAACGATGCGGCTTTCAAGAAGGCCGAGAGCATCGTGCGCGAGGCGGGTTTCAAGGATTTCGCCGATTGGTCGGCGCATTTTTCCAGGACGATGCAGGCTTATATGGCTTACAAGATGCAGGGGGCGGGCAAGCTCAGCCACGCTCAGCAGGCGCACATGGAGCAGCAGATCAAAGCGATGCAGAACGATCCGAACCTTACGGCCGAGCAGAAGCAGATGGCGCTCAACATGATGGGCATGGCCGATATGTACAACCAGATGGCTTCCAACGTTCCGGAGCAGGACCTGAAAACCATCGAGCCCTTCATCGGGCAACTGGAACAGGTAATGCAAGAAAACAAGTAGCACCGCTAGTTGTTCTGCAGGTTGCGCCACTCCTCCCGGGTATAGGTCCTTAGCACCAGCGCATGCAGGGTGCCGCTGGTGATCGCGTCCTTGAGCGCAGCGTACACGGCCTTGTGCCGTTGCACCGTCGGCGCGCCTTCGAATTCGTCGCTGATGATGGTCGCGCGGTAATGGTAGCCGTCGCCCTCCACCCTGATTTCGGCTTGCGGCATTTTCTGTTCCAGCAGTTTTTTTACAGTTTCGTTGCTGATGGCGTCCACGTCGTTTACCTTCTTGTTGTTATTATGGAAAGCCCTGACAAATTCGCCTGGAGAGAATTTGGTCAGGGCGCGCAGCGCACTGCCCCGGGGGGCGAGGCGCAAGGACGCGCTGAGCAATAGTTCACCCCTGAATTTTCAGAGCACGCACATCCTTGTATCCCTCCATGGGTTTAATGCATCCTGCGCCTCGCCTCCGAATAAATGTTCCTATGGTTTATCCGCTTTCGGCAGATGCTCGGCGGTCAGTTCCAGCGCCTCCTCCACGCCGATGTAGTCTTCGATGATTGGCATGGCCTTTTCGAAAAAGCGTTCCAGCTCCTCCGAGTAAAGCTGTGCGCGTTCGATGCCTTCGGTCCATCCGTAGATCGAGGTTTTCAAATCTTCCGCTGTGTGCACGTTGTGCTGGATGTCGTGAATGATCCGCCTGTATTCGGTGAAGGTGGGATGCACGCGCAGCCGCTGGAAAATCTCGTGCAGCACGATCATCATCTGCTCCGCCTCCGGCCCCAGTTGAAAATCCGCCGGCTTGAAGGGCGAGCTCCGGCTTGAAGCGCCCTTGACCCACACCTTGAAACTGTTCTTCTGCAGCGAGTGGTAGAGTGCTTCCTCCGAAATCAGGAATACCATCAGATTCTGGCGGTTGGCGTAGAAACTCGCGTCCCGGTAACGCCATTCGTTCTGAATCAGGAAATCGTAGATCCGGATGTGATCCTTGAAGTCGGCTGCCTGCAGCTGATCGAGAATCAGAATGGTGCGTTCCGCCTCGCTGAAGGCGCAGGCATCGTTCATGATGCGGTCGAAGAGGCCGGCCGGCGGCTCCTGTTTGCCGGTGCTCTCGTCCTCTTCCTTGACCGCGGGCGCCGGCGGAGGCGGCGGCTCTTCCTGAGTGAAGTCGTGGTACAGGACATGCACGGGGTTCAGGGCATGAGCCAGCGCGGTGGCAAAGGCGGTTTTGCGCCGACCCGGATCGCCCTCGATGTTGAGGCAGCGGATCGCCGGCCCCGGCGCGGATTGCAGGCAGCGCACCACGTAGTCGTAACTTTCATTCGACTCGTAGCCGTATTCGGCCATTTTCTGTCTTAAATTCATCAGCATAATGCCGTGACCCCGTCACCATTCCGGCCGGACTTTGCATGCGCCGGTTCAAAGATTATTTTAGTCGTTGTTATACCGGTAACTGTATATGCATATCGACCGCGCGGGCATCTTTTTTCCGGAATTTCATCCCCGCCGCTTGTTCCAATGCGTATACTGTGTTGCCGTCATTACCGTCAGGCATCCTGTCAAGAGAGAAAAAACCCTATGTCAGCACGATTGTTGGTTCTCTTGTTGCCGCTGCTCGGCATGGCCGCCGCGATGGCGGTCGACTCCGGCGCGGTGAACCCGGAAGCTGCCGCCGGCGGGGTCGGTGAAAAAACCGTACTGGTATTGGAAGTGGAGGGCGCGATCGGCCCGGCCACCCGGGACTATATTCTGCACGGGCTCGAACAGGCAAAGTCGCGCCGGCTGAGCCTGGTGGTGTTGCGGCTGGATACGCCGGGCGGGCTTGACCTCGCGATGCGCGATATCATCAAAGGCATCCTGTCCTCCCCGGTGCCGGTCGCCGTGTATGTGGCACCCGGCGGCGCACGCGCCGCCAGCGCCGGCACTTACATGCTCTATGCCAGCCATATCGCCGCCATGGCTCCCGGTACCAATCTCGGCGCCGCGACGCCGGTCAATATGGGCGGGCCGGAAGGCGGCGGTCAGCCCGAACCGGTTTCTCCCGAAGGAGACTCCAAGGCCAAATCGCGGGACGAAGCGCAAGACGCCGGCGCAAGCAAAAGCGCCATGGAGCGGAAAATGGTGAATGACGCCGCCGCCTATATCCGCAGCCTCGCCCAGTTGCGCGGCCGCAACCAGGAATGGGCGGAACAGGCCGTGCGCACCGCGGCCAGCCTGTCGGCGGAAGAGGCGCTCCGACTCAACATCATTGATCTGTCGGCGCAGAGCATCGCCGAAGTGGTGCAGAAAAGCCACGGCCGGCGCGTCAAGCTCGAAGAGGGCCGCGCAGCAGTGGTGGACACGGCCGGCGCCGTGATCGAGTACTTTAAAATGGATTGGCGCACGCGCTTCTTAAGCGTGATCACGGACCCTAACGTCGCCTATCTGCTGATACTGCTCGGCTTCTACGGGCTCATCTATGAATTCCTGAATCCCGGCATGTATCTGCCCGGCGTGATCGGCGCGATATCGCTGCTGCTGGCCCTGTATGCCTTACAGGTGCTGCCCATTAATTACGCGGGACTCGCGTTGATGCTGCTCGGCCTCGGTTTCATGATCGCGGAGGCCTTCACCCCCGGTTTCGGTGCGGTCGGTATCGGCGGCGTCATCGCCTTCACCGTCGGCTCGGTGATCCTGCTCGACGACGAAGGCTACCGCATTTCCATCCCGATGATCGCCGGCAATGCCGTATTGAGCGCGGTGCTGCTGATCTGGGTGCTCGGCATGATGTTGCGCGTCCGGCGCGGCGCGGGGGCGGGGCTGCAGGAAAACATGGTCGGCCGCCTCGGCCGGGCGCAGGAGGATTTCGCGGCGGAGGGCTACGTGCAGCTGCAGGGCGAATTGTGGAAGGCAGTGAGCGGCGCGCCGGTCCGGCGCGGGCAGGCGGTGAAAGTAGTGTCGAGGGACGGGCTTGTCTTGCATGTGGAGCCTGTCCAATAACCGCGGTGCTCGCTGATACTGGTTATGATTTTATAGTTTAAGGAGAACGTGTTATGGGATTGATCGTACCGGCAGTCATATTGATCGTGCTGATTTTCTCTTCGCTGCGAGTACTGCAACAGTACGAGCGCGGCGTGGTGTTCTTCCTCGGCAGGTACCAGGGCGTATTCGAGCCCGGGTTGCGGCTGGTGTTCCCGATGGTGCAGAGCATGGTGCGTGTCGACATGCGCACCATCGTGATGGACGTGCCGAGCCAGGACGTGATCTCGCGCGATAACGTCACCGTCAAGGTGAGCGCCGTACTTTACTTTCGCGTGGTATCGCCGGACAGGGCCATCATTAACGTCGAGAACTATTATGCCGCCACCAGCCAGCTGGCGCAGACGGCGCTGCGGTCCGTGCTGGGCAAGCATGAGCTGGACGAGATGCTGTCGGAACGCGACAAGCTCAATGCCGATATCCAGAAAGTGGTGGATTCGCAGACCGAGAGCTGGGGCGTCAAGGTTTCCAACGTCGAGATCAAGCACATTGACCTGAACGAGACCATGGTGCGCGCGATGGCCAAGCAGGCCGAGGCCGAGCGCGAACGGCGCTCCAAGATTATCCATGCCGAGGGTGAACTGCAGGCCTCCGAGAAACTGGCGCAGGCCGCGCAGATCATCGGGTCGCAGCCGCAGGCCTTGCAGCTGCGCTACCTGCAGACCCTGAACGATATCTCCAGCGAATCGAACAGCACCATCGTGTTTCCGTTGCCCATGGACCTGATCGAACCTCTGCTGAAAAAGTTGAAGTCATGAGCTCCGGCAGGGCAGGGATTGCCTGTCGCGCATTGCGCGTCGAGCAGCAGGGCAAGAGTGTCGCGGCTCGGATTGTGGAATCGAGGCTGCCACAGCGCAATGCGGATGAAGTATTGATCGAGATCCGGTACTCCAGCATCAACTACAAGGATGCGCTGGCCATCACCGGCCGCGGCAGGATCATGCAACATCTGCCGTTGACAGCGGGTATCGACGCCTCCGGCGTCGTGCTCGAATCGGACGATGAGCGCTTCAAACCGGGACAGCCGGTGCTGGTTACCGGCTACGAACTCAGCCAGTCGCACGACGGCGGGCTCGCGCACTACCTGCAAGCGCCGGCCGACTGGGTAGTGCCGCTGCCGGCCGGCCTCGATCTCTTTGAAGCCATGGCCCTCGGCACCGCAGGCTTCACCGCCGGCCTGTCGATCATCAAAATGCTCGATAACGAGCAGACTCCGGACATGGGGCCGATGATCGTGACCGGCGCGACCGGCGGCGTCGGCAGCATCGCCATCGATTCCCTGAGCGCGCTCGGCTTCAAAGTCGTCGCGCTGACCGGAAAAGCGCAGACGAGCGGAGATTATTTGCGGGCACTCGGCGCAACCGACATCCTCGACCGAAAATCCCTCGTTCTCGGCAAGAAACCCCTGGAAAGCGCGCAATGGGGCGGCGCCCTCGACGCCGTCGGCGGCGAAGTGCTCGACTGGCTCACCCGCACCGTCAACCCGCGCGGCAACATCGCCTCCTACGGCCTCGCCGGCGGACACGAAATACACACCACCGTCATGCCCTTCATCCTGCGCGGCATCAATCTCCTCGGCATCAACTCCGCCGCCACCCCCATGCCGATACGCCTCAGAGTATGGAGCCGGCTTGCCGGCGACATGAAACCGCGCCACCTTGACCGTATCGTCACCCAAGTGATTTCACTCGATGAAGTGATACCGGTGTGCGAAAAGATGATGGCCGGGGAAATACACGGAAGGTATGTGGTGGAGATCAAGAAATAATTTATAACATCCCCCTTTTATTCCCCCTTCGGGACGAAGGGGGATGCCCGAAGGGCAGGGGGATGTCTCAAACCTTCTCCCTTCGAGAAAATTTGGGTGAGGGAGGTAGATTCTTGTCATTCCCGCGAAAGCGGGACAAATTCGTCTGGAACGAATTTGAACTGCGTAGCAGGCCCGAAGGGCGAAAACCATGGAGGGTTTTCGTAATCCATCTTAAAGATTTTGAGCGGGGTCCCGTCCCGCACGACGGTTCCGCCCGCTGCTTCGCAGCTTGCGGCGGGTGATTTTTTGTCCTGCGCGACAAAAGTCACCAAAAAACGCGCTTCCAGGCGTGATGGTGTTTTGGCTATTGGATAGATCGTGGCGCGTACAATGTACCTGTAACTTCGGGACAGAGAACGGCAAGCAACAGCAGAATCTTCGGATTAGTTTCAAGCGTTTCTTGAACTGAATCTGATTGCAGAAGGCATTCCGTGCGAGTCTTGGCTGGCTACTCATGCCGTACTCCAGCTATTACACCCGAAAGAGAGCTGTAAGTTAAAGTATCCCAGTCATAGACGCATTCCGAGCCATATTACGAATTCTGTTGAGCCGGCGACGATGGGCATTAGTATATGGGGCCAGAATGAGCCTTGTTTAAGTTCAAGCTCAGCAATATCGTGATGGGCTTTTTCTTCTTCGACGATCTTTTTTACCACTTCACAAGCCTCAAGGTCGGTTGGGCTTAGTAGTGCTATTTGATCTTCAAGATGACGTAAAACAACTTTCTCTACCGCTACAGTAGTTGCGGCAACAGCAGAACGACCTAGTAGGCCGGTAATGATCCCGAGACATAATCCTCCAAGTCCACAGACATGATAACTGCGGCAGCGATGTACGCCACGGATAGCCAAATGTTTTGCAAAGTGTGTTCGGTGTCCTTCTTCGTGGGCTTTGAATTCTAGAAGTTGCGATATCAGTTCAGGCGCACGCCAGCGGCAAGCAAAAGCTTGACCACGGTAAATGTTTACCGCACCGTGCTCGCCCGCATGATTCACTTTAAGAATCCGGTATGCCAGCAGTTTTTCGGTCGAAACTCTTTCTGCTGTTATATTCATTTCCACGATATTTATGTATTTCCCACGTTTTGTCACCAGTTTTTCGATTGTGGATGGGCGCTGTATTCGGCATGCAGGTGAGCTGTGGAGCTCAGTGATTTCGGGTTAAAGCAACCAGAAGGGTTGTTTGGGGTCAGATTTAGTTAGCACGATGCCGGTATGAATGTAGTGATTCTGCTGTTGCTTGCCGTTTTCTGTCCCGGAGCCGCAGGTACATTGTACGCGCCACGATTTATCCAATAGCCCAAACACCATCACGCCTGGAAGCGCGTTTCTTTCCCCCCTTTCTTTTCGCAAGAAAAAAGAAAGGGGGTCGCCACAGCCCCGAAGGGGCGGGCGAAACTCTTTGTTGGGGTTCGCTACGCTTACCGCCAACCTACAGGAGAGTGGATTATTAGCCGTCGTTCGGGGGACGGACCCCGCAAAAATCTTCCGTTTTATTGGTAAACCTCCCCAAAGACACCGCGAGTCACTGTTCGGTAGCCCACATATCCTTGCCCCGCAAACCCTATTGAAAACAAAAAACTAATAGCCAACCCTCCAATCTTGGCTATATTATCTAGACCGGCCGTCCGAGGACGGTGGGAGTCGCAGCAGGTGCTATTCGGGCTAGAATCCAGCCATTTGCCTTAATGCAGGCGTTTGTATCTGTTGTTCATTTCATATCTATCGAAAAATTCCGAGGAGTTTGTATGGATAGAGAGAAACGCAAGGGCGAGAAGGGCATTCCTGACGATCTGGAAGATGTGTTGAACCAGGATCAGATCATGACCCTGCGCCAGATCGAGCGTTTCGGCTGGCGGCTCGCGTTCGTGCGCCGGCCCGTGTTCCAGCAGCCGGTGCCGATCGTGTTGACGGCGGATGATCAGAAGATCGGGGTGCTGGAGGAAGATGGGCGACTGAATATGAATCCCGATATCAAACTTCGTAAATAAACCTAGTCAATTTTTCCTACCCGCATATTTATCGGCCAAGTCACCAGCCTGGTGTTGTCACCCCAGGCTGACTTGAGGTCGTAGTAAATCAATTCCAGCGGGTTGCGTCCCGCGCGTTTGATATAACGCTGGGTGGCCGACCAGCTGTACAGGTAGTCCAGGTATTCTGCGCAAGTCCAATTCAGTTCCATATGGAATTCCGGAATCGGTACTTCGGCGAAGGGAAATTCAAGCGTGCGGTAGCCGTCGGCGACCAGCTTGCGTTCAGGCGGCCAGTCGGGGCCGACAATCTCCGTATAGTAGCGTCCGACGACGGCGTCAACCGCAGGGGTAATGCGGCTCAGTTCATAGCTCCACACCGCCAGCACTCCGTCTTTTTTCAGCGCGCGCCGGGCCTCGGCGAAGAAGGCGGGAATATTGAACCAATGCAGGGCTTGCGCGACGGTGATCAGATCGCAGGATTGCGCCGTGCATGGGCTGTGTTCGGCGGGGGCTTGCCGGTATTCGATGCGCGGATCCGGCGCAGCCTGCGCGAGTTGTTCGGCGCTGGCATCGGTGGCGATGACTTTTTCAAACCAGGGCGCGAGTCCGAGCGCCGCCTGGCCGTTGCCGGTCGCGCAGTCCCAGGCCAGGGTTCTGTGCCCGCAGAGTGAAGCCAGATATTCGAACAGGGACGACGGATAATTCGGGCGTGCACGTGCGTAAGCACTGGCGTGTTTGGAGAAGTGATCCTTGAAGTCCATGGCGGATTCTACAACGGCTTTCGCTTTACCGTCGAAACGGTTTAAGATGGCGCCTCTTGATTGGAGGTGGATTTCATATGTCAGCATGTCCTTGCGGTTCTGGAAGCGATTATAAAATCTGCTGTGAACCGGCGCTTTCCGGAACAAAGCCGGCGCCGACCGCGGAAGCTCTGTTGCGCGCGCGCTACACCGCGTTCACCCGCGTTGATATCAAATTCATTGAAGCGTCTCACGCTACCAATACCCGCGGCCAGCTTGATCTCAAGACCATCGAGCAGTGGGCGCGGTCCGCGGACTGGAAGAAACTCGAGATTATCCGCGTGGAACGCGGTCTCGAGGGCGACGCCGACGGAGAAATCGAATTCAAGGCGTATTACCGGCTGCACAATAAGGATTGCATGCTGCACGAGCTCGCCGAGTTCTCACACAAGCAGGGCCGCTGGTGGTATGTGGACAGCCGGCTGCCGGATGTGAAGCAGTATGTGCGCGAGGCTCCGAAACTTGGCCGCAACGATCCCTGCGCCTGCGGCAGCGGCAAGAAATTCAAGAAATGCTGCCTGGCGGCCTGAAGTTTCCCGGTCAGGCCCGCGGCTTCTTCAGGGTCCCCAGGGTAAATATCAGCCAGCCGGCCGTAAGTGACAGCCCGCCCAGCGGTGTAATCAATTTCGGGATTTTGGCGTCCGTCAGCGCCATCAGGTACAGGCTGCCGGAAAACAGAATGACACCGGTGATGATAAGCAGCGTGCTCCAACGAAAGGATTTGTTGTAGGGCAGCACCGCGCAGAGAATGCCGAGCAGTATCAGCCCCAGCCCGTGATACACCTGGGATTTGACGCCGACCTCGAAGATATAGAACAAGTCATTGTGCAATGCATGCGCGGCATAGGCTTCGAATACGATGCCCAGTGCCATGCAGGCCGTTCCCGCGCCGAGAGCGGTATGGGTGATTCGCTTCATTCTGTAGTCCAGTGTGTACATATCCCGCCGCTCCGCGTTGACCGCGTTGTAATGAGTATAGACAGCACAAGGCGGAATGGTGTCCGCGGTTCGCGCGAGCGTCGATGCGATGAAGGTGGGAACGCAGATAACGCGCGAGCAGTTATCCGCATGTACACAGGAGGATAAGATTCACCAAGGAGACACGAGGGCTTGATTTTCGATCGCCTTATTCAGAGGTTCCGCAGGGATATGCTGCCATTTTTCGAACACGGCAAGTTTTTAAAAAATGCAGCGAAGCGCAAAATTGTCAGGAACAGTTCTGGCCGGGGCGGCAAAGCCGCACTGCCCCGCGGAATGCATATCTGGATTTAGCGCGTGTGCGCACACGGGGGCGAGTATCAGGATGAAACGGGCAAAAGCCCGCTTGCTTTGCGTGCTCTGAGAATTCAGGAACGAATTATTCAAAGCTTTCTTAAATACTCTTCAAATGCCGGCGCCCTTTTAAAATAGCGATCGCGAACAGGAGCCAGCTCGTCATCAGCAAGCTACCACCCAGCGGTGTGATCAGGCCGAAAATTTTCAGGCCGGTGAACGCATATAAATAGAGACTGCCGGAGAACACGATGACTCCGAGCAGCATGCTGAGTCCGCTCCATTGCAGCAGGCGCCGGTCCAGCAGGCGATTTTCCGGCATGACCGCGCGGCTGAATCCCAGCGCCATCAACCCGAGGCCATGATAAAACTGATAGCGCACTCCGGTCTGGAAGGCGGCGAGCGCGCCCGCGGCGATTTCCCCGCGCAGGACATGTGTGCCGAGCGAGCCCAGGACGACTCCGAGCATCATGCAGCAGGATCCGGCTAACAGCGTCCTGTAAACGAATTTGATGGTTTTACTGTTCATCTGATCCCGTTCCGTTAAGTGGGTTGACAGTATAAATGTCGTAGCGCGTATTGGCACTGGCGATTTCGGCCGTGGGGCGCGGACCCGGCAGGACGGGAGCGCCCTTGGGCCGTTTGACTGCGACCCTTCTGCGCGCGGCGGCGAGGGCGACGGCCAGCAGCCCGCCCGCGTCCGCGTCGTCGCCGACCAGGGCGCGGGTGTAACGCATTTCCTTTTTCACCAGCGCGGATTTATCGCGGTGGGGATACATCGGATCGAGGTATACGACTTCAGGACGCTGCGCGCGAGGCAGCCGGCTCAGATAGTCCCGGCTGTCGGCGTGTATAAGGCGCATCCGCTCGGCGATGGGCCGGACTTCGGCATCAAGCAGCGCGCGCTCGATTCCGTCTTCCAGCAGGGCTGCGAAGGCGGGCGAGCGCTCGACCAGGGTCACGCGGCAGCCCAGGCTGGCCAGCACGAAGGCATCACGACCGAGGCCGGCGGTGGCGTCGACGATGCTCAGGGCGGCCAGCTTGCCGAGCCCGGCCGCGCGCGCCAGCGGCTGGTTCTTGCCGCCACCGTAGCGGCGGCGATGGTCCGAGCGGCCGGCGCAGTAGTCGACGAATACAGGACCCGGGGCGTCCGGGCCGAGGTCGCGGAGCTCCAGGCGCGTCGCACCCAGGAACAGCTGGAATTGCGCATCCTGAGTGCGGGACAGCAGCGGCAATCCGAATTTTTCCGCGAGCGTCCGGGCCCGGGAGTACAATCCGTGCTCGCAGGCGATTGCGACAGAGTTTGCGGTAGGCGTGGCCGACATACGGGCGCAGTCTACCGGTTAGCCGGCGTCCGCCTCAACGAGGATTTCACGTATCGGGGGAAGTATGAAACCCAGCCGCCGCATCCTGATTTTGAAACTTGTGCTGAAAAGCATGCTGTTGTTCACAGTTTTGTGGCTGATGTGGGTGCTGTTCTCGTCAATACCGGGGCCGCCGCCCCGCCCGCAATCGGAACTGCCTCTTCACAGGACTTTGGTTTGTTGCCATACTGCCGCCCTGCCTTCCGGGGGACGAGGCTGTATTTCGTAAGGGCTGTTTTTGTAAGTACTTGTCTCAAAATGTCACGAGCGCAGGTAACAGGTGCTGAACGGCGCCGCCGGCGTGGAAAGGGCCACGCAAAATGCGCAGTTCATGAAGATAGCGATGAGCTTTTGAGCGAGCTTTTAACGAAGTATTACCAGGCTTAGTGGTTTGGAGATGTCTATTCACGGCGAAATAACCAACAGTATCGTCCGCCAGATCCGCCGCTCCCGCAAGGCGGTGACGATCCTGTTTACGGATATCGAGGATTCGACCCGCTACTGGGACACCTACGGCGACGTGAAAGGGCGGCTCATGGTCGACCAGCACAACCGGCTGACTTTCCCGGTGGTGAAAAGATTCGGCGGCAAGATCATCAAGACCATCGGCGATGCGATCATGGCCTCGTTCAAGGATCCCCAGGACGCCATCAAGGCCGCGATCGGCATCCAGCAGGTGTTGCACCTGATGCGCGAGAAAGACAAGAGTTTCGGTTTGAGAGTACGCATCGGCCTGCATACCGGGCATGCGATCGTCGAGGACAACGACGTTTTCGGCAATGTGGTCAATGTCGCGGCCCGCGTCGAGAGCAAGGCCAAGGGCAATGAGATACTGCTGTCAAAAACGACCGCCGCGAGTTTGAATAAACGCAATCTGTCGCTGGTGCGCAAGGGCGAATACGAGCTTAAGGGCAAGCGCCATTCCATGGTGCTTTACAGTTGCGACTGGCAGAAGTGCCCCGATATGACCCACTGGGTCCGGTTCGGCAGCTGGCTGCCGGTCGTGTCGCGGCAGAAGAAGGAATTGCTGCTGTATCTCCTGGCGACCTGCGGCGCGCTGTATTTCCTGTATCTGAAATACCTGCGCTATCTGATTTCGGACGAACAGGAGCTCGCACTGCTGTTTCTCAACCCGTATCGGGTCTGGAACGATTATCCGCTCGAGATTTCGGGCATAACCGCGGTGACCGCGCTGCTGATGTTCGTGATGTTCAGGGCGCGGCGCATACCGCATTTCCTGTTCCGGTTCCTGAAAGGCGGTTTCGGCTTTGCCTTGCTGTTCGCGCTCGCCTATCTGTTGCTGCAGCGGACACCGGCCGATTCGCTGGATCTCGGCTTCACGCGCGTGGATCTGCATCCGCTGAAACTGGAGGAGGAGATCCATGAATCCCGCCATCTCTTCGTCGAAGTGCTGGAAGACGGCGCCCCGGTGTACGATCGCCCGAATCCTGCGTCCGGAAAACTGGCGCAGCTCGATGCCGGTCATCTGTTGTTGCTGACGGACGTCGCGACGCGCGGCGGCTATACCTGGAGCAAGGTGCTGATCGCTCCCGGGCGTCACGGCTGGATGGAACGCGTGACGCCGCCGAAGATCGGCGTGGCTCCCGTGCGCGTCACCTGGGCGGACAAGTTCTATTTCTATTACCGCGATCTGTACGCGCTCTGCATCGGTTTGCTGGGGTTTGTCTGGGGATGGCTCAACTTCCGCATCAAACCCACTTGAGAACCTGATTCAAACACTCCGGCTTTTACAAACCTTGTTTCTACGCAGGGTTCCGCGCCCGGGCAATTATTTTTACCCCCGTGCGCAGGGCGCGCGGGATAGATTCAAGTTAGCTTGCGATATTCGCGTTTTGATTTTGATCTTGGCGACTTGGCGAGAGAAAAATTATTTAAAGTCGCGGCAACGTTGCGTTCTTAAAATAATTGCGTGGGCGTGGGCAGGAATCTGCGCCGGATATCGCGCATCAGGACGAACAGCCAGGGCCACAGGATCATGCTGGTGACGGCGGGAATGAAATACACAAAGGCATTGCCGGACGCCTGATTGCTGATGCCGTGAATCCAGAGATACAGCACCTGCTCGATCATCAGGATAAACATGATGATCACGCCCTGTTGGATCAGCGGGTATATGCGCAGCTTCTGATGGTTTTTCAGCACGATGTAGGTGACGAGGCTCAGCCCCAAGGCATGCTGTCCGAGCAGGCTGCCGAGCGCGATATCCACGATCAGGCCGAAAATGAATCCGGCGAAGAGTCCCACCGAGGCCGGCATGAACATCGCCCAGTAGATAAGCACCAGCTCCACCCACGCGGGCCGCAGCGCTTCCATCCAGTTCGGCAGCGGCAGCAGGGTGAGCAGCAGCGCCAGCACCAGTGTGCCGCTGACAATCCAGAAGGTGCGCCAGGGCGTCGCTCTCATTTGGGCTTTGCCTCGGCTGCGATTTCCGCTTTTTCCGCCTTGGGTTCGGCCTGGGGCCAGACCAGCAGTACTTCGCGGCTTTTATCCAGCAGCGCCGTGGGCGTGGCCGTTACCTGAGCGAAAGGCTGGCTCGGCCGGAGCTGTACCTGCGAGACGATGCCGACCGGGTAATTCGGCGGGAAGACTCCGCCCAGGCCGGAACTGATCAGCAGATCGCCCGGTTTGAGCGCGGTGTTGTTCGGAATGTACAGCAGGTCCAACTCGTTGGGGTTGCCCTTGCCCTGGACGATGCTGCGGATGCCGCCGCGGTTGCTCTGCACCGGCAGTGCATGCCCGGGATCGGAGATCAGCAATACGGTCGAGGCGAAACGATTGACCTCGATCACCTGGCCCATGATACCTTTGGCGTCGATTACCGGCTGCCCCACGTACACGTTGTGGTCGGAACCCTTGTTGATGAGAACCTGTTGCTTGTAGTAGTCCTGGTCCACGCTCACCACTTCGGCGATCAATACTTCCTCTCCGACTCCGGAGGCGGCGCCCATCAGCTTGCGCAGTCGTTCGTTCTCCTCCTCGAGGCTCGCCAGCTTCAGCAGCTGCGCCTTGAGTTGCAGGTTCTCCTGGTTGAGCCGGTTGTTTTGGGCAAGCAACTGCTTGCGGGTAACGATCGTCTTGTCCGGGTTTTGGAACAGACCGGCCGGCAGGGACGCAAGATACTGCAATGGGTAGACCAGGTAGGAGCCGACCGTGGAGCGGAAGCCTTTGAGCGCGTTGTTACGGTGATCGACCGTCATCAGCACGATGCAGATGACGGTGATGACGAGTAGGCGGAGGGTCAGGCTGACATTTTGTTGGAACAATGACGACTGCATAACCGCTCCATATATACGGTTTTCAGCCGGTGCTATTCGACGGACAGGAAATTCGTCCCGTGTTCATCGATCAGCTCCAGCACGCGTCCGCCGCCGCGGGCAACGCAGGTCAGCGGGTCTTCCGCAATCACCACCGGCAGGCCCGTTTCCTCCATCACCAGGCGGTCGATGTCCTTCAGCAGCGCGCCGCCGCCGGTCATCACGATACCGCGTTCGGCGACGTCCGCGCCGAGTTCGGGCGGAGTGGCTTCCAGCGCGGCCTTCACCGCCGCGATGATGCCATACAGCGGCTCCTGCAGGGCTTCCAGGATTTCATTGCTGTTCACCGTGAAGCTGCGCGGAATGCCTTCGGAAAGGTTGCGGCCCTTGATTTCCATTTCCTGGAGTTCGCGTCCGGGATAGGCGGTGCCGATTTTGTGCTTGATGTTCTCGGCGGTGGCGACGCCGATCAGGATGCCGTAGTTGCGGCGGATGTAGCTGATGATCGCCTCGTCGAACTTGTCGCCGCCGATCCTCACCGAGGCCGCGTAGACGATGCCGTTCAGCGACATCACCGCGACTTCGGAAGTGCCGCCGCCGATATCCAGCACCATGGAACCGCGGGCCTCGTCGACCGGGATGCCGGCGCCGATCGCGGCCGCCATCGGTTCCTCTATAAGGAAGACGCTGCGCGCGCCCGCGCCCGCCGCCGATTCGCGGATCGCGCGGCGCTCGACCTCGGTGGCGCCGCAGGGCACGCATACCAGAACACGGGGGCTCGGGGTATAGAGTTTGGAGTTGTGCACTTTCTTGATGAAGTGCTGCAGCATCTTTTCAGTGATGGTGAAATCCGCGATCACGCCGTCTTTCATCGGCCGGATCGACATCATGTTTTCGGGGGTGCGGCCCAGCATCTTTTTCGCTTCATGGCCGACTGCTTCGATGGTCTTCGGCCCGCCCGGCCCGCGTTCCATGCGCACGGTTACCACCGAAGGCTCGTTCAGGACGATGCCTTTGCCGCGGACGTATATGAGGGTGTTGGCGGTGCCGAGATCGATGGAAAGGTCGGTAGAGAAGAGGCCTTTGAGTTTCTTAAGCATACTGTGGTCTGATTAAAAGCCCGTAGAG
>DASUFE010000045.1:0-5156 GCA_036274675.1 Gammaproteobacteria bacterium
GTTGATCTGGAAAAACCCGGTCAGGGCGGTATCCTGGTCGAGGCCGGCACCCTGCTGGATGAAAAGCAGGTCGACCTGCTGGAAGCAAACAGCGTTGACCAGGTGAAAGTGCGTTCCGCCATCACTTGCGAGACCCGCTACGGCGTCTGTGCCAAGTGCTATGGCCGTGATCTTGGCCGCGGGCACCTGGTGAATATCGGCGAGGCGGTCGGCGTCATCGCAGCGCAGTCCATCGGCGAGCCCGGCACGCAGCTGACTATGCGCACCTTCCATATCGGCGGCGCGGCTTCGCGTTCCGCCGCGGCGAACAGCGTCGAGGTCAAGTCCAAGGGCACGATCCGCCTGCACAACGTGAAGACGGTCCAACATGCCAGCGGCAACCTGGTCGCCGTGTCGCGTTCAGGCGAAATCGGCGTGCTCGACGAGCAGGGCCGCGAGCGCGAGCGTTATAAAATTCCCTACGGCGCGGTTCTGTCCGTCAGCAGCGGTCAGGCCGTTGAACCCGGCCAGCAGGTTGCCACCTGGGATCCGCATACCCATCCGGTTATCACCGAAGTGGCGGGCCGCGTCCAGTTCTTCGATTTCGTCGAAGGCGTGTCGATCACCCACCAGGTGGACGAGGTCACCGGCCTGTCGTCGATCGTTGTTACCGACCACAAACAGCGTGGTTCCGGCGGCAAGGATTTGCGCCCGATGGTGAAACTCATCGACAACAAGGGTAAGGACCTTTGCATCGCCGGCACCGATACGCCGGCGCATTATGCGCTGCCGGCAGGCGCCATTATTAATCTCGAAGACGGTGCGGAAGTGGGCATCGGCGACGTGCTGGCGCGTATCCCGCAGGAATCCTCGAAGACTCGCGATATTACCGGGGGTCTGCCGCGCGTAGCCGACCTGTTCGAAGCGCGCGAGCCTAAAGAAGCGGCGATCCTGGCGGAGCGGACCGGCATGGTCTCCTTCGGCAAGGAGACCAAGGGCAAGATCCGCCTGATCATCACCTCCGAGGACGGCACTGTGCACGAGGAACTGATTCCCAAGTGGCGTCATGTCAACGTGTTCGAAGGTGAGCAGGTTGCGCAGGGCGAGGTCATTTCGGACGGCGAGCTGAACCCGCATGATATTTTGCGCCTGCAGGATATGACGCGCCTCTCCGAATACCTGGTTCGGGAAATTCAGGATGTCTACCGCCTGCAAGGCGTGAAGATCAACGACAAGCATATCGAGGTGATTACCCGCCAGATGCTGCGCAAGATCGAGATCGAGGATGCCGGCGAAAGCCGCTTCCTGCGCGGGGAGCAGGTGGACCGCTCACGCGTGCTCGACGAGAACGATCGCCTGAAGAAGCAGCCCGGTAAGGAACCCGTGAAATATCGTAACATCCTGCTGGGTATCACCAAGGCTTCGCTGGTCACCGAATCCTTTATTTCAGCCGCTTCCTTCCAGGAAACCACCCGTGTTTTGACCGAGGCTTCGGTCCGCGGCATGCGCGATGACCTGCGTGGCTTGAAGGAAAACGTGATTGTCGGGCGCTTGATCCCGGCCGGTACCGGCTTGGCGTACCATGAGGAACGCAAGCGCCAGCGTAAGGGCCGCTCCGCGGAAGAGGAGTTCGCCGAAGGTATGGCGGCGGTTGAATCCTCCAATGCCGCGGCGAGTGGGGAAGCGGGGGCTGCTTCCGGAGCGGATAGCGCCGACGCTGGAGAGGAGTCTGCAAAGGCTTAAGTGATTGATCCGCCCGGGCCGATTTATAGCAATTGGTCCGGGCGGATACTTGGCTGCTGGCTTGACAGGGGGTGGGTCCCTCACTAGAATTGCGCCACCCTGAAACAGGGCGGCCCCAAGCAAGCCGTTAAATCGCGAATTCGAACATAACGACAGGTCGGACTCCGACCTGTCGTTTGTTTTCTAGGGTTACCGCTAATCAAAGGGTTTCCCGGAGAAAATGTAATCTAACGAGATTTTATAAACCAGGTAGCGATTCAGGATGACTACAGTTAATCAATTGGTGCGTAAGCCCCGGCGATCCAAGCGGACGAAAACCACCGTGCCCGCCCTCGAAGGCTCACCGCAAAAACGCGGGGTTTGTACCCGCGTTTATACCACGACTCCCAAGAAGCCGAATTCCGCTCTGCGTAAGGTCGCGCGCGTGCGCCTGACCAACGGCTTTGAAGTCACCTCTTATATAGGCGGCGAAGGCCACAACCTGCAGGAACACTCCGTGGTGCTGATCCGCGGCGGTCGAGTCAAGGATCTGCCCGGCGTGCGCTACCACACGGTGCGCGGCAGCCTGGATACTCAGGGTGTGGCGGACCGCAAGCAGGGCCGTTCCAAGTACGGCACCAAACGTCCCAAGACCTGATTAATGCTACATAACCCAGAGTTTACCCATGCCCAGAAGAAGAGAAGTCCCCCGACGCGAGATATTGCCGGATCCCAAGTTCGGTAATCAGAAGCTGGCCAAGTTCGTCAATATCATGATGCTCTCCGGCAAGAAGTCGACGGCTGAAAGCATCATTTACCAGGCTCTCGACAGCATACAGAAGAAGAAGGGCGGTGATGGCATCGCCGTACTGGATAAAGCCCTGGAAAACGTCAGCCCCTCCGTGGAAGTGAAGTCACGCCGCGTGGGCGGCGCCACCTACCAGGTGCCGGTGGAAGTGCGTTCCGTGCGCCGTACCACCCTGGCCATGCGCTGGATCATTGATGCCGCGCGCGGCCGCAATGAGAAATCCATGGTGTACAAGCTCGCGGGCGAACTGATGGACGCCTCCGAAAACCGCGGCGCCGCCGTGAAGAAGCGCGAAGACACGCATCGAATGGCCGAAGCCAACAAGGCTTTCGCCCATTATCGCTGGTAACAGATTTTAGAAGGTATATAGCCCGTGCCCCGTAAGACTCCAATCGAACAGTATCGCAATATCGGCATCATGGCCCACATTGATGCCGGGAAGACCACGACCACGGAACGTGTGTTGTTCTACACCGGTGTCTCCCACAAGATCGGCGAAGTGCATGACGGCACCGCCGTCATGGACTGGATGGAGCAGGAGCAGGAGCGTGGCATCACCATTACCTCCGCGGCAACTACCTGTTTCTGGCAGGGCATGGACAAACAGTTCCCGCAGCATCGCATCAATATTATCGATACTCCCGGCCACGTGGACTTCACCATCGAGGTTGAGCGCTCGCTGCGCGTGCTCGACGGCGCGGTCGCGCTGTTCTGCGCGGTCGGCGGCGTGGAGCCGCAGTCCGAAACTGTATGGCGCCAAGCCAATAAATACGGCGTGCCGCGGCTGGCCTTCGTCAACAAGATGGACCGCGCCGGCGCGGACTTTCTGCGCGTCGTCAAACAGATCAAAGATCGTCTCGGCGCCAATCCGGTGCCGATCCAGTTGCCGATCGGCGCCGAGGAAAAGTTCGTCGGCGTGGTCGACCTGATCCGCATGAAGGCGATCTTCTGGAACGACGAAACCCAGGGCATGAGCTACGACGCCAAAGATATCCCGGCCGATATGGCCGCGGATTGCAAGAAATGGCGCGAGAACATGGTCGAGGCAGCTGCGGAAGCGTCTGAAGAGTTGATGAACAAATATCTGGAGGAGGGCGACCTCTCCGAGCAGGATATCCGCAAGGGCCTGCGCCAGCGCGCGCTTTCCCTCGAAATCATCATTACCCTCTGCGGTTCCGCTTTCAAAAATAAGGGTGTGCAGGCGGTGCTCGACGCCGTGGTGTATTACCTGCCGGCCCCCCCGGACAAGCCGGCCATCAAGGGCACTCTGGATGACAAGGACAATACCGAAGCCGAACGCCATGCGTCGGACGATGAGCCGTTCTCGGCGCTGGCTTTCAAGATCGCGACCGACCCTTATGTCGGCACGTTGACCTTCTTCCGGGTTTATTCCGGTGTGCTGAATTCCGGTGACACGGTCTTTAATCCGATCAAGGACCGGAAGGAACGTGTCGGCCGCGTGCTGCAGATGCACGCCAATACCCGTGAGGAAATCAAGGAAGTCCGTGCCGGCGACATCGCCGCCGCGGTCGGCCTGAAAGATGTAACCACGGGCGACACCCTGTGTGACCTCAAAAATATCATCACCCTGGAGCGCATGATATTCCCCGAGCCGGTTATTTCCGTTGCCGTGGAACCCAAGACCAAGGCGGACCAGGAGAAAATGGGTATTGCGCTCAGCAAGCTGGCGCAGGAAGACCCTTCGTTCCGTGTGCATACCGATGAAGAATCGGGCCAGACCATTATCTCCGGTATGGGCGAGCTGCACCTTGAAATCATCGTCGATCGCATGAAGCGCGAGTTCGGCGTCGAGGCCAATGTCGGCAAGCCGCAGGTGGCCTACCGCGAAACCATCCGCAAGAGCGTGGAACAGGAAGGCAAGTTCGTGCGCCAGAGCGGCGGTCGCGGCCAGTTCGGTCATGTGGTTATCCGCATGGAGCCGAAACAGCCGGGTGAGGGTTATGAATTCGAGAACGGCATTGTCGGCGGCGTGGTGCCGAGAGAGTACATACCGGCCGTTGACAAGGGTATTCAGGAACAGATGGACAGCGGCGTGCTCGCCGGTTTCCCGGTAGTCGATTTCAAGATCACCCTGATCGACGGTTCCTACCACGAAGTCGATTCCAGCGAAATGGCCTTCAAGATCGCCGGCTCCATGGCTTTCAAGGAAGCCATGCGCAATGCCAGCCCCGTGTTGCTGGAGCCGATTATGAAGGTTGAGGTGGTGACGCCCGAGGATTACATGGGCGACGTCATGGGCGACCTGAACCGCCGGCGCGGCCTGGTGCAGGGGATGGAAGACGCCCCCGCAGGCAAGATCGTGCGCGCGGAAGTGCCGCTCGCCGAAATGTTCGGCTATGCCACTGACCTGCGCTCGGCAACGCAGGGCCGCGCGACCTACTCGATGGAGTTTTCCAAGTATCTGGAAGCGCCCTCCAGCGTGGCGCAGGCCGTAATCAAGAAGGCATCCTGATTTTTAATTATTAGAGAACAGTAAAGGGTAACAGCCATGTCCAAAGAAAAATTTGAACGAACGAAGCCGCACGTGAACGTGGGCACGATCGGCCACGTTGACCATGGTAAGACGACGCTGACGGCGGCGCTGACGAAGGTGATGGGTGAGAAGTTTGGGGGCGAATTCAAAGCC
>DASUFE010000046.1:0-13742 GCA_036274675.1 Gammaproteobacteria bacterium
CGCTTAAAATATCCAACTCCTGCCACAGGCCGGTAAAACCGGTTCTCTACCGCGTTTGCGTCGTTATTATTTCCAGAGACGGTTCCACCAGCGACGCGTCGCGCGGCGGCGTCCCACGGGATGGCCGTAGCCGTAACCGTAGCCGTAGTACTTGCCGGATGAACGGTCGTAACCGTTGAACACCAGGCCCAGCACGCCGGCCGGCCGTATTACGTTCAGCGCTTCCTCGAGCGCTTCACGCGGAGTGCTGTGGGCCGCCACCACCATCAGCATGCTGTCGACCCATTTCGAGATCAGACGGCAGTCGGGCACCGGCAGTATCGGCGGCGCATCGAGCACCAGGTAATCGTAGCGCTGGCGCGCCTGCGTCAGCAATTCGCCGAAACGCGGCGAGTTCAGAACTTCATACGGGGAGCCGGAGCGTTTTCCGGCCGGCAGCACCGCGAGATTGAAATGGGCGACATGCCGCACGACTTCTTCCAGGCTGAGACTGGGATCCAGCACGGCGTCCACCAGGCCGCGACCGGCGACGTCGCCGAGCGCGAGCTGATCACCAACGGTGACCGCGGGGCGGCGCAGATCCACTTCGACCAGCAGCACCCGCGACTTCGGGTCCTGGGCGAGCGCGCCCGCCAGGTTAATGGCGGTGACGGTCTTGCCCTCGCCCGGCAACGCACTGCAAACCCCGACCGCCGTGCACTTGCCGGGCTTGTGTATGTATTCCACCTCGTAACGCAGCGTGCGGTACTGTTCCGCTTCCGGGGATTCGGGCGCGACCAGGCTCACCAGATGCGCATCGACCTCGTCCAGTGAAGGCGGCCGCGACGTCGGCCGGTCCTTGCCCGCGGGGACGCTGATGACGGGTTTGAATAACTGTGCATTGGGCTGGCTGCTCGCCAGATTTTCGATTCTAGACATGAATTGTTTCCTCGTTATTTCAGCTGCCGCGTTGGGCAAGCATCCAGACCAGTTGATCGCCATTCTGACCCACGAACCAGCTGGCGCGAACCAGCAGCGCCATCCCGCCCACCGTCAGTACGCCGAGCAGGCCGAAGCGCAGGCGGCGCAGCCAGATATCGGCGCGGGTCACGATCCGCGGAATGCTGGCCAGGATCGGCATATTGGTGAATCCCCACAGGTCATCGCGGCGGTGGAAAGAAGTATCGAGTTGCTCGGCCAGCAGCACCGAGACTCCCGCGATTCCCAGAGACAGTACCAGAGCCATAAACAGCAGCCGGATCCGGTTCGGCGCGGCGGGCACCACCGGCGCGATGGCGGAGTCGAGTATCAGGAACTGTTCCTTGGGCGCTTCCGCCGCACGGGCCGCGGCGGCGCGCACCGCCTGCGAAGCGGACGTTTCGGTGAGCACGCGTTCGCGCTGTTCCGCCAGTTCGGCGCCGCTCTGGGCCCCGGGCAGACCCGCCGCGGCGCGCGCTTCCTGCTGACGCAGGCGCTGCAACGCGGCGATCTCGGTCTTGAGTTGCACGATATCGGGGTAGGTTTCGTTATAGCGCATGCGCAGCTCCATCAAGTCCTGTTGCATTTGCGTCAGCAGGTCGACGCCGCGCGGCGCATCGGCCTGGCGGCGGCGCAATTTTTCATTTTCCTGCACATAGAAAGCGGCGAGCGCGTTGGCGACATCCGCGGTCACCTGAGGGTTCCAGCCCTGGTACGTGAGCGTGAACGCCACCGTGGCCCCGTCGCCGCTGTGCAGTTCGACCTGCTTGCGTTCAAGCCGGATATCGCGCCGCATGCGCTCGACGAGCAGTTCCGGCGAAACCCGTTTCTTCCGCAACTCCGGATAAAGGTCGAAGCGTTCGATCAGTTCCTCCAGCCGCGCGCGGCTCAGGATCTGTTCGCTGATCAATTGCAGCCGGGCCTCGAGCTCGACCGCAGCGCCGGACGCGGCCGCGGGATCCGCGACCTGCTCCTGCCGAACCAGTACCGTCGCCTTGGCGCGATAGAGATTCGGCATCGCGCTGATCAGGCTGACCGCCGCCGCGAACGGGGCGATGAAGGCCAGCACGGCCAGCCAGCGGCGACGCTTCCATATCGCGCCGCTCAGCCGGAACGCCGAATCCTGGTAATTGCTGTGGATATTTTTATCTTGTGTCATTCCGATAACTCCTTAAGAAAGGGCTACTACCAAGCTCTGATTAATTCATCCCTGAATTCCCCGAGCCGGCAAAGCAAAGGACGTGCCCTGTTTAACAAGCCCTTGCTTTATTTTCGAACGCCCGGGGTTTAAATGAGGCACATCCCTGTGCCATGGACTTCTGAACGCTCAGAAGTTACTGCTCCGTGTTCGTACACTCATTGGCATGCATCGCTCAGGGCACAACGACGATGTCACCCGGTTGAATGAAGATATTCTGGTTTTCCCCGGGAGAGCCCACGACCTTCGTATAGTTAAAGGGTATGCGCGTCATCCCGCCACGCTCCGGCCGCAGCACGAAAATATCGGAAGGCGAGGCGAACTCGGTGATGCCTCCGGCGCGCGCCAGCACATCGAGCACGGTGATACGGTTCGTGAACTGGTAGCGGCCGGCGGTTTTAACCTCGCCCAGCACCGACACCACGTAACCCTTCATCTCCATGACGATCACGGATACTTCCGGGTTGGGCAGATATTCGCCGAGCCTGTTCTTCAGCACGTCGCGCAGCTGCATCGGCGTGAAACCCGCGGCCTGAACTTCGTTCACCAGCGGCAGCGAAATCATGCCGTCGGACCTGACGGGCAGGGTGCGACTTAGCATATCGTTCTTCCATACCGATATCTGCAATACATCCTCGGGACTGATGCGGTATTCCGAGGCGGACTGCTGCGGGCGCTCGCGCGCCGCGGCTTGCGCCTGCGCCAGACCGGGGGCGCCGAAAAACGCGGTCATAAACAGCAATACACTGACAAGCAATCTAAACATCATCATTCACTCTCCAGACGCAATTCCCTGCGTCTCAGGGTCGGCTCTTCTAACACTGTTGAATTTGCCCGCTCCCTGCGCCACCAGGCCGAATCCGTGCGCACGGGCGGTGCGATAACCAAACCTATCCAGACAACCCTGCGGTCGATCTCGCCGAAATCCGGCGTTTCGAGACTGCCGCGCTGGCTGTTGAATTCATAACTCCCGACCAGGGTCAGGTAATCGTCGAGCCGCCAGGCCAGCTCCGCATCGGTCACTACCGAATCCGCTTCAAGGCCGCGCAGTTCACTGGTGATAAACCCGGTTTCGAAACGCAACCCCAGGTCTTTGCCGATGGGGTAGACAAGCTCGACGTTCAGGTTCTGCGTGGTCGCCGCGCCCTCGATCCCGATGACGGCGGTCTGGCTGCGCGCGTAGGTCACGCCAAAATCGCCGCGGCTGAATTCGTGCAGGAAACCGGCCGCCACTTCCGGGTCGATCTCGTCCTCGTCGCCGTCTTCCCAGAAACGCGGCCCCGCCAGCAGCGAGACCGATGTCTGCGGCGTGAACCGCCTGGTGCCTCCGACGAGCAGGACGTGCATATCGACGCTACCGCCGTCCTCGAAGTCGAAACTCTCGGCTTGATAGCCGAAACTCAGCGTGTCGCGCCGGCTGACCAGGTGGTCCGCGTGCAGAGCCAGCACCTGCGTGTCGCTGCCGACTCCCCCGGCCACGTCCTCGCGGTTGAGGCTGTAACTCACGCTTCCGGTGGTAACGCGGTCGAACTGATATACCGCGCCCGGACTGAAATAGAAGTGTTCGGCGCGCACGCGTCCCAGTTCCAGGCCGCTGATCGGGTCAATTTCTCCCGGTGCTTCGGTTTCCGTATAGCTGCTGTCGGCCAGCAGACTCAGCCGCGTCGTCGCTTCGTGGCTGAAGTTAAGCTCGCCGTGCTGGCGTGCCGTGTTGTCGTCGAGTTCGGAGAAACGGTCGTAGTGCAGGGCGTCCAGCGTGTAGTAGGCATTGAAGGCCGTCGGCGCGCTGCGGTATCCGGCTTCGATGGCGGGACTGACGCGCAGCACGCTGTCGTCCTCCGGGTTTGTCGACGAGAAGAAAATGTTATCGTCCTCGGCAAGCGCCGCCATCAACGAGGGCTTGGCAAGCCAGCCCGAATCGGATTGCGCGTATACATTCTGCGGCGCCAGGGTCGACACCATGCAGAGCAGAAGCGGAATCAGGCCGCGTATCGTGCAACGGTGGTCGGGCTGTAACTGTAGGCAGTCCTGCATGCGGCGCCCTATACCGGCCGGACCAGGGTGCAGTCGATCTGCACGCCGACGCTGCGGCGCAGCAAATCGACGGACAGCACGAGCGTCCCCTTCTCGGGTTCGGATTTGATCAGGATTCCTTCGGCATTTGCCAGCGGCCCCTGGATTACGCGCACTCGCTGGCCCTCGCGCAAATAGGGGTGCGGCAGCGCGGGAAGATCGGTCCCCACCAGCTTGCGGATGGCGTCGATCTCCCGCTCGGGGACGGCCGCGAGGCGGTCCCACTGCTCGCCGAGTATGCGCACCAGCCCGCGTGTTTTACACACCTGCAGGTAACTGAATTTGTCGATCGCATGATGCAGGAACAGATAACCGGGAAACATCGGAACCTTGGTGAGATAGCGCAGGCCTCGTCGCCGCACCCATTGCGAGATCAAGGGCAGCAGCAATTCAAATCCCTGGCCGCGCAGTTGCTCGTATACGAGGCGCTCGCAGTTACTGTGCGTCCACAGCACATACCAGCGCGCCGCAGTATCCGGTTGCCGGTTGGCGGCGGACCGGGATGCGATTCCATAGGCAGAGGTCAATACGTCGATTTTTTTTTCAGACAAGGCTTCGCCCCTTCGGCTTCATCCATGATTTAGCGAAGCCATCTCACACAGTCGGTTGATTTACAGCGGAACGCGAGCCAGCTTGCGGTTAACACGCTAAACTGCGTACTGCGATTATCAGGAGATAGGCTGGCGAATTTCCCCTTATAGGGGTCTTCCATGACCGGCGCAGCATCCGATAAGTGGGTGTATAGTGTCGCCCTTGGCCGACACAGACAATCAATGCTATCACTGCATCGTTTCCGGGACTTTGACTGAAATGAAAATCGTCTTTTTACTTTGGAGACCTTGCTGATCCGGCATTAACCGCGATCCTCGGCTCGGGTATGGTCATGTGCGAGCGGGCATGGGAGTGAAGCGATAGCCGACGCCGCGCACGGTTGCAATGTAACGTCCGGCGAGACCGAGTTTGCGACGGAGCCGACCGATATGGACATCGACGGTCCGGGAGTTGTAGGTATGCCCGCTGCCATGCTCCCACACGACCTCCCGCAACATCTCGCGCGTCAGAACCCTCTCCTTGGCGTTGAGCAACATGCGCAGCAGGCCGAATTCCTTGGCGGTAAGCGTGATCGGCTGTCCCTTGACCGTGACTGCCCAGGTCTCCAGATTCATCTCCACGACCCCGGCGCGCAGGATGCCGGCCGGCGCCGCGGACAAGGCCCGTTTCTGCAGGGCCCTTACGTTGGTAAGCAATTCGTCAATATCGAAGAACTGGGCCGTGGTTTCACCCGTGCCGGTGCGCGCATAAGACGGTAACGGCAGCACGCGCCTGGATTCGTTGGTACGCAGGCTCAGCAGGATGATGGGCTCGCCCCGTCCCTGCGCTCCCGGGCGCGCAGCCTGGCGCACCCGCGAGCCGCCCAGCCAGGCCAGCGTCGGATCCAGGATGACTTCATCGGGGCGTTCTTTTTGCACGGCCTGCAGCGCTTCTATGCCGTTACGCGCGATCACGACTTCATAGCCTTCACCCGTAAGCGCAGTTTCAAGCGCCCGGGTCAACCCCTGATCAGACTCGACAATGAGAACCTTTGACACATTTCACCTGCACCCGGCCGCGAGGGCGGAGTCCCGCGTCGAACCGGTTTAAAAGACGGAATTAACCGCAGATCTGCAGGAACGGATTGGACGCGCGATCGGCGCGACCCACAGCCGCGGCTTACCCGAAAGCAATAGACAGCGCAAATGCGGAATTTGCAGAAGCCCGGAAACGGCGGTATGCGCGCCGTCCTGCGCGGCTACTGTCAGGCCTGAACAGCCGTAGGCGCCACATCCCAGCTGAGATAGATCGCACCGGCCGTGACCTGGCGAATGGCTTCAACTACGTCAGAAGCCGCCTGGGACTTGAGCACGTAGCCGCTTACTCCGACGCGCAGCGCTTCCACCACGTAAGAATATTCGGTATGGACGGTAAGCAGTATGGTGCGAACCTCCGGCGCGCAACGCGCGATTTCCCGCGTCACTTCCAGGCCGTTCATCACCGGCATGCTGAGATCCATCACCACTACGTCCGGATGGACATTGCACGCGAGACGCAGCGCCTCGGCGCCATCGGCCGCCTCGCCGACGACTTCTATCCCTTCCCGCTTGAGCAGAGCGCGCAGGCCCAGCCGAAACACGGAATGATCATCGGCCAGCACCACCTTGCAGTTCTTTAATTCAGTCGAAACCATAATTCAGAAGTCCCATGATTGATATGGATACAAGAAAGCACGTACCGGGTTTTGACACAATAAGGTGAAATATCGGTTTGGCTTAAGGCAAATGCCGCAAAGAGGAGCGGCGATTCATTGCGGCGCGGGCCAATAAGACCCGTGCCAACCCTGCGCACCGCGGCAGGAATGCGCCTGTTCCAGGCTGACGCTCCGAAGAGTTCTCGACTCGCGTGAGCGGTTCAACAGTGGATTTTAATCCTGCGGCAAAACTCAGAGCAGGTGCGTCGTAGTATGAAATACAACCCAGGGTTGCGCGAGCGTGGCAATTTCGTATAAGTGATTATCGAATACCGCTTGCGGTTATCGGCGAGGAATTTGTAATTATGTCTCGCCCTTGAATCCACAAGCGCTAACCGACGTAAAGATAACCAACAAAACAACCGCCCCCATGCGGGGGCCTTTATTTTGTTTGGAGTTGGCGAAGGGAACGGCGCTGAAGATTTTTGCTATTACTCCATTGTGTCCGCAGTCGGACGGCACAAAATGGCGCTGGAAAACTTTGCTACTGATCCGTAACGTCCGCAGCCGGACGGCACGAATCGTCCAGGCAATTTAGTGCGCCTCGCTGCTTTCTCCCACATTCAAACAATAAGGCCACTCGCCCTAACGGGCCTCGCCGCTTTGCGGCGAGTTCAAAAATGCTGACGTGCAAGGATCCCACTAATGCCGCGGAAGCCCAGGGAGGGGCGCAAGCGGCCCAGGCGTTTTAGTGCGCCTCGCTATCCCTGCCCAGCGCCCTCCGAATGCTGCGCATTCTACGGGGCAGTGCGGCTCCGCCCCCTGACCAAAATCGCTCCCAGCGATTTTGTGAACCCGCCTTTTTATTGTCGGGGTTCAATACTCATCAGATTTCATTTAAACGAATGGCCCATCAAGGGGGCCTTTCGTTTAAATGGAGCTGGCGAAGGGAATTACTCGGGCTTTCCCTGCCCTCGCCCTCCGAATGCTACGCATTCTACGGGGCAGTGCGGCTGCGCCGCCCTGACCAAAAACGCTCCAGGCGTTTTTGTGAACCTGGCTTTTTAGTGTCGGGGGTTCAATGCTCTCCACATCAAATAAAACAAAGGCCCCCATTCGGGGGCCTTTGTTTTATTTGGAGCTGGCGAAGGGAATTGAACCCCCGACCGGCTGATTACAAAGTTCATCATTCGCCACGTTGATTCAAATTGACGATTGTTGACTGCTGTTGATCTTTGTCGATTTTTCCCTTTATTTCAGATACTTGCTGAAAACTTTAGCGTTGATCGGCGTTACCGGGTGTTGTCCCATAGTGTCGCAAAGATGTAGCAAACCGGTTGGTAACGCTTTAACTGTCGCAATAATGTAGCAAAAACAGCGAGGAAATTCTGATGGGAAAAGCCAGTGAGAACAAGCTTAATTTCACCAAGACCACATTATTTAATCTGCCCGTGCCGTCCAGACAAACCTATTACTGGGATACGAAAACCGAAGGTCTCGGTCTCGGGATTACCCCAAATGGTATCAAGACCTTCATCTTATACCGTCGTGTCAACGGTAAACCGGTGCGCCTGAAACTGGGGCGGTTTCCGATCATGAGCGTGGATCAAGCCAGAACAGAATCGATAAAGCAGCATGCCGCGATTAATCAAGGCAACGATCCCCGTATGGCCGCATTGGAACAAGCGCAGGCCAAATATACACTGGCCGAGGTGTACCAGGACTATCTGGACGCCAAACCGAATCTAAGGGCGGGAACACTCCGTATTTACGAACAAAACCAGCGGAATTCATTTTCGGACTGGTGGGATAAGCCGTTAAAGAACATTACGGGTGCGATGGTGCAGGAGCGGCATCGCCGGGACGGCCAGAAGAGCCGAGCAGGCGCGAATCAGTCGATGCGGATGCTGCGGGCCTTGTTCAATTTCGCCCACCAGAATTACCGCAACAGCAAACACGAATCCTTATATCCTCACAACCCGGTGGAAATCCTGTCGAGACTAAATTCATGGTATGACATCAGCCGCAGAACAACAGTCGTAAAACAGCATCAACTAAAATCGGTTTTCTGGGCAATGATGGCAGTTCGAACCGAACGCATGGAGTCGCTGACCCTTCGCGATTACCTGTTAGTATGCCTGTTTACCGGTCTGCGCGCGCACGAAGTCAGTTCTCTGCGGATCGACCAAGTGGACTTGGAAGAGCGCTCCATTCTGCTGAAGGGTGAAACTGTCAAAAACAAACAAGACCATCTGGTCCCCCTTAGCAGCTTTGTATTCAATATCCTGAGTTCCCGCATTGAGGGACTCAAGCTCGCTGCGGAGAAGAAGGCCCAGGAAGAAGGCATGCAGGAAACTCTGGTGTTCGTATTTCCCAGCGCAAGCAAAACCGGATACTTTGCCGAACCCCGTGCCGCCTGCGATCAGGCGTCGGAAGCTTCCGGCGTAAAATTCAGCTCTCACGACTTGCGGCGCACGTTCATAACCATTGCCGAGAGTCTGGATATTTCACCGTATGCCTGGAAGCAATTGGTCAACCACAAGATTCCAAAGAACGACGTGTCCGGTGGCTATGTGATTCCGGATCTGGAGCGCCTGCGGCAGGCGTCGCAGAAAATCTGTGATTTTATTCTGGAGAAAGCGGAATTTGGCGAACAGCGGAAATTCACTATTGTTAAATAAACCCTGACAGTGCGCTGCTGCGCACTGTCACTGGCAAGCTACCAATTCCGGTTCGATGAATCATATCCAAAAAACTACTATCCACAGTGTGGACTACTATTTTTGCATGCCCAGTATTTCCGACAGCCTTTCCAACATTTTCTGCCGCTTTTGGGTATTCATGTTTTGAATATTCTGCAACTTCCAACGCACGGCCGGAAGCTGTTCGACTCCTGCATGATCGAACAACTCCCATTTCGGATCGCCACGCTTTACGGATAGCAGAAAAGCCTTGTCGTCGGCTGTGAGTCTGGCGTTGATTTGCTGGATAAGCTTACTACGAGCTTCTGTTAATGCATCCAATCCAATTTCTGTTCGCACCATACCATTGAATTCTGCCTCATATTGCCTCCGTATATCCTTCAAACTGGGTTTCAGCAACTCACTTATAGGACGATCATGGCTGATCAGGTACACAATAAATGCGTTTTTGATTTTCTCGCCGATTCCCTCGTTGCTTAACAACACATGGATATCAAACAGGTCCCGCGGATGTTGTCGATCCAAAGCGGCGCAGATTTTTCCGGCATATAAATCGGCATCCGAAAGGGTATGCGATTCCACGCTCATGCCGAATCGTTCTTCGACTATCGCCGGAACCATCCTCGTCACACAGGGATATACACAACCACGGATTACAGGATTTACTTCGACTTTGATCTGCACATTCTGATGTCTGACCAGCAGCCCGATAATTTGCGATGTTGCGGGCAGCTTCTTTGCCTGAATCCTTGAATTCGGCAAAGCTTTTTCAATAGCTTTGGCGATTCGGGATAACGCCGAAGCGATGTTATTCAGCGAGATATCGCGCTCTTCAACAGGAAGGTATGCCAGATCGATATCGACCGATAAACGCGGCAGGTCGCGGACGAACAGGTTGATCGCGGTTCCGCCTTTCAGCGCCAAGGAAGGTTCAGCCGCTATATGCGGCAACACGCGTAACAATAGATGCACTTGTTTTTCATACAGGTCATTCACACTGAATTGTCCTTATTCTCCCGTTCTGGAACGGTGATCTGATATTTGCTATCCAGATAACCGCCCTTGACGATCACACGCTTGCCGCTGCCAAAATCAACACTCGACAGATCAAGGCGCTTTATCCAGGCATGTCCCTCGTTCTCCGCCAGATACATAAACAGGCGATTAACTTTGACCGAATCGGAAGCCGCTAATAGCTTACTGACTAGCGCAGGCCGCAAAGTCGTGAGCCCTTCCATTAAAAGCCGAGCACGCTCAAATCCCTCTCCATTCTGAACATGGTACAGCACTTCCAGGATCGCCCGTTCCGGTGCAGATATGCGGACTGTGTAACTATCCTTAATCAGGAAATCCGTCAGTCCCAGTTGCGCGTCTTTTCCAACACCCAAAACGCTGGTAGTAAAGTAACGCACTTCACGTCCCCAGTCATACTGCTTAAACCACGCTGGCAATTTTTCGCCAGGTTGGCCGAACAGCCACAATGGCGCAACGCCCAAGGGTAAAAAGTGGCCATAGCCTTGTAATTGGAGAGCCGTTTCACCCCCCGCGTGAATACTAAGTTCCATTTGCCGCTGTAGCGCATGAAGCCCGCCAGTCCAGTCAAACTTGTCGCCTGCCCGCGCAAACGCGCCACGGCCCACGCGCACCAGCCATCCTGAATGGATATAGCCAGTCACCAATTGTTGATAGAATCCCCTTTGCGTCAGCCACGGCTGTACGGCCACCATGCCAGCAGGCCATTGTGTCAGGAGTTGGTTTATTTTTGTCTTATTTTCAACATTCATACTGGTTAAAATAGACAAAAAATAAACTAAAATCAAACAAAAGTTTACTTTAAACTGGATTTAACCAGCCAAGATGGTTAAAAAAGGCTGAAACTAAACTTCAATGAACGGAAAAATTCTTGCCCTAAAACAAAGATTAAAGAAACTCGATCAAGAACGCGCCCAAATTGTCGATGAATTGGAGCAGCTCGAACAAAAACAGATTACGCACAAACCCGGCGACTCTGCCGAAATTAATCAAAACTCCCCCAGCAAGATCAAAATTCAATTGTTTCGCAACCTATTCCGCGGCCGGGAAGATGTCTATCCGAAGCGCTGGGAAAACAGCAAAACTGGCAAAACCGGATACTCACCCGCCTGTAACAATGAATGGGTGAAAGAGGTCTGCAACAAACCCCGGATAAAATGCAGCGATTGCCCTAATCAGGCATTTATTCCCGTCAGCGACAGTGTCATTCGTAACCATCTGGCCGGCGCCGGATCTGACAGTACGGGTTTCGCGAGCGCTCAGCACGACTTTACAATTGGCGTTTATCCCCTGCTGCAGGATGAACACTGCTGGTTTCTGGCGGTGGATTTCGATAAGGCATCCTGGCAACGGGATATCACCGCCTTCCTGAAAACCTGTAACGAAAAAGGCGTACCGACATCAATAGAACGTTCGCGCTCAGGTAACGGCGGACATGCATGGATTTTCTTCAGCGAGCCCATATTGGCGGCGGACGCGCGCAAACTCGGCTCATATCTGCTCACCGAAACCATGCAGCATAACCCGGAACTCGGCTTCGATTCCTATGACCGGTTATTCCCGAATCAGGACACCATGCCTAGCGGAGGGTTCGGCAATCTCATCGCACTACCCCTGCAGCAGGGACCTCGACAGCAGGGCAATAGCGTTTTTGTAGACCAGGATTTTGAACCTTACTCAGATCAGTGGGCCTATCTATCCTCTGCCAAACGCCTAAGCAGATCCCAGATAATGAAGTTAATCGGCGATTTAAACGAAGAGCTTGGGTTTGAAACAAGCTTCGAAGCTCCGCTTGATCAACCATGGAAAACATTTCCCCCAAAGAACAATAACAGAAATTCATTTACCTGCGACTTACCGAAACGAATCAATATCGTGCTCGATAATCAACTCTATATCGAGCAGCAAGCTCTTCCACCTCCGTTGCGAAATAAGCTGAAACGGCTGGCAGCTTTTCCCAACCCGGAATTTTACCAGACCCAGGCCATGCGCCTGTCCACCTTCAATAAACCAAGAATCATCGGTTGCGCCGAAGATTTCCCGCATCATCTCGGCTTACCAAGGGGTTGCTTAGAGAGGCTTATTCAGCTTTTTCAGGAGCTGGAAATCGAGCCCTGCATACAGGACCAGCGCCTGGACAGCGATCCGATTCAGACTGAATTCCAAGGCACACTGAATCATAAACAGAAGCAAGCATTGGATGCATTATCGAAATACGATACAGGTGTCTTGGCCGCCACAACTGGATTTGGAAAGACAGTCGTGGCATTGAACATGATCGCCAGAAGAAAAGCCAGCACGCTGATTCTTGTACATCGTCGTCAGCTACTTGAACAATGGATGGCCCAGTTGCCGGTATTTCTCGATATCGACCCGAAACAAATTGGCCAGATCGGAGGCGGCAGACGCGATCCGACTGGTATCATTGATGTCGCCATAATACAAAGTTTGTATCAAAGAAACGTTGTTGACGAGTGCGTTGCAAACTATGGCCATATCATCGTCGATGAGTGCCACCATTTATCAGCTTACAGTTTTGAAGCCGTTATCAAACAATGTAAAGCAAAATACATCCTCGGCCTGACGGCGACAGCAACGCGGAAAGACGGGCATCACCCGATTATCTTCATGCAATGCGGCCCCATCCGGTTTCAGGTCGACGCCAAACAACAGGCCTCGGAACGACCATTCAATCACCATGTTATTCCCCGCTTTACCAGCTTCAGAATACCGTGTGAATTTTTGCGCAACCAGAAAAAAACCGGGATACAAGATGTATATAAGAGCATGATCCAGGATAACGCCCGTAACGACTTGATTCTCAGTGATGTGATGAGCGCGCTTAAAAGGGGGCGCTCACCCATCGTTCTTACAGAGCGAAAAGAGCATGTGCTGTTGCTCTCCGAGAAAATCGGAAAATTCTGCAAAACCGTTATCGTACTGCATGGCGGCATGGGCGCCCGCAAACGCAAAGAAGAACTGAATAAGCTTCTGAGTATTTCAGATAAAGAAGAAAGAATTATCATCGCCACCGGACGTTATCTGGGCGAAGGGTTTGACGATCCACGTCTTGATACATTGTTCCTGACAATGCCGATTTCCTGGAAAGGAACACTCGCTCAATACGCCGGCCGTTTACACCGGACTCATGACAATAAAACCGAAGTTATTATTTACGACTACGTGGATGTGGAAGTACCAATGCTGATAAAAATGGCGAACAAACGCCGCACTGGATACAAAAATCTTGGATATACCGAAACTGTAGATTCGAGTACTGATCCAGAAAACCCGTCCCTACTGAATACTGCTCCATAAGTGATGTTGACGCCTGTTGATTCGAGATGTAGCAATTTAATCATCCGGGCGACGATATGGATCAGATTTACAAGCGTAACTATCTGATCCTTCTTAAGAATTTGGAGCTGGCGAAGGGAATTGAACCCCCGACCGGCTGATTACAAATCAGCTGCTCTACCAACTGAGCTACGCCAGCAATGTGCTTCTAACTTCAATTCCCTTCGCGTCTTTTATTAGACGCTGGCTCGGGAATTGG
>DASUFE010000047.1:0-24896 GCA_036274675.1 Gammaproteobacteria bacterium
AAGCGCCGGTCATGGACCGGCGCTTTTTTTATAGAATCCCCCGGTTAGCCTGGGCATTCATTCCTATTACTACGCGCCTGATGAGGCAAAACCTGAAGTCGGGCTAACTCGCGTGCTTCTACTATTTTGGCAACGCCCTCACGCGGGAGGGGGTGCCATGCCGTGCGTGCATGAATAATGAAACGGCGAGAATCCTTGTTTTAACTGTATTGGTTATGGTGTTTGCCCCTCTTTTTAGAGTTGGTTTATATTTGCCGCTGTGCGGGATAAGGCCGACCGGCCGCTGAACCATCAAAAAGCGCGCTTCCACATTATTTCTCCTCCCCTTCACGTGTTAGCATCTAGGCCTGTTTCCTCGCCCAAGGAGTCGGACATGAAAACGCTGTCTCACTACGTGATTCTGCTGGCGTTGCTGCTGGCCTGCGGGAGCCTGCTCGGCGCGCTCGCCTCCGGCCTCGGGGTACGCGCGGCATTCTGGGAATTCCGTACCGGCTTCAGCATCCTGCGCTGGTCCGCATACGCCGGCGGCGCGGCCGCAATACTGGCGGCGGCCGGTATCCTGCTCGCGAAATTCTACGGCGGCTCTCTTCTGGACGCGCGCGGCAGCGCCGCCCTGCTGCTCGGGCTCGCGGTGATCGGAGTACCCTGGTGGACGGTTCATGAATTCGGCAAGACGCCGACCGTGGCGGACGCTACGACCAACATTGGGGATCCACCCTCGTTTGTGGCGCTCGTGCCGGTGCGAATGCAGAGTGCGCAAAATCCTCTGGCTTACAGGCGTGAGGAGGCGGCCGACCTGCAGGCGCGGTACTTTCCGGATCTGGAAACCCTGGAGACCGACATGACGCCCGCCGAGGTTGTCACGGTGGGAAGGCAGGCTGTTGTCGACATGGGGCTTGAGATCGCGGCGGCGGAGCCCGCGGAAGGCCGGCTGGAAGCCACCGCCACCAGTTTCTGGTTCGGCTTCAAGGACGATCTCGTGCTGCGCGCGCGGACACGGCCGAACGGCACGACCCTGGTCGATATACGTTCCGCCTCCCGTGTCGGCAAGCTGGACGGCGGCGTCAACGGCAAGCGGGTACGCCGCCTGATGCAGGATTTGCGTAAGAACCTGTAGCGCACAGGAATCGGCGCATCTTGATCGCGGAGCGCACCGGGAGCGCTGAGTTTTGCAAGGTTTTAAGTTGCAAGGCCGTGGGAAAACCCGAAGCCCGTCTTTGGAACCTTCGGCCTGAATAAATAAATTTTCGTGTGTTCTGTGCGCTCCGCGGTTCGATTCAGAAGCGTGTTCGTACGCATCATGCCATTGCATGACATTTGCTGAACTGTAAGTTTTTCCCTCGCCTTGTAAAAATCCACACGGGCGGTGTGCGCCGGTCCGGCCGCGAAACCGGCCTGATTTTTTTGAAGCGCGCCGTTTCGCTTCTGATCGGAGAAAATCAGCGCGCCAACCGTCCCAAATCACACAAACTCCTCTTTGCGTTTTTCGAAATCCAGGTGTGGCAAGTAACTTGCAGTTGCATTGGCAGCTGTAGCTGCGACGGCGGAAAGGATGCAAACAATCAAAACAATCAGAAAACGGAGTTTTTGTGCGTATCAGTATTTTTGGAATAGGCTACGTTGGAGCCGTTTGTTGCGGCTCGCTTGCAGCCCGTGGCCACAATGTGATCGGGGTCGACGTCTCGCCGAGTAAAGTCGAAATGATCAACAACGGTATTTCCCCCATTGTGGAGCCTGGGTTGGAGGAATTACTTGGTAAAGCCGTTATCAACGGCAACTTGCGGGGAACCACCGATGCGCGGGAAGCGATCGAGAATTCCGATCTCACCATGATCTGCGTGGGAACGCCCAGCAAGCCGAGCGGGGATCTGGACCTGCGCTACGTCGAGGCGGTGTCGCAGGAGATCGGCAAGGCCCTTGCCGGCAAGAACGAATGGCATACCGTCGTGATCCGGAGCACGGTTCTGCCGGGCACGATCAACAATGTCGTGCGGCCGATACTCGAGGAACGTTCGGGCAAGCAGACGGGCGCGGGTTTCGGCCTGGCGTCGAATCCGGAATTTCTGCGCGAAGGCACGGCGATCGCCGATTACGAATTCCCGCCCATGACGGTGATCGGCGAACATTGCACGCGCAGCGGCGACATTCTGGAGGAGCTTTACCGGGATCTGCCGGGACCGATCATCCGCAAGTCCATCGAGGTGGCGGAAATGATCAAGTACGCATGCAATGTCTGGCACGCGCTCAAGATCAGCTTCGCCAACGAGATCGGCAACATCGCCAAGGCGCTCGACGTGGACGGGCGCGAGGTGATGGATGTGATGTGCGAGGATACGAAGCTCAATATCTCGAAGTACTACATGCGCCCCGGTTTCGCGTTCGGCGGTTCGTGCCTGCCCAAGGACGTGCGCGCGCTCACTTATCGGGCCACTCAGCTGGACGTCAAACATCCGCTGCTGGGCGCGATCCTGAACAGCAACAACCACCAGATCGAACGCGCCTGCAACATTATCCAGCGCTTCGAGAAGCGCAAGGTTGCATTGCTGGGCCTGAGCTTCAAGGCCGGCACGGACGATCTGCGCGAAAGCCCGCTGTTGAATCTGGCGGAGTTTCTGATCGGCAAGGGATATGAGCTGAAAATCTACGACCGTAACGTGGAATACGCGCGCATGAACGGCGCCAACAAGGACTACATCAACACCCGGATACCGCACGTGTCCTCGCTGTTGAGCAGCGATCTGCCGGGAATGGTGAGCGCGGCGGATATCGTGATCCTCGGCAACAACGACGAGACATTCCGGGATGTGGTCGCGAGACTGCCGGAGGACAAGCACGTTCTCGATCTCGTCGGTTTCATGAAAAGCAAATCGACCAGCAAGCTGGAAGGGATCTGCTGGTAATGGCCGCGCGCGTCCTCGCATCGCGTACCGCAACGCACGGTCTGCTCGAAGCCGCGGGCTGGGCGCTGCTGTTCGCCGGCCTGGGCGGCCTGGCGCTTTTGGTGCCGAGGGTGGTCTTCGTGCCGGGCTCGGGCCAGTTCATCCTGGCCGTCGGCGCGATCAGCGTCTGGCGCTACGGCATGGGTGTGGTGCACTTCCTGCGCGGCATGGTCTTTCTGCACGTGGTGTACCCCATCTGCCGGCGCCGGGTGCTGGAGCTGGGCGATCTTACGGATCCCTCGCATCTGTATTTCATGATCACGAGCTACCGCATCGACGCGCAGACCACGGCGCGGGTCTACGACTCGGTCATCCGCGAAGCCGTCGCTTCCGGCTGGCCGGCGACGGTCGTGTGCTCGATCGTCGAAATGTCGGACGAGACCATCGTGCGCCAGTTGTGGCGCAAGCACGCGCCGCCCGAGCGGGTCAGCCTGAAGCTAGTGCGCATCGCCGGCACCGGCAAGCGCGACGGGCTCGCTTACGGCTTTCGCGCCGTTTCGCGCGAGCTGCCGGACAACGACGCCATCGTGGTGGTGGTGGACGGCGACAGCGTGTTGAATCCCGGAGTGGTGCGCGCCTGCGCGCCGTACTTCCGGTATTTTCCCAACATGGGCGCCCTGACGACCAACGAATTCTGCGAGGTGCAGGGCGGCTACCTGATTTCGGAATGGCACAAGCTGCGGTTCGCGCAGCGCCATATCAACATGTGCTCGATGGCGCTGTCGAACCGCGTGCTCACCTTGACCGGGCGCATGTCGATTTTCCGCGCGTCGGTGGTCACCAATCCGGCGTTCATCGCGGATATCGAGAACGATCATCTCAATCACTGGCGGCTCGGCGAGTTCCGCTTCCTGACCGGGGACGACAAATCGAGCTGGTACAGCCTGATGCGCCTGGGCTGGGACACCTGGTACGTGCCGGACGCGTATATCAGGACCATCGAACATCCGCCGCATCCGAGTTTTTTGCTGTCGAGCCTGCGGCTGATGTTCCGCTGGTACGGCAATTCGCTGCGGCAGAACTACCGCGCGACCGGCCTCGGGATCCGCCGCCTCGGCCCTTTCACCTATTACATGCTGTGGGACCAGCGTCTGTCCATGTGGACGGGGCTGTTCGGCCTCACGGCGGCGCTGATCGCGGCGCTCAAGTACAACATGATGTATCTGGCCATCTATGTGCTGTGGATCGGTTTCACCCGCAGCGTTCTGACGCTGATGCTGTCCGCCTCCGGGCACCGCATCGGGCCGGTGTATCCGTTCGTGCTGTATTACAACCAGATACTCGGATCGCTGGTGAAGATTTACGTGTTCTTCAGGCTGGACCGCCAGACCTGGACGCGGCAGCAGATCAGGCTGTCACGCGAACTGGGCGGTTTCCGCGCCTGGTTCAACGCATGGTCGTCGATGACCATGACGTTCTCGGCCGCCAGTCTTTTCTGCGCGCTGATGTTCCTGATTGTTTGAGAAGGACTTATTTGGAGCTTCTGAAAAATGAATAGGTATTCGGGATTTTCCACAGTCATCCCCCTTGCCCCGTGCTGTCCGGCTGGTGATGCATTATTTTTTATTTCCGATATCTCAGGACCCGTTCCCCCTTCGCGCCGAAGGGGGATGGCCGAAGGCCAGGGGGATGCAAATAAATTAACTGAATTCATGGCAGGTGCATTATGAGCAAACGACCGAATCTCAATCTGGTACACGAGGCGGAAGCGCAACGGCAATATGCCCGCGTCAAGATCCCGGCCACCCTGAAAGTCAATTTCCCCGAGGCTGAAGCGAGGTTGTATCGCCCGGCGGATATTTCCGCCGGAGGTTTCTGCGTCCTGGCGGTGGACTCCGAGTTCGCGCAGGGACGGATCTACCAGGGGCAGATCGTCTTCAGCGTCGACGGTTTTAAATTCCTGCTGGATGCGAGATTTCAGGCGCGGAGCGTGAATCCGGTTTCGAAGCGGGTCGGTTGCGAGTTTCAGGAAATGGATCCGAAACAGATGGCCGCGCTGCGTTACCTGATAACCTCGTTCCTGGGAGGCGAACTGGTGAGCGCCGGCGACATGCTGAACACGCTGGCGCGGCAGAATTTTACGAAGTCGCGGCAGCAGCTCGACGCAGAAAGGGCGTCCGGCAAGACGGGCCGTTTCCGGGCCCTGCTGCTGAGTCTGGTCGTGTTCCTGTGCGGACTGGCGGCCGCCGGCTATGTGGGGAGCCAGCTGTACGGCATCCTGTTCGTCACCGCTTCCCAGACCGCGAGCCTGACCACGCCACGGCATGAAATCGTGATGCCGCGCGCCGGAGATTTTTCCAGCCTGGTCGAGGCCGGCACCCGGGTGGAGAAGGGGCAGCCCATCGCCAACTTCAGGGCGCCGGTCATCGAATACATGGATCGCAACCTGGGCGCCGTCATGTCCGGGCAGCAGATACAGGCCCTGGCCTCGCAGTTCACGTCGGGCACCCTGACCAGCCCCTGCGATTGCGTGGTGACGGAACTGACCGTCGGCGACAAGCAATATGTGAGTCGCGGCACCAAGGTCTTCGAACTGGCGGAAGACGGCGGCGAACCCTTCGTGCTGGCCTATTTCGAATTCGGCGCCGCCGATCATCTGAGACCCGGCGATGCCGTCAAGGTCGAGGTGATGGGCGAGTCGCGCTCGCTCGCCGGAAGAATCGGTTCGATCCGCGTCGCCGACCCCGAGGTCAAGGGAGCCGAGCGCGTGGAGGTGACCGTGTCGCTGGACGAGCCCATGACGGGCGAGTACATCGACCGGCCGCTGCGGGTCACCAAGTCGCGACTGACGCTTCCGCGGTTTGCGTCCAATAACGTCGCCGTGTCCGATACCTGAACCCCGGCTCCGACTGCTGCATATGCGTATTCGAAACCTCGTTCCGCATGTCCTCGCCGCCGCGCTGTGCGCCGGTTGCGCCGCGATGCCCGATTACCAGCTGGGTTATGTCGCCATGGAGCGTGGGGATTTCGCGACCGCGCGCTATCATTTCCGCGCGCTGGCGCGCATGGGTCTGCCCGAGGCGCAGGTCGGTTACGGCGATATCCTGAAGAACGAAGGCAGCCCGGCCTCGCTTGAGGAAGCCGAGAGCTGGTATCTGCGCGCGTATGAACAGAATTACCCCGCCGCCACCGGCCGCCTCGGCCGGTTGTATTCCGAATTCGTAGGCGCGGGCCGGACCGAGTACGCCGACGATGCGGAACGTTATCTGATACTGGCCCTCGACAACGGCGATTTCAGCGGAATCCGGCACCTGGTGGAACTGTATTTCCTGATGCCGGAGCGCCATTCCGTCTACAAACGCCAGCTGCGCCGCTTGACCGACCGGATCGCGCGCCACGATAAGGCGTATGCCGATTACTCGAAAGTGTTGTACTACAATTTCGCGGGCGAGACCGAACAGCGCGCTCCGGAAATCCTTAAGCTCTGCATGCCCATCGTGAGAAGAATACCGGGCTGCTACCTGGAAGTTGCGCGCGCCTACCATGCGCGTTCCCAGCAGGAGAGGCTTCAGGCGTGGATAGGCGAAATCCACCAGGCCTACCGTTCGGGCAGACTCGATGAAAGCGAAGTCTGGTACATCGCGAACTGGATGGCCGATGCGGGCCAGGCGCTGGCGCGGCCGGCGTTGGAACTGCTGCAACTGGTGGAACCCAATCATCCGCAGGCGACTTACGCCAGGGCGCGCCTGCTCTACGACTATCCCGCTCTCGGCGGCGCCGAGGAGCTGCTCGTTACACTGGCGCGGGCGCGCGCCCGCGGCTCCATGCAGGCGGAGTTGTTGACCGGCCGCATCTATTTCGACGGCAAATATGTGCCCGCCGATCCGGCGCTGGCGGAGCGGCATTTCCTGAAAGCGCGGACCGAGCTTCCAGCCGCCGATTATTTCCTGGGGGAGCTGTATTACCGCGGCTATCTCGGCAGATCCGATCCGCAGCGCGGGCTGAAATATCTGCTCTCGGCCGCGCGCCGCGGCCATTCCAAGGCGGATTACGCGCTGGCCGAGATGTTCTGGATCGGCAAGGGTAACCGGCGTAATCCGGTGTACGCGCTCTCCTTCGCGGGACTGGCGGCGCAGGATATCGAGGCCGACCCGAAATTCCAGGAGCTTTACAGCAATATAAACGCCGCGGTGAATCCCGGGCAGCGCAGAGCGGCGGAACAGCTGCGCGAGCAGGAGATCCGGGAGCGGGAACAGACCGGCGTCGCGGCGGAAACCCCGACGCTGAAGGTGAAACAGGCGGGCAACTGAACGGAGCTTATACATGGATCGTAACAAGCCAAGCAAACATTCCGGATGGAGGGCCGCGCTCAGCTGCGGAATCCTGCTGCTCGGTTGCGCCGCCGCAGGCCGCGCGCGCGCGCTGGATAACGAGGCCGATTTACAGGCTGACGTTTTCTACCTGTACGACGAGACTCAGGACCTCGGTCTGCCCGATGAGGCGCGCGGCGAGACCGGAATCAATCTGCGGCCGCGGCTGTACACGAGTCTCTCCGAGGAGTGGCATTCCTTCGTTTCGCTGCAGTTCTTTTACGCGACCGACACGGTCGACCTCAGCACCGATGAGTTCGACCAGGCCAGGGCCTCCGACCGTTTCGCCGAACTGCGGCAGCTGTGGCTGGAGTGGGGCGGACTGACGGATTATCCCGGCGAGGCGCTGCGCGTGGGCAGGGAACGCCTGCGCATGGATGACGGCCTGGTGCTGGATTCGGATATCGTAACCGCGCGCTGGGCCTGGGACACCACTCTCCTCAAGGGCGGCATCGGGGTCGCGGAGGAGCTCGACACATTCCGCACCGACGACTCCGAGCTGAGCGACGCCGAGGATAACCTGAAGCGCACCTATGCCATTCTGCGCTGGCAGTACCGATACAATGCCTTCGTCAGCGCGCATGTGATCGACACCGACGGCAGCGACAATACGGTGAATGCACCCCAACTTACCTGGAGCGGCCTCTCCTTCGATAACGGCTACTTCGATTTCCGCACCCGCCTGCCGTGGCAATATTACTTCACGGTTTACGGCGTCAACGGCCATGAAACCAAGGATGGCGCGCAGGTCGACGTCAACGGCTGGGCGGTGGACGGCGGTATGCGCTGGCGCAGCGGCGGCGACTCCGGTTTCAACTTCGGGACGCAGCTTACCTTCACCGACGACAAGCCCGACGGCTACCGCCAGACCGGGCTGCAGAGCAACCGCGCCTATTACCTCGGGGCCCGCACCCGCCTGCACCGCCTCAACGAAGCACTGCGCGCGGACCTGCGCAACATCGGCATCGCCACCGCCTATATCGGACTGCTGCCCGAGAAGTCGCCCTGGGAAGTCGGGTTCGCCGGCCACACGCTGTACCTGCGCGACGAGCAGGGGCCGTTCTCGGCGCGCGGCTATTCCGGCCATACGAACGGCACCGACAAGGATATCGGGCGCGCCCTCGATCTGGTGATCTCATACTACTGGGACAAGAACGACAACGTAATGGCGGACGATGTGCGCATGGACAGTTACCTGCGGCTGGTTCTGTCCGGGTTCTTTCCCGGCAAGGCCTTCGATGCCGGAGGCGAGGACAGGGAAGTCAATCGCGCGAGCGTGGAATGGGCGGTGACATTCTGATGATTAAATCCAGAGCATTTCCGATGCAGTTCCGTCGGCTGATATCCTGCCTGTGGTTGCTGCTGCTCGCGGCGGCGCCGGCGCTTCGGGCCGAGGTGACGCAACTGACGCCCCGCCAGTACACGATAACGCGCACCGACGGCGCCGAACTCCGGTTGCCGCAGCCGATACTGCCGGATATCGCTCCCTACAATGAATCGGCCGCGCGCCGGCGCCTGGACGCGGTGACGCCCGATGCGCCGGTCATCGAGGTACGGCGGGTGTTCGGCGAGTTCACGCTCAGCGATTTCACCGCCGCTGAACGCGCCGGCGAATGGGCGAAACGCCAGAGCTCGTTTCCGCGCGCGATCTTCCTCAAGTCCGGCCTGGCGCGGCCGGATGATATTGCGGATGCGCTGGCCGGGAGCGGCTATTTCGTCCGGGATCCCAAGGACCCCGATATCTACACCGTGCGTCTGCCGCTGGTGATCGAGGAGGGCGCGACCCTGGTGCTGGAGTCGGACGAGGAACTCAGGCTGTCGCAGCAGAGCGGGTCTTTCATGGTGGTTGACGGCAAGATGTTCGCTTTCGGTTCGCGCCTGATCGCCTGGGACGAAAAGGCGGGCAAGGCCGCGCTGTTCCGGAACAAGGAAGAGTTCAGGCCTTTCATGGTCAGTTGGAGCGGCAGCGAGCTCTACCTCATCAACAGCCGGGTCGAGAGTTTCGGCTATTTCATGAGCAAATCCTACGGCATTACCGTGAGCAGCTATACCCGGCGCGTGGGCGAACGCCTCAAACGGGATGAGGGGCCGAAGGCGTGGCTGATCGGTTCCGAATTCGTCGACATGTATTACGGATTCTATTGTTATCACGCGAAGGACCTGGCGCTGATCGGCAACACCTACCGCGACAACATCGTTTACGGCATCGATCCGCACGACTACTCCAGCGGCATCATCATCGCCCATAACACCGTGTTCGGGACCCGTAAGAAGCACGGCATCATCATCTCGCGCGGAGTCGGCGACAGCTGGATCTTCAACAACCGGAGTTTCAACAACAAACTCTCGGGATTCGCCATCGACCGCAACAGTACCAACAACCTGTTGGCTTATAACGAAAGTTTCCATAACGGCAGCGACGGTCTGACGATCTATGAAAGTTCGGATAACTTGATCTGGGAAAACTTTTTCTACGCCAACGCCAAGCACGGCGTCAGCGCGCGCAACAGTACGGACGTCAGGCTCTATAACAACCGGATCATCGCCAACGGCAGCTTCGGGGTTTACGGCAAGGTCGCCGACCTGTCGCATACCGACCGCAACATCGAGCTCGATCCTTACGCCTCTGAAATTTCGCTGACGGTGGCGGGGGGCGTAATCGCCGCGAATAACCGGGGTTCACTGTCGATCGACCGCCCGTTGTCGCTCGAGCTTTACGACATCGATCTGCGTTTTCCGAGCAACTCGAAGGGCCTTTACATGGAAGGCGCGCTGGCCGCGCATCACGAGCAATTGATGGAAATTCTGTTCAAGGATCGCCAGGCGGCGATCCTGCATCCGGTGGACAAGCAGGTGCAGTGATATGGTATTCTGTTCCAACATTTTCTTATTTCTGTTCCTGCCGGTCTTCCTCACGCTCTATTACCTGACGCCGTTCCGTTTCAAATCGGCGCTGATCCTGCTCGCGAGCTACTCCTTTTATGCCTGGTGGCGGCTCGACTTTCTGCTGCTGTTCTTCGCGGTCACTCTCTGGAATTTCTTCATCGGTGTCCGGATCGGCAGGGCGGGCGCCCGCAGCCCGATCGCGAAGCGCTGGGTCAGCCTCGGGGTGACGGTGAATCTTGTGACGCTGGGATATTTCAAGTACGCGGACTTCGGCGTCAGCAGTCTGAACACGGTGCTGGTCTCGATCGGCGCGGCGCCGCTGCCGCTGGCCGACGTGTTATTGCCGATCGGAATCTCGTTCTACATCTTCCACGCCATCAGCTATATCACCGACGTCTACCGCGGGGACGCCGAACCCACCCGGCGCTTCTCCGATTTCGCGGCCTTTATCGCCCTGTTTCCGCAACTCGTCGCGGGACCCGTGTTGCGCTACAAGGATCTCGCCTCGCAGTTCGCCGAACGCAGCCATACGCTCGACAAGTTCACCGAGGGCGCGGCGCGCTTCATGCTGGGATTCGTCAAGAAGGTCTTCATCGCGGATTCTATCGCGCCGCTGGCGGATAACGCCTTCGCGCTGACGGATCCGACGGCGGCCGACGCCTGGACCGGGATCTTCGCCTACGCGGCGCAGCTGTATTTCGATTTCTCCGGCTACAGCGACATGGCGGTGGGTCTCGGCCTGATGATGGGCTTCCGTTTTATCGAGAACTTCAACCAGCCGTATATCAGCCGCAGCATCACCGAATTCTGGAGGCGCTGGCACATCAGCCTCTCCACGTGGTTGCGCGATTATCTCTACATACCGCTGGGCGGTAATCGCGGCGGCACGGCCGCCACCTATCGCAACCTGTTCCTGACCATGCTGCTGGGCGGCCTGTGGCATGGCGCGAACTGGACCTTCGTCTTGTGGGGCATGTGGCATGGCAGCTGGCTGTGCCTGGAGCGCGCCTTCGGTCCGGTGAAGACCGGAAATACCGGTTTCAGAATTCTGCCCTGGCTCTCGACGCTGTTTATCGTGTTGATGGGATGGGTCGCGTTCCGGGCCGAGACGCTGGCGCAGGCCTTCGGTTTTTACGGCGCGTTGTTCGGCGGTGATTTCCATTTCAGCCCCGCCTATACCGATTCAATCAGCCGGCTGCAGCTGTGCACGCTGGCACTGGCGTGGGTAATCGTGGTGCTGTACGGTCTGCGCGCGCTGCATGCCAGGCCGTGGCAGGGCGGCGCTGCCGTGTATGCGGGAGGATACGCCGCCAACGCTGTCGCACCTTTGGCGATGCCCGTGCTGGCCGTGCTGTTCACGCTGTCGGTGCTGAAGCTGTCGACCCAGAGTTATACGCCATTCCTGTATTTCCAGTTCTGATCCATGAAGTACCGATACCTCAGATATTTCAGCATGATCTTCCTGATCGCATTCATCGTCGGCATCGGAGCCTGGAGCCTGCCCGCGCTGGAAGGCTTCCGGCCGCGGGGAATGCGCGGACTGTTCAACGGCGAATGGGCGCTCGCGCTGGAAAAGCACTATAACCAGCGCCTGCCGATCCGCGACATGGGCATTCATCTGTGGACCGCCGTCCAGTACGGACTGCTCAACGAAGGCCGGCAGGGCGTGGTGGTGGGCAGGGACGGCTGGCTCTTCACCGATGAAGAGTTCCGGACTCACGATGATGCGGCGGAGCGCATCGGCCATCGCTTCAAGGAGATCGAATCCATCCATGCTTATCTGCGGGCGCATAACGTCGCGCTGGTGCTGGCGCTGGTGCCCGCCAAGGCCCGTATCTATCCCGGGCAGCTGGGAGGGCGCAAACCGGCGGCATTCTATCAGTCGCTGTATGGCGATGCCCTCAGATACGCCGCCGGCCGCCAGTTGATTGCGCCCGACCTGTGCAAGGCGATGCGGCGGGCCCTGGTCGACCGGCCGGAGGGCACGCAGCTGTTCCTGAAAACCGATACGCACTGGACGCCGGAAGGCGCCGCGGTCGCCGCCGCCGCCATTGCGGAGGAGATCGCCAAACAGGGCGTGCTGCCGCCCGAGGGAGCGGTCCGTTTCAGAACCGAGATGGTCTCCACCCGGGTGTACCAGGGCGATCTGTTGAACTATCTTCCGCTCGGTCCCTTTTCCGACTGGTTCGGCCCGGCCGCGGATGAACTCAAGGTCTACGTGACGCGGCGCGCGGAAGAAAGCATAACCAGCGAAGGCCTGTTTTCCGACAACGGCGCGGATGTCGTACTGGTCGGCAGCAGTTACAGCGCGAACAGTCTGTGGAATTTCACCGGCGCGTTGGAGCAGGCCCTGAGCCGGGAAGTCGTGAATTATGCGACCGAAGGCAAGGGCCCGGTGCTGCCGATGCTCGAGTACCTGGTGTCCGATGATTTTTCCGCAAAGCCGCCGCGACTCGTGATCTGGGAATTTCCCGAAAGGTATTTACCCGTCGTCTATCCCTATCCGAATGGGAAGTACACTGAACTTCTGGCCGGCGCAATCGACAAAATTTCAACCGACACCGATACCGCAGTACATGGAGGAACGCGATGAAAAATATTGCATGGATGCTGATGTTCGCAATTTACACGCCTTTCCTGATCCCGCCGGCCGCGGCCGTCGAAGAGGCCGCGCTCTACGCCGAGGACGCGCCCGAAGGTTCCGCCTTCGTGCGGGTGTTCAACGCGTACTCCGCGCAGACGCTGGAGAACATCGATCTCGGCGGCAAAGTGATAAAGACTCTGGACCCCCTGGAATCTTCACCCTATGTTTTCCTCCCGGCCGGCGGTCATGCGGTGCGGGTGGAAGGCAAGAACCAGCAGGTAACGATGCGCGAGGGCGAATTCTATACCGTGATCGCCGGCTCGCAGTTTCCGCTGACCGTGATCCGCGACGAGGCCTTTAACAACCGCCGCAAGGCGCTGGTGAGCCTTTATAACGTCGTGTCAAAGGAGAAACTCGATCTCAAAACGGCGGACGGCGGCATTCCGATCATCGAGGACGTCGGATTTCTCGGCAACAAAACGCGCGAGATCAACCCGGTGCGGCTCTCCGTGGAAGCGCTGGCGGGCGACACGCCGCTCGGACAGTCCAAGCCGGTGAACCTGCAATGGGGCAAGGTGTTCAGCCTGTTCGCCTGCGGCGAGAGCGGGCAGCCCAGCCTGGTATGGGTGGAAAACAAGATCGATACCACGCTCTGACGATGATGCGCCGGCGCATATTTTCCGTTTTGCCCAGGGCTCGGTCCGGCCTGCGGTGTCTGTTGCCGCTCGTCGCCGCGGGCTGGCTGTCGCAGCCGGCGTCGGGCTTTGCCCTGGACTATGAGATCGTTCCCTGCTGCAGCCCTTGTCCCGCGGCCGACAATCGCGCGAACTACAATACCGGTTTTCTCTCGATATTCCCCATTTTGATGCGCGGCGAAGAGGACTGGCTGTTCCGTTCCGACGTGGAACTGATAACCGACTTCGGCCCGGATGAATACCACCTGCAAGAGCTTAAACAGTTCGCCGATATCCTGCGGAGCCGCGGCACGCAACTGGCGATTGTTTACCATCCGACGCGCGGATTGGTGCATCCCACCAAGGTGCCGAAATCCGCGAAGTATGATTTCGTCGCCGCCAGCGCCAATTACCGGCGCATCCTGGAGCGCCTGCGCGCGCTCGGCATCATCGTGCCGGATTTGACGCCGCTCTTGAATGAAACCGGAAAAGAGCATGAATATTTTTTCCGCCGCGACCACCACTGGACCGCCTACGGAGCCGAGCGCGCGGCGCGCGTGGTCGCCGCTGAGCTGCGCAGGCAGCCCCTGTATGCATCCCTTGAAAAGCAGGCTTTCACCAACCGCCGCGTCGGCATCATGCGCAAGACCGGCACGCTGCAAATGGCATGGCAGCGCCTCTGCGGCGAGATGTACGCGGACCAGTATGTGGACGAATTCGTTTCCGAGCGGGTCGAGGATCCGGCCGCCGCGGACCGGCAGGAGCAGCTGTTCGGCGATGCGCTGCCGCCGATCGCGCTGGTGGGGACCAGCTTCAGCGCCCCGGATGTCAGCTACAATTTCGACGGATATTTAAAGGAGTACCTCGGCGTCGATATCTTGAACGAGGCGCTCGCGGGCGGCGGTGGCTACGACACCATGATCCGATATCTGATGAGCGATGAATTCAAAGATCATCCGCCCAAGCTTCTGCTGTGGGAGCTTCCCTCCTATCACGACCTGCGCAAGGAAATGTTCTACCGCGAGGTGCACGCGCTGATCGACAGCGGCTGCGACGGCAAACCGCCGGAACTCGCGCGCACCACGCGCCTGCATACGGGGCGCAACGAAATCCTGTTCAACGGCGGCGGTGAGCTGAAGACTCTGCGCGGCGGCAACTATCTGCTGGACGTGCAGTTCGACAATCCGGCGACGCACTACATGAATGCGACAGTATGGTACGTCAACGGCCGGAACGAGCGGGTGAAGATCGAGCATGCGTCCTGGATCGAAAACAAGGGGCGTTTCATGGTGGCGCTGCGGGACGACGGCGAGTGGAAGGGGTTCAATTTTCTGTCGATGGACCTGAACGTGGAGGGGGCGCCGCCGGCCGCTTCGGTCACCGCCCGGTTGTGCAAGGACGGACGCCGTTCGCAAGTGGCGGACCGGTAGGCAGGCATGAGACCTCTTCTGCGAAGGCTGATTTCCGCCGCCGTGTTAACGCTGTTTTGCGCCTGCACGCCGCGGCCCGAATCCACGGGGGCGGGCATTCTGGCGCCGCCAGGCTATTACCAGCCGGTAACGGTGAAAGCGCGCGCGCAGTATACATGCCCGGAGTTTCCCGAGCCCTATACCGGCCCGCTGGTCTTCGTCAGCAAATACGAGGGCGATAATTCGGGATCGCGCTCGAAGCTCAATTCCGCGGCGGCGAGCAATTATAAGGAAAGCGTCAGATCCATCCGCCGGCTGGAGCAGTTGAGCGCGCGCATTACGCGCGATTTCATCCGCGGCGCCGGAGAGCCCGCGCGTTCGTGCCTGCTCGATCTGCTGTACGACTGGGCGAGCCGCGACGCGCTGCTGGATGCCGAGGCCAATTCCATCGGGCAGGCCGCGCGCAAATGGGCGCTGGCGGCGATGGGCGCGCACTATCTGCAGATCACGCAACTCGACTCGGGCCTGCCCGCATCCGACCGGCGCAAACGCGCCGCGATCGAAGAGTGGTTCGGAGAGCTTGCCGGACAGGTAATGGCTTTCTACAGCAATCGCGGCCCGGAGAAAGCCAACAACCACGATTACTGGGCGGCATGGGCGGTCATGGTTACCGCGGTGAATCTGCAGGACCGGGAGTTATACGATTGGGCGCTCAATAAATACCGTCAGGGCGTCGCGCAAATCGACGGGCAGGGATATCTGCCGAATGAAATCAAGCGCAAGTCGCGCGCGTTGAGTTACCAGAATTTCGCCTTGCAGCCGCTGGTCATGCTGGCGGTGTTCGCGCAGGCCAACGGCGATCTGCAGCCGCAGGAGCGATGGGCGCTGGAGCGGCTGGCGCGGAAGGTGGTGGCGGGAATCCGCGATCCGCGGCTATATCGGGCGCTTACCGGCGCGGAGCAGGAAACGGCCGGGTTGCGGAGCGGCTGGTCGCTGGCCTGGATACCGCCATGGCGCGCGTACTTCGATCCTTCCATCGTGGCGCCGCTGCAGGCGGGCGCCGACGGTTTTAAATCCACCCGCATGGGTGGCGATATGGGCTGGTTGTTCGGGAACGGGGAGAGCGGGCCTTACGACACGCAACACAAGGACAATAACTTTCAAGCAAAAGGAATCGACAATGATACCCATCATTTTATCTGGCGGCAGCGGCAGCCGGCTGTGGCCCCTGTCTCGCAAAAGCCGGCCGAAACAATTCATGCCGCTGATCGGCACCAAAACCATGCTGCAACACACAATCGAGCGTCTGCCGGAGGGAAGCGTCGATCCGATCCTGGTCTGCAACCAGGACCACTGCTTTATCGTTGACGACCAGTTGCAGCAGATCAACCGCCGTTCGCAGGTAGTGATCGTCGAGCCGGTGGGACGCAACACCGCGCCCGCGCTCGCATTGGCGGCGATGTATGTCGTAAACGGATCCGAGGCGGGGCGCGCCGGCAACGAGGCCGATGAAATACTGCTGGTGTTGCCGGCGGATCATCACATCGGAGAGACCGCGACCTTTCACGCGGTGCTCAAGCAGGCGGAGGAGTCGGCGCGGGCGGGACGGCTGGTGCTGTTCGGTATTCGCCCCACGCATCCCGAAACCGGTTACGGTTATGTGCGCAGCGGCGCGCGGGTCGACGGGGCGGAAGCCGCGATTTACAGCGTGGCGCAATTCGTCGAAAAGCCCGACCGCGCGAAGGCCGAAAACTATCTGGCGGCGGGGGACTACCTGTGGAACAGCGGGATTTTCATGCTGCACGCGCGGGTCTATCTCGCGGAATTGAAACGCCTGCGGCCGGATATCTACGCAGCCTGTAAAAACGCTTTCGATAACATCCGTTACGAATCCGGTTTTGCGCACGTTCCGGAATCCTTCGCGCATTGTCCGTCTGATTCGATCGACTACGCGGTGATGGAACATACCGATCGCGCGGTCGTCGTGGCGCTGGATGCGGGCTGGAACGACGTCGGCACCTGGTCCGCGTTATGGGATATACAGGAGAAAAACGAGGAACAGAACGTATTCAAGGGCGATGTGGTCGCCCATGCCAGCCGCGGCTGCCTGGTGGCCGCGGACGGCCGGCTCGTTTCATTGCTCGGAGTCAGCGACCTGGTCGTGGTGGACACGCGCGACGCGGTGCTGATCGCGCACCGGGACCGGGTGCAGGATGTGAAGGAACTGGTGGGACGCCTGGACGGTCTTGGCCGCGCCGAGACCTCCTTGCACCGCGAGGTCAGCCGGCCCTGGGGAAGTTATGATTCGGTGGACCGCGGCGAGCGTTTCCAGGTGAAACGGATCCGTGTGAAACCGGGCGGGCGCCTGTCGCTGCAGAAGCATCATCACCGCGCCGAACACTGGATCGTGGTGCAGGGCACCGCGCTCGTCACTTGCGGCGAGCGCCAGTTTCTGTTGTCGGAAAATGAGTCGACCTACATCCCCATCGGCGAGATCCACCGCCTGGAAAACCCGGGCAAGATACCGCTCGAAATCATCGAGGTTCAGTCCGGCTGCTACCTGGGCGAGGACGATATCGTGCGGCTGGAGGACAATTACGGGCGGGCGCCGGTTCCGGCGGCCGTGGAAGAGCCCGCGGACGATGCCGACAGCATCATCACCGTTCTGCCCGTCACTGCGGTGGGGGCGCCTCTTTCCAGTCCAGCAGGCCGTTGACCATTTGATTGCCGATTTGCACGTTCTCCAGCTGGAATACTTCAACGTTTTCCAGAATGAAACTCTGGTAGGCCCGTTTGATACTGATGTTTCTTAACAGCACGTTCTGCAGCGGCACCTGGTCCGGCGCATGCGCTTCCAGCACCATGCCGACGTGTCCGGCCTTGATATTTTCGAATACGAAATCCCGGTAAGCCGGAAGATGCCCCTTGAAGGGCTCTTTATGCTCGAAGTTAAGCTGGAAACGGATCAAATGCTCTTTCGCCGATTCGACCGTCATGTTGCGCACGCGCACGTGTTCCACGGCGCCGCCGCGCTCCATGTCGGCCTCGAACATCATCGCGTACTGTCCCGGCCGCACGGTGTTGTTGTCGAAGAACACGTTGCGGATGCCGCCCGCCATCTGGCTGGCCATCAGGATGCCTTTCTCGCCGCCCATGTCATTGTTGCGAACGACGATATAGGCGCTGGGACGCCGGGTCTGGCGTTCGTCGCGGTCACGGGTGGATTTGATTGAGAGCGGGCTCTCGGCGGTGCGGAAACTGCTGTTCTCGACCAGCACGTAGGTGACGGATTCCAGATTAATCCCTTCGTTGCCGGGGCGGCGGCTGTCGACGTGGATTTTGCGCACGGTTGAATGGTCCGTGGATGCGAGATGAATTCCGCGGAAGGGTGCATTAGTCAGTGTGACGTCTTCGAGCAATATGCGCTCCGACTCGATAAACTGGATCATGCTGGGTCGCAGGTAGGTGCCTTCGCCGTACACGCGGTTCTTGACCGGCGCGGCCGCGTCGTCCTGCCGGAGCAGTTTTTCGCGGTCAAGTTCCTGTTTCTCGGCCCATTGGTGAAACCCGCTCTGGGCATTGCCATCGATTATGCCGAAGCCGGTGATCGCAACATCCTGCACTTTGTAGCCGTAGATAAGCGGCGAGTAACCATAAAGCTCGATACCCTCGCGCCGGGTCAGCACCGTCGGCAGATAATCGGCCGGATCCGGACTGAACAACAGGGTGGCGCCCTTCGAGATGGTGAGGTTGACCTTGCTCCGCAGATTAATGGGGCCCTTGCAGAACCAGACGCCTTTCGGAATCAGCACACGGGCGCCGCCGGCGCTGCTGGCTTTTTCGATCGCGGTCTGAATCGCGGGACGGGCGTCGGTTTTGCCGTCGGGCACGGCTCCGAAATCCGTAATCGGAAAATCCTTCTTTTCGAAGCTCATCAGCGGAATGTCCATCGGCGTGCGTATCGATTTGACGATGGAGTTCGCCAGCGTCCAGTCGTCCACCTGCGCCCGGGATGCGGCCGGCGCGGTTATCAGGAAAATTCCCAAGGCGGCGGACAACAGGCGGGGGCATGGGTTCGAAATCATGGCAATCACTCTCTCCTGAGGGGACGATGCATCATGACATGGAAAACCCGTCCGGCGATAGCATCGTATGAGTCCGCTTATCGCCGCGCTATTTCGCGATTATCCGTATTCTGGTATAAAACCAGCGGTTGGCGGGCAGGGCGAATCAATCGAGGGCTAACATGAATCTGTTGGAATTATTTGATAAATCGGAAGAAACTGTCCAATTCGATGCGGGCGCCGTCATTTTCAGCGAGCGGCAGCAGGGCAACCTGATGTACGTGGTGCTGGACGGGGAGGTCGAGATCCGGGTCAACAACGAACTGCTGGACCTGGTGAAACCCGGCGAGGTTTTCGGCGAGATGGCGCTGGTCGATTCCAAGCGGCGCAGCGCTACCGCGATTGCGCGCGCGCCCAGCCGGCTGGAAGCGCTCGACGAGGAGAAATTTCTGGCGATGGTGCGGCGCGAGCCGCAGTTCGCCATCGTGGTGATGCGCATCCTGGCGCGGCGCCTGCGCAAGATGAATCTCTTGTTCTACGGTTGAAGGGAACACAGGGCGGGAAGACTTCTCGCAGAGAACGCCGGGAAAATATCCTCTCGCAGGGTGCCGAGGCGCTTCAGGCACAGTCCACGGAGCGGGCGGAGTCCGCCCGCTGTCGCTTCGATCTAACAAGGTGTGCTGCGCTGCTTTATGATCTTTAGCTGTTCCGCAAATGACCTTTATGCAGCGTCTTTGCGCTCACTGCGAGAGAATGCTTTTTTATGGTTTTGAGATAAAGCTTGTATGGCGGTATTACTGTTTAGAATGCGCGGCGCTCCCGCGGATGAGGTCGAGGAAGTGCGCGCCCTGTTGCAGGCCAGGGGTATCGAGTTTTATGAAACACAGGCCGGCTTCTGGGGCGTAGGCACCGAAGCGATCTGGCTGCGCGACAATGCCCGCCTCGCCGAGGCGCGCGCGCTGCTGGATGACTATCAGGCGCAACGGGCGCAACGCGTGCGCGGCGAATACGAGGCGGTGCGCGCAAGCAAGGCGCGCGGCCTGTTCCAGGCATTGCGGGCGAATCCGCTGCCTGCGCTCATCATCCTGCTCTTCCTCCTGTTTATCCTTTATATATCGCTGGCGCCGTTTCTCAATATGCGGAACTGGCTGTAACAACCAGGGTAGTCCGCGACCGCGGATTGAATCCTACTTTTTGTGGATTGCCAGGCGTCGCGTTATCGGCTATTTTCCCCCCGGGTTTTCTGTCCGCCGTTTATTTAACGGCGCGTGGGCATCATCATTTAACGGGAGTACACCATGGGCGTTATAGGGTCATCGCAGGGCCGCCTTTTGTCCGGAGATATTGAGCACGTTTTTCTGCTGCGCCTCGCGTTGATTGGGTTTTCAGGATTGGCGCTGCTCGTCGCCGCGACGCCGGCCTCCGCCCGGCCTTCCTGGGCCTCGGATGCGTCCTGCAGTCCGAACTGCACAGCTCCCGCTGCGCCGCCTGCGCCGACGATCCCGTCCAGTCCCGATACCGACGGCACATATAACGTAAGCACAACGGATAGCACCGGCACGAACACCTACGGCTGGATCGAGTGGGATACTACTCCAGTCACCACCCCCGTCCAGTACAGCAATCCCACATCGGGTACAACGGCAGTGCTGGCGCTGAGCAACAAACCCACGGGAAGCTATCTCTACAAAGCCAAGGCTTGTATCGGGAACAACGGCGGACAGGTTTGCAGCAGCTGGTCTGCTTTTTCATCCGCGGTTTATGTATTGAGAACGCCCGGCGACCCGACCCTTGATGCCGCCACTTCCGGCGTCTGCGGCTCCCTGAGTGTAAGCTGGTCGCCGGGTTCCACCGGTTACCCCGGCGCCGCTGGAACCAAGCTTTACGACCTTGAAGAATCCACCAACGGCGGCGGCACCTGGTCCGCTGTGTCGGGGCGCACCGCCACCACCTTGACTTCCTGGATCCATCCATCTCCGGCGAACGGCATTACTTATCAATACCGCGTGCGCGCCTGGTACACCTGGAGCGGTTATTCCAGCCTGATAACCGGCTGGATCACCGATTCGGTCGCTTACAGTTGCCCGCCCACGCCAACTGCGCCCGTGTTGTCCTATACAATCAACGACGCCCATTATGTTGTGGCGGATTGGGATGAACCGGCCGTGGGGATGAGGTATGAGCTGGAGCGGTACAATGTCACGACGCCTGTGAGCTGGACGCAGATTTATAATAACACCACCAGCATCTACACCGATACCACGGCCAACCTGCTCACCAGTGTCTACGAATACCGGGTGCGCACGTGCAATGCGCAGTCCATTTGCAGCGTCTGGTCGAACACGGTCCACGTCGATATGCACCCGGCTGTCAGCCTGGGCTACCAATACGATGCCTTGGGCCGGTTGCGGAAAGTCGTTCAAGACGGCGCGGTGAAGACCGGCTATTGCTATGACGACGCGGGCAACCGGACTATCGTAACCGCCAACGGCGGTGGCGATGATTGCACGGTAGTGCCGCCGCCTCCGGTTCCTCCGGGTGTGCCGACAGGATTGTCGATGAGTCTGCATTCCGGCAATGGGTATACCGGCTACTGGGCCCCGGTAAACGGAGCCACTTATTACGATTTAAGAGCGGATAAATTCGATATCTCCTATCCCGGAGATCCCAGCATATACCCGACTGTGCAAGGCGGCAGCTCCAGTAGTTATTCGGCCCCGCCGGGGTACTGGCCGGTCTGGATCCGTGCCTGCAGCACGGCTACCAATTCCTGCAGCGCGAAAGCGTACTTCTGATTTCAGGGAGATAACGGCTATGTCATTCAAAAAATCATTCATCCAATCACTGATCCGGTTTTTGCTCATCGCCGGCTTGAGCGGATTCGGCGCCGCGCTGGCGATACAGGACAATCAAATTGCTCCGCCCACGGTCAACGTGGTCGATATGCAAGGCGTCAACCTCGAATCGGCTCAGGTTACAGCAGGCGTTGAAACCGTATCCATCGGCGGACCACTGGGATTGAGCCACAGTGTTTCCGGCCAAACCAATAATTTTGTCCGCTTAAGTTATGGGTACGTCGACAAATATGCAGGCAACGCCAAGTACACCAAGATCGGCGTGGGCATGCATACGATGCCGGGGCCAAAGCATGCAAACTGCGATTCTCCTGCTCCGGCCGAGATGTTTGTCATGCGGGTATTCGGGCCGGTTGGGTCACAAGACTTCAAGGTCATGATCGGCGGCGAGTTCAATTGCAATATCATCGATCAGACCATCCACTCGGGATATTCCTATGAAGCCCTGGGCGACAAGCGGCATACGCTGACGGTCATCGAATCGGGTGATCCCAGGTACTCCGATTATCCTAAAGGTTTGAGATGGACCACGCCGGATGGCACGGAAGTATTTTATGAAAGGCCGTCCCATCAACATCACGCCAGAGGAAATGGGCTATTAAGGGAAATCGTCTATCCCAATGGCTTCACATTAAAGATCCATGAATTCGGCAGCGTCAGCACCAACACCGGGTTCCAGTTGAAGTACGACTATTCCGGCCCTGACGGGTCGTTTAGCGGCCTTACCAGCCTGCAACAGACTCTTTATGGCCAATACCACGTCATGCCAAACACAAATATGCCCGCGCCCGGCGGTTGGTCGGCTGCCAATCCAAAGTATGTGGCGGGAGTTAACAATGCCTACCAGTATTGCCCGCCTACCGGAACCTTGGCGGAGTGCGGCGTCCTGACGGGATGGCCCAAAGCCACTTTTACCTGGCCGGGTGGAATGCCGGCGTCTATTTACCTGAATGATCCATCCACACCCAGCGCCAACATGCTCAGCGTTACGGATGCGCAGGGCCGTGTTACCGATTTTCACTTCAAGTCCTATGACGTCATGCTTGACATTCCGGATGATCCGAATACTTATTATGGTCCATACCCATATCCACAATGGACAGTGTGGTCCCCTCGGATGATAGGAGTTAAAACCGCGAACAGCATTGTGATCGATCGCCAATATACCTATGACAACTTGTTTTTGGGGCAGGATACTTCCATGAATCAGGGTAGCTTCCTGTATTGGCAGCTCGACTCGATAGTGGGCAAGCTCACAAGCGCTTCTAATCCCCAGGCGGGTATCAACTCTTATTTGATTCATCAACCGAAGGGTCTGGATCCGGCCTGGCACGACAATGTCGGAGAATTCAGATCCGCCGTCGTGGAAAAAGACGATTACTGGCCGGGCACCAAGATATCGGTCCGCATGTATAAAGTTGGAACGTACATCTTCGAATCCGGATACCGGAATTTCGTCCAGTCCTATGTTCCCTGGGATGAGGGAGGCACCCTGCCGGGACCCACAAAAAACTACATCTACAATTCGGGCAATAATCTGACCAGCATCGTGATGAATCAAGGGAAGCCCGATCACACTTCAATAGAAGCTGAATACAATACGCCCTGCGGCAGCACAACGCGTAAATACTGCAACAAGCCTTCACGGGTGAAAGATGCCCGCGGTCAGTGGACTGATTACACTTATCATGCTGCTTCAGGCGAGGTTGAAAGGGTCACCCGGCCGGCGCCCGTCGCCGGTGGCGCGCGTCCGGCCACCTATTATGACTACCAGCCTCTCTCCGCTTATTACTATCAGGATGACGGTAATGGCGGCAGTACTCTGGCGTCCGGCACTCCTGTATGGTTACCCGTCCGCGAAGTGACCTGCCGCACTTCGGCGCTGACTTCGGGCAATGTCTGCGCCGGCGGTTCTCTGGACGAGGCCGTCACCGAATACGATTACGGTCAGAATCAGCCGGGCGTGCCCAACAACCTGTGGTTGCGCAGCAAGAAAGTGACGGCCGAAGTCAACGGTTCGCTGGCAACCCGCATCACTTGCTATGAATACGATTACTACGGGAACGTCATCGGGGAGACCGCGCCCAAGGGCAATCCTTCGGGCGTCTGCGCCGCGAGCAGTCCAACCATTCCGCAGCAGCCCGCGGCCTACAAGGTGGCCAAGCGCTATAGCGTGGGCGGCCAGCTGCTGGGCGAAATCCAGCCCGATCCGGATGGCGACGGAATTGGGTTCCCGGCGACACGTTATGTTTATGATTCGACGCGGCCCGGGCTTTTGCTGCGGGTCGAACATGGCATATTGGGCAGTTGGCGCAACGAGACGGTTATGCCCGCCGATTGGCCGGACTTCGATATCAGCTATTCGGAGCGTTACACCTACGACTCTTACGGCCGCAAGATAACCGAAGGCCGTTTCAGTGGCGGCGGCGCGATTGAAAGCCTGACTCAGTATAAGTATGACAATCTCAGCCGTGTCAAATGCAAGGTGGTCAGGATGGATCCCGCCGCGCTGGATCTTAACAACCTGCCGGACTGTTTTACGGTGGGCCAGAGTTCCGAAGGGCCGGATCGGGTCAGCGAGTATTCTTACAATTATTACGACCAGGTGACCGAGGAGCGCCGCGCGGTCAACACGGACCTGGAAATTCAATATTTGCGATACACCTACACCAGCGGTCAGTTGATCGAAACGGTGACCGACGCCAACAACAACAAGGCGAAATTCGAGTATGACGGCTATGGTCGTAAGACCAAGTGGTGTTTCCCATCTGAGACGCTCGGCAGCCAAAGTTACAACTGCAATGATTTTGAGAGCTATCAGTATGACGAAAACGGAAATCGCACGCAGCTTCGTAAGCGTGATGGGCAGGTCATCAATTATCAATACGATTTTCTGAATCGCATTACCCGGAAAAATATTCCTCCGAGCAATACTGCTACTAATGATGTTTATTACGACTATGAGTTGGGCGGTGCGCAACTCTACGCCCGCTTCGGTTCCCCGTCGGGCGAGGGCATTGACACCGACTACACCGGCTTCGGCGAACCGGAATCCGATACCGTCAACCTCAACGGCGTCAGCCGGACCATTACCCGTCAGTTCGACGCCAATGGCAACCGGACGCGGGTCACCCATCCGGATGGAAACTTCTTCACCTATCAATACGACGGCCTT
>DASUFE010000048.1:0-5072 GCA_036274675.1 Gammaproteobacteria bacterium
CGCCGGCTCTCCAGCAGTCGCGGCAACGTCATGCTCATGCGCGGATAGGGCGCATGCGCCGGCAGCACTTTGGGCGTCACCGCCATGCATTGGCGACCGCTGTTCATATCCAGGGCCTCATCAAGGCCCTCGGCTTCCGGAAACAGCGAAGCGGTATGGCCATCATCGCCCATCCCAAGCAGCACCACGTCGAAGGGCGAAGGTATTTTTTTCAGCGCTGCTTCGCAGGCGCTTTCATTCTGCCGCGGGCTGCCGCGACGGCCTTTCAACGGCACGAACTGCGCCGCGGCGGCTTTGTTCACCAGCAGGCTCGTACGCACCAGGTATTCATTGCTGTCCGGCGAAGCCGTATCGACCCAGCGTTCATCGGCGAGTGAAGCCGTTACCTGCCGCCAGGGTAACTCGACGCCCGACAGAACTTCGAACAAGGCCTTCGGGGTCGTGCCGCCCGAAACGATCAGGCTGGCGGCGCCGCGCACGCGGATCGCGTCCTTTAGAATTGTCGTGATGCGTTTGGCCAGCGCATTCACCATGGCTGAACGGTCGCTGAATTCCTGCATGTCAGTCGCCATTGGGCGGACCATTTTCCTAGAAAGACTCATGCCAGCTGTGTCCATATCGCTCCGCCAACGCAATCGAGGCCGTGGGTCCCCAGCTGCCCGCGGGGTAAGGCTTGGGCTTTTCCTGGGAGTCCTGCCAGGCCTGCAGGATGCCGTCGGCCCAGGTCCATGCGGCCTCCACCTCGTCGCGGCGCACGAACAGCGTCGTGTCGTTGCGGATGATATCCAGGAACAGTCGTTCATAGGCAATGCGGCGCCGGGTGTTTGCCGAGCCGTCCTGCCCGAGATTCAGCGGCAGCTCGCGCAGCTTGATCCCCTTCTGGTTGAGTCCGGGGACCTTGTTCATCAACAGCAGCTGGATGTCTTCCTCGGGCTGTAACTGTATGACCAGCTTGTTGGGCGACAGCTCCGGCACGCCGAGCTTGGCGAAGATGGAATGCGGCACCTGCCGGAACTGTATGTAAATTTCGGAACGGCGCGTCGCCAGCCGCTTGCCGGTGCGCAGATAAAACGGCACGCCGGCCCAGCGCCAGTTATCGATATGCGCGCGCAGGGCAACGAAAGTTTCGGTCGTGCTGCCGGGTTGACCGCCGCTCTCCTGCTGATAACCTGGAACGGGCTTACCATTCACGGCGCCCGCGGTGTACTGGCCGCGCACCGTATCGGTCTGCACCTCCTTGCCAAGGATCGGGCGCAGCGATCTTAAAACCTTCACTTTCTCGTTGCGCACCGCATCCGGGTCGAAGTCGCTCGGCGGCTCCATTGCGATCAGGGCCAGTAATTGCAGCATATGGTTCTGCAACATGTCGCGCAGGGCGCCGGAGTCGTTGTAATAGGACCAGCGACCTTCCACACCCACCGTTTCGGAAACCATGATCTGCACATGATCGATCTGGCCGCTGTCCCACAGCGGCTCGAAGATCGTGTTCGCGAAACGCAGCGCCAGCAGATTCTGCACGGTTTCCTTGCCCAGGTAGTGGTCGATGCGGAAGATGTGGCTTTCCGGGAAAATCTTCGCCACCGCGTCATTGATCACTTTCGAGGAAGCGAGATTGTGGCCGATCGGTTTTTCCATGACCACGCGGGTGTGCGCGCCCACCAGGCCCGCTTCCTTCAGATTGTGGCAGATCGCGCCGTACAGCTTCGGTGAGGTCGCAAGATAGCAGACCAGTTCCGCCTGCGGCGACAACTTGAGGGCCTGCGCCAGCACCCTGAAACTCTCGGGCTTCTCCGCGTCCACGGCGGCATAGGACAGGCGGGCCGCGAATTTGCTCCAGGCTTTGGTCTCGAACTGATCGGCCGGCAGATACTGCTGCAGTTTCTCCTGCACCAGCTGGCGAAAGGACCCCTCGTCCATTTCATTGCGGGCGGAGCCCGCAATTCTCAGGTTCTGGGGCAGGTAACCGTCCCGGTCCAGGTAATATAAGGAAGGAAACAGCATTCGGGTCGCCAGATCCCCGGTGGCGCCGAATATGATGATCGTACAGGAATTGGCTGAGTCACTCATCGCAGTGTGGCGGCATTTTACAAGGAGGGGGGATATTAAGGAAGCTGAATAAGCCGGCGCGGCCGGTGCAGACTGTTTACGGCGCTCGGCCGGTCTGAAGCTTATTCCTTGCCGCTTTTGGGGGTATAGACGGGTGACGGAAAGCTGGCGATCTTGCCCTCGGCGGCCTGTATCCTGGGCACGCCTTGTTTTTCCACAAGGTCGATCCGCAATACGGCGTGCATCGGCACCTGTATCTGCCGCACTCCTTCAAACTCGCGTTTCAGGCGTTCCTCGACCGGATCGACCACTATCGAACCGGTCTCGCCGAACAGAATATCCTCAATGACCACGAAGCCGTACAAACCGCCTTGATAGACATGCTTGGCGTATATTTCGTAGACCTTGTCTTCGCTGAGGAAACGGATTCTGTATATTTTTTTCGACATCGCTGCACTGCCTTCAAACTTCCCGGCCGAATCAGACTTCCACAATCTTTCCGGGATCGAACTCTTCAACCAGACCCATCCTGTAATATCCCCGCGGATTACAGACGACGCGCGTATGCCGCACCCGGTAATCCGAACGGCAATGTACATGCCCGTGCACCCATAAGGCAACACCCGAGTCCCGGATCCATTCATCGAACTGATTGCAATATACAAAACGTAAAGGATCGTTCGGTTCAAAGCCCCAGCTGCGCATGCTTGGCGCATGATGCGTCACCACCACCTGTTTCTTGTCAGTGCCGCGGCTGAGGGCTTTTTTGAGCCAGCCGGCGGACTCGCGGTGCAGACGTGATACTTCGGCCGGCTTCAAGGCGGCGCCGTTATGCCCTATATATGAAAAATCGTTCATATAATACTTCGCATAGTTCAGTATTTCGGGGCGCTCGCCATCGAAATCGCTCCATAGCGAACAACCGTAGAAAGTCACCTCGCCGATCGTGACCTGGTTCTTTTCCAGAAAATGAATATTGCTGCCCGCGCATGCGGCGCGCAATTCGTCCACCGAACCGTACAGATCCCCGCCCCAGATTTCATGATTGCCCGCTACATAGATCACCGGCTTTTCAAGGCTCTTCAGCCATTCCACACCCTCGCCCTGCTGGTCGATATCGCCCGCGGCGATGATGACATCGGCATCGGTCTGCGGCACCTCCATGGGGCCGAATTCAAGATGTATATCCGAAAAGACTTGCAGGCGCATTGGGCTCGTTTCAATTAAAGACTTAAGTCAAAAGAAGGATAAAACCCTATTGGCTAAATAAAAAGGCCCCCAGGCAAGCTTTTATCGCGGAGAGGGTACCCCGGCCCTGACCGGCCTGCTTTTCAGTTATTTAACTTATTGTGCAGTTATTCACCCTACACCAAGATTTGCAGTAAGTTCAGTGACGGCAATCATGCAAGAACATTCACCCCATCTTCACGCATAAGGTAAGCAATATGAACACAACGGCTTCCTCCACCAGCGCCATCGGGTATAAATTGCCCTCACGGGATATTGCCGGAAAAAAGCTCTGGGAACGCGCTTATCCCGGACTCCATGCTGAGATACTGGAGCAGTTCCTTGTACATATAAAAATGCTTTGCCCGGTGCTCGACCTGGCTTGTGGAACCGGAGCATGGCTGGCTCGTCTGCAGAGCCATGGGTTCCGTGATGTAATCGGGATGGATAGAGGCAAAGAAGATTTCGGCCTCGATCCTTCTCTATTCGTGCATACCGACCTTGACGGCGCTTTCGGTCATGCCGTCGGGCGGACCTTTGATGTCATTACGGCGATGGAAATCATCGAGCACCTGGAAAGTCCCGCCGGCTTTCTGCGGGAAGCGCGCAAGCTGATCAATCCGGGCGGTTATATGTTCGTAACCACACCTAACGTAGAGTGCACACAAGGCAGACTGCGCTTTCTGTTGCAAGGGCAACTGAGGGCTTTTGAAGCGGACGGGACCGCGGATCCCACCCACATCAGCCCGTTGCTCTCTACACTGCTGCCACGCCTGACTGAACGCAGCGGCTGGAAAATTCAGGAACGGATACCGCTGCTGACAAACACATCCCGTTTAGGCGTAAGGTTATTTTGCCAACTGCTGAATCCTTTCCTCAAGGGCGCGGCCAAGCAGGGCGACTGTCATCTGTTCATTTTGCGCCCCGCTTGAATTATTTCCCGCGGCTTAGGTTATGGCTTTAAATCCCCACGACAACTGGACATATGCCCAGACTTCGCTGCTTTGGCAGCTTTCCGCCGAGAAAAAGCCTATACATGAAATCGCGGCCTTCATTGGAAAATCCGAAACAGAGATCCTGAAAAAGTCTTCTGAGCTCGGAATAGTGTTCAAGTCGGAATACGACCCTTTAAAGGAATTGGTGGAAGAGTATCTGAATGAGCTTGATGCGGAGATTTTAAAAGCGAGTGGAGCATAAAACTCCTTAAGCCGCTTCAATAAAAAAGCCCTGCAAGGGACCCTTATGGCGGAGAGGGCGCCAAGAAATCGAAAACCGAACTTACTTCGTGAGTTCGACAAAATCGCCGGGGGCGATTTTGGTCAGGTGAGCGAAGCGACACTGCCCCCGGGAAATAAGCCTTCGAGGGGCGCCGCGCAGGGATAGCGAGGCGCAATATCAATCCAGGCCAAATAAAAAAGCCCCCACTAGGGGGCCTTTTTTATTTGGCGGAGAGGGTGCCAAAAGAATCAAAAGCCGAACTCATAGTTCGAATCTCGGCTTCGACGACAAATAAAAAGCCCCCTGACAAGGGGGCTTTTTGTTTGGCGGAGAGGGTGAGATTACTCGGGCTGTCCTGCCCTCGCCCTTCGGGCCTCGCCACTTCGTGGCGAGTTCAAAATCGCTCCTGGCGATTTTGTGCGCGGCTCACCCCTGAGCCGCGTCCTGCGGACTCGCTACGCTCGCGCTGGATCGCTCCCGGCGATCCAGTCGAACTCGACCGTTCTATCCACGTGAGTTCGAATATCAATCCAGGCCAAATAAAAAAGGCCCCACTAGGGGGCCTTTTTTATTTGGCGGAG
>DASUFE010000049.1:0-11286 GCA_036274675.1 Gammaproteobacteria bacterium
TGTCGCTTCGCAACTACGCGGATTATTCGAAGCGCTATGAGGCGATCCTGGTTAATTTCCCGAACGATATAAAGGCGTCCACTTTTAATTTGAAGGGGCGGCCGGATTATGAGCAGATCATGCGGTTTATGCGAGTCTACGTCGATCTCAGTTACGAGGAGTGGTATCTGAGTCAGCAGTGTCTGGTGGATAAGAAGATGTGGGAGTCGTGGAAGATGGGTGTCGAGGCGATGTTCTCGCGGCCTGCGTTCCAGCAGGCCTGGCTGGTGATCAAGCAGGATTCGAAGTATGGGACGGAGTTCGCGGAGTTTCTGGAGCAGTATGGCCATCATGACGGCGCAAATAATCAATAACAACCAAGGAGTTTAAGATGAAACATATCGGCATGGTGTTACTGGGCGTGTGGCTGATCCTGCACGGGCTGATCAGCATCATCAATCTGCATTTCAACGGGCTGCCGATGTTGATGGGCATTCTGGCGCTGGTGGCGGGAATTCTGATCGTTCTCAGGCGCTAGTTCACGATGCGTTACGCGTTGCCTGCCTTGCTGTTTGTTCTTGCGGCGGCCGCCTGCGCGCCGCTGCCCAGGCCGGAGCCGTACACCCAATCCTATGATATGTGGCTCGGACGTTCCGTGGATGCCGGGGACGGCATCGACAAAGACGAGGCTTCCATTATCGCTTACGCTTTCTATGCCTCTGGTGCCTCGGATTGCGGCTCGCCTTTGGAGCCTCGGCTGACAGATGATGATTGGATCAGCAATACCTTGACCGACTCGGGCAAACCCGGCGATCCAATTTACATCGATGCTAAAACGGGTGAGGTGAGTTGTGGCGATGCAGTCCTGTCGCTCGATGAATTGAGAAGATTCGAGCGAAAAACCGATTAGAATTTTATTACCCCCGTGTTCTCCGCGCTCCGGCGAGAGGAAATATTAATGTCTCCGGACTTTGCCAAAGTAGAGGCTTACCTGCACGAGCACATTCCTATCACCAAAGCGATGGGTATTAAGGTGGCCGGTTATGACGGCAATGCGGTCCGGTTGTGGGCTCCCCTGGAGCCGAACCTGAATCATCGGCAGACCGCATTCGGTGGCAGCGTCTCGGCGCTGGGCATACTGGCGGGCTGGAGTTTGCTGCATCTCAAACTGGGGGAAAGCGGCGAATCCGTCCAGTTGGTGATCCAGCACAGCGAAACCGAATATACCGGCCCGATCGATCGGGATTTCACGGCGGTTTGCGCCATGCCCGGGCCGGAGGAATGGGCCAGGTACGAACAGGTTTTCCGTCGCTACGGCAAAGCCCGTGTCTATTTGGAATCCCTGATCGAGGCCGAAGGCCGGGTACTGGCCAGGCATAAAGGAAGTTACGTAGCCATTCGCCGTTAAGTTTTCGTAAAGGTTGGGAGATTCGCTGCAAGTAGGTCCGCTATCTGCTTGAAATTTAAGTTGTGTATGGCTAGACTTGCGCCAGCCTGATGCGGGGTGGAGCAGTCTGGCAGCTCGTCGGGCTCATAACCCGAAGGTCGTAGGTTCAAATCCTGCCCCCGCTACCAAATATGTTATGAAAACAGGGGCCTTCAGGGCCCTTAGTTGTTTAAGGGGGCTGCCGGAAACTGCGGCAGCCGCCTTCATCTGAAAAGTATGAACCGGCGGTTCCCGCCGGTATTTAGAAGAAGGGGCGTTTAGCCCTTTTTTTGTCTTCGCAGGTTTTGCCGGCGAGGCTTTTGCAAAGCTGCAAATGCAGGCAGGCCTCGAAGCTTAGAGAATGGAACAGAGTAACAGTAAAGAGTGGAAGATCGTCGAACCCGTGGTTGAAAGCATGGGTTACGAACTGGTCGGGGTGGAGTTGATGCGGCATGGCAGGGAATGCACCTTGCGGGTCTACATCGACAAGCCGGCCGGGGTTACTCTGGATGACTGTGCCGCGGTAAGCCACCAGTTGAGCGGCGTGATGGATGTGGAAGACCCGATCCAGTCGGCGTATCGGCTGGAGATTTCCTCACCGGGGCTGGACCGGCCGCTGTTCAAGGCCGCGGACTTCGAGCGTTTCGCCGGGTCCGCCGCCAGGATCAAGCTGGCGGTGCCGTTGGCCGGAAGGCGCAACTTCACCGGCATTTTGTCCGGCATGCAGGACGGACGGGTGAAAGTGCAGGTGGACGGAGAGATCTTCGAATTGAATTTTGATCATATCGAGCGGGCCAGGCTGGTGCCGCAGTTTTAGCAGGAACTGAGATGAACAAAGAGATATTGCTGGTAGTCGACGCGGTTTCCAACGAGAAAGGCGTCAACAAAGAGATTATTTTCGAGGCGATCGAGGTCGCGCTGGCCACGGCCACCAAGAAGCGGCATGCCGGTGATATCGATGTGCGTGTCGCGATCGACCGTGAAAACGGCTCTTATAACAGTTTCCGCCGCTGGGAAGTGCTGGCCGATGATGCCGAAATCGAGGCGCCGGATCGCCAGTACACGCTGGGCCAGGCCCGCGAAATCAAGTCCGACATCGAAGTCGGCGGCTTTATCGAGGAACCTATCGAATCGGTGGAGTTCGGCCGCATCGCCGCCCAGACCGCCAAACAGGTGATCGTGCAGAAGGTGCGTGAAGCCGAGCGCATGCGGGTGGTCGAAGCCTATCGCGACAAAGTGGGCCAACTGGTGCTCGGCGTCGTCAAGCGAGTGGAGCGTGGCAATGTCTATATGGACCTCGGCGCCAATGCCGAGGCGATGATCTCGAAAGATGAAATGATCCCCCGTGAAGCGGTACGCCCGGGCGACCGCCTGCGCGGCTGGCTGCGCGAAGTGCGCGCCGACGTGCGCGGTCCGCAGTTGTTCGTGAGCCGTACCGCCCCGGAATTTTTGATCGAGCTGTTCAAGATCGAGGTGCCCGAGGTCGGCCAGGGGCTGATCGAAATCATGGGCGCCGCACGCGATCCGAGCCTGCGCGCCAAGATCGCGGTGCGCTCGCATGATCCGCGGCTGGACCCGGTCGGCGCCTGCGTCGGCATGCGCGGCTCGCGCGTGCAGGCGGTGTCGAACGAGCTGGCGGGAGAGCGTATTGATATTATTTTGTGGGACGAGAACCCCGCCCAGTATGTAATCAACGCCATGTCGCCGGCGGAAGTGCTGTCGATCGTGGTCGACGAGGACGCGGGCAGCATGGATATTGCCGTCGCTGAGGAGAAATTGTCGCAGGCGATCGGGCGCGGCGGCCAGAATGTCCGCCTGGCGAGTGAGCTCACCGGCTGGATCCTGAACGTGATGGACGAAAAGCAGGCTGAAGCCAAGACCGAAGAGGAAGCCAAGGAATTGCAGACGACCTTCATGGAGCAGCTGGACGTGGACGCCGAGGTAGCGGTCATCCTGATTCAGGAGGGCTTCTCCAGTATCGATGAAGTGGCCTATGTGCAGAAGGAAGAACTGCTCGCCATCGAGGAGTTCGACGAGGCCATCGTCGAGGAATTACAGAACCGGGCGCGCGATTCCTTGTTGACCAAGGCGATCGCGAGCGAGGAAAACATCGACAAGAAGCAACCAACACCCGAACTGCTGCAGATGGAAGGCATGGATCAGGAGTTGGCCTATGCGCTGGCCGGGCGCGGCATCGTCACGCTGGACGACCTGGGCGAGCAATCGGTCGATGAGTTGATGGAAGTTGAAGGCATGAACGAGAAGCGCGCGGCCGAACTGATCATGAAGGCGCGCGAGCACTGGTTCGCGGAAGACGGCGTGGCCGGCAAGATCTCGGGCGCCAAGGTTTCAGGCTGAGCGGGTACAGAGAATGGCAGTGTCGGAAGTAACAGTTAAGCAGTTAGCAAAGGATGTCGGCATTCCTGTCGACCGTCTGCTACAGCAGCTGAGTGAGGCGGGTCTGAACAAGAACTCGGCCGACGATTCCGTGACTGTCGACGAAAAAATGCGTCTGCTCAACCATCTGCGTGAAAGTCATGGCAAGAAAACCACCCTGGGTGAAGGCAGCAAGATTACGCTCAAGCGCAAGAGCGTGAGCGAGTTGAAGCTCCCGAGCAGCCAGACAAACCGCGCCGCCACCCGCACCGGCAAGGTCGTGAGCGTGGAGGTGCGCAAGAAGCGCAGCGCGTTCAAGCCCGGCGCGGCGGAAGAGGAACAACACAAGCTGACCGCGCGGGAAGAGCAGGCGCAGCGCGAAGCACTGAAGCGCGAAGCGGAGACACAGCGGCGTACCGAGGAGGAATCCCGGCAGCGCACCGAAGAGGAAGTACGCAAGCAGGAAGAGGCGGCGCGGCGCGCGGCCGAGGAACAGGAACGCAAGCGCAAGACCGAACAGGAATTGGAGCCCCAGGGGGGGCGGCAGCAAGCGGTTGCCGCGGTGGCGGTCGCGGAAAAGCCCAAGCACAAACCGGCTACGGTAGCGAAAGCCGAGCCGGAACCCGAGTCGGACTCCGGCAAGGGCAAGGGCGCCAAGAAGGGCAAGAAAGGACGCTCGGATCGCGATGATGATCGCGACAGAGGGCGTTTTGGCGGCCGCGAGGAATTGCACGTTGATGCCGCGAAGAGCGGTTTGCGCAGGAGAAAGAGCAAGCCCGTGGCCAAGCTCGTCGTCGACGGCGAGCGCAAACACGGTTTTGAAAAGCCGACCGCGCCGGTGGTGCGCGATGTCCGGATTCCGCCCGCGATTACCGTTGGCGAACTGGCGCAGCAGATGGCGGTCAAGGCCGGCGAACTGATCAAGGTGTTGATGGGCATGGGCGTCATGGCCACCATCAACCAGGTGCTGGACCAGGACACCGCCATACTGGTCGTGGAAGAAGTAGGGCACAAACCGGTTCCGGTCGACCCTTCGAAGGATGAAAATGAATTGAAGCTCGAAGTTGAGCAGCGCGGCGAGGCTGTGCCGCGGCCGCCCATCGTGACCGTCATGGGTCATGTCGACCATGGCAAAACTTCATTGCTGGACAAGATCCGCAGCGCCCAGGTCGCGGCCGGGGAAGCGGGCGGTATCACTCAGCACATCGGTGCCTATCACGTTACCACTCCGAAAGGGGTCATTACTTTCCTGGATACTCCGGGCCATGCCGCTTTTACCGCGATGCGGGCGCGCGGCGCGCAGGCAACCGATATCGTAATCCTGGTGGTGGCCGCCGACGACGGCGTCATGCCGCAAACGATTGAAGCCATCCAGCACGCGAAGGCCGCGCAGGTACCGATGATCGTTGCTATCAACAAGATGGATAAGCACGGCGTCGATCCCGACCGTGTCAAACAGGAACTGAGCAAGCACGAAGTGTTGCCCGAGGACTGGGGTGGCGACACCATGTTCATGCCGGTGTCGGCGCTGACCGGAAAGGGTATCGACGAGTTACTGGATGCGATATTACTGCAGGCTGAAGTGATGGAGCTGAAAGCCACCGCCGAAGGCCCGGCAACGGGCGTGATTATCGAGTCGAGCCTGGACAAGGGCCGTGGCCCGGTGGCCACTGTGCTGGTGCAGTCTGGAATGCTCAGCCACGGCGATATGATCCTCACCGGCAAGGAGTACGGCCGCGTACGCGCGATGTTCGATGAAAACGGCAAGCCTGTGAAGCAAGCCGGTCCTTCAATTCCGGTGGTGGTGCTCGGCCTTTCCGGCGCGCCGAACGCCGGCGACGATGTAGTAGCCGCGATCGACGAACGCAAGGCGCGCGAAATCGCAGAACGCCGGCAAGACAAGCTACGTGACCAGAAACTGGCCAGCCAGCAGGCGACCAAGCGCGAGGACCTGTTCGCGCAGATGGGTCAGGGTCAGATCAGGAGCGTTGCCATCATGATCAAGGCCGATGTGCAGGGGAGCGCCGAGGCGTTACGCGACGCGCTGCTGAAACTGCCCTCCGACCAGGTCAAGGTTAATGTCATCGCCAGCAGTGTCGGCGGCATCAGTGAGTCCGATGTCAATCTGGCGGTAGCCTCCGATGCCAAGATTATTGCTTTCAATGTGCGTGCCGATGCCGCCGCGCGCAAGGCAATTACAGAAAACTCGGTGAACGTAAAGTATTACAGCATCATCTACGAAGTGATCGATGATGTGACGAAATTGCTGACCGGCATGCTGGAACCGGAAGTGCGGGAGCAGTTTATCGGCTTGGCGGAGGTCAGGGATGTATTCAAGTCCTCGCAGTTCGGCGCCGTCGCCGGTTGCCTGGTCACCGAGGGCGTGGTCAAGCGCTCGAATCCGATCCGCGTGCTGCGCGATAACGTGGTTATCTACCAGGGCGAGCTGGAATCGTTGCGGCGCTTCAAGGACGACGTCAAGGAAGTGCGCGCCGGCACCGAGTGCGGCATCGCCGTTAAGAATTACAACGACGTCAAGGTCGGCGATCAGATCGAAGTCTACGAACGCGTCAAGGTTGAAAGGACACTGTAGAAGCCTGGAGGCGGAAGACAGAATCCAGAATGAAGACTGTCTTTCAAGCTTCTGGCTCCTTACTTCTGGCTTCTGACTCCTGAAATCATGCCTAAAGACTATCCACGAAGTCACCGCATCGGCGATTTTATCCAGCGCGAACTGGCGGATCTCATCCGTACCGAGGTCAAGGACCCGCGCCTGAGCCCTCTGATCACCGTCGCGGAAGTCCGCGTCAACACCGATCTTTCGCACGCCAAGGTGTATATCAGCGCCATGGACGAGCGCGGACCCGCCAGTGTCGAGATACTGAACCATCTGTCCGGTTTCCTGCGCAGCCACCTGTTGCGGCGCATGCGCACGCGAGTGATACCACACCTGCAGTTTGTCTTTGACGACACGGCCGAGAAGGGCGCGCAGTTGAGTGCGCTGATCGAGGCCGCGGTGCGTGAAGATCGCGACCGGCATCGGGACGACGCTTCCACAGATGACGCGGGCGATGACGACGGCAAAGCCTAAAGTCCGGCGCGCGGTACACGGCATCCTGTTGCTGGACAAACCCCGGGGCATCAGTTCCAACGCCGCCCTGCAGGCGGTAAAACGCCTGTACGGAGCGGAAAAGGGCGGGCATACCGGCAATCTTGATCCGTTGGCGACCGGCATGCTGCCGATATGTCTTGGGGAAGCCACCAAAATCTCCGCCTTCTTGCTGGATGCCGACAAGCACTATCGCACGCGCTGCCTGCTGGGTGTGGAGACCGACAGCGGCGACAGCGAAGGCAAGCCAACGCAGACACGCCCCGTTCCCGAAGTGCTGAACCGGGAAGTGATCGAAGCTGCATTGGCCTCTTTCAGAGGCGAGATCGACCAGATACCCCCCATGTATTCGGCCCTCAAATATCAAGGCCAACCCCTGTACAAGCTGGCCCGCCAGGGACAGGAAATCGAGCGCAGCCCCCGGCGGGTCAATATCCGCCGTCTGGAGCTGATGGCTTTGGAGTCACCCTGTCTGGAATTGGAGGTTGAATGTTCCAAGGGCACCTATATACGCAGTCTGGTCGAGGATATAGGCCGGAAACTGGGTTGCGGCGCCCATGTGATGGAATTGCGGCGCCTGGCCAGCATGCCTTTCGGGGGAATGCCCATGTACAGCCTGTCCCGGCTGGAAGCCATTGTGGCCGAGGGTGGATGGGAAGCGCTGGACCCACTGCTATTGAAGGCGGATAGCGCCTTACCGCATTTGCCGGAACTCGTATTGTCCCCTGCCTTGGCGGCTCTGCTGCGGCAAGGGCAGGCCGTCAGGTCTGATACCCCTCCCACTTCCGGCCTGCTCAGGCTCTATGCCGGGGAGGGGCGGGAGTTTATGGGAGTGGGGCGGGTGCTGGAGGACGGCCGGATCGGGCCCAAGCGGCTGATTTTTGGTCAAAAATGAGGTTTTTGTCCGCTGGCTCTGCTGCTAGAATGTGCGCCCCTAAAAGACGCAAAAACGTGGAGCATCACTAAAATGTCCCTCAGCACTGAAGAAAAAGGGCAAATCCTGAAGAAACACGCCCGCACCACGGGCGACACCGGTTCGCCGGAAGTTCAGGTTGCATTACTCACCGCCAATATCAATAACCTGTCCGCGCATTTCGAAACTCACGTCAAGGATCATCATTCGCGCGTAGGTCTGCTGAAGATGGTCAACAAGCGCCGCAAGCTGCTGGATTACGTCAAACGCAAGGATCAGGACCGTTATCAGAAACTGATCGAAACGCTCGGCCTGCGCCGCTAAGACGAAATGAGATATTAACCGCATCCCGCGGAAGGAATACCCTGTGAAAAAAATCACCAAGTCATTCCAGTACGGTGAGCACACCGTAACGCTGGAAACCGGCGCCGTGGCGCGCCAGACGGACGGAGCCGTCATCGTCAATATGTCCGATACCGTGGTTCTGGTTACGGCCGTCGGACAGAAAGAGGCAGTACCAGGCCGGGATTTCTTCCCGCTCACCGTCAACTACCAGGAAAAAACCTACGCCGCCGGCAGGATTCCTGGGGGGTTCTTCAAACGTGAAGGCCGGCCCTCCGAAAAGGAAACCCTCACCAGCCGCCTTATCGACCGTCCTCTCCGCCCGCTTTTCCCCAAAGGTTTTCTCAACGAAGTCCAGGTGGTCGCCACTGTGATTTCGCTGAATCCGGATGTGGATCCGGATATTGCCTCCATGCTCGGCGCCTCCGCGGCGCTGGCGATTTCGGGCATTCCTTTCAACGGGCCCATCGCAGGGGCGCGCGTCGGATATGTTGACGGCCGATACCTGCTGAATCCGAAAAACAGCGAGCTGGAAAATTCCAGACTTGATCTGGTGGTCGCCGGTACCGAGCAGGCCGTGTTGATGGTGGAATCCGAAGCCAAAGAGCTGTCCGAGGAGGTCATGCTGGGCGCGGTGGTATTCGGCCATCAGCAGATGCAGCAAGCCATCAAGGCGATCAAGGAGTTCGCCGCCACCGCAGGCGCGAGCAAGCCGGCCTGGAAATGGCAGCCGCCGGCGGAAAACGCCGAACTGAAAGCGAAAGTGGTTCAGGAGTGCGAGTCCACGCTGGCCGATGCCTACAGGATCGGCGACAAGTTACAGCGTCAGAATAAAGTGGCTGAAATCCGGGATTCAGTAATCGCCAAACTGGCGACCGAAGAGTCGGGCATCGCCGCAGACGCGGTGCAGGCACAGTTCGACAGCGTGGAAAAGAATGTGGTGCGCAGGCAGGTATTGCAAGGCAAGCCGCGTATAGACGGTCGTGACAACAAAACCGTACGACCGCTCAATATCCAGGTGGGCGTATTGCCGCGTACTCACGGCTCCGCGATTTTCACCCGCGGCGAGACCCAGGCCCTGGTCGTCACCACGCTGGGAACCGGCCGCGATGCGCAGCTGATCGATGCGATCGAGGGCGAGCGCAAGGACCGGTTCATGTTCCATTACAACTTCCCGCCGTATTCCGTCGGTGAAACCGGCATGATGGGTTCGCCCAAGCGCCGCGAAATCGGCCACGGCAAGCTCGCCAAGCGCGGTATCCAGGCGGTAATGCCGACCGAGGAAGAGTTTCCGTACGTGATACGGGTGGTATCCGAAATCACCGAATCCAATGGCTCGAGTTCGATGGCTTCCGTTTGCGGCAGCAGTCTGTCGCTGATGGACGCCGGTGTGCCGATCAAGGCGCCGGTCGCCGGTATAGCGATGGGCCTGGTGAAGGAAGGCGATATGTTCGCGATCCTGACCGACATCCTCGGTGATGAGGATCATCTCGGCGATATGGATTTCAAAGTGGCGGGTACGGCGGCGGGCGTGACCGCGCTGCAGATGGATATCAAGATCAACGGCATTACGCCTGAGATCATGGAAATCGCGCTGGCGCAGGCCTCCGAAGGCCGCGCCCACATACTGGGCGAGATGAACAAGGTCATCAACAAGGGGCGCAGCGAAATGTCTGAATATGCCCCGCGCTTTATCACCATGCGCATCCATCCCGACAAGATCCGCGAGGTCATCGGCAAGGGCGGCGCCACCATCCGTTCGCTTACCGAGCAGACCGGCGCGGTTATCGATATCGAAGATGACGGCCTGATCAAGATCGCCTCGGTCGACAAGTTGGCCGGCGAAGAAGCGCGCCGCCTGATCGAGGAGCTAACCGCGGAAGTGGAGGTCGGCAAGATCTATCAGGGCCGGGTGGTCAAGATCATGGATTTCGGCGCCTTTGTCACGATCCTGCCGGGTCGCGACGGCCTGGTGCACATCTCCCAGATTTCCGAGGAGCGCGTGAACGCCGTCAGCGACAAGCTGGCGGAGGGCGACCAGGTGCGCGTCAAGGTGCTGGAGATCGACAAGCAGGGCCGCGTCAAGCTCAGCATGAAGGCCGTTACCGCCGAAGAAGCGGTCTGAGACTTTCCTTCCATAAAACCTGCGCGGAAGGCCGGGGGCAACCCGGCCTTCCAGCATCCGGAACTCCTTTCCCCGCGTATATCATTTCTGAAAGCGGTTGTTTGGCTGTCGCCGGCTTTGCCGTATGAATATGGCCGAGTGTATGATGGCCCGGCCGAAAAGGAATATTGCTTGTGTCCGCCGAAGAACTGAACAATCTGCTTGCCCGCTGCGCGCTGGGTGATGAGAAGGCGTTGGAGGCCTTGTATGCCAAGGCGTCATCGCGCCTCTACACACTGGCGCTCGGTATCGTGAAACAAAGAGAGTGGGCCGAAGAAGTGCTACAGGACGCTTTCGTAAAGATCTGGTCGCATGCGGACCGCTTCAGTGCGGAGAAGAGCGGCGCCATGACCTGGATGAGCACCATCGTCCGCAACCGCGCTCTCGACAAGGTACGCGAATTCGGCCGCAATCCCCTGCTGCAGGGCAAGGCCCTTGAGGACATTTACGAAACTCCTCTGGTAGAGGACGCTCCGGGTCCCGCCGAGCTGGCGCTGATGAGTCACGATCTCAAGTCGCTATGGAACTGTCTGGGAACTCTGGAGCAGGAGCAGCAGCGGGTCATCCTGATGTCTTATTACCACGGTTACAGTCACCAGGAATTATCGGACCGGTTGACGGCGCCGCTCGGCACCGTCAAAGGCTGGATCCGGCGCGGTCTGGAAAGGCTCCGCATGTGCCTGGAAGCCTGACAATCATGAATTATTCGGATCCCACATTGCAGTCCCTGCTTGCCGCCGAGTACGTGCTGGGCAGCCTGCACGGCGCGGCGCGCAGGCGTTTTACGGCCTTGGTGGCGCGCGAACCCGGGTTGCGCCGGGAACTTGAATACTGGCAACGGCGCCTGAATCCGCTTGCGGAAACACTTCCGTTACGGAAGCCGCGCGCTCAGGTGTGGAGGAATATACAGAACCGCATTCGTGGCGGCTCGCGCCGGCCGCCGGCCCTGGTTTGGAACAGCCTTGTCTTCTGGCGCA
>DASUFE010000050.1:0-36293 GCA_036274675.1 Gammaproteobacteria bacterium
AACAAAATCCTCTACCGTCTTGGCAACGAACAAACTCGGCTGGCTAATATCAGATCCACGCATCCAGGGCTCCAAATCAGATAATCGTGTTTGAATTTTACCAAAAAGACCTTTATCGTCCTTATTTCAACAAGCTGCTAAGAGCGCTTTCCATAGCCATTAATGAAACTTGTCTCTATTATGCCGGCGGCGAAAAAGATCGTGAAAGAGAAGAATTAATAGCAAAGTATTGGTCCGCGGCAGCTATTCCAGTAAGGCATATAGATTCGGAGCTGGCGAGTATGTGTGAGCATAAAGCTAGATACTGGATTAATCCGGATAACTGGAGTGCAAGTGAAAAAATTGAAACTGGAATAAAGCTTGATCGCTTGCAAAATTTATATATGGAAATGCCCTCCAAAAGAAATAATAATTCTTATGGTGCATTTTATATAAATCAGATTTATAGATGGAAGGATTACAGTTTTGAGACAGATATCGATCTCAATCGAAGCAACAGGCGCTGAGCCTTCTTTGGGCCATAAGGTGATTGAGATTGGGTGTGTCGAGTTGATTAATAGGAAGCTTACGGGTAAACATCTTCATTACTACATAAACCCTCATCGTGAAATTGAAGATTCAGTAGTAGAAAGGACTGGTATATCGAATGAATTTTTATACGATAAGCCAGAGTTTATTCAAATAAAGGACCAAATTATTAATTTCATAAAGGGTTCTGAGCTGCTTGCATATAATGCTCCTTTTGTTGTGGGCTTCTTGAATAACGAACTTGCTTTTGTTGATTCTAAAATTCAGCATATTGAAACTATTTGTAAAGTCATTGATGTTCAGGCGATGGCCAGAACAATGTTTCCGAAATCAAGTAATTCTCTTTCAGAGGTTGCTAAAAGAGTATTTGTAGACGATTCCCAAAAAAACTTATCCGGCACCCTGTTTGATTCAGAAATAATAGCCGATGTATATCTGGCTCTGACATCAGAGTCGTTAAGAAAAGTATTAAGTCTCCATTCCCAGAAAGAAGGGATATACATCAATTCATTCCCCGAATTCATAGAGGCAACTGATGGATTCAGTAGATCGGCATTGTGCCGAGGGGTATCAAACAAAGACTACTTGCTCTTGCCTTCTTTGTTTCGGAATAGTTCGAATAATAATCCGGATGCTATGGAGCACAATTTAATGTGGGTATTTAAAACCCACGCTAAGGCATTATTGCCACGACTCCCCTCGAGCGAAATTGAATGGTTAACGGTTGCTCAGCATCATGGCCTTCCAACAAGGTTGTTGGATTGGAGCTTAAGTCCATTGGTAGCCTGTTTCTTTGCTATAAATTCCTCTTCGAGGAGTGATGCTTGCGTTTACATTTATGATGTAGGTAAATTCAAAAAAGAAGAGGATATTCAACTGAAGGCGTTGAGCAGCATAGTAGCCTTTTTCCCATCTCATGCGACCAAAAGGATTACAGCTCAATCAGGTATGTTTACAGTACATCCTACAAATAATCGAACTCTAGATCCTCCAGAAATAAGGAAGATTATTATTCCTGCAAAATTAAAATCTGAATTCAGAGAAAAATTATCCAAGTTTGGCATTCACTACGGAACCTTATTCCCTGATCTTGATGGCTTATCAAATCATATAAGGTACTTAAATGGATTTGATGCCTTGCCTTCGAGAGAGTTGTAATGGTCATAAACCTCGACCACACCATAGTCCCCTCACGTAACAAGGCCGCTGCGGCAAAGCTGCTGGCGGAGTTGTTGGGTGTTCCCTGGGCGAAGTCGACGGCGGCAGGGCCATTCGCGCCGGTGTATGTGAACGACGGGCTGACTTTGGATTTTATCGACACGGACGAAGACTTTCCGGTTTATCACTTCTGTTTCCGGGTCACTCAAAAAGACTTTGAAGCGATACTCGATCGCCTCAAGAAAGCGGGTATTCCATTCCGCAGCCAGGTGCGCGGGCCGGTGGATATGAAGGTCAGTTCCGAATACGGCAATGTGTACTGGAACGAACCCGATGGCCATCAATGGGAGATGCTGATCATGAGTTACGCCAGAAAGCCCGGTCAGGACTGATAAATAAACCGGGCTAGAGTTTTTCCCCTGCTGGCCTCGCGGCTTTCGTCTGCGGCGATCGGCGTAAATCCTGAAACCATAATCAGGGATAGAATAATGAAAAGAATATTTGGACGGTACTTTGTTTTGTCGTTATTAACCGCCCCGTCCGCAATACCTCGCGGTTGCGATTAAAGAGGCTCCAATGAAATTTATATTTGCCGTACTCTCCGTATTTTTCGTCTCCATGCCGCCGTGCCTGGCGCGGGATCTGCTGGGTGCCGGGGAGCCTGGCGAGGATCAGGCTTATAACGTGACATTCGGCTTCTCCCCTTTCGACGGCTTCATCGGTTTCGAATATCAATATGGCAAGCATTCGTTTGGGATAGGCGCCCCGGGCCGTTTTTCATATCGCCATTATGCCGATGAGTTCAGTGATTCATTGTTCTGGGGCGTCTATCTGGGGCAAGACAGTTACGACGAAAATAATGAAACGGTGGATGGACATTTATACAGGGCTTTTGAAACCGAGTATTTTGGTTTTGGTATGGGCAAACGATGGCAGTGGCCTTCGGGATGGCATGTGAATCTCAGCGCCGCGATCGAGCATTATGAAGAAGAGTACAGCAACCCCGAGTTTCCGCTGAACGGCGCTTCCTGGAAAAAGAAGGAAGAAGGTTTTCGCCTGATGCCCGGTTTTACAGTCGGTTATAAATTCTAGGGAGAGGTCGGTGTTTGCCGACCGTTGTGCGACAAATATCCGCGAGTGATGCGCCGTTGCCGGATCGGGACCGTGTGCATCCCGCAGCCGGAACGGATACTCCTCTGTTGCCGCTGGCGGAGCTGCGGGGTGTGTTGTGAACCGCAGGACTCTTTTGGTAAACGATTTCCCGTTAGTTGATTTTCCGCTTGAAATGACCGTTTTAAGTGGGTGAAAATGATCGCCGGGCTAAGCGGCATGTCAATCCTCTAACAAAACATAAGGGCTTGTTAAGTATGCGTCATGGACTCCATCTGTCGATTATCAGGCCGGTTCTGCCGGTACTTTTCATATTGTTCGCGGGTTGCGCCGGGGATGTGTCAAAACCCGGCTCGAGCGCCCCGCGGATCAGCCGGCTCGTCGATCTCGGCAGAATCAACGTCGAAGGCGATATTCAGGTTTCCTCCAGCGACTCTGATGGACGGTTTATGCCCGGTGAATGGATCGCGATACAGGGGAGGAACCTGTCGGGAGCGGAGATAAGGATCGATCAGGTTTCCGTGCCGGTGACAAGGACTTATTCCGAAGGGTTGCTTATGCGGGTGCCGCAGAAACTGGGAATGCGCAAGGAGCATACTCTCAGCGCCGTCACTCCCTCCGGTCGGAGCGAAGCCGTCTTCAAGACCAGCCACTACATCATAGGCACCGATCCTGACGGCAATGCGCATCATTTTATGCGCGCCAATATGGATGCGGAGGGATTGATTGAAAATGAGCGGTTTGAGATCGAGCAGACCCGGCCGTTTTTCAATCTGGTCGCCGACGCGGGGGCATTGCTTTACGGCATCGGCTTGTACGAAGACGCGAAGCCGGGATACAAAATAGAAATAAAGCTGATCGACCTTGTCGCCGGCCATAAGCCGCGGGAGATTGCATCGGAGTTTATTGTAATGCGGTCCAAGCCGACTGCGGCGGCGCTCAGCGGCAACGGCCTGATGCTGATACTGGGAAATAGCGATATCACCCTGGTGGACGTCAAGGACGCCTACAGGCCGAAGCAGCTCGGCCGTTTCACCCTGGCGGCGCGTGCGAATGGCAAGACGGCCTATGTAGACGCCGAATTTTTAAACGGCGGGAAAAACATCGCCGTGCTCGAGACCTATGGCAACCGTGTCACGCTGCTGGATATATCCGATCCTTCCGATATACGGCCGGGCGGTCATGTCGATCTGTTTCCGGGCGCGAAATTTCCCGCTACTGCGGATATGTTCGTCGATCCGGCGGACCCGCTGAAAATCTGGGTGATCGGGGGCCGGAATCTGAGGAATTTTTTCGTCACGGCATCCGAGTATTCCAAATCGGTCTTTGGCGCCAAAGCGGCGGACGATCCCAGCTACGACAGGTATTCGATGCTGGTCCCGCTTGCCGTCAATAAAAATTCACTGGTGGCCGGCGAGGCGTTCAAGCTGCCGGGTGGTTTTGTGCCGTTCTTCGGCCTGTACGGGGAAGACGGCAACATATATATAAGTAAAGTCAATGTGCGATTCCTGCGGTTTGGCGACGGTTCCGGCGAGTCCGGCACTAAGAGCTGGCTCGAAAAGATCAAATCGGTTTCATTGGGCGGCAAGAGCATCGGCGGCGTACTTAAAGTGAATATCGGGAATCGATCGGTGGAGAACGAGATTGAAGGTCTGGGTGTTTATTTCCATATCGCGCGCGCTCCCGATCTTGGCGCGGTATTTACCCTGTTCAGGATTAAAGCCGCGCCTTTCAGCAGTTTCCTGGTAAGTCCGGCCTGGGGTATAGGCGTCCAGTCGCGTGGCACCTATGCTATCCGCGATGCGGACTTTAAAACCCTGTATCCGCCTTATTCGCTCGGCTATATATCCATTCAGGAGTGACGGTGAGCGTCGGGGAAACGATCGAAGCTCCGGGATAAATATGAACCTGCTAAGATTCTATGCGCGGTCCTGACATCTGCATCCTGAGTTCCGCCGTTGCTGGCGATTGCAAGGGCGAGATTGCCCATCTATTGCAGCTGAAAGTTGAATGACTGAGGATATCTAAAATGAGAGGAATCAGTTTCAAGGCGATTGTAGTCGCTTATATCGCAATGATGGTCTTGGACATTGTATTGGGCATGGTCTTGTCATTGATTTTCGGTTGGGAAGAACTTTCGAGGGCGATGACGGAAGAGCAGATGGATGCAGCTTTCGTTGTGTTGGCAAAAAAGCCCGCCTATCTTGCATCAGCCATGTTGCTGGGCACTCTTACCACTCTGGCCGGAGGGTATATTGCCGCCGACAGAGCAAAGATACTTCCTTATATGAATGCATTTGTCTTCGGTCTGCTCGGTATAGCGACCGGTTTGCTGATGAGCGAGGGGCTTCCGCTCTGGTATAACGTTCTGGGGATTGCCGGCACTTTGCCTGCCGCGCTGCTCGGCGGCCATATTGCCAAGAAGCGCACCCGAGTTAATGGTTGATCGAAGACTCGAAGACAGGATTTCCTGAACTTTCAATCTGGTCTCTGCGCTTCGTATGGCCCGGCAGCGGGTCTTGCGCAGTGCGTATTCCAGGTATTGCAGGCTTCAGGTGACTTCGGAAATTTCAACCCGGTCGCGGCCGTTCTGCTTGGCTCGATAAAGCGCTTCGTCGACGCGCTTGATAAGCTTTTCGATGGATTCGTTGCCGAGGGTGGCGACGCCGAAGCTGGCGCTGAGCGTGCTGCCCTCCGAACCCAGGTTCTTGATGCGATAACGCAGTTTTTCGGCCAACGCCTTGCCGCTTTCAAGCGAGGTATTGGGACATACCAGCAGGAATTCCTCGCCGCCCCAGCGCGCCACCGCGTCGCTGGTGCGCAGGTATTCGGTGAGCGTGCGCGCGACCTTGACCAGTACCGCGTCGCCGTGGTCATGCCCATGCGTATCGTTGATCTGCTTGAAATGGTCCACGTCCAGCAGGATGACCGTCAGCGGGTTGCCGGTTTCGATGTGGTTGCGGATCTCGCGCAGCAGAAAGTCGCCCATGCCGCCCCGGTTGCTGACGCCGGTCAGCGGGTCGGTCTTGGCCATCTTCTCGAAATACTTGCTCTTGGTGTCGAGGATCTGGTTCAACTGCTGCAGGTTCTGCGCGCGCGCGTAATGGGCGTCGATCTCGGATTTCAGGCGCCACACGCGATAAACGAGCACGCTGAACAGGAAAGCGAGCCAGACCACGATGATACCCAGATACCATTCTTCGCGCGGGATCAGGTTGCCCTCCCACTCAATGGAATAGAGCTTGAAGTGATAGTCGCCGGGAGGCGCGCCCGTGCCGGTGGTGATTTCCAGGAAGATGACGTCATTGAATTCCGTCTGCGCGTTTTCCGGGGCGATGTTGAACTGCCGCAGCCACCAGTCTGGAATATCGAAATCCGACAAGTGTACGACATACGGCTGATTAAGCCGGTTGGCGGGAATCTCGACTTCGTTGTATTTGAGCGATTCCACCGAACCTTCCTGGCGGTAAATCGGCGTGTTGTTGCGCAGGAAGAAGCGCACCGAGTCGGTCGGCTGTTTGTTGCCCTCATACTCCAGGGTGATGGTCATGGTTTCGTACTTGCTGAGGTCTACGCCGCCGAGCAGTACCTGGAACAGGCAATAGGGATATTCATACTTCTGGCGCAGCGTGCAGCGCCATTCATACATCGCCTTGTCTGCCCATTCCGCCGTGCTCGCGCCGCCCTTGGGCTGATCATCGCCCAACGACGTTTTATATGGTGAGCCGGGTTGGAGAGTGAGGTGGGTTTTAATCAGGGTGTTGCCTGCCAGCAAGGCGAGGCAGGTCAAAACGATCGAAACAAACAACAGTTTTTCAAGGCCGGCCAGTTTCCCGTCCATGAAAAAGTGACGAATTTTTGACAATTTTACTGACACATTGACTCCGGGCCGACAGTTATTGGCAGTTTTTCGGCGTTTTAAGTACCGGAACGTGCAATATGAATATTCCCCATATGGATCTAGCAATATTCACACCACTATGCCGTGAAAATTACTTGATGAATAAGCAGAACAAAGAGGCGGATAAAAACGAACGGCAACCCTTAAAGTTGTAAGGCCGGGCTGTAACCGGTTACTGCTGAAGAATGCGGTGCGGCGCAACGCGCGTAACCCGCCGCGTGCCCCACAGTCCTGCCGGAACGACCAGCAGTATCCCGAGCAAGGGCGCTCCGAACCATAACCAGGCATGCCAGCGGGCGTCGATCTTGAAGACGTAGTGGTAGAGTGCGCCGGCGATCGCCTCGCCGCCGCCCGCCGCCATCGTGCCTGCGAGAAGTCCCAGCACCCAGTATTCGGTTACGGTACAGGCGCGTATAAATCCCCCGCCGGCCCCGAGTGTGCGCAACAGCCCGGTTTCGTAAATTTTTTCGTCCAGTGTCGAGTAAACAGTGGCCAGTAATACGGCGAGACCGGCCGCGATTACGAACAGCAGCATGAGCTGGATCGCGTGCGAGGCTTGTTCCATCACCTGCCGCACTTGAGCGAGCACACGGTCGAATTCAATCACCGACACGGTTGGAAACTGCTCCAGCAACTCGTTGAGCAGTGGCTTGCGTTCGGGAGGTAGATAAAAGCTGGTGATATAACTGGCGCCCATATTTTCCAGAGCGCCGGGCGGGAAGATCACATAGAAATTCGGTTTGAAGGAATCCCAGTTCACGGCGCGCACGCTTTCGATGGCGGCGCTGGTTTCAAAGCCGCCGATATTGAAGGTCAGGGTGTCTCCGGGTTTGAGCTTGAGCGTCTGCGCCATCTCCTCTTCAATCGAGATCCGGTTCTGCTGCCGCATGTTCCATGCTCCGCGCACCAGCCGATTGTCCTCCGGCAGCTCTGCGGTCCACGTCAGGTTCAGCTCACGTCGCAGACTGTTATGCAGTTGCTCATAATCTTCGCCGTAAACCTCAGCCGGAGTTTTCCCGTTCACGGCGGTGATACGGCCGCGCACCATCGGATACATGCGCGCGGCTGGAATATTCCGTTCCTGCAGGAAATGGCGGAACGGCTCCGTTTCGGAGGGCGCGAGATTAATCACAAAATGGTTCGGAGCATGCTCCGGTAATTGACGCTGCCAGTCCGAGAGCAGTTCGCCGTGTACAAGGTACAGGGTTGATATCAGCATCAGGATCACGCTGAAGGCCGCTATCTGCGCCAGCGAGGCCTCGCGGTGCCGCAGTAAGTGGCCGAGACCGAAGCGCAAGGCTATGATGGCGTGACGGGCGAGGCGTTGCGCCCCTTGCAGCAGCATCCAGGAGCAACCCATCAGGATCGCGGTCAGACCCAGTCCTCCCGCAAGTACTACCGTTACCAGTAAGGGATCAAGGGTATACCAGGACATGACGGCGCCCAGTGTAAGCATTGAAACCAGCATCGCCAGCCAGCCGCCCATGGGCAGTGGCGCCAGGTCCTTGCGGAGCACGCGCAGCGGCGTTACGGCGCGTATGCGCAGCAGGCCGGGCAGCGCGAAACCCGCGACTGTGACCAGGCCGGTGACGCAACCCAGCAGCGCCGCTCCGGCGCCGATGCCGGGCAGTTGTGCGGGCAGCAGCCCGCTCAGAGCGGCGATAATGCCGTGCTGGGCGAGATAACCGAGCGTAATTCCGGCCAGGGTCCCGATCAGCGCGGCGACCGCGAGCAGCAGGCCGTAGACAGCGAGTATCTGGTTCTGGCGTAACCCGAGGCAGCGCAGCAACGCCGCATGGTCAAAATGCCGGCGCATGAAACGGTTGCTGGCAATCGCGATTGCGACCGCTCCCAGCAGCAGGGACAACAGTCCGGAAAGATTCAGATAATGGCGCGCGCGTCCCAGCGCGGATTCCACCGCAGGCGCGCCTTTCTCGCCCCCTATCACGTTGATGCTCTTGTCCAGCGATTTGCTCCACAGGTCGAAGGCGGCGAGCGCGGTTTCAGGGCCTGCGAAGTCATAGCGGTAGCGCACACGGCTGCCGGGTTGCACCACGCCGGTCGCGGCGACATCCCGCAGATTCATGATGAGATGGGGCGCGAAATCGATCAGGTCGATATCGCCGGGTTCCATATCGATCACGCCTCCGACCCTGAAATCCGCGTTGCCGATTCCGATCCGGTCACCGATGGCGACATCCAGCAGATGCAACAGCCGCGCAGCCAGCCACACCTCTCCGGGGGGCGGGCCTCCAGTAATCGGGTGTCCCGTCGCATAGGGCGCCTGTGCGATCCGCAGCTGTCCCGCGAGCGGGTAGCTTGCGTCAACCGCCCGCACCGAGGATAACTGGAAGTTCTCGCCCGCCAGCACCATGGTGCTGAAACGCAGGCCGTCCGAGCGGGCGAGATCGAAGTCCCGGGTCTGCGCCAGCAATTGGGCGTCCAGCGGATAGCTGCTCGACATGACTCGATCCGCGCCGAGGATCTGATTGGTCTCGCGCGTCATGCCGCGCTCGACGCGGTCCACCACCACGGAGGTCGCCGTCAAACCGCCGATGGCGATCAGGAGCGACGCGGTCAGAATGCGCAGCTCGCCGCTGCGCCAGTCGCGCGAGAACAGTCGCAGCGCGAGTTTCAGTTCCAGCATTCAGCTGTCCTTCACGATGCGCCCGGCCTCGAGTTCGATCACACGATTGCAGCGTTCCGCGAGCGCCGCGTCGTGCGTGACCAGGACCAGGGTCGTGGCGGAGCGGCTGTTGAGATCGAACAGGAGGTCGATGACATGACTGCCCGTGCGTGTATCGAGATTGCCGGTGGGCTCGTCCGCGAACAAGAGATCGGGGCTGGCGGCGAACCCGCGCGCGATCGCCACGCGCTGCTGTTCGCCGCCGGAGAGCTGGCGCGGATAATGCGTGGCGCGCTCGAAGAGCCCGATGTCCGCGAGCAATTTTTCAGCCTGCTGAAAGGCTGAAGTCTCGCCCTTGAGTTCCAGCGGCAGGGCTATGTTTTCGAGCGCGGTCAGGGTGGGCAGCAGGTGGAAGGCCTGGAAAACGAAACCGATATGGCGCGCCCGGAACCCGGCGCGCCCGTCCTCATCCAAACGGGTTATGTCCGTGCCGTTTATCGACACAGTGCCCGTGGTGGGAGTGTCCAGGCCCGCCATCAGGCCAAGCAGCGTCGATTTTCCGGAGCCCGAGGCGCCGACTACGGCGACGGACTCGCCGCGATTGATCGTAAGGCCGATGTCCTGCAATATGGTCAGGTCGCCGTGGGCGGTTGCGACGCGCTTGGAGAGTCCGGAAACTTTCAGCATAATTTCTTTTGCTCGATCGGTTCTTCTTTGATACGGGAATTTAGCATGCACGGATTACATAGCCGAATCATATTTTTTATCGTTGCGATAGCGTTCTGCCCGCTGGTAACAGCGGAGACCGCGGGCGTCAAGGTATTGATACTTGGCGACAGCCTGAGTTCCGCCTATAACATTCCGATGGAGCGCGGCTGGGTCACACTGCTGCAGCAACGCGTTGCGGAAAAATATCCCGGCACGCGGATCGTGAACGCCTCCGTCAGCGGCGAAACCGCGGCCAATGCCGTGCACAGGCTGCCCGCGCTATTGGAACAGCATGAACCTGACGTGCTGGTGATCGAACTCGGCGGCAATGACGGATTGCGCGGTATCAAGCTGGCGCAGGTTCGCCAGAGCCTGCAAAGCCTGATCGAGACCGGTAAGACCTCTGGAGCTGAAGTTGTGCTCGCAGGCATCCACCTGCATCCGAATTACGGCGCTAAATTCAACCAGCTGTTTCTGGATATGTACCGGGAGCTGGCGGCACAGTACAAGGTACGCCTGGTGCCTCTGATACTGGAAGGCGTCGGCGATGACCCCGCGAAAATGCAGGAGGACATGACTCATCCCAAGGCGGATGCCGAGCCCGCGGTGCTGGACAACATGTGGCCGGCGATTGAACAGGCTATTAAAGAGGCTAAAAAAAAGACACCTCTCGCAGAGTCCGCGGAGGCGCAGAAGCAACAAGAATAAAATATCTGTCCGCAGGGAATGGTAATGGCTGAAATCATTGAGATCGAGACCGAGCGACTGCGTTTACGGCAGTGGTTGCCTGTCGATCGGGAGCCTTTCGCCGCATTGAATGCGGATCCTAAAGTCACGCAATATTTTCCCTTTCCTATCGATCGCACGGCCAGCGATGCAATGGCGGATCGCTGTGAAACGTTGATCGCAGAGCGCGGTTGGGGATTCTGGGCGGCGGAGATCAAGCAGCAGCGGCAGTTCATCGGGTTTATAGGATTGCATATTCCTGTTCCGGAGCTTCCCTTTTCGCCCTGCGTGGAAATCGGCTGGCGGCTGGCGTTTCAATATTGGGGGAAAGGCTATGCGACCGAAGCGGCGCGGGGCTGCCTGCGTGCGGGATTTGAGCGGCTTGATCTGGCCGAGATCGTAGCCTTTACGGCGATCGGCAATATGCGCTCGCGTGCCGTGATGCAAAGACTCGGCATGCGCGAAGATCCCGTCGCCGAATTCGAACATCCCAAGATACCGGTGGGTCATCCGCTGCGACTGCACTGTTTATATCGCTTGTCACGCAGCCAGTGGCTGGCTAATTCGTAGGGACTTTGCTGAAATTCCACTGTCGGGGTTCGTAGACGTGCAAAGGCGCGAGAGCGGCGACACTCACACCAGCTACGGCTATACTCCGGCTGAGTTTCTAAATGGGAGACTCCAATGACTTCTTTTCGCTGCTTTTGGTGGGGCGCGTTCGGCGCTTTTGTGGTGCTGCTGGCCGCCGCCATCCTCGTACCGCAATACGCCGACTATAAGGACCGCGCCGCGAATACGGCGTCGTACGATGAATCTCTGATGCTTCGCGAATCCATAGCGGCGCGTATCATTGAGCTCGGGTCTGTGGAGAATTCGGGAACCAACATCCAGGCGCCGGCTGATGCAGGTTATAAAGCGGTCACCCGCGATGGCGCCATTATTCTCCAGGGCCGCTATGGCCATGTTCTGGTCTTAACCCCGAGCCTGGATCAGGGCGCGGTCACTTGGAAGTGTGTCGGCGGTCCACCGAAAGATATGCCGCGTCCGTGCAGGCCTGAATAAATTATCTTTGCGTTATGCTGCGACAGTTTCGATCTTGCCGGGAATGCCGCTGAGAACAAGTTTCTTCAGATCGACTTTCTTGCTGGCGTTGTCGATGTCTATACCCACGAGTCTGCCCTTGTTGTCGTAATCCAGTACTACGCCTTCCGATATTTCACGGCTTTCGGCACTCGGCTGCTCAGACAGGTCGATATAGAGTGAGTCTGTCTCCAGGTGATAGTTGAGTTTCATGGCATGAATCCTCGGTCCGGGAAGGCGTTGTGAATGGTAACTTTATCCTCAAGTGTAATAACTCTCAAGTAGCGATAATCCAGTTCCGGGATCGCGGCCCAGAATCGATAACGATTATGTTGCTGGGGTTCCGCGCGAACGGGATTTTCGATAGCGTAAATGCACCATTCTTTTTTCAGATAAGGACGTTTGCGCAAGACTTCCGCTTCAAAATAAACGGTAAAAGCATATGCGGCCATGCCTGAGGTTTTCCATGAATTTAGCCCGAGAGAAGCATATGGCCTTGTTCGGGAAAAAACATCCTACTTTTGACTGAGTTATTTTCCCCGGCAGGCCTCATCTTCTCTGGAGAGGGGTTTTTTGTTTTTATTCTCCCGCAGGCTTGAGATGTTGTTTCTTTGAACCCGGCGTTCTCGGCGAGCTCGACGAGAAATCTTCTTGTTATTTTATTAACCCGTTAAACCGCAGCCACTCCTCGCAACGCTTGGGCCAGTCGGTCGCCGGGCCGTCGATGGGACGCAGGCCGGAGCCGTGCGCGGCGTGCTGGTAAGCGTGAAACTCGGCCGGTACTCCGGCCTTGATCAGGGCGTTGTAATACAGAATTCCGTTTTCCACGGGCACCGAACGGTCGTCACTTCCGTGCGCGATAAAGGCCATGGGGGTGTCCGCGCTGACATGCATCTCGTTCGAATAATAATCCAGCATTTCCCGGCCGGGATTTTCGCCCAGCATGGCGCTGCGCGAGCCGGCGTGCACGTAAGGCTCGTGCACACTGATAACCGGATAGATCAGTACCGCGAAATCCGGGCGCGCCCGGGTATTACCCAGGGCGGGGTCCGGGGATGCATAGGTTTTTTCCGTGAAATGCGTGCAGGCGCAGGCCGCGAGATGTCCTCCCGCGGAAAAGCCCAGCACGCCGATGCGCGCGGGATGGATGTTGAATGCGGGCGCGCGGTGGCGCAGCAGGCGCAGGGCTTGCAGGAGATCGTGCAGGGGCGCGGGCTGGCCGAATTCCTTGAGGCGATACTTGAGAATGAAGGCCGAGATGCCGAGCGAGTTCAGCCAGTCGGCGACTTCGTAACCTTCTTTCACGATGGAGAGAAAATTATAGGCCCCGCCCGGCACGACGATCACGGCGGTGCCGTTTGCGATATGCGCGGGAGCCGGCTGCTGCAGCAGCACGGGACGGCGGACGTTGGAGATGAATTCGCCCTCCTGCCATTCTTCGCCCGGCTCCTTTGCGGCCACGGGCATGGGGCCGGTCCAGATGGGAATTGCATTTTCGGCGCCGGGCTTGGCCATGATGTAGATCCCTGTTTCCCGTTTGAATTTTTATAGCATGCCCAAAGAGTAAACGCGCCCGGAGGCGCGTTTACCCGTCACTCGTTGCACGGCGTTCGTCGGCTCAGGTGCCTTCGCCGGGCTTCTCGCTGAAATACTGCATCTTGTCCGGCTTGCCTTCCCATTCCTTGGCGTCGGCCGGGGCCTCGATCTTGACCGTGATGTTCGGCCACTGGGCGGAGTACTTGGCGTTGAACTCGACCCATTTGTCGGTGCCTTCCTCGGTGTCGGGCAGGATCGCGTTGGCGGGGCATTCCGGTTCGCAGACGCCGCAATCGATGCACTCATCCGGGTTGATGACCAGCATGTTTTCGCCTTCGTAGAAACAGTCGACCGGGCAGACTTCCACGCAGTCGGTGTATTTGCACTTGATGCAGCTTTCAGTTACTACGTACGTCATTTCAGTTCACCATTCGCAATATCAATCGGGTTTGGTGTCCAGCGCCAGGGTCACCCGCAGGCCGTCCAGCGCGTCATTATAGGGTATCTGACAGGACAATCGCGAGTTCGGTCGGTGTTCCAGCACCATGTCCAGGATTTCTTCCTCTTCGTGGCCGCGCGGTTCCAGTTTGCCCAGCCATTCCGGGTCTACGTAAACGTGACAGGTTGAACAGCTGCAGCAACCGAAGCAGGCCGCCTTGATCGGGATGCCCGCATCGAACAGGTTTTCCATCACCGACATGCTGTCGTCGGCTTCGACGGTATGTTCCTGGCCTTCAAGATCGGTAACGATAATCTGTCCCACCATCTACTCCTGCGATTTTGTTGAAGTTACGGTCAGGTGACCCCGAGTTTCTTTTGCAGTTCGGAACTGCTGGTGGTGTAACGGAACACCAGTTTCTTGCCCGGAAAGGCGTAATGGTAAGCCTGCTGGCACATCAGGGCCGCTTCATGGAAGCCGGAAAGGATCAGCTTCAGCTTGCCCGGGTAAGTGCAGATATCGCCGATCGCGAAAATGCCGGGCACGTTGGTCTCGAATTTCTCCGTATCCACCGCGATCAGGTTTTGCTCCAGGTTAAGGCCCCAGTTGGCCACGGGACCGAGTTTCATGGTCAAGCCGAAGAAGGCGAGCACCATATCGCACTCGAATTCCACATCCTTGCCTTCGTTGCTTTTGATTGTCACGGATTTTATCTGGTTGCCGTCGCCATGGATCGCCGTAATCTGACCGAGTTGCAGGTCCATTTCGCCGGCCGCCACCAGGCGCTGCATCTTGCCGACCGAATCCGGAGCGGCGCGGAATTCGTTGCGGCGGTGCAGCAACGTGACGTGTTTGGCCAGAGGCTGCAGGTTGAGCGCCCAATCGAGCGCCGAGTCGCCGCCCCCGATTATCAGCAGTTTCTTATTGGCGAAGGCCGCCATTTTGCGTACCGCGTAAAACAGCGAATGGCCCTCGAACTGCTCCGCGTTCGGCAAGGGCAGTTTTTTCGGCACGAAGCTGCCGCCGCCGGCGGCAATCACGATATTGGGGGCTTCGAGCACCGTGCCTTCGGAAGTCGTCAGGCGCCACAGGCCATCCGCGGTCTTTTCCAGCTGTTCGGCCATCTGGCTCAGATGGAACACCGGGTTGAAGACGCCGCATTGTTTGAGCAGGCCGTTGGTCAGTTCCTGGCCGGTGCAGACCGGGATGCCGGCAATATCGTAAATGGGTTTTTCAGGGTAGAGCTCGGCGCACTGGCCGCCCGGTTTGTCGAGCGCGTCCACCAGGTGGCATTTTATGTCCAGCAGTCCGGCTTCGAATACCGCGAACAGCCCGACCGGGCCGGCGCCGATAATGATCATATCGGTGCGTATCGGATCTCCCCCCGGCTCAGCGATGGTTATGGGAGGAGCTTCTAGGGTACTCAGATTCACCATGTTTATCAGGCTTTTTAAGGGTTTGACAGGGCGCGTACAGTGCCATAGCCATAGGGATCAGTCAAACGTCCATTCTTTATATGCTTAGAACCTGTAACACCGGTCCACCGGATCGTGGGTTATCTCGTTTTGGATCAGCGGCAGTCTGAGAGAGCCCTTTTTTACGCGGGACTCGGCCCTCGCCACCTGCACTCGTTACGTTAGAGGTGGTGTTCCGGAAGGAACTCAAGCTCCCCTGAGGAATTCTTTGAGACCGGCGATACACGCCTTGTTTTCGTGTTCCTTGCCGACGGTGATGCGCAGGGCTTCACTGAGGTGATAGGCGCCCATCGGCCGCAGCACCACGTTGCGTTCCAGCATATGGCGGTGCGCCGCCTGGGACTGCTCCTTGTTCTTAAAGCGGACCAGCACGAAATTACCGGCGCTCGGAATCACTGCCAGGCCGAGCGCGGCCAGTTCGCGTTCCAGCCAGGGCCGCCACTGGCTGTTGTGGGCGCGGGCCGCGGCGGTATGCGCCGTGTCGGCGAGGGCGGCGATGCCGGCGGCCTGGGAGCAGGCGCTCACATTGAAAGAGCCGCGGATGCGGTTCAATACGTCGGCGATTTCATCCGGGCAATGCGCCCAGCCGAGACGCAGCGCGGCCAGGCCGTAGATTTTCGAGAAAGTATGCAGCACCACCACATTGGCGCTGTCATTGTCCACCAGCTCGTGGCCCGCGCTGTAATCTTTCTGTTCCACGTATTCGGCATAGGCCGAATCGATGACGAGGATGACGTTTCCGGGCAGGCCGCGCCGCAGGCGCCGCACTTCCGAGGCGCTGATATAAGTGCCGGTCGGGTTATTGGGATTCGCCACGAATACCAGCCTGGTGCGGGGCGTGACCGCGGCCAGCAGGGCGTCTACATCGGTGGTGTAGTCCCGTTCGGGAGCGGTTACCGGGGTAGCGCCCGCCGCCCGGGCGCAGATCGGGTACATCAGAAAACCGTGTTCGGTATACAGCACCTCATCGCCGGGTCCGGCATAGGCGCGGATCAACAGATCGATCAGGCGCTCCGAGCCGTTGGCGCAGATGAGCCGCTTCGGGTCGAGCCCGTAGGCTTCCGCGATCGACTGGCGCAGGCGGGTCGCGGCGCCATCCGGATATTGATGGAGCTTGGCAGCGATGTCGCGGAAAGCCTGTTGGGCCGCCGGGCTTGCGCCCAGAGGCGATTCGTTGGAAGCCAGGTTGGCTTTGCCGTAGTCGGTGTTGTCCACGTTGCCCGGGACGTAGGGCACGATGTCCAGGATGCCGGGGCGGGGCTGCTGCTTATGCATGAGTGCTGGCCTGAGTTTGCAAAGCGCGACTATAGTAAGCCGGTCCTGCCGAATCAAGCCGCCGCACCGGGAAACGGCGATGACTTCGGGCAGCGACAAGGCATTCAAATATGTATAATGCGCGGGCGCAAGCGGCCGGGGCTGTTTCGCGACCTTCGGTGCTTGCGTTTTTCGCTGGTATTTCAACTGTTTAACAATAATGTGCCAGTGGCGGCCATATCCAGCCGGCTTCGCCATGATAGGGAGATGGATCAGTCGATGAAAATCGCGATACCGAAAGAACGTCGACCGCACGAGCGCCGGGTTGCAGCGACACCCGATACGGTCAAGAAATTCATTGCCTCGGGTTTCCAGGTGGCGGTTGAAAGCGGCGCTGGCGCCGGCAGCCGTTTCACCGACGAGGCTTACCGCGCCGCGGGCGCCACACTGTTGCCGGATCCGGCCAGGCTGCTGGGCGACGCCGATATCGTATTAAAGGTGCAACGACCCCTGCTGGCGGGGGAAGACAAGCTCGACGAGCTGGCCCCGATGAAGCAAGGCGCCATCCTGATCGGCATGCTCGCGCCTTACGGCAGGCCTGAATCCGTCGCCGCCTACGCCAAAGCCGGCATCACCGCGCTGACCATGGAGTTCGTGCCTCGTATCACCCGCGCGCAGAGTATGGACGTGCTGAGTTCGCAGAGTAATCTGGCCGGCTATCGCGCGGTGCTGGATGCGATCTATGAATACGACCGGGCAATGCCGATGATGATGACGGCCGCGGGCACGGTGGCGCCCGCGCGTGTGATGGTTCTGGGCGCAGGCGTCGCCGGTTTACAGGCCATCGCCACCGCCAAGCGCCTGGGCGCGATCGTCTCGGCCACTGACGTCAGGCCGGCCGCGAAGGAGCAGGTGGAAAGCCTGGGCGGCAAGTTCGTGATGGTGGAGAGCGAGGAAACCAAGCAGGCCGAAACCGCCGGCGGTTACGCGAAGGAAATGAGCGAGGACTACAAGCGCAAGCAGGCGCAGCTGGTCGCCGATACGCTGCAGAAACAGGATATCGCCATCTGTACCGCGCTCATCCCCGGCAAGAAAGCTCCCATACTGATTACGAAAGAGATGGCGCTCAGCATGCGACCCGGTTCGATCATCGTCGATCTGGCGGTGGAGCAGGGCGGCAACTGCGAGCTCTCGAAGCCGGGCGAGATCGTCGAGATCAACGGCATCAGAATCATCGGCCATCTCAACGTGCCGAGCCGGCTGTCGGCCGACGCCAGCGCGCTCTACGCCAGGAACCTGTTGAATTTCCTGACGCCCATGACGGACGCGAAGACCAAACAGTTCGCCATGAAGTGGGAAGACGAGATTGTCGCGGCCGTATGCCTGGCGCGCGACGGGCAGATCGTGCATCCGGCGTTCAAGGGCAAGGCCTAATTTAAAGGGGTACGAATATGGAAGGTCAATTCATTTCACAGCTTTCGATTTTCGTGCTGGCGATCTTCGTCGGCTATTACGTGGTCTGGAGCGTCACGCCGGCGTTGCACACGCCGCTGATGGCGGTCACCAACGCCATCTCCAGCGTCATCATCGTCGGCGCCCTGATCGCGGTCGGACCCGCGGAATTCAGCCTGGCCAAGGTGCTCGGCTTCGTCGCGATGGTGCTGGCCGCCGTGAACATCTTCGGCGGTTTCGCCGTGACCCAGCGCATGCTGTCGATGTACCGGAAAAAGAAATAAGGGGCGGCCATGACATCAATGCAGACCAATCTGACGGCCTTCGCCTACCTGGTGTCCGCCGTCCTGTTCATCCTGGCCCTGCGCGGCCTGTCCTCGCCCGAGAGTTCGCGCCGCGGCAACCTGTTCGGCATGCTCGGCATGGCGATCGCGATCGCCACCACGATCGCGGGTCCGGGAGTGGAATCCTACGGCTGGATCGCGCTCGCACTGGCGATCGGCGCGGTGATCGGCATCGGCATCGCCATGAAGATCCCGATGACGGCGATGCCGCAGCTGGTGGCCGCGTTCCACAGCCTGGTCGGCATGGCCGCGGTACTGGTGGCGGGGGCCGCGTTCAATACGCCCGAGGCTTTTCATCTGTTGAACGAGGCCGGTGAAATTTTCATCCAGAGCCGCATCGAAATGGGTCTGGGCGTCGTCATCGGTGCGATCACCTTTTCCGGTTCCGTCGTCGCCTTCACCAAGCTGCAGGGCCTCGTGTCCGGCGCGCCGCTGGTATTCAAGGGCCAGCATGCCTTGAATGCGCTGCTCGGCTTGGTGATAGTCGGATTGATCGTCTACTTCTGTTTCGACCAGTCCCCTACCGTGTTCTGGAGCATGACCGCGCTGGCCTTCCTGATCGGTTTTCTGCTGATCCTTCCCATCGGCGGCGCCGACATGCCGGTCGTGGTTTCGATGCTGAATTCCTACTCCGGATGGGCGGCGGCCGGTATCGGTTTCACACTGCATAACAACGCGCTGATCGTCACCGGCGCACTGGTCGGTTCCTCGGGCGCCATCCTGTCGTACATCATGTGCAAGGGCATGAACCGTTCGCTGTTCAATGTCATCCTCGGCGGTTTCGGCGGGGAAACCGCGGCTGCCGCGGGCGGCAAGGAAGAGCGGCCCTACAAGCAGGGCAGTGCCGAAGACGCGGGCTTTATCATGAAGAACGCGGGTTCGGTTATCATCGTGCCCGGTTATGGCATGGCGGTGGCGCAGGCGCAGCACGCGTTGCGCGAGATGGCGGACACGCTCAAGAAGGCCGGGGTCAAGGTCAGTTACGCCATCCATCCGGTGGCGGGCCGCATGCCCGGCCATATGAATGTGCTGCTGGCGGAGGCTAACGTACCCTACGATGAAGTATTCGAGCTGGAAGATATCAACAACGAATTCCAGACCGCCGACGTCGCCTTCGTGATCGGCGCCAATGACGTCACCAATCCGGCGGCGAAGACGGACCCGTCGAGCCCCATCTTCGGTATGCCGATCCTCGAGGTGGAAAAGGCGCGCACCGTGCTGTTCGTCAAGCGCAGCATGGCCGCGGGTTACGCGGGTGTGCAGAACGAACTGTTCTACAAGGACAACACCATGATGCTCTTCGGCGACGCCAAGAAGATGGTGGAAGAAATCGTCCGCCATCTCTGATTTCAACGCTTTCTATAAAACGAGACGCCCCATCATTGGGGCGTTTTTATTTTGAGTTAAAGAAAGAAAACTCTCTCGCAGGGGCGCGGGGACGCAGGGAGCGCTGGGAAATTAAAAATTAATTCTCACTGCGATTCACTGCGCACCAGCGTCACCGAAATCTTATGGGTTTTCTTATCGCCGGGTATGTGGTCTGTCTGCTGAGTCTTTTCGGCTGCCGGGATGGTTGAGAACCTGCTCGATCGCGACGGCCAGTTCCTCTTCATCCGCATAACCGTTGTAACGCTCGCCGTTGATGAAGAAGGTCGGGGTGCCGTTGACGCCGCTGCGCACGCCTCCCATGAAGTCGCGCCGCACCCGGCCGTGGAAGTGATGCGCCGCCAGATCCTCCTCGAAACGTTCGATATTCAGATCCAGCGCACGCGCCAGGCGTTCGAGCAGTCCCGGGCCCAGGTTTGCCTGGTTCTCGTAGAGCCCGTCGTGCATTTCCCAGAATTTGTCTTGCGCGGCGGCCGCTTCCGCGCCTTCGGCGGCGAGCTGTGCATGGCGATGCGTCTGGGTCAGGGGCATGTTGCGGAATACAAAGCATAAATCGTCTTTAAACCGTTCCTGCAGGGCTTTTACGACGTGATAGGCCGCGCCGCAATTCGGGCATTGATAATCGCCGTATTCCACCAGTATCGCGGGCGCGTCCAGCGAGCCCTGGAAATGATCGTCTTCACCGACTGGGATGATGAGACTCATGCGCCTGCTCCCGTTTTTTTCGGCCGTTCCTGCCGTTTTTCGCCGGGCAGCGTTTCCAGCGCCTGCAAAATTCCGTCGGCCCCGGGATTAACCCCCATGGGGGATACATAACTCCAGTGAACCTTGCCGTCGCGGTCGATCACGAAGAGCGCACGCTCGCTCACTCCGTCGTCTTCCCGGTATACGCCATAACGGCGCGCCACTTCGCCTTTGGGCTCGAAATCCGCAAGCAGTGGTATGCGATAACCGCGGTCCTTCGCGAAAGCCGCGTGGCACCATGCCCCGTCGACGGAAATGCCCAATACGGCCGCGCCGTATTTTTTAAATTCATCGCCGAGTTCGCTGTACAGCGCCAGCTGGTCGGTACATACCGGGCTCCAGTCGGCCGGGTAGAATGCCAGCACCACCGGGCGGCCGCTGAATTCGGCAAGCGAAACCTCCTGGTCGGGTGTACTCGGTAATTTGAAATCGGGAGCCTGGGCTCCAGCCTTTAATGCTTCCATATCTGCTCCTGAGGGTGTCGGTAACAAGCGATAGCTGCTTAAAGTTAGTCGCTCTGAGTGTCCTGGCGTTCACCGCCCACGGCTTCGCCGGTGTCGCTTTCGAAATCGCGATCCGGATAACGCGCGTTACCGCTGCCCGAAAGTGAGCCGTTATCCTGATGGGCTCCTCCTGAACGATGCATATGCTGCTCTCCCGGGCCGGGTACCGGTTCAGTGCGTTGCACGCCCAATCCATAGCGATACACCGCCTCGGTACCCAGCCAGGTCGTATACGCCAGGGGTATTACCGGAATGATGAGGCCCAAGGTAAAAATGCGCATGATATGGCGGGGCAGGCGATGCCTGAGACAGCTGACGATGAAAAAGGGAATCATGGCGGCAACGACGATTCCGGCCATATCCGAGTGCATGTCCATCGCTTCCTGCGCGATCGGATCGCGGGGTACCCCCAGACGGGCAAATACCCCGGACGCCATGGCGAGCAGCGAAAATACGAAACCAATGCGCAGATTCCAATGACCGAAATTCAGCAGTTGCCTTCTGAAATCGGAAGACTCGCGCAGGGATGCCGCGATCCAGAATGAAGTGATGCCGGTGAGTAATAACGCGATAGGAAAATGAGCGATAGTGGGATGCCAGTTAGGGGTCATGGATACGCGCTCCTTGCGATGATGCGGTAGACCCGCCTCGGCGCAAAACAGCGCTCGCGGGTAAGGTTTGGATGGATTTCCGGATGAAATGTTTGACGCGGCGGGAGCGACCGGAGTTGCCGCAAAATCCGGATCAGTCTTCCTTCTTGATCACGCTGATGTGGCCGTCTCCCTCCAGCACACATCTTTTCACTTGCTCCGGACTTCGCACCCCCTGTTCGCGTAACTGGGTCATCAGTTCGTCCTCCGTGACGAGCGCTCTCCGCATGTTACGGCGCAGCAGCATCCCGTCCTGGATTAGCGGCAGCGGTTCAGGACGGATGAAACGGCGGGTTTTCGGGAAGTGATATCCCAACCAGTCCAGGGCGAAATCCCATGCCGCCATGGTGGCGACCAGGACTGCACCCTCGGTTACGGATTTATAGTCTTTGCCCATCGCGTTTTGCGCGGCGTCTGCGATCACCACGACCAGCAACAGGTCGGTTATATTGAGGGCGCCGGCTTGGTGGCGCATCAGACGCAACACGATGAACAGGAACAGGTAGACGATCGTGCCGCGCAGTATGACTTCGGTAAGCGGGAGTTCCGGGCTGAAAATGGAGTGCCAGTCGAGTCCGAGCATGTCCTTATGCTTCGCTGCCCGCTACTGCCAGGCGGCGATCCGGGTGCGGGACGGCGGGGAATTGGCGATCATGTCCAGCAGTATGAAGCCGGTTTCCTGCAGCAGGCTGTTATCCGGCAGATCCACCTCCGGCCGGGTCTTGGCGGGTTTTTCGCTTTCCTTTTCGAGATCCGCGAACGTTTTGTAAGGCTTGAGCCCTTTGCCGGCGCGTCGCTCGTTTTCCATATCCAGCAGGTATTTCTCGTTCTCCGAGTTCTCCTTGCGGCGCACGGATTCGCGAAGCGATATCAGCTTGTCATTCTTTTCTTTGGCTACAAACTCGATGCGTTTTTGCATGAAACGGAAATCGGGATCGCTCGCAGCGCGCTGCTCGTGCTTCTTTTTCAACGTCGGCAGTTCGGATGCGATGTCGGAGTCGCTCTGGTAGCGTACGGAGGGAATGCGGTCCCATTCCAGGGCGTCGGGCAGGGAGTTTTCCCCGATCTCATCAGGATCGATCAGGGCCGGATATTCGATGTCGGGAATGACCCCCCGCGACTGCGTGCTGTCGCCGCTGATACGATAAAACTTGGCCTGGGTAAATTTGATGCGGCCGGGATCCAGCGGTTCGACGTTCTGCACGGTGCCCTTGCCATAGGTCTGATTGCCGACCACGATGCCGCGTCCGTAGTCCTGAATCGCACCCGCGAGAATCTCGGAAGCGGAGGCGCTCAACCGGTTGACCAGTATCGCCATCGGGCCGGAGTAGGCGATATCCGGGTGGTTATCGCCGAGCAACTGGATATTACCCTGGTATCGGATCTGCACCACCGGGCCGGTTTTAATGAAGAGGCCGGTCAGGCTCTTGGCTTCTTCGAGCGAGCCGCCGCCGTTGTTGCGCAGGTCGATGATAAGCGCTTCGATCTGTTCTTTCTTGAGTTCCTGGATCAGTTTCTCGACATCGCGCGCGCTGCTGCGATAGTCGCTGATGCCGAGCGAGGCCGCCGCGTAATCGAAGTAGAAGGCGGGCAGGGTGATGACGCCGATCTTGTGAGCGGTATCGCCGTATTTCAGGGTGATGACCTTTTTCTGGGCCAGTTCATCCTCGAGGTTGAATTTGTCGCGCACGATGCTGATGACCTTGGTCTTGGCGACATCGGTGGTGTTGGCCGGAAGTATGTTGAGCCGGACCACAGAATCCTTCGGGCCCCGGATCAGGTCGACCACGTCGTCCAGCCGCCAGTCGATGACGTCGACGATCTCGCCTTTCTCGCCCTGGCCCACGCCGACGATGCGGTCGGCCGGCTGGAGCTGCTTGCTGCGCTCGGCCGGACCGCCGGTGATGAGTTCCACCACCTTCACATATTCGTCATCGCGTTGCAGCAGGGCGCCGATACCTTCAAGCGAGCCGCTCATGTGGATATCGAAATTCTCCGATTCCCGGGGCGGCATATAGTCGGTATGAGGATCGTAACTATGGGTATACGCATTCATAAACAGTTCGAACACGTCGTTGGTATTGGTCAACTGGTGCTGGCGCAGTTGCGAATGGTAGCGCTTCTCCAGGGTGGCGGTAATTTCTTCCGGTGATTTTCCGGTGAGCTTCAGGTTGAGCACGTCGTATTTCAGGAATTTGCGCCAGATGTCTTCCGCTGCCGCCTCGTTGGCGGGCCATGGCGCCTTTTCACGGTCCAGCTCCAGATACTCGTCTTTCTCGAAATCCATGGACTTGATGCGCTCGGCCAGCCCGTCCAGCATGTAATGCAGGCGCTTTGCGCGCTGCTCGTGAAAGCGGTTATAGATGCGGAATACGCGTTCCAGATCGCCGCGTTTCAGGTCGTCGTCCAGTTTCGATGCGAAGCCCTCGAAGCGGGTGATGTCTTCCGCGAGAAAATGTATTCTTATCGGATCCAGCAGTTCCGTATAACGCTCTAAAACCTTTTCGCCGGCCTGGTCGTCCAGCTTGAGGCTTTTGTAATGGTGGCGGTCCAGCTTCTTGATCGCTTCCTGCAGGGTTTTGCTTTGATCGCGGGTGGGCGCCAGTGCCTCAATCTGTTCCGCAGGGGCGGAAGTTTTTGGATATGCGGCATCGGCGCTGAGCAGCAGCAATGCCAGGATGGGCAACAGGGAACTCTTTTTATGGATTGACATCGGGCCTTCTTCGTTGGTGGTTCTTTGCGCAATTATAATTGAGAATCCTTCGTTGTAAGCAGGGATTCGAGTTTTTTCAACTGGCCGGCATAGGCTTCCGCCGCAGCGTCGTTACCGGAACCGGTCTCAACCGCCTGTAAACTGCTGGCCAGTTCGATGGCCGAGGGCAAATCCTCCAGGTCCAGCCTTATTTCGAGAGCGCGGCGGAAAAAGAACCGGGCCTCGTCGGGGGAGCCTTGCGCCTGTTTAATCCCGCCGAGTTCACCCAGCGTGGCTGCAATTCCCGGCTGAAAAAGGACTCCCCGGTAATTTTCCAGCGCCTGCATCAGCAGACCTTCCGCCGCTGCATTATTCCCGGCGTCGGAGAGCGCTGATGCTTTGAGCCGCAACAGGCGGTTTTGGTTCAGCACGCCGGCAGCCGATTGGGCCCGCTGCAGCCAGCGGTCCCGGTCGGAGGATCCGGCGGCGACGGCGAGTTGCGCGCGGTTGATCAGGGCGGAGCCGAGGATTGCCGGGGGGGCGTCGTCCGCCCCGATGATGCTTTCCAGCAGCACCAGGGCCTGTTTATTGCGCTGTATCCGCATCAGATACTCGCTTTGCAGCAACCACAGCCGGTAGCGCTGAGCGCCCGCCGCCGGAGTTTCGGTCTGATCGATCAGCTCCGCGAGACCATCCAGCGCCGTACGTGCATGCGGCAGATCGTTGATCAGAAGCGCACTCTGCGCCGTATAAATCCGGTTCCGCTGCATCGGTTCCCGCCGGTCCAGGCGGCTATACTGTCCGAAAGCCTTTTCAAACTGATGGATGGCTTCCGCATACTCGCCCGCGTTGTACATTTCGATTCCGCGGCTCTCGAATTCCGACGCGGATTCCAGCGGCTCCGGCGGGCGCGGAGGTCCGCTGGAGCAGGCGGCTAACAGCAAGACTCCCGGAATTCCGAATAACGCGGCTATGGTTTTTAATCGCTTTTCTCGCCAGGGTCGGCGGGAATAGAAGATATCTTTCGCAGTGACGCAGTGACGCAGGGAATACAGCCGGAGTGTTTCAACAAAATTGTTCCCGGCGATCACCGCGTCTGCGCGGGATAAAAGTTTATAAAGCCATGACAACAGTACGACCGTTGCTGTTCCGGAGCGGAGACGGATATTGCCGGCACGGGAGTTTCCAGACGGGGTTTCAGTCATTGTTGGCCATCACTTCTGGTTCTTCCGTTGCCTCGTGCACGGGCATTTTCGTCGATACCGGCCAGGTACGGCTGATGGCATCCACGGTATTGCGGGTACGATCGATCAGGTCCTGCGTTTTCATGGTCATTTCGGGAATCTCCTGCATCTGGCGGTGCAGGATGTCCGCCGTCTCGCGCAGCTGTTCGATCATGTTCCGGCTGTCGCGCGCGATTTCGGAAGTAATGCCGAGCGTTTCCTGCAGCGCCCGCAGCGATGCGACCAGGTCGTTCTTCATTCCTTCATCGTAGAGCAGCGAACCCGCGGCGCCGCCACCCTGGCGCAGTCGTGAGGCGACAGCGGCGGTGTCTTGCAGTGTTGAGCGGATCGAATCTTCCGGAACGGCGCTCAGTATCGCGGCGATCCTGTCAATGCTGAAGTTGACCTTGTCCAGCAAGGGGCGCACCGCCGCGAGCATATCGTCGAGCGCCATGGTTTCCTGAACTTCGATGGCGTTGCCAGCGGCCAGCGGCGGCAGTTCCGGCGAGCCCGGAGAGATTTCGATTACCGAGTCGCCGATCAGGGCCTGCTTGCTGATGGAGGCCCGGGAATCCGCGCGTACCAGGGTTTCGTACTCTTTATATATACTGAGCACGATCTTGAAGCGGTTGTCCGGCATCAGAGTGATGTGACGGACCGTGCCGGCCTCGATCCCCGAGATACGCACGCGGGTCTCGGTGCTGACGCCGACCGGGTTGCGCATCAGCGCCGTGAATTGGACGCGGCCCTGCAGCAGCTTCATATTCTGACTGCCCAGCAGCAACAGCATGACAATGATCGCGAGCGCGCCCAGCACGAACAGCCCCGCCAGCCGCTCCTGCGCGCTGTAATTGAGCCGCTCTGTGTAGTGCCTTTCCTGTTTCATCCTTCGATTGCGCGCGTATAGTCGTCCACGCCCTCGCGGTTAAGCAGGTGCAGGAACTCGTCCGGTCCCGTCCGGTTGTCATGAACGCGCAGTCCCTGGGGCAGGATGTACAGCAGCACGTCGGCGAACCGGCGCGCGAATTCCATGTCGTCGGTCGCGAGCACCAGAGTCATGTTGAGCCGGTTTTTCATGTCCAGATACCGCCCGGCCAGCCGGGAGCGCAATTCCGGATCGCAGAGAACGAAGGCGTCGTCCACGAACAGGATTTCGGGATCAAGCATCAGACAGCGCGCGATCGCCACCATGCGCTGGTGACAGGGCGGCAGTTCGGCAACGGGCCTGGAATTGTAAGCGGACGGGTAGCCGAGCCATTCCAGAAGTTGACGCGCGCGGCGCTCGATACCTTCCGCGGAGTCGATGTGATGATAGTCCGCCGGCAATATCAGATTCTGCATGACATCCGCCGACGATAGCAGCGCGCTGTTCGGCAGCACGTAGCCGATGCGCCTGCGCAGCCTGCGCCGCGAGGCTTCGTCCAGACGCCACAGGTCGCGGCCGAGTATCTCAAGGTTTCCCGAGTCCGGGCTGTCGAGACCGCCCAGCAGGCGCAGGCAGAGTGTCTTGCCGCTGTCCGACGGCCCGACCAGGCAGGCGAGTGTGTTGCGCTCCAGGCTGAGGTTGATCTCGGGCGGGGATCCGCGCTCCGCCCTGCATAGCCCCGTGCTTCTGAGCACGATCTCGTTCACAGCAACAGTCCTGCGCCCGCCAACAGGCCGTCGCAGACGAAAACGATGGAAAGCCCGTTGACGATGGCGCGCTGTGTCTGCTGCGGCACCTCACCGGGTGAACGCCTCAGATTCAGGGCGTGAAAGCAGGCAGTGCCGGCGATAATGAATCCATAAAAAATGTTTTTCAATATAAACAGCATCAGCAACATCGGGCTCAGCGCATAGAGGGCGCGCCCCGCATAGGTCAGGTAGGAACCCGAATAATAGCTGCCGGCGAACAGAATACCGCCGTACAGCGCGATTCCGGAAAAATATACCGCCAGCACGAGCTGTGAAATCGCGGCGGCGACCAGGCGCGGCGCGATCAGGTAATCGTTGATGTTAATACCGAGCAGCTCCAGCGCCTCGATCTCGCCGTGCTGTTTCATGTTGCCAAGGTCGACCGCGATAGCCGAAGCGGAGCGGCCGATCAGGATCATGGAGGTCAGCAGCGGCCCGATCTCGAAGGTGATAAGGAAGGAGAGGGTGCCGATGATATCGGCCTGGTCGGTAAAGCGCCTCGTCAGATGGATCAGCTGCGCGGTGAATACGACTCCCAGGGCCAGGGCAAGCAGGGCGACCACCGGCATCGCGTCGACTCCGGTAAATATGATCTGCCTTAGCAGCGAGCGGTAAGTCGCGCGGTTGAATAATCCGCGCGATCGCCACCAGTCGCCGACTGAGTGTCTTATGAAGGAGGTCAATTCCATGACGTAGGAAACGGCCGTGATGCAACGGTTACCAGTCCATCCAACAATCAAATCCATTTGTTGCCGCATATTCCTCTGAAAACAGGGCCATCCCCACTCGTAATTTTAGAGTGGACAACTACGGTGAAGCGGGTTCAACGGAATCCATCTCAAAGCGTGGCGAGCAAAAATAAATATACCGCGGAGCTTCGTGCAAAACGGCAAGCATTAACACCGTTTCGCCAGGCGCAGTACCTTGAGATCGGCTTTCTCAGATGTCCCAGTAGCGTTCGACCGTTATCTGCCCCGGTTTACGGCGCAGATTTTTTTGCAGTCCGCGGGATTTGAGGATTTCTACGGTATCCATCACCATTTCAGGATTGCCGCAGATCATGGTTTGGGCGGTGGCCGCCTCCAGCTTCAGTTCCGCGCGGGCTTCCAGTTGCCCGTTCGCAATCGCGGCGGGGATGCGGCCGCTCATAGCGGAAGGTACGTGTTCCCGGCTGGTGAAGGGTATGAAAATAAGCTGGGAGGCGTGGCGTCTTTGCAGTTCCCGGATTTGCTGCGAATACGTCAGTTCCACAGCATGCCGTACCGCGTGACATAAAACGATGGACCTGAAACGGCGCCAGGGTTCGGGCGTTTGCAGAATGGAGAGAAACGGCCCGAGCGCCGTGCCGGTCGCGAACAACCACAGTATTTCCCCCGGCGGCACCTCGTCGAGGGTGAAGAAACCGTTGGGCTGACGGTCCACCCAGAGCGCGTCACCCGGGCGTTTGGCGTGCAGCGTGCCCGAGAAAACTCCGCCGTCGACCTTGATGAAATAGAACTCGTGCAGGTCGCCGCGCGGGGCATTGACGAAGGAGAAAGGGCGCCCCTGGCGCTCGCCGCCTATGTCCAGACCAAGGCGTACGAACTGCCCCGCCTTGTAAGGCGCAAGCGACGCGCGCACCGTGATGGAGGCGAGGCTCGCGGTCCAGTCGACACGGTTGACGATTTCACCGGTTACCCATTCAGTCATGACATTGCTGCATCAGATTGTGGAGGGAAGCGGGCCGGCTATGTGGCGCGGGTCAGTTGCCCGGGTCGGTTTATTTGATATCAACGGCGATGGCGGCGGTGGACAGTCCTGATTGCTGCCGGTAGAGGAGGTAATTGTTGAACACTTTCTGCACATAATCCTGCGTTTCCTTGAACGGCGGAACGCCCTTGTATTTTTTCACGTTGCCCGCGCCCGCATTATAAGCGGCTACCGACAACCGGATGTCGTCCTTGAAATCCACCAGCAAATCCTTCAGATGATGGATGCCGGCGCTCAGGTTTTGTTCCGGATTGAAGCGGTCCAGTATACCGTAACGGCGCGCGGTCTCGGGCATCAGTTGCATCAGGCCGTGGGCGCCGGCGACCGAAACGGCACGCGCATCGAAGCAGGATTCAACCGCGATGACCGCCTTGACGAGTTCGATATCCACTGACTGTTCAGCGGCGTACCTGATGATGGTCGGCATGTAGCGCTCGGCCCGCTGTTCCATGATTTCCGGAGTCACGCCCCGGCAGGACCGGGTGGCCGTCTTGCGGCCATGATCGTAGCGGTCGATGAACTGGAAACGCTCGGAGTTCATTGGCCGGTCGGTGATCCACCGGGTGCCGTCCTTTTCCTGATAGATATAGGTCTCGGCGCGCGCAAGCACAGCGGCGCACAGCACCACGCAGACCAGTCCGGATTGAACGCCCTGTTTCATCATATAAGTCAGCCCCTTCTGACTTTTCAAAAACGCCTGGCGCCGCTTGGTTAAAGGAGCACTCGCAAAGGCTCTTTTATTACCATAATTCGCTATTGTCTAAGCCGGGTTTCGCCAGTGATTTTTCGCCGCAACCCGCCCGGTTACTGCTTAATACCCGTCCACTCCACAGTATAGTCGGCCGGTTTGGGCCGGTTCTGGATTTTTTTGCGGGTTATGGCCGCCCCCGGCCCCGGGGTGCCAAGATGGACGAAGGCGACGATCTGCTCCCCCTCTTTAAGCCCTAATTCCTTATAAACATAGGGGTCTTCGGCGAAGCGGCCGGTGAGCCAGATGCTGCCATAACCCAGGTCGTTGGCGGCCAGTAATATGGAATACGCCGCCGCGCCGGCGGAGAGGATCTGCTCGCGGACCGGGACCTTGGGGTTGGCTTTGATGGCCGCGACCACCGCCACCACCATGGGCGCGCGCCGCGCTTTCTCACGGATCGAATCCAGTTCGGCGGCGGGAGTGTCGGGTTTGGTCTGCAGGGTCGAGGCTACATAAACCTCGCCCAGGTGTTTTAGCGCTTCGCCCTGGATAACGATGAAACGCCAGGGGCGCAGACCGGCATGGTCGGGAACACAGACCGCGGCCTGCAATATGCTGACCAGGTGCTCCGGGGTCGGTGCCGGTTCCTGCAGCAGGTTGGCGGGAGTGGAGACGCGTTGCAGCAGGCTTTGCAGAGTGTCGGACATATCATTCCATTCGTGTATTGAAGGTAGGCGGGATCATATCTTGAAATTTAACCCGCAGGGAGATCCGGGTTTCGCACAGCAGTGTTATCGGCTATGATCCCGGCTGAGCGGACCACCTGCCGGCGCGGCAAGAGCCCGGCACAACAAGAGCGGATGTGACCATGCCTGGAAATACGGTCAGCGGTAACGGTTTACAGGAACGCCTGGATTCTTACATGGAGCAGGCGCGCGCCAATGAGAACAAGCTGCGCCAGTTCCAGGATATGGAGCTGAGGTTGTTGAGCGCAGAGTCACTCCCCGAATTCTGCCGGGTGCTGGTACAGGACTACCGGCGCGCTTTCGGCCTCGATATCGTTACGCTGCAACTGATCGACGGCAACAACCAGCTGGCGAACATCTTCAACAACATCTTCCAGGAAGAAGCCTTGCGCATGCATGGCAACGTCAATCTGCTGGATTTCGTGGAGCTGATCGGCGATTACAGGACTTTGCAGGAACTGGAAAGCCATGCGCAGGAGCCGAAGCTTGCCACCTATAACGCCAAGGAGCACGGACGCTTTTTCAAGCACGCCCCCGACAAGCTCGGCAGCGTGGCCATACTGCCGCTGCACCGGCACGGCCTGCTGCTCGGTGTGTTGTGCCTGGGCAGCCACGATCCCGGTCGCTACAGCGCGGACATGGCCACTGATTTTCTGCGGCGCCTCGCGCTGATCGCCGGCGTCGGCATCGAGAATTCGGTCAACATCGAGTTCCTGCGGCAGTTGAGCCTGAAGGATACACTGACGTCCGCCAACAACCGGCGGCATTTTTTCCAGCGGCTGGAGGAGGAAATCAACCGCGCGCAGCGCCAGTCCTACGCTGTCGGCTGCCTGTACCTGGACCTGGATAACTTCAAGCGCATCAACGATCATTACGGTCACGCCGCCGGCGATATGGTGCTGATCCATGTCGCCAATATCGTGCTGCGGATCATCCGCAACAGCGATATCTTCGCGCGCCTGGGTGGCGAGGAATTCGCGGTCGCACTGCCCAACATCAGCAAATTCCGGCTCGGCGAGATCGCCGAGCGTATCCGCATGATGATTGAGAGCCAGCCCTGCGATCTCACCACTGATACTTCCATTAACGTCACCGTGTCCGTGGGTCTGGCCTATTTCGACCTGGACGAGGTCGTCGGCGAACCGAAGGAACTCGGCGAAGTGCTGGTCAACCAGGCCGACCGCGCGCTGTTGTACGCGAAAGACCAAGGCCGCAACCGGGTGTGCGCTTACGAGGATATTGCGCACCTGGAGTAGCGATGAGCCGCTTCACCTGCCGGTTCTAACAGAATGTCAGTCGAGTATTCCATAATTCCCTGTGATCCCGCCGCGCATCTGTTTCAGGTGAACTGCCGGATCGCGCATCCGGACCCGGCCGGGCAGGTCGTGTCATTGCCGGCCTGGATACCGGGCAGTTATCTGATCCGAGATTTCGCGCGCAACATCACGAGCATGCACGCCGAGTCGGGCGGCAAGCCCTTGCAGTTGCAGAAGCTCGACAAGGACAGCTGGCGCTGTCCCCCGGGCGCGGCGGAAATCCTAATCGAGTACCGGGTGTATGCCTGGGATCTATCGGTGCGCACCGCTTACCTGGATACCCGCCGCGCCTACTTCAACGGCAGCAGCGTGTTCCTGCGGGTGCACGGTCAGGAGCAGCGGGCTTGCGCCGTCAAAATAGCCCCTCCCCCCGGAGCCGGCGGCTGGAAAGTCGCGACCGCCATGACGCAGGCGGATGTGGACGGCAACGGTTTCGGCAGGTATACCGCCGCGGATTACGACGAGTTGATCGACCATCCGGTGGAAATCGGCGCTTTCGCAAGCACCGCGTTCGAGGCCTGCGGCGTGCGCCACGAGATCGCGCTCAGCGGAACCCAGCGCTGCGACCTCGACCGCCTCGCTTCGGACCTGAAGCGGCTCTGTGAGTATCAGATCCGTTTCTTCGGCGAGCCGGCCCCGATGGAGCGCTATGTATTCCTTATAATGGCGCTCGGCGAGGGCTATGGCGGACTCGAGCACCGCGCCTCGTGCAGCCTGGTCTGCAACCGCGACAAGCTCCCTTTGCCCGGCAAAACCGAGGTCGACAACGGGTATCGCGAATTCCTCGGCTTGTGCAGCCATGAATATTTCCACCTGTGGAACGTGAAACGCATCAAGCCGGCGGCTTTCACTCCCTACGATCTGCAACGCGAGAATTACACCGAACTGCTGTGGGCTTTCGAAGGCATCACTTCCTATTATGACGACCTGATGCTGTTGCGCAGCGGCCTGATCAACGCCGACAATTACCTGGAGCTGCTGGGCCGCGCGATCACGCGCGTGTACCGCGGCAAGGGCAGGCTCAACCAGACTCTGGTCGATTCCAGTTTTTACGCCTGGACGAAGTTTTACAAGCCGGACGAGAACTCCCCGAATGCGATCGTCAGCTACTATGCGAAAGGCGCGCTGGTCGCGCTCTGCCTGGATATGAAACTGCGCCAGTTGAGCAACGGCGCGAAATCGCTCGACGATGTGATGCGGCTGTTGTGGCGGCGCTATGGCGCGGGCGTCGGCGTGCCTGAAACGGGCATCGAGGCGGCCGCGAGCGAGACCGCCGGCCAGGATTTATCGCCTCTGTTCGACCGGTTGTTGCGCAGCACGGAGGAATTGCCGCTGCAGGAGTTTTTCAACACGGTCGGTATCGAATGCTGTTTCCGCGCGCCGGAGCGGCAACAGGATCAGGGAGGGCAGCCCGGCCGCAATGCGAACGCCGAGACACGCGCCGACCTGGGCGCGCTGTTCCGCGGCGGCGGGCAGCATCCGGAGCTGCAGACGGTGGTTAGCGGCGGCGCGGCGCATCAGGCTGGCCTGTCCGCGGGCGACGTCCTGCTGGCGGTCGACGGCATCAGGCTCACCGCATCCGAGATGGAAAATGTTCTACAGCGCTATAAGCCCGGCGACCAGGTGATGGTTCATGCCTTCCGCCGCGACGAATTGTTGAGTTTCAGCGTGCGCCTGCAGGCGCCGGAGAAGAATGTCTGCTATCTGCGTCTGGACAGCAGTGCCGACGCCGTGCAATTACAGCACCGCAAGGGCTGGTTCTCGGGCGGAGCCGAGTGACGGTCTCGGCCATGTGTCATGCAACAGCGAGGAAGGGAGCGGCGTGACGGCGGTAACGAGTCCGGCACCGGTCATGCGGCGGCAACTGTTGCGGCAATTGTCCGACGGCCAATTTCATTCCGGCGAAGAGCTGGGCGCAAGCCTGGGTCTGAGCCGGGCCGCGGTATGGAAACACCTTAAGGCGCTGCAGCAGGACGGGATCGCGGTCGAATCCGTGCACGGCAAAGGTTACCGCCTGCTCACTGCTGTGGAACTGCTCGACGGCGAGCGCATACTGGCGCGCCTGCCCGCGGACCTGCGGGCGCAGGTTCATCTGGAAATATTCGACGATATCGAATCCACCAACGCATACCTGATGCGGCACGAGAACCGCGACCGGCCGCTGCCGCGGGTGTGCCTCGCCGAGCGCCAGCGTGCCGGCCGGGGTCGCCGCGGCCGCAGCTGGCAGAGTCCCTATGCCACCTCGCTTGCGTACTCGATGTTGTGGCGCTTCGAGGCGGGCGCGCAGGCCTTGTCGGGTTTGAGCCTCGCGGTTGGGGTCTGTGTCGCGGAATTGTTGCAGTCGATGCAGATCCCCGATGTACGCCTGAAGTGGCCGAACGATCTGGTGTGGCGTCATTACAAGCTCGGCGGCATCCTGATCGAGATCGCGGGCGACGCGGCCGGCCCCTGCGATGCGGTGATCGGTATCGGCATCAACACTAACAACCGCGAGCAACCGGCGATGCGCGAGGTCGACCAGCCATGGCTGGATCTTGCCGGCATCGCGCCCGGACGCGGCATCTCAAGAAGTGAACTGGCGGCTGGCCTGATCGAAACCCTGTGCCGGCGCCTGCCCGTATTCGAAGCGCGCGGCTTCGCCGCCTTTGCCGGGGATTATGCCGCCTACGACATGCTGCAGGCCGCGGCGGTGACGGTCAGCAACGGCAACGAGCGCTTGCAGGGGATTGCGGAGGGCGTCGATAATGACGGCAGCTTGAGACTGAAAACAGCCCGGGGAATGGAATTAATCCGCGCCGGCGAAGTCAGTGTCCGCAAGTCGGAAACTCCTGAACCGTGACGGGCAGCGCGATGACAGCCATGAATCTTCTGATCGATATCGGCAACAGCCGCTGTAAATGGGCGCTGGCTTCTACTGCAACGGGCAGTCAGGCGCGGCTGGCCGCTTCCGGCCGGCTCGACCCGGATGGTCACCTCGACGCGCAGCTTGAAACCATCGAGAAAAATTCAGGCGCACCGCAGCGAGCGACAATCGCCTGTGTCGGCGGCAAAGACGTGTTGAACACGGTGCTGGACGCCATGCAGGATCGCTGGCCGCGACTCGACATCCGTCAATTCAAGACCTCCGCCCGCGCGCTCGGCGTGACCAATGCCTACCTGCAACCGGAAACGCTCGGCGCCGACCGCTGGGCTGCGCTGATCGCCGCCCGCGCCCTGCTGCCCTCGTCGAGCGCGGTCATAGTCAACTGCGGCACCGCGGTCACGCTGGACGTATTGGATGCACAGGGGCTGCATCAGGGCGGTTATATATTACCGGGGCTCAAACTGATGCGCGAAGCCCTGCATCAGGGTACCGCGGCCCTGCCGCTGGCCGAAGGCCGGGAAGAGCTGAGGCCAGCGCGGAACACGCACGGCGCCATTGTCGCGGGCACGGTGCTCGGCATCGTGGCCGCCGTCGAATCGCAGGTCAAGGCCCAGCCTGGCGACGTCGAGTGCCTGTTGGCGGGAGGCGACGCCGAGACGATCGCCAGAAATTTATCAATAGCCTGTCGTTACGAACCCGATCTTGTGTTAAAAGGATTGGCAATCGCCGCTGCTGCGGAAGCCTGAACAATGTTGCGCATATCTTTTTTTATACTACTGCTGGCCAATCTGATACTGGCGCTCTGGTACACCCAGATCGCCCCGCGCCCCGAGAGAGCGCAGATACCGGCGGTGCCGGAGGAGAAACGGCTGGTGCTGCTACAGGAACACCAGGGGCAGGCGGCTGCCGCGCCACGGCAACCCGGGCAGGAGCCGCCGCCGCAACTCCTTGACGTGCAGCCGGCCCAGGAACAACCGCGAGATCCGGCGCCCGTGGAAGTTCCGGCTATCAGTTGCCATACTATCGGTCCGTTTCCGGATCTCGACCGCGCCAAGGCGGTCAGCGAGCGCATTCATCGCCTCGGAGCCAAGGTCACGCGCCGCAACAAGACGGAGCAGGAACAATATGGGTACCGCGTGTTCCTGCCGCCTTATAAGACACGCGAGGCGGCGCTCGCGGCCACGCAGCAGCTGGCCAAGAACGGCATTCAGGACTACTTCGTAATCAGTGACGACGAACATAAAAACGGCATCTCGCTTGGCCTGTTCCGCAAGAAGAGCGGAGCGGAGCGCCGCATGGCGCAGGTCAGCCGTTTCGGCTTCAAGCCGCAGATGGAAATCCGCAACCGCGAGAGCACGATTTACTGGCTTGACTACGAGCAGACGGGCGAACTGGTGACGGATTCGATCTGGCGCGAAATCACCGAAGAGACACCCAACCTGCAGCAGCTGCCGCGCGACTGCGGCGCCAAAACTATGTAGAATGACGCGCGGCGCACGGGTAGAGCAGCTGATTTGTAATCTGCCCGCTGGGCAGAGCCCGGCGTAAAACCAGGACGATACCCGCGTATAATCGGGCCCAATTCCCGAGCCAGCGTCTAATAAAAGACGCGAAGGGAATTGAAGTTAGAAGCACATTGCTGGCGTAGCTCAGTTGGTAGAGCAGCTGATTTGTAATCAGCCGGTCGGGGGTTCAATTCCCTTCGCCAGCTCCAAATTC
>DASUFE010000051.1:0-13150 GCA_036274675.1 Gammaproteobacteria bacterium
AGCACCGCAAGCAGTGATGCAGCGGCCCTATGTATTGGCCGCATCAACCCACAACGACGAAGAATTCCAGTTTGCCCGCCTGCTCGGCGCCATGCTCAAACACTATGGGTACCTGCTGGTCATCGCTCCGCGGCATCCTGAACGTCGCGTTTCCATTCTGGAGCAGCTGTCGCGGCTCCCGCTCAAGCTCGCGCTGCGCAGCCGCAATGACGCGATCTCCCAGGACACGGATGTCTATTTGCTGGACAGCATGGGGGAACTGCAAAGCTGGATGGCCGGCGCGGCTCTCGTGCTGATCGGAGGTTCCTGGATACCGCACGGAGGCCAGAATATCCTGGAACCGGCCCGCGCGGGCAAACCGAGTATCGCCGGCCCCTTCATGCACAATTTCGCGCAGGAAACGCTCGACCTGGTCGAGCGCAAGGCCGCCCTGCAACTGCACAGCGCGACCGAACTGATTGCGGAGGTGGAGCAGCTGATTCAACAGCCGGAATCCATCGCCGTCATGGGCCGCGCCGCCCGCGAGTTCATGCAGACTAAAAGCGACGTGGTCGAGTGTTATATGCAGGCCCTGCAAAAAATCCCCGCCTTCAAGAAGGCTTTGGATGACGGCAAATAACGACGCAATTCAGCAGCCGCCGCCATAATCAGACAAATATAACCGCGATGGAAAAAACCGATGGCCGAAGAATTATTCAGGGTAATACTTAAAGGCTATAAACCCGGCAAGGGTGAGCATTACGTGGAACAGGATTTCGCCAGGCTGTGCAAGCTCACACCGGAAAAAGCCAAAACCTTGCTCCAGTCGGCCCCCAAAAAAATCAAGGAAAATCTTTCAAAGAAAGAAGCGGAGAAATTCAAAGCCGCCATCGAACAAACCGGCGCTGCCTGCGAAATCGAAAGCATGAAGTACGACTTCGACGGGCTTTCATTGCAATAGGACATTGCGACCCAAAGAAGATTAAGAATTGGCTCTTACAAGCATCAAGGCAAAAAAAGAAAATTTTTTAACCCAAATTGAAAATCAGGTTTTAATCATTCACTTTAAATCTTCGTGCGTTAGTGCCTTCGTGAGAAATGCTTTCTTCATAAGGCTTTACGGAAAGTCAGGTTGATACGGCGCTTGCCGAGCAAGGGATGAATATCTTCTTTAAGCGGTGCAACGCCATGGTAATACAACCGCGCCGGGCCTCCCCACACCACCACATCGCCATGCGCCAGCGGTATGCGCAGAGTCTTGTCCTTGCGCTTCGCGCCGCCGAACAGAAATACGGCAGGAATGCCGAGTGAAACCGACACCACGGGCGCTTCGTAATCGCGCTCGTCCTTGTCCTGATGCAGGGAAAGTTTGGCGCCCGGTTCATAGCGGTTGATCAGGCAGGCATCCGGTTCGAAACCGGCAAAACCGGATTCCGCCGCCGCTTCCCGCGCCAGGCGCCGCCAAACGGCGGGCATCTCGGGCCAGTGCCTGCCCGTTATCGGATCGCAGGCATCGTAACGGTAACCCTTGCTATCCGACACCCAACCCCGTTCGCCGCAACCGGTCATCGCAACCGACATACGCAACCCGCCGGGCGTCACCATGTGCCTGAAAGGCGCTTCGGATTCGATTAACGGCAAGGTGGCGAGAACTTCATTTTCATACGCCCGAGCAAACCCGCACAGCAAAAAAGCGCCAGGGCAAATCTCTATCCGCTCTCGTTCGATTGAAAATAAATCCCCGGTCATTCAAGAAACCTCTCGCAGGGACACAGCGATCGCAGAGAATATTTTCAAAATAAAAGGCCTGATTTTACTCTTGAATTTGCCCAGCGTACGCCGCGTCTCCGCGAGACAATATTGCTTTTCCCAAAAGTCGCCTTAGAGCAGGCCTTATTTAGAAGTCTTTCTGGAGGTTGACTCCTTGCTCAGCAAGACTCGCTTGCGTTCGACACCCCATCTGTAACCGGATAGCGCGCCATCATTTCTCACAACACGGTGGCAGGGAATGGCGACCGCCAGCGTATTCGCCGCACAGGCGCCCGCCACTGCGCGGACAGCGTGCGGAGCGCCGATACGGCGCGCGATTTCGGTATAGCTCGCTGTCTTGCCTGGCGGAATTTTTTGCAGCGCCTGCCAGACGCGCCGCTGGAAGGCGGTGCCGCGTATATCGAGCGGCAGCCGGAGACCGATGTCCGGGGCTTCCACGAAGCCGACCACCTGCGACACCTGCTTTTCGAAACCGGCGTCGCCGCCGAGCAGATTGGCGCGGGGAAAGCTGTCCTGCAATTCCTTAAGCAAGGCATCCGGCTCCTCGCCCAGCAGTATCGCGCAGACGCCCTGCGCACTTTGCGCCACCAGGATGGCGCCGAGCGAACATTCCCCAATCGCGAAACGAATATCTTCCCGCACCCCACCGGCACGATATCGTTGCGGTTGCATGCCCAGTACAGACCCGGCCTTCTCATAGAAACGGGAACTGGAGCCATAGCCCGCTTCGGCGATCGCCTCGGTCACGCTCGAGCCGCGACCGAGCCCTTCGCGCAGACGCTGCTCGCGTCGCGCCGCCGCATAGTCGCGCGGCGTCAGACCGGTGATTCGTTTGAACAGGCGATGGAAGTGATAGGGACTCAGGCCCACTCGCCGCGCCAGACTCTCCAGCGCCGGCACGCGTTCCGCAGCGGCTATTTTCTGCTCAATGATCCGGCAGGCCTCGGTAACCCGCGCGGCATCCGGATCGGCAGGGGATTTTCGGGTGGATGACTGAACCATGGGCAGAGTGTAACAAGCACCGGAGCGGCATGCACTCCGGATCTTGCTGTTAAATTCAAGAGGCAAAACCTCTCGCAGGGGCGCTGAGACGCGGGGGCTATTTCGGAGAACCGCGTAAAAATAGGATAAAAATTTCTCTCACAAAGGCGCGAAGACACCAAGAGTTACAGGTCGAATATTTTTTCGTAATGTTCGACAACGGGGAAAGGATCATAGAAATGATGCAGCAGTTTTTTCCACTGCTGATAGTGGGGAGATTGCCGGAATCCAACGGTATGGTCTTCAAGCTTATCCCACTCCACCAACAGCAAGTACCTACTGCCAGTCTCCATACACCGCTGGAGTTGTAGCGAAATGAAGCCCGGCATGGAAGAGATGATGCTTTTAGCTTCAGCAAACGCCTTTTCGAAAGCATCCATATGCCCTGCTTTTACATTCAGGATTGCCACTTCAAGGATCATAAAGACCTCGGTATAGAAGGGAGTAACTAACAATTAAAGACTGCCGGAGTTTGCCCACACTCATCCCCCTGGCTGCGCCATCCCCCTTCGTCCCGAAGGGGGATATCTTATAGTTACTTCAAATTCATTGTACTTTTGTGAGGAAGATTTTCTTGCTTTTAAACGCCTGGTTTTCTCCGCGCCTCCGCGCCTCCGCGAGAGAAAATTTCATATGGATTCCCGCTTTGTGGGAATGACATTAGCCCCCGCGGCTTAGGTTGGGGCGAACGTAGTGAACCCCAACAGATATCGTTGGGGTCGTTTCACTCACCCCAACCCGCGAGTCTCACGCGCTGCCCGCCGCGAGCAATAAATATGATTTCTTAACCTGGCGTTCCCGCGGGCTCTGCGAGAGGTCTTCTTAATTTTTCTTCACGGGTCTTCCGACCCCGTAGTAGCTGAAGCCCTGATTGGTCATGAACTCCGGATCGTAGAGATTGCGTCCGTCGGCCAGCACCGGTTGCTTCAGCAGTTCCTTCATGCGATCGAAGTCGGGGCTGCGGAACTCGTCCCATTCGGTGCAGATCGCCAGCGCGTCGGCGCCCTTCAATGCATCGTAGGCGTTCTTCACGAACGACAGGTCCTTGCGCTCACCGTAGATATGCGCCGTTTCCTGCATCGCGATCGGGTCGTAAGCGATGACCGATGCCCCGGCCTTCCACAGAGCTTCCATCAGCGTGCGGCTGGGAGCCTCACGCATATCATCGGTGTTGGGCTTGAAGGCCAGGCCCCAGAGCGCGATCTTGCGGCCCTTCAGACTGCCATAATGCTGCTCCAGCTTGATGAACAGCCATTGCTTCTGCCGGTTGTTGACCGACTCCACAGAGCGCAGTATCTCCGGCATGCCGCCGATATCGGTCGCGGCGCGCACAAGCGCCTGCACGTCCTTGGGAAAGCAGGAACCGCCGTAGCCGCAGCCGGGATAGATAAAACTGTAACCGATACGCGGGTCGGATCCGATGCCGACGCGCACCTTCTCGATATCGGCGCCCAGGCGTTCGGCGAGACCCGCAAGCTCGTTCATGAAACTGATCTTGGTCGCCAGCATCGCGTTGGCGGCATACTTGGTCAGTTCCGCCGAACGCACATCCATCACCAGCAGGCGATCATGGTTGCGGTTGAAAGGTTTGTAGAGTTGCTTCATCAGTTCGATGGCGCGTTCGCTGCCGGAACCGACGATGATCCGGTCGGGCTTGTTGAAATCGCTGATCGCCGCCCCTTCCTTGAGGAATTCGGGATTGGATACCACGTCGAAGGAGATCTGCTGGCCGCGTTCGCGCAGCGCCCGCTCCACGGTTTCGCGCACCCGGTCCGCCGTACCCACTGGCACCGTTGATTTGTTGACGACAACCCGGTAGTCCCCAATATGGCGGCCGATGGAGTTCGCGACCGCCAGCACGTACTGCAGGTCGGCCGAACCGTCCTCGCCAGGAGGCGTGCCCACGGCGATAAACTGGAACAGGCCGTGCTGGACACCGCGCGCGACATCGGTGGTGAAATCCAGGCGGCCTGCGGCGTTGTTGCTCTGCACGAGCTTCTCAAGACCGGGCTCATAGATCGGTATCTCGCCGCGTTGCAGGCGGGCTATCTTGTTCTGATCAATATCCACGCAGAGCACCGAGTTACCGGACTGGGCGAGGCAGGCGCCGGTCACCAGACCTACATAACCGCTGCCGAAAATCGTTATTTTCATTCTTGTGATCCTTCAATAACCGCAGGCACCGGGATGCGCCGACGCGGAGAATGATAAATGGAGACTTGAGGTTGGAGAATGCGCTCGTTCACAAACCCGGCGATTGCGAGCCTTTATATCCTTCCTGTCCCCGCCCTGCATCATGTTATTTCAACATCCGTGTTTTCAGCGTCCGAACTCGCCGCGCACCAATGCCGCCAGACTCTCGAACTGCTTTACGTCCGCGTATTCCGGCGGCAATTCTTCCTTACCCCGGATAAAATAGCAACGCCCCGCGCCCGCGGCGCGCCCCGCCTGTACGTCGATCTGCTTGTCGCCCACCATGAACGAGGCCGCCATGTCCAACCCGTAATCCTCCGCGGCATCCAGCAACATTTGCGGCCCCGGTTTGCGGTAGGGTGAATCCTTGCGGTATTCGCCCTTACCCTCGGGATGATAGGGACAATAGTAAACGTCCGTCAGCGGCGCGCCTTCCTCGCGGAAGCGCTGCAGCATCCAGCGGTTCAAGACATGGAATTGTTCATCGGTGTAATAGCCGCGTCCGATGCCGGACTGATTGGTAACGACAATGATTTTGAAACCGAGTTCATTCAGGCGCCGGCAAGCCTCGAACACGCCGTCGAGGAATTCGAAATCCTGGCGCCTGAAGATGTAACCCTTGTCCTTGTCCCGGTTGATCACGCCGTCGCGATCGAGAAAGGCTGCTTTGCTAAGCTGCACCATGACCGTTCAGTGTTTGTGCCCGGGAAACATCGTTTCCTCGATATAACCGCAGATGATCTGACCGATCATGATATGGCACTCCTGGATGCGGGCGGTATCCGTCGATGGCACGCTCAGGCAATGCTCGCAAAGCTGCTGGATCGCGCCGCCGGAGCCCGCAAGGCCGATATTCACGATCTTCATCTCCCGCGCCCGCTCCAGCGCGCGCAATACGTTTTTCGAGTTGCCCGAAGTCGAAATGCCGAAGAACACATCGCCGGCCCGGCCGAGCGCCTGCAGCTGCCTCTCGAACACCGCTTCATAGCCGTAATCGTTGCCGATCGCGGTCAGCGCCGAGGTGTCGGTGGTGAGCGCGATCGCCGGCAGGCCCGGCCGGTCGAACTTGTAACGGCCGACGATCTCGGCCGCGAGATGCTGGGCGTCTCCCGCGCTGCCGCCGTTGCCGGCGAACAACAGCTTGTTGCCGGCCTTGAGCGCCCGCACGCAGCTTGCGGCCGCCTCCAGGATATTCCGCAGCAGCCGCTCGTCCCGCAATATGGCCTGCTTGAGTTCCACAGCAGCCCGTATGTTCTGCTTTATGTAATCCAGGGTTAAATGGCTCATTGAAATCCGGTTATCCTTCGAGTCAAAACTCTTTCACCGAGTGGTAAGCCTCCAGAAAAATTTCCCAGTCCGCGGCTGAAAAATGAAACCCCTTGTGCTGCAGCGCCAGTTTGCGCAGGGACCGCAGCAGGCGGCGCAGGTTGCGCTCCGGCCACAGACGCTTATGCCCGGGGAGACAACCCCGGTCGAAATCGAGCAGGTACAGCCGGTCCGCCGCGAATACGATGTTATGCGCGTTCAGATCCGCATGACAGACGCCGGCTTCGTGGAAGCGCCGTATCAGCCGGCCCGCGGCCCGCCATTCTTCCGGCGCGAGTGCGCGCGCCTGCAGTGCCTCCGAGAGCTTCAACGGAGCCGGCAGTTTGGCGGTGATGATATCGGCGCGGTAAAAAAAGCCCTTGCATGTCACGCGCGCCGCCACCGGCCTTGGTACCGGCAATCCTTCGCTCCAGAGTCGCGCCAACAGATCCCACTCTCTCCAGGCGCGCGTCTTGCGCAAAACACGCCGCGGATACACGTCATGCAGCAGGCGCGCGATGAGCCCTCCGCGGCGATAGTGTCGCAACGCGTATTCGATACCCCCCTCGCGAAAAAAATACGTCGCGCCGCGTCCCGCGGTCTGCCCGCTCAGGGCGCCGCGCTCCCGCCAATAAGAGGAGTCGAACCAGCCCGGCGTTATCTTGGTTATCGCGGCGGCGTCGTATAGGATATGATGCCCGTCGATAAAGGTTTCCATCCGCTGCATTATCATGTCGCCAAGACCGTCAAAGTTGAATAGTCCGCCCGCATCACTGTGCATCTTGCGGCTGTCCGCGATCGGCGATGTAACTCACATGGTGCCCGTGATTCACAGTTTGCGACAGGCCCGGCCGGAATGCGCCGTCACCTGGATCATCGGCAGGCTCGAAGCCTCACTGGTGAGCGACCTGCCGGGAGTGGAGTTTATCATCTTTGATAAGGCAAAGGGACCGGCCGCGTTCCTCGAACTGCGCCGGCGGCTGCGCGGGCGGCGTTTCGACGTGCTGCTGGACATGCAGGTCGCCATGCGCGCCAACCTGATCAGCCTGCTGGTGGATGCTCCACTCAAACTCGGTTTCGACCGGGCGCGGGCGCACGACCTGCAATGGCTGTTCACGAACCGGCGCATCCCGGCCCAGATCCGGCCGCACGTGCTCGACGGATTTCTTGCCTTCGTTGAAACCCTGGGTATCGCCGAACGCTGCCTGCGCTGGAACCTGCCCGTGCCGCAGGAAGCCGCGGCATTCGCCGACAAGGCCCTGCCGCCCGATCGCGGATGGCTCGCTATCAATCCCTGCAGCAGCGCGCGCCTGCTGAACTGGCGCAACTGGCCGGCGGAGAACTATGCGCGCGTCGCGCAATATGCCGCGACCCGGTATAACCTGGGCATCGTACTGACCGGTGGTCCCGCCGAACAGGAGAGGATGACTGCGCAGGCGATCCGCGCAGCGGCTCCGCGGATCGATTTCGTCGACCTGGTGGGCAAAACTTCCTTGAAACAGTTGCTCGCCGTCCTCGGCCGGTCGACCGCGCTGATCTCGCCCGATACCGGACCCGCGCATATCGCCACCGCGGCGGATACGCCGGTCATCGGGCTGTACGCCACCTCCAACCCCTTGAGAACCGGCCCTTACCTCAGCCAGCACTACGTCATCAACAAATATCCAGAAGCCCTGCGCAAGTACAGCGGCAAGAGCGTGGAAGAAGTTCGCTGGGGACAGCGGGTGCGGCACCCGGAAGCAATGAGCCTCATAACCGTGGATGAAGTGATAGCCATGCTCGACCGCGTGATGGCCGATCTTAAAAACTAAGAAAGATCTCTCACGGAGGCACGGAGAACGCTGAGCAAATAACTAAATTGTGTTCGGGATGGAAACAGATTCTGGAAAATTAAAGAAAACTTTGGATTTAATTTAAATTATTAATTTTATTGCTGCGCGCTCTCCGTGCCTCCGTGAGAGACATTCTTTTGTAAGTCAAACTTACAACCCGGCTTCCCGGTATACCGCCAAAACCCTTTCAAAACTCGCGGCATCGGAATTGTTCGCAACCGCCTGCAGACCGAAGTCACGCCATTGCTGCCGCAGTTTTTCATCCTCGATCATGTGCCGCAGACGCGCGGCGAGTTCCGGGGCGTCGAGTTGCACGGGCAACGAATCGCGGGCCGCCGGCGGCAGCAGTTCCGTCGCCCCCACCTGGCGGCTGGCGATCACCGGCAGGCCGCAGGCCATCGCTTCCTGCACGCTCAGGCCGAATTCCTCGAAGCGCGCAGGATGGATATACAGGTCCAGCGCATGGTAATAGCGCTCCACTTGCGGAGTCGGCGGCAGGAAGCGTATCTGGCCGTCCAGGCCGCGCGCCGCGGCAAGCCGGCGGTACTCTTCAAGCCTGGACTCCCTGCCTGCAATCAGCAGCAGCGTCTGCCGGCGGAGCGCAGCCGGGAGTTCCGCGAACCCATCGATCGCGATATCAACTCCGCGCTTGCGAAAATCCCCCGAGGTGATCAGGCCAGCCACCAGGGTCGAGGCGCCGACGCCGAGCTCGCGCCTCACGGCCTCACGATGGCGGAAGCCGTCCCCGGTATTGAAGCGCGTCAGATCCGAACCCGGATAAACGACACGGATCCTGTTTTCCGGTATTCCGTAACGCGCGGTCAGTTCGCGCTGCATCAGGCGGGAGTTGGCAATGCAGAGTGTGAACTCGGCCTGCCGCAACATCCGCTCCTGCAGCAGCAGGACAGGATCCCCCGGCGGCGGCTCTTGGCCGTGCATCTTTTCGTAGGCCAGGCGTATGCAATTGTGCAGATGAAATACGTGCTGGCGCATGCCGTGACCGTGGCCGACCACGAAATCGAAATTCCGCGACAAACGCCCGGCGCGATCCATAAACCAGCGCAGGCGCCATAACTTGGGTAGCGGCAGTTTACGGACACGGATACTGTCAGCCCCGGTGCGGGCGACACGCTCCCGGTCGAAAGTCTCTCCGATCAGGCTAACCCGATGTCCGAGCTCCGAGAGACGCCGCGCATGATCGAGCACTACACCCGGCACGCCGGACAGGCCTGATACAGTCCGGTATACGATAGCGATACGTTTACCGCTATACGGCGCGTTCATGGGCGCGCCTGTCTTTGCGGTATGCAGGCCGTAACCCGCGCTTCCGCCGCCCGCGGAGTTTGCGCCGCCTTGCGTTCCTTGCCGTTCAGCCAGATGCAATACAGCAACAGCGCCAGGATCCATCCCAAAAAGCGGATGACGGCGCGCTGATCGATAACAGTGATGGTCATCCCTCCGATCGCGATCATGGTGACCAGGGAAAGGCCGACTTGCGCGATGGCCAATCGGGAAGGATCGCCGCGCACCAGCCAGCGTAAAAACCGCCAGACGGCGCCGGCCAGGCATAACAGGAAAAACACGATGCCCGCCAAGCCGCGGGTCATCCATTGATAAAGGTATTCATTGTGGGGTTCGGAGGCATAATCGAGCATTTTACCGGGCAATGCTCCGGATTCGACGGCAGCCTGCACACGGTCGCGATATCCTGAAAAGCCGGTTCCTTTTAACGGCGCCTCGCGGATCTCAAGCCATGCCTGTTCCCACATCAGAATGCGGGTTCCCATGGAGTTGAGCCACTGGTCCTGCGATAACTGCTCAATATCGCGCTCCACTCTGTGAACGCGCCTTTGCACCGACCCTGTATGCCACAAACCTATCAGCAGCAGACCGATCAACCCGAGCATCCCGAAAATCATGCCGTGCCGCAATCTGTAGCTGCGTATCAACATAATCAGGGTAACGGTTAAAAGGACAGGCAACGCCAGCCAGCCGCCACGGGCGCCGGCGAGGATGGAGGCGGCGCCTCCCAGAACCACGCCCAGGACGGCCAGGATACGCCAGCCATAACCCCGGCTTAGCGGCAGCAAGGCCAGGGAAGCGAACCCCAGAAACAGGCTTATATTGCCGAAGTGCACCGCATGGACGACACCCTGGACGCGTCCGGAAAATGACTCTGCATACCAGCATGCATAGATTCCGAAAAAGACGGCGTTCGCGGCGATAACCGCCAGCACGGCAAGCAGGCCCGGGCGCAGCCACCATAATAAAAGCAAGAGCATGGGCGTTCCCAGAAACAGCAACTGCCGGGTAACCCGGCTCAGCGCGAAATCGCTGCCGTCAACGAGCAGATAGCTCATTACCGGCAACATAAGATACAGCAGCAATAAGGCGAGACAGCATAAAACAGGCCGCCCATATTCCCGCAATTCCGGCCACCATCTGTCATAGGTCAGCACGGCGACAACAATGCCCGCCAATGCACTGATCCCCCAGACTGTGCCGCCCACTTTCTCGAAAATCAGGAAATACACCGGTCCCGGAACCAACAAGAGCATGGCCAGCACAGCGCCGGCCTTGCCGAGAATGGTGCGAAATGACAATGCTATCAACGAGTTATCCTGTCGGTACAGCTTTGAAATACAACCCGGCACTGCCCGTGCCCGTTTGAATGTACAGCGCAAAGCGTACACGCCGTCCATTCCATAATCAAACCCGGCAAAAATGCAGCACGTTGCGGCTTCGCCCCCGAATCCTCAGCCGGCTAATGTGGCGTTGACTGCGGACAGCACGTCGCCCACGGTTATTTCCCGCAGGCAGCGATAATGCCCATAGGGACACTTTCTCAGAAAACACGGACTGCATTCGACAGCTCGGTAGAAAATGACGGCGCGCTCGTCAAGCGGGGGAGTGAAAGCAGGAGAGCTTGAGCCGTACAGGGCAAGCAACGGCCGCTGCAACGCAGCCGCGATATGCATCAGGCCGGAATCATTGCTGACCGCAACCGACACCGCTGAAATCAGATCCACCGCATCCTCGAGCCGGGTCTGCCCGCAGAGGTTGCGTCCCCACCCGCCGGAGAGACGCACGATTGACTCGGCGACCGGGTAATCCTTTTGCGAGCCGAAAATCCAGGCCTCGACGCGGCGTTGCGCCAGGCTGCGCAGCAATTCGGCGAAATATTCCGGAGGCCACTGTTTGGCGGGCCCGTATTCGGCGCCGGGCATAATTCCTACGACAGGCCGTTCCAGGTTCAGACCGAGACGCTGCATCATCCGCCGCCGGTTTTCTTCATCGACCCGGAGCGAGGGTTGGGACAGCGGCCGCTCACTCCAGGCTTCCCCCCGCGGCAGGCCGAGCGCGACGAAGCGCTTGACGGTCTGGTCGAGCTGCGGGGGCATCGGCCGCATATCATTCAGGAGTCCGAAGCGCCATTCGCCGCGGTAGCCGGTACGCTGCGGAATACGGGCCCAGTAGGGTATCAGCGCGGATTTTAAAGAACGCGTCAACACGATCGCGCGCTCGTAACGCCGGGCGCGCAACTCGCGTCCGAGCCGATAGCGCTCCCGCAGCCTGAGCTCGCCGTGCGCGGCTTCCAGCCCGAAGCCCTGCCGGATCTGGGGCATACGCGCCAACAGCGGCAAGGACCACCGCGGCGCGACTACGTCGATCGCCGCTTGCGGGTAACGCTGGCGCAGATCCATGAACAGGCTCTGCGCCATCACCATGTCCCCGACCCAGGAGGGGCCTATCACCAATATCTGCTGCAAGCGCGTCCCCTGCGGAAAATATCCAGGACACTTCTTTCCAACGATCTCATTGATTGTTGAGCCAACTCAAATAGAGAGCCACCCCTTCTTCGACGGTCTTGAACGGCTCTGCATAGCCCGCTGCGCGCAGCCGCGACATATCGGCTTCGGTGAAACTCTGGTAGCGCCCCTGCAGATTTTCGGGGAAAGGGATGTATTCGATGTCGCCGCGCCCGTAATGGCGCTGCACCGCGCGGGCCACGTCATTGAAGGTCTGGCTGCGTCCGGTACCGACGTTGAAGATGCCCGATACCGCGGGATTCTTCCATAACCACAGGTTCACTCGCACCGCATCGTCGACATATATAAAGTCGCGTCGCTGCTCACCGTCGCCGTAGCCGTCGCTGCCCTTGAACAGGCGCATGCGGCCGGTTTCCTGGAGCTGCCGGTTGAAATGAAAGGCCACGCTCGCCATACCGCCCTTGTGCTGCTCGCGCGGGCCGTAAACATTGAAATAACGCACGCCGGCGACCTGGCTGCGCAGGCGCGGCAGGCGCGCGCGCACATACTGGTCGAACAGGAATTTGGAATAACCGTAAAGGTTGAGCGGCTTCTCGTGCCGCCGCTCCTCGCTGAACACCTTGCCGCCGCCATAGACGGACGCCGAGGAAGCATAAATAAAAGGTATGCCGCGTTCGCTGCAATGCGCCAGCAGATTCTTGGAATACTCATAGTTCACTTCCATCATGAAACGCCCGTTCCACTCGGTGGTGGTGGAACAGGCCCCCTGGTGAAAGATGACTTCCGGCTTCTGCAGGTTTTCCGGTCCGTAACTCAGGATGTCCGGGAAAGCAGTGTAATCCGCGTAATCGGCGATATCGCAGTCCGCGAGATTCGCGAACTTGGTGCCGTCGGTCAGATCGTCCACGACGAGAATATCGGCACGGCCGAGCCCGTTCAGCGCCTTCACCAGATTACTGCCGATAAAGCCGGCCCCGCCGGTGACCACGATCATTTCCCGTTTCCTTTTGGCGTTCCCTTCTGTTCGCCGCGTATGCCATTGATGATCGAACTGGTCGAATGCCCCTGCACAAAATCCAGTACGACCACTTCGCCGCCGTTACGGCGCACGTGATTGGAGCCGGCGATTTCGTCGGGCTTGTAGTCGCCACCCTTTACCAGTACGTCCGGGCTTAATTTTGCAATCAACCGTTCCGGCGTGTCCTCGCTGAATGACACCACCCAGTCGACCGACTCCAGCGCGGCCAGCACCGTCATCCG
>DASUFE010000052.1:0-26694 GCA_036274675.1 Gammaproteobacteria bacterium
CGGCTGACGATGCCGGGCCTGTAGCCCAGCTTCTTCAAGTGCTCGGCCAACCAGATCACCAGCGGAGTCTTGCCGGTGCCGCCGACCGTGATATTGCCGATAACGATCACTGGCACCGGGAATTTGCGCACCCGCAACAGACCCGAATGATAGAGAAAGCGGCGCAGGCCGACGATTACGCCAAACAGGTAACCGAGGGGCGCCAGCAGCTGGGCAAACGGATGATAACCGTACCACAGGGTTTCCCACATTGAAGCTCCGGGTTTTTCCGCGAGAAAATTATGCTGCGCCATGGGATAGAGCATATGCTGCATGGACTCCTCAGCGACCGGCTCGTAACTGGCGGCGATGCCGTCTGCGTCGAACTGCAAGGCATGCAGCGAGGCATAATGGCCCTTTTTCGCGAGCAGCTCGCGGTGCGAGCCCTGCTCCACGATCCGCCCGTGGTCCAGCACCAGGATGCGGCCGGCTTTCTCGATAGTGGAGAGCCGGTGCGCGATCATGATGGTGGTCCTGTTCTTCATCAGACGGTCCAGCGCGCGCTGGATCTGCTTTTCCGATTCCGAATCCAGCGCCGAGGTCGCCTCGTCCAGAATCAGGATCGGCGCGTCTTTCAGAATGGCGCGGGCGATCGCTATTCGCTGGCGCTGCCCGCCGGACAGCAGGACGCCGTCCTCGCCGACGATAGTATCGAAACCCTCGGGCAAGTGCTCGATAAAATCGAGGGCGTAGGCGGCTTTCGCCGCCTCCCTGATATCCTCGCGGCTGACCTTGGCCAGGCGCCCGTAGGCGATGTTGTTGGCCACAGTATCATTGAACAAGGTGACATGCTGGCTGACCAACGCGATTTGATCGCGCAGGTTTTGCAAGCGGTACTCGTTAATATCGTACCCGTCCAGCAGAACCTTGCCCTCGGCCACTTCATAAAAGCGCGGTAGCAGCTTCACAAGAGTCGATTTACCGCTGCCTGAGCGGCCGACCAGGGCGATGGTCTCGCCCGGCTCCGCGACGAAGGAGATTTCATCCAGCACCCTGCCCTTGGCCGGGTTGTAGCTGAAATTCACATTCCGGAACTCAATGCGCCCGTCGGCGCGTGTTACCTCAAGAGTACCGGTGTCTTTTTCCGATTCAACGTCCAGCATCGCGAAAATCGACTGCGCGCCCGCAATGCCTTTCTGCAGCTGGCCATTGATATTCGTGATATTTTTTAAGGAGGGAAACATCCGCACCATCGCCACCATGAAGGATGAGAACAGGCCCGGCGTAACATTGCCAAGATAGCCCGATGCCGCAAAATAAATCACGCCCAGCAAGGCACTGGCGGCAATGGTCTGGATCATGGCGTCGCTCATGATGCGCGCCAAAGTCAGTTTCAGATTCTGCCGGTAGTTGTGCTCATTGGCGCCCCTGAAAGTCTCCAGTTCCTTGCGCTCGCCACCGAAAACCTTCACCACCTGGTGGCCGTCGATTGTTTCATTGGCGATATGGGTCACCACTCCCACCGATTGCTGGATGCGCTTGCTGAGCTTGCGGAAACGGGAACTGACGGTATAAACAATGATCGCGATCGGCGGAATGAAAATGAAGAATACCGCGGCCAGTTTGTAATTCGTGTACAGCATGTAACTGATCATGGCGATGATGAGGACGGTATCCTTGATCAGCGTGGTGACCACGGTGGTGGAGGCTTCCGACACCTGCTCCACATTGTAGGAAAACATGGAAAGCAGTTCGCCCGAAGAACTCTTGTCGTACTCCGAGTTCGGCATCTTGAGCACCTTGCCGAACATCGCCATGCGCAGATCCTTGATGATGCCGCGGCCGGCCTTGGCCATGAAATATTCCATGATGAAAGTACCGCTGCTGCGGCAGACAATGATGGCCAGCATGCTGAGCAGTATCTGCATGACCACGGCGTGCTGTTGGGTGATAAATACTTCATCAACCACAACCCGGAGGATCGCCGCCATCTTCACCTCGGCGATCGAATACACGACCATACCCAGAATGCCGAACAGAAATGCCGGCCGATAGGGACCCATGTAACTTATCAGGCGCCGATAAACGACGCTGCCGGAATAGGTGGGAACGGTTTCGGACATCAGTCTTGGGTTTGGGTGGTTGCGATCGAGAGACGCACCAGACCCAGCCGCGCGGCGGCATCCATGGCGATCACGACGAAATGGTGGGGAGTGCGTGCGTCGGCGCGAATTACCAACGACTGGTCCTTATGGCCGGCCGCCAGTTGCTGCAAGGCCTGCTGCAGGGTTTCGGGGCGGCTGTTAACCAGTTCGTTGCCGCCGACATAATAGCGCCCCTGCTCGTCGATGGCGATTTCAAGCGGCGCCTCGGCCGGCTGTGCCGCCTGCTGTGAAGCCGAAGGCAGTTTTATGCTGAGACGCGCCTCCTTCGAAAAGCTGGTGGTGACCAGCAGGAAGATCAGCGTCATCAGCAGGACGTCGATCAGGGCGATCAGGTTGATTTCGGGCTCTTCGTCTTCGCGCGCGCCGGACGGACGGAAATCCATGGAATCACTTCTCCCGCACGGACTCGCGCCGGCCCTGCAGGATTTCGACCAGCCGGATCGCTTCGCTCTCCATGTCGAGCAGCAGGTCGTTCACCCGGCCGCGGAAGTAGCGGTAGAAAATAAGGCTGGGTATGGCGACGATCAGGCCGCTTGCGGTCGCGACCAGCGACTGCGCGATGCCGTCCGCCACCACCGAGGGATCGCCGAGACCCTGGTGTCCGATACCGGAAAACATGGCGATCATCCCGAACACCGTACCGAGCAGCCCCATGAAAGGGGCGATAGCGGCGATAGTACCGAGCGTCCGCAGGTGGCGCTCGAGTTCGGGCACGGTATGCCGGCCGGCGTCCTGGATGGATTCCTTGAGAATCTCGCGGCTGGATTTGCGGTTCACCAGCCCCGCCGCCAGCACGCGGCCGAGCAGCGAACTTTCATAAATGGCGCGGATGCGGGCCTCGTCCAGTTCGTTATTCTGCACCCAGAGCCTGATCTGCTGGACCATGTTGGGCGGCGAAACCCGGTCGCGGCGCAAGGTCCAGAAACGTTCAATCACGATTCCAAGGGCGATTACCGAAGCCCCGATGATCGGCCACATTATCAAGCCACCGGCTTTAACAATCTCGAACATGACAGTCCCGCTTTAAATTCAGCCCGCATGATACTGGATTTCAAGGGTAAAATCTTCAGTCTCCCGGAAGCGGGATATGCTGCCAGTAACGGCGGCCGGCCTGGCGGTACAGCACCGGTTCGGCGACCCCGAGCGCATGATCAAGCCTGAACTCGACCGCTCCGGTGTATCCGGTTACCAGCAGCCTGGCGCCCGCCTCGCGGTAACGGGCGGCAACGTCCGCCGCGGGGAAGCCATAACGGTTGCGGTAATCAGCGGTCGCTACCGCATAGCGCGGATGCACGGCGGCAACAAAGTCCGGAGTCGAGGAAGAACGGCTGCCATGATGCGGCAACAGCAGAATATCGGCCGGATGCAGGCCGCTTTCCGAGAGCAAGTACTCTTCCACTTCCCGTTCAATATCACCTGGCAGCAGGATGGCGCCTCCCGGAGTTTCGATGCTGAGCACACAGGAGGCATTATTGCCCCGCGCAGTAGAATCGGGCGCAGGCGCGAGTATTTCAAAGCTGACACCGTCCCACTGCCAGCGCTGCCCCCTTCCGCAAGGCCCGGCGGACGGCAGCGCCTGCGGATAGCGCGCAGGTTCTCCGGCCAGTACCCTGCGCGCGGGTATCGCCCGCAGCACGGCTTCCACTCCGCCCTGGTGGTCATTGTCGGAATGCGACACCACCAGCATATCCAGCACGCGCACGCCTTGCGCTCGTAAATAGGGTACGACCACGGCGGAACCGGCGTCGAAATCCCGGCTGAAACGGGGACCCGTGTCATACAGCAGCACATGCCGCCGGGTACGCACAACCGCAGCCGTGCCCTGACCCACATCCAGCACCGTCAGCCAGGCATCCCCCTCGGCGGGAGGGCCCGGCGGCTGATGCCAGAACACCGGCAACAGACAGGCGATACCCGCCCAGCGGGCAGGCACTCCACGCGGCGCCAACAGCCAGAGGAGACCGCACACCGCCAGCGCCAGCAGCGCGGGCGGCGGTGGATACTGGGACCATTGCCCATACGGCAGCGCCGCCAGCCACTGCAACACCTGCCACAGCCATTGCAGCAATAGCGCGGCGGCTGTAAACAGCGAAACGGCTGCGATCTGATTGATAAAAGCGGCGGCCGCCGCCAGCAATATCAGCGGCACGACGATGCAGCTCACCAGAGGTATCGCGATGAAATTGGCGAGCGTGGCTGTGAGCGCGGTGCGGCCGAACCAGAACAGTGTCAGCGGAATCAGCGCGGGCACCAGGGCGAGCTGCACGAACCCCCAGCGATACAGGCCGCGCCGCCATCCGGCCGCGCGCCACTCCGTCTTTTTTGATCTGAAGCGCCCGCTCAACAAATACACCAGCACCGCCACGGCACTGAAGGACAGCCAGAAGCTGACATTGTTGAGGGCGAAAGGATCGAAGGCGACCACCAGCGCAAGCGCAGTCAGCAGGGATTGCCAGGGACGCAGCAATCGATAAAAGAACAACGCGCAAAACACCACCGACAGCATCAGCAGCGAACGGACCGTTGGCAGGGAAAATCCCGCGAGCGCGCAATAAACTAGCGCACTGCATAAACCGGCTGTCGCAGCCGTACGCTGAGCGGGCCATAGCGGATAGCGCGTGGCGAACCGGGACAGCAGCCCCGCGTGCAGCCAGAACGCCAGCCAGCAGCACAGGCCCGCCACCATGCTGATATGCAGCCCCGATATCGAAATCAGGTGAGTGGTGCCGGTATCCGCCAACAGTTGCCATTGCTCGCGCGTGATATCACTCTGATAGCCGATGGCGAGGGCGCTGATCAGCCCCGTATATGCGCCCGCGGGGGCCAGCGCGCGGATGCGCGACAGAATGGAATGGCGGAGTCGCTGCAGAATGAATCTTCCACTTGCAGCGCGCAGACGCTGGTTGCCGTCGCCGCGTACATAACCGGTGGCCCTGATCCCCTGCCCGCATAGCAAGGCTTCATAATCGAAAGTTCCGGGGTTCATGAAGCCGTGCGCCGGCTTGAGGCGTACTTTCAGGCGCCAGTACTCGCCAGGAAGCGGCGACTGCCGGGGCGAAGTGGCGGAATCGTACCAGCTGAGCCGCAGCAGCCGTGGCAGTCCAGCCGCAAGATCCTGGCTTATATCCGGATAGGCCATCACTGCAAAATCAAAACGCAGCCCGCGTTCATGCGTATCCGGAATGGTGGCGATATAGCCTTCAACCCCAAGATCGCGGCCCGCCAGATCTTCGGGCAGAACAGTGTGCAGGCGCCAGTTGCCCCAGAACACGGCGCAACAGATCCCTAACAGGGCCGCGTACAACCCGCGATAACGCGGCCAACGCCGCCAACACACCAGCAATGCTCCGCCGCACAAACACCAGCCGGATGCGGGCAAAGCGGCCCATCGCTGCACCCATAAAGCACCGCCTACAAAAGCACATATGATTGCGGCGCGTGATACGGTTGTAATACCGGCGGCAAAACCGGTCCTGCTGTACGTTGCTTGCACTCCGCCCTGGTTCCCTGTACGCCCGCATTGCGGGCTAAATTGCCATTCTAGTCGGCAACTCGTTACAATGCGTCATACAAAAGGTCAACCTCATCTCCGTGCCTGTCAAACGCCTTAAAAAATACCTCCCGACCGCGGAACAGATCCGAAACGAGAAATCGTTGCAGTTCCTCGGTCAGTTACTGCACGATCCGAATCTCTGGCACCTGAACCGCTATTCCGTATGCGGAGCTTTCGGTATCGGTCTGTTCACGGCTTACATGCCAATACCCTTTCAGACGCTGCCGGCGGCGCTGCTGGCGATCGCGTTCCGCGTCAATCTTCCGATCGCGGTCATGCTGGTCTGGATCAGCAATCCGCTGACCATACCCCCCATGTTCTATATGGCCTATGAAGTCGGGGCGAAGCTGACCGGGGCCGATATGTCTCACTTCCAGTTCGAGCCCAGCCTCGACTGGCTGTTCCTCGAACTCGGCGCGCGCTGGCGCCCATTCCTGGCGGGATGCCTCTTCATGGGATCCCTGTTGGGGCTGGCGGGATTTTTCGGCATGCACTTATTGTGGCGACTGCACCTGATACAGCGCATCAAGGAACGCAAGCTGCTGCGAAATCTCGGCATCAACCGTTTCGCGCTGCGCAAGGACAAGGGGAACACGGATAAAACCAGGGGCGAGCCGGGCAAAAGTCACGGCGACAGCGGCAAGAGCAGTTCCAGAAAAACCGGCCGCGGCAAGTAATCGGCGAACAATAATCAATGAACGCCGTGCATTAATTGGCGTTCGCTAGGTTTGCAAGCGTCCGTTTTGCAAAGTGTGCACGCTCTGCATACGCCGCGCCAACCCGAGATCGTGCGTCACGATGATCATGGCCGTGCCCTGCGTGGCATTCAGCTCCAGCATCAAATCATAAATCTGCGCCGCATTGCGCTGGTCCAGGTTGCCGGTAGGTTCGTCCGCCAGTATGCAAGCCGGTTTTGTCACCAGCGCCCGCGCCACCGCTGCCCGCTGGCGCTCGCCGCCCGAGAGTTCCGCCGGCTTATGTTCCAGCCTCTGCTCGAGGCCGACCTGGCGCAGCAACTCGAAGGCCCGCGTCCGCGCCTCGTCCACCGGCGCGCCGCGAATCAGCAAAGGCATCGAGACGTTTTCGAGCGCGGTGAATTCCGGCAGCAGATGATGGAACTGGTAGACAAAGCCCAGCATCCGGTTGCGCACGCGCCCGCACTCGGCATCGGAAAGCCCGACAATATCGCGGTCACCGATCAGAACGGAACCCGCGCTCGGCCGATCGAGGCCGCCCAGCAGATGCAGCAAGGTGCTCTTGCCGGAACCGGAAGCGCCCACCACGGCCAGCTGCTGCCCGGCATAAAGCTTCAGATCCACCGATTTCAACACTTCCACCGGCGCGCCGATCTCGGTGAAAGTCTTTGCCAGCCCGCGGCATTCAAGTACGAGCGGATTACTCATACCGGAGCGCCTCCGCCGGCTGTATCTTGGCCGCGCGCCAGGCTGGATACAGGGTCGCCAGTACCGAAAGCACAAATGAAACCAGGCCTACGACTCCGACATCGGACCAATGCAGGTCCGAAGGCAGCTTGCTGATGTAGTAAACGTCGGGCGAAAGAAATTTGACATGGAAGATCTGTTCCAGAAACGCCACGATCTGCTCCGCGTTCAGCGCCAGCAAGGCGCCGAAAACGACTCCGCAGAAAGCTCCCACAAAGCCGATCACGACCCCCTGAATAATGAATATCTTCATCACACCCGCGGGCGACAGGCCGAGCGTGCGCAGGATGGCGATATCGCTCTGCTTGTCCGTCACCACCATCACCAGTGTGGACACGATATTGAACACGGCCACGGTAAGGATCAGCGTCAGGATGACGAACATCACATGCTTTTCCATCTCCACCGCCTTGAAGAAATTCACATGCTGGCGCGTCCAGTCGCTGATCCAGTAATGCCCTTCCAGTGTTTCCGCGAGTTCGGCGGCCACTTCGCGCGCCTGCATCATATCACTCAACTTAAGACGCACCCCGCTGACGCCGGCATCGCCCACGCGCATCAGGGCGGCGGCGTCCTGCATATGCAGCAGGGCCAGCGCGCGGTCGTATATTTCCATGCCGACTTCGAATATGCCGACCACGGTGAAACGACGCATGCGCGGCAACACGCCTACCGGGGTGACATTCGCCTGCGGGGTAATGAGAATGACAGCGTCGCCCACCCCCACGCCCATCAGCATCGCCAGCTCGCGACCGAGCACGATGCCGTACTTTCCGGGTTCGAGACCGCGCAGGTCGCCCTCGACCATTTTTTCACCGACTTCCGAAACCGTCGTCTCATATTCGGGTAACACGCCGCGGATCGAAACGCCGTGTACACTTGAGCCGCTCTTCATCAGCCCCTCGCCCTCGATGTAGGGCGCGGCCCCGATCACCAGCGGATTTTGTTTCGCCTGCTCTATAAGCTTCTCCCAATCCGGAATTCCGTCGTCGACGGGGCTGATCGTGGCGTGGGATACCATGCCCAGGATGCGCTCGCGCAGCTCTTTTTCAAACCCGTTCATCACGGACAGGACGGTAATGAGAGTGGCCACGCCGATGGCGATGCCGAGAATGGAAATGACCGATATAAAGGAAATAAAATGGTTACGCCGCTTGGCCCGCGTGTAACGTAATCCGATAAAGAATTCCAACGGATAAAACATGAACCTATCTCAAACTAAAATTATCGTGCGTGCGCCATTGCCGAACCATATTTAATCTATGCAAAAATCTCAACGCGACTGTTTCTACGCAGGCCCCCGCCCGGCGCCCCGTGTGCGAACACAGGGTATATTCCGTTTGAGCTCCTGACATTTTGAGATAAATTCTACGGGCTGTGATTAGAACACAGTCCGTTAAAAATGTCTGTTAAATGTCTGTTTTCACAGTGGGAGAAGGCTCAAAATTGGTTATACTTTGTGACATCGCATACTGACGGGACGGAATTATGCACGCTCTACGCAGCCATCTGGTTGTGATCTCTCTGATCGCCGGTCTGGGCATGGCCCAGTTCGCCTCCGCCCAAGCCCGCCTGCCTGAAAGCGGCCTCGACAAGAGCGCCGTCGAAACCCGTTTCGGCGCCCCCCAGCGGGTCGAAGGTCCGGTGGGTGAACCGCCGATCACCAAGTGGATTTACGCGGATTTTATCGTGGTTTTCGAATACGACCACGTGGTACACACCGTACAAAGACAACCGGCCGTGGAACAAGGTTCGGCTGTTCCTTCCGAACAGCCCGCCCCGGCCCCCGCGGCCGGCATTCCCGAAACCGGCACGGATACCGGTAATGCGTCCGCAAGCGGCGCTTCCGCCGGCGCTCAACCCGGCGTGGATGCGTCTCCCGAAACCGCCACTCCCGCCGACCGCCAAAGCGGCGGCGATACCCTGGATATTCCCGCCCAATAGAAATATATGTACCGGTCCAAAATCGATTACGTTCCGGCCGAATGGGAGCGTCAGGACGGTGTGTTGCTGACCTGGCCTCGCCATGACGGCGATTGGAGCCCGCTATGGCATGACGCAATCGCACATTTCGCCGAACTGGCCTCGATCATTTGCCGGAGCGAACGCCTGATCATCGCCTGTCCCGACGAAGACCGGGTTCCCGAAGTTCAGGCAAGCCTGCTCGCTCGGGGAGCGGATCCTGCACGCTTTCGCTGCTGCTGGGTACCCTCCGACGATACCTGGAGCCGCGACTTCGGGGCCATCGCCTGCATCCAGAATGGCAAACCTCTGTTGCTCGATTTCCGCTTCAATGCCTGGGGCGGCAAATACTCGTCGTCGAGAGACGATGCCATCAACGGCGGACTGAGCAGGCTCGGGGCCTTCGCCGCCCCCCTCAAAGCCTGCGATTTCATACTGGAAGGCGGCAGCATTGAATCCGACGGCGCGGGCACCCTCTTGACCACCAGCCGCTGCCTGCTGTCGGAGCAGCGTAACTCGGCCGAGCGCTCGCAGGTGGAGGCTCAGTTGAAAAAATGGCTGCCGATCCAGCGCGTGCTGTGGCTGGACTCCGGATATCTCGCCGGCGACGATACCGACAGCCATATCGACAACCTGGCGCGCTTCGCCGACCCTCACACCATACTCTATGTCCAATGCACTGATTCCGCCGACGAGCATTACGCGGCGCTCAAAGCCATGGAGGCCGAACTGAAATCCTTTACCGATGCCTCGGGCAAACCCTATCAACTGCGCCCGCTGCCCATGCCGCAGCCGGTATACAGCATTGTGGACGGCCGGCGCCTGCCCGCGAGTTATCTCAACTTCCTGGTCCTGAACGATGCAGTGCTGGTGCCGGCCTATGACGGTCCCGCGGACTTCAAGGCGCGGGACATCATCGCCGACAGTTTCCTCGGACGCCGCGTAATCGGCATTGATAGTCGCACGTTTATTGAACAAAATGGCGGCGTCCATTGCCTCACCATGCAGTTCACCGCCGGCACCCTGAATCCGGAATTTTTCCAGGCAACGGCCGAGGCATGAAAGTAATCAAACCAAGGAGCACACGGAGCGCACAGAGTTTATCTTTCAGGCCAGAATCCAGGCTGCAAGCTATACGCCTGCCGCCTGAAACTTGCAGCTGGAAGCCCTTTTATAGAAATTTTCTGTGCTCTCGGTGGTTAGTCTTTTGAGATAGGTTCTATGGATAACATGATCAAGGTCGCGGCGGTACAACAGGCCTATCGCGACGACAAACAGGCCAACCTGAAGCACAACATCGAAGGCGTGCGCGCGGCGGCCGCGGCCGGCGCGAAGCTGGTCGTCTTACCCGAGCTGCACACCACGCCCTACTTCTGCACCGCGCAGGACACCGCCAATTTCGACCTCGCCGAGCCCGTTCCGGGACCGGCGACCGAGATGCTCGGTCGTTGCGCCGCCGAGCTCAAGGTCGTGCTCGTCGGTTCCATCTTCGAACGCCGCGCCGCCGGGGTATACCACAACACCGCGGTCGTCTTCGACACCGACGGCAGCCTGGCCGGCCGCTACCGCAAGATGCACATACCCGACGACCCGGGTTACAACGAGAAATTCTACTTCACGCCCGGCGACCTCGGCTTCCAGCCGATCAGGACCTCGCTCGGCACTCTGGGCGTGCTGGTGTGCTGGGATCAGTGGTTCCCGGAAGCGGCGCGCCTGATGGCCATGGCCGGCGCCGATATCCTGATTTATCCGACCGCGATCGGCTGGGATACCCGCGATACCGAGGCCGAGCGGCAGCGCCAGCTCGAAGCCTGGGTCACCGTGCAGCGCGGGCACGCCATCGCCAACAACCTGCCGCTGATCGCCTGCAACCGGGTCGGGGCGGAAAGCGCCAACGCGGACTTCTGGGGTAACAGCTTCATCTGTGGACCACAGGGCGAATTTCTCGCCCATGCGCAGACGGACGCTGCGCTGCTGACCGCCGAACTCGATATGAAGGCAAGCGAGCGCCTGCGCCGCATCTGGCCCTACCTGCGCGACCGCCGCATCGACGCCTACCAGGACCTTAGCAAGCGTTTTCGCAATTAATTACCAACCACAGAGAACACAGAGGGCACAGAGACAGGAAATAATTCTTATATGCTTCCAGTTAATCTCTGTGTTCTCTGTGCGCCCGGTGGTTTGAAATTGTTTCGCTCAAGATGACTTCTCCCTTATTAACGCTGAATCTGCCTGCGCCCCCACAAGGCGTCTCGAAGCTGCGGCTCGGCCGCCTGTACGGCGCGGCGCGCAGCCTGGCGGTGGCGGAGCTGTGCCTGCAACATCCCGGCGTCAGCCTGGTCATTACCGACACCATCGCGGACGCAACGCGGCTGGAACTGGAATTGAAGTTCTACTTCAAGGGCACACAGTATCCGCTGCATATCTTTCCAGACTGGGAAACCCTGCCCTACGATCATTTCTCGCCGCACCAGGATATCGTTTCGCAACGCCTGCTGACCCTGTATGAATTGCCGCAATTAAAGCGCGGTGCGGTGATCGTCGCCGCGCGCACACTGCTGCACCGGCTGCCGCCGCCGGAATACATCCGCCAGTACGTATTCCAACTGGGCGCCGGGCAGCAGGTCGATACCGCGCAGTTCCGCGAGCAGATGATCGCCGGCGGCTACCGGCATGTCGCCCAGGTCATGGAGCACGGCGAGTTCGCCGTACGCGGCTCGATCCTGGATATCTTCCCCATGGGCAGCACCCGGCCCTACCGCCTCGACCTGTTCGATCGCGAAATCGAAAGCATCCGCGACTTCGATCCGGCCACGCAGCGCTCCGGAGCAAAACTCGAATCGGTGCGCCTGCTGCCGGCGCGCGAATTCCCGCTCGACGAGAGCGGGATCACCGCCTTCCGTAACCGTTACCGCAATCGTTTCGAGGGTAACCCGCAAGCGAACCCGGTTTACAAGGATATCAGCCAGGGCATCGCGGCCGCCGGCGCCGAATACTACCTGCCGCTGTTTTTTGACTCCACACGCAACCTCTTCGACTACCTGCCGGCGGGAGAACTGGTAATCGCACCGGGCGATATCGAGCACGCCGCCGCCGCATTTCATTCCGAAGTCGCCACGCGTCATGAAAGTTTCGCCCATGATATCGAGCGTCCCATATTAAAACCGGAAGAGCTGTACCTTTCTCCCGCGCAACTTGCGGCCGAACTCACGCGGCGCCCGCAGGCCAGCGTGCGGCCCTTCGCCCTTGAGGGGCAGGCCGGGAGCGACGGTCAGATCAACTGCGAGACGCGCCAGCCGCCCGCGCTGCAGCTGAATCCGCGCGCGGAGCAGCCCAGTCTCGCGCTGCAGCGCTTCATCGAGGATTTCGGCGGCCGCATCCTGTTTGTCTGCGAGTCCGCCGGCCGCCGCGAAGCCTTGCTGCAGCTGCTGCACAACATCGACGTACATCCGCTCGCGCACGAAAGCTGGCAAGGATTCCTGTCCTCGCGGGAGCGCCTTGGCATCATCATCGGGGCGCTCGAACAGGGCGTACTCATAGGCTCACAGCTCGCATTGATCGATGAAGCGCAGATCTTCGGCGAACGCGTACAGCAGCGGCGTCGCCGCCGCGACCGGCAGGCGCGCGATATCGAGGCCATTATCGGCTCGCTGACCGACCTGCATATCGGCGCACCGGTGGTGCACGAGTATCACGGCATCGGCCGTTACCAGGGCCTGCAGACTCTCGAGATCGGCGGCATCGCCACCGAATTCCTGGCGCTTGAATACGCCGACGGCGACAAGCTGTTCGTGCCGGTGGCCTCGCTGGACCTGATCAGCCGCTATACCGGGGCTTCACCCGAAAGCGCGCCGCTGCACAAGCTGGGCGGCGAACAGTGGCAGAAGATCCGACGCAAGGCCGCGCAGCGGGTGCGCGACATCGCCGCCGAACTGCTGGACCTGTACGCGCGCCGCGCCGCGCGCCGCGGCCATGCCTTCAAGCCGGGCGAGAACGAGCTCAGCGCCTTCGCCGCCCAATTCCCCTTCGAGGAAACGCCGGACCAGCAGGCCGCCATTGACAGCGTGATCCAGGACATGACTTCCGGCACGCCGATGGACCGGGTGGTCTGCGGCGACGTCGGCTTCGGCAAGACCGAGGTCGCCATGCGCGCCACCTTCGCTGCATTGCAGGACGCGAAACAGGTGGCCATCCTGGTTCCGACTACATTGCTCGCGCAGCAGCACTACCAGAATTTCAGCGACCGTTTCGCCGACTGGCAATACCGCATCGAATCGCTGTCACGCTTCAGCAGCTCCAAGGAACAGCAGCAGCTGCTGCAGAACCTGGCCGATGGCAAGGTGGACGTGGTGATCGGCACACACCGCCTGCTGCAGAAGGACGTGCGGTTCCGCGACCTCGGTCTCGTCATCGTCGACGAGGAGCACCGTTTCGGCGTCACGCACAAGGAAAGGCTGAAATCACTGCGCGCCGAAGTCGACGTGCTGACGCTTACAGCGACGCCGATCCCGCGCACTCTGAACATGGCGATCTCAGGGTTGCGCGATCTGTCCATCATCGCAACTCCACCGCCGCGGCGCAACGCCATCCGCACCTTCATCATCGAGTGGAACGACCAGTATATCATCGAGGCCTGCCAGCGCGAGCTCAAGCGCGGCGGCCAGATCTACTTCGTGCACAACGAAGTGCACAGCATCGCGCGTATCGCCGGCGAGCTGACAAAACTTCTGCCGGAGGCCAGACTGGCCATTGCGCACGGCCAGCTGCCGGAGCGGGAGCTGGAGAAGATCATGTCCGACTTCTACCACCAGCGCTACAACATCCTGCTCTGCACCACCATCATCGAGAGCGGAATCGATATCCCGACCGCCAATACCATCATTATCAACCGCGCGGATAAATTCGGGCTGGCGCAACTGCATCAGCTGCGCGGCCGCGTCGGCCGCTCGCATCACCACGCCTACGCCTACCTGCTGACGCCGCCGATCGCCGGCGTTACGGCTGACGCGAAAAAACGGCTGGAAGCCATCGCCTCGCTGGAGGATCTCGGCGCCGGCTTCTCGCTCGCCTCGCATGACCTTGAAATCCGGGGCGCCGGCGAACTGCTCGGCGACGAGCAGAGCGGCCAGATCCAGGAAATCGGATATACGCTCTACACGGAGATGCTGGAAAAAGCGGTCAAGGCATTGAAGAGCGGCCAGGAACCGGCGCTTGAACAGCCGCTGCACGACAGTCTGGAAATCGATCTCGCCGCGCCCGCCCTGCTGCCGCAGGACTATATTTACGACGTGCACACGCGGCTGGTGCTGTACAAGCGCATCGCCAATGCCGCGAGCGGCGAGGAACTGAACGAGCTGCAAGTGGAACTGATCGACCGCTTCGGCCTGCTGCCGGAACCGGCGAAAAATCTGTTCGGCATCGCCGGGCTCAAGTTCGAGGTGCGCGCGGCGGGTATCCGCCGTGTCAAGACCGACGCGCACGGCAATGGATTTATCGAATTCGCGGAGAACCCCGACATCGCTATTGAAAGGCTGATCAAATTAATTCAAACTGAGCCCGCGCTGTACAAGTTCGACGGCAAACAGAAGTTGAATTTCAAACCACGAGGCGCCTCGACACTGGAGGCCCGCATCAAATTCGTATCGCAACTGATCCGACACCTGAGAAATAAAAAGGCCGCCTGAGAATGTTTATAAATCGCCTGCTGCGTGCTCTCCGTAATTCCGCTTATTGCGGAATGGTATTTTTCAGCCTGCTGCAAGGCGCTCAGGCGCAACCGGCTCCGGCCCCGCAAGAAGACCGCTGGTACGATGTTGAGCTGCTGATTTTCAAATACAGTAATCCCGAGGAGTTCGCCTCGGAGAACTGGCCTGAGCGCTGGTCGCTGCCCGATACCGCGAATACCGTCGATATCGACGGCATCGATCCCAAATACCGTGCCGATTTTCAAAGACTGGAAACATCGAGCTTCGGCGCCATGCAGGAAAAACTGGACAAATCCGTCCGTTACGAAGTCCTGAACTACAGCGCATGGCGGCAGCGTGGCCTGGGCGCCGAACAGGCGGTCAGCGTTCATATACGAGCCGGCCGCCGGTATCAGTCCCCGGAGCGGGTTGCCGCCGGTTCCGAATTCGGGCTGTTCGAGGAAGGTTTCGTCGAACAGGATTTACTGCCCGAAGTCACCATCCGCCGCTACACAATGACAGAGGCCAAAACCGGAAACCTGCTCTATGAACTGGAGGGCGACGTCAAGATCGTATTGAGCCGTTACCTGCACGTCTACGCTGACCTGCTGCTGCTGAAACCCGTGACGCTGACGCTTGTCCAACCGGAACGGAAGTCAACCGGCGCACGCGATCCGCGCGCGTCCTACAGCGTCGCATGGGTGCCGGATGATACACAGGCCGGGGCGTTTGAGCCTGCGATCGACGCGCGCGAAACCACTCAGCAAACTCTGTACGGCTTCAATATCAAGGCCCACCGCCGCATGCGCAGCGGCGAGCTGCATCACATCGATCACCCGCTGCTCGGCATCCTGATCCAGGCCAAGCCCGTCGAAGCCGCAAAACACTAAAAAGAATCGTCTCTCGCAGAGACGCAGAGGCGCTGCGAAGCGCCGGGTAAAGTAAATCGGCATTGCCGGGAAACCCGGATTTACAGAGTTGGATTTTAATTCTTATTCTCTACGCTCCCCGCGTCCCTGCGAGAAAGAAAACTATAAAAGCCATGGCTATCCGGCGGGCTCAGACAATTTTCAGCAGCCACAACATCAGCGCGTATGCTCCCAGCATGACGAGGCAGGACAACGGCAGGGCAAGCCAGAAGCCCATACCCTGCTTCAGCAACGCGGGAAAAACCAGAAAGAATACCAGCGACGGCAGTACCAGCCAGAAGATGTTCCGCGACAAAGCGCCAAGCTTCTGTGTATCCGAGGTTTCGAGATATATCCAGACAAAGGCCAGGATGGACACCAGCGGCAGTGAAGCGAGCGCGGCAGCGAAGAGTTCGTAGCGCCGCGACAATTCGCTGATCCCGGCAACAACCAGCGCCGTGACCAGAACCTTGATCGTGAAATACCACATCGTCAGTCCGCCTTGACTCGCAGACGCAAAGCATTGGCGATGACGGAAACGGAGCTCAGGCTCATGGCGAGGGCGGCGATCATCGGCGACAGCAGCAGCCCGGTGAAGGGGTACAGCACTCCCGCGGCGACCGGCACTCCCGCCGAGTTATAAATAAAAGCGAAACCCAGATTCTGCCGCATGTTGCGCACCGTCGCCTCCGAAATGGCGCGCGCACGCGCGATCCCAAGCAGATCACCTTTGACCAGCGTAAGATGCGCGCTGTGCATCGCGACGTCGGTGCCGGTGCCCATCGCGATGCCCACGTCCGCCTTCGCCAGGGCCGGCGCGTCGTTGATGCCGTCACCGGCCATCGCAACCTTGTGTCCCTGCGCCTGCAGGCGTTCCACCAACTGCAATTTGTCGGCAGGCCTCACCTCGCCATGAATTTCGTCGATGCCGAGTTTCGCGCCAACCGCGCGCGCGGTCGTCGGCCCGTCGCCGGTCGCCATGATGATGCGGATACCCTGCTCCCGCAGTCGCCGGATCGCCGCCGGAGTCGAAGGTTTCACCGGATCGATGACTGCAATCAGGCCGTACAACGTTCCATCCGCGGCGACATACATCACGCTGGCGCCTTCCCGCCGCAACCGCTCCGCCTGTTCCTGCAGTTCCTGCCAGCGCACACCTTCCTGCTCCATAAGAGCCGTGTTGCCGACACTGATCCTCTTTCCCTCCACGCTGCCGCGCGCGCCGATGCCGGTTGCCGACTCGAAGGCTTCCGCGCGGGACAGTTCAAGCCCGCGCCGCTTCGCCTCTTCGACGATGGCGCGCGCCAGCGGATGCTCGCTGCCCTGATCCAGTCCCGCGGCAAACCGCAGCACATCCTCCCCGGAAAACCCCTGCGCAGGCACGACACGTTCAAAGGCGGGACGGCCTTCGGTCAGGGTGCCGGTCTTGTCGACGATCAGTACATCGACCAGACGCAGGCCTTCGATCGCGGCTGCGTCACGGAACAACACGCCCGCGGCGGCAGCACGGCCGGTCGCAACCATGATCGACATCGGCGTGGCGAGTCCGAGCGCGCAGGGACAGGCGATGATCAGCACGGCGACGGCATTGATCAGGCCGTAGAGCCAGCGCGGCTCGGGGCCGAACAGGCCCCAGGCGAAAAAACTCAACAGCGCGACGGCGACGACAGTAAGCACGAACCAGCCGGCGACCGTATCGGCCAACCGTTGCATCGGCGCGCGCGTACGCTGCGCCTGGGCGACCATCTGTACAATCTGCGCCAGCATGGTTTGTGAGCCGATACGCTCCGCGCGCATTATCAGGCTGCCACTGGTGTTCAGAGTCGCGCCGATCACACGATCACCCGGTTTCTTGCCGACGGGCATCGCTTCGCCGGTCAGCATCGATTCGTCGAGCGCGCTCGCGCCTTCAACGACGCTCCCGTCCACCGGAACCTTCTCCCCGGGCCGCACCCGCAGCAGGTCGCCGATATGCACGTGTGCGAGCGGAATATCCCGCTCTTTACCGTCGGCATCGATGCGCCGCGCCGTCGCGGGCGCCAGTTGCAGCAAGGATCTGATGGCGGCCGAGGTGCGCGAGCGGGCTTTCAACTCGAGTATCTGCCCGAGCAGGGTCAGCGAGATAATGACGTCCGCCGCTTCGAAGTAGACACCGATGCGGCCGTGCATGGCGAAGGATTCCGGGAAAATCCCAGGCGCCACGGTCGCCGCAACACTATATATAAAGGCGGCAATGGTGCCGAGCCCGATCAGAGTCCACATATTGGGACTGCGGTTGCTCACAGACTGCGCCCCCCGGATAAAGAACGGCATGCCCGCCCACAGCACCACCGGCAGTGACAGCGCCAGTTCGACCCAGCTTTGCACGCCGGCCGCGAACCAATCCAGCCGGTGGCCGGACATCGCAAGCAAGGCCACGCTCGCGGTCAACGGCAGGGTCCACAGAAAGCGCCGCCTGAAATCGGAGAGCTCGGGGTTTTCGGTTTCTTCCAGCGAAGGCGCTTCCGGCTCGAGAGCCATGCCGCACTTGGGGCAGTTGCCGGACCCGCGCTGCCGGATCTCGGGATGCATCGGACAGGTAAACCAGACGCTGGTACCCGTTGCTTCATTTGCCGGGATTTTATTTGCTGGGTCTGCGGGCCCAAGAAAGGATTGCGGGTCCGCAATGACCCGATTCAGACAATGCTTGCCGCAGAAGTAATAGGTCACGCCGTCGTGGGTATGCCGCAGTTGCGTGCTCATGTCCACTGACATCCCGCAAACCGGATCGATGGCTGTATTGCCGGATGACGTCTTCAACTGTGCCGGGCCGCAATGATGGCAATGATGTTTGGAATGATCGTGCTGCATATCCTGTACCTGTGATTCAACCGGCCTGCCGATGCAGGCGTTATTCTACAACCCGTTCGCAAGGCAAGAGCTGGGCCATGCACATTTTTTTCACAAATCCAAAATCCGGAAACCTTCAGCGCAGTCTTCAGTCTGCATTCTTCGTATAGGCCGGGATGTTGTATATACTCTCGCACAGTTTCATTGATCCAGATCAAAACCCGATGGGCGCATGGTCTTATATATAAGTACAGGCGGCAAAGTTAAAAGCATGCAGAACTATAAAAAGCCCCCCCGCACAGCCGGGCTGCCCGCACCCGCCAGACGCCGTTTCGTGCAAGGATTGCTGGCCGGCGGTGTCCTGGCCGGTTCTGGTATACGCGCATCTTTGCTGCTGGCGGCAGACGCCTTACCGCGGCAACCGCAAGTCCTCGGCGGCAACCGTTTCGAGCTGACGCTCGACGAAACGCCGGTCAATTACACCGGACGCAATGCCCGGGCTACCACCGTCAACGGCTCATTACCCGCCCCGACACTGCGCTGGCGCGAAGGCCAACGCGTGACGCTGCGCGTAACCAACCGTCTGCCCGTGTTGAGCGCCATACACTGGCACGGCGTCGTGTTGCCCTTTCAGATGGACGGCGTGCCGTCCATCAGTTTCGACGGCATTGCGCCGGGGGAGACCTTTACCTACGAGTTCGATGTCAGACAAAGCGGCACGTATTGGTACCACAGCCACGGCGGTTTCCAGGAACAGACCGGCATGTACGGCGCGCTCATCATCGATCCGGTCAAACCGGAGCCCTTCGCTTACGAACGTGACTATGTCGTGATGCTGTCAGACTGGACGGACGAGGATCCCGAAACCATCTATGCCCACCTGAAAAAATCGAGCCATTACTACAGTCTCAACGAACGCACCGCCGGCGACGTCTGGGACGAGATACGCACCAAAGGCGTGGCCGCCACCTGGCGCGGACGCGCCATGTGGAACCGGATGCGGATGAGCGATCGCGACCTCTCCGACGTGACCGGCGCTTCCTACACCTATCTGATGAACGGGCGCGCGCCCGCTGCCGGATGGACCGGTTTTTTCAAGCGCGGCGAACGCGTGCGTCTGCGTTTTATCAACGGCTCCTCAATGACTTTTTTCGATGTGCGCATACCGGGTCTCAAGATGCGCGTGGTCGCGGCCGACGGGCATTATATCGAACCGGTCACCGTGGACGAATTCCGCATGGGCGTCGCGGAAACCTACGATGTGATCGTCGAACCGCGGGAAGACGAGGCCTACACCGTGTTCGCGCAGGCGCTCGATCGCAGCGGCTACGCGCGCGGCGCATTGACGCCGGATATCGCCTTGCAGGCCGCCGTACCGGAACTGGATCCGGTGCCGGTCCTGACGCATGCTGATATGGGAATGGGGCATGGCGGCCACGGAACTGCCGAGGATCACTCTACGCATGCAGGCCAAGGCGGCACCGCAACCGCGGACCACGGCGCCCAGTCCGCGGCTGAACACGGGCACGATGCTTCCAGTCACGGCGCGCATGCCGGGCACGGCATCGTCACCGGTGATCCTTCCGCGCCCGCCTCCGGCAAGGCGGGTTACGGCAGCACCCGCGAAATCCGGCACCTGCCGAGTGAATACGGTCCCCAGGTCGACATGCGCTCCAGTAATCCGCAGTACCGTCTGGACGATCCCGGGCCGGGTCTGCGTAACAACGGCCGCCGGGTGCTGAGCTACGCGGATCTGAAAAATCTGAATTCCACGCGCAACGCGCCCGAACCCGGACGTGAGATCGACCTGCACCTGACGGGCAACATGCACCGCTATATGTGGTCCATGAACGGCATCAAACACGAAGCTGCCGAACCGCTGCGACTCAAGTACGGCGAACGTGTCCGCATCAACCTTATCAACGACACAATGATGAACCACCCCGTCCACCTGCACGGCATGTGGAGCGACCTGGAAACCGGCGATCCCGACCGCATTCCGCGCAAGCACACCGTGACCGCGCTGCCCGGGGCGAAGATCAGTTACCTGGTGAGCGCCGATGCCCTGGGCGCCTGGGCCTACCATTGTCATCTGCTCTACCATATGCCCGGTATGATGCGCACTGTGGTCGTCAGTGAACATGAAGAAGAGCCGCATGTCCACGATCACCACCATGAGTAGACTCCGGATCATGGCCGGACTCTGCATGCTGGCGTTCTCCCTGCCGGCCGCCGCGGCGCGGCATATGGAAGACGACCCGCTGCTGTTCATGCTGCGCGCCGACGAACTTGAAATCCACGACGCGGATGAAAACCCTCTGAGCTGGGATATCGAAGCGTGGCTCGGCAAGGATCTGAATAAATTCAGACTGCGCACCGAGGGTGAGCGTAGCGATCAAGGAACCGCGAACGCCGAAACACAGGCGCTCTACAGCCGGGCTGTCGCGCCCTGCTGGGATTTGCAATTCGGATTGCGCCGCGATTCGCGGCCCGCCCCGACGCGCAACTGGGCCGTCATCGGCTGGCGCGGGCTTGCGCCCTACTGGTTCGACATAGACGCCAACCTCTTTCTCGGCGAGAACGGCCGCAGTGCGCTGCGGTTGGAAGCCGAATATGAAATTCTTGTTACACAAAGGCTGACGCTCAGCCCCGACATCGAGTTCAACCTTTACGGCAAGGACGACCGGGAATCCGGCATCGGCTCGGGTCTGTCCGTTATCGAAACCGGCCTGCGGTTGAGCTATGAAATCGGCCCTGAATTCGCTCCTTATATAGGTTTCGATTGGGAACGAAGTTATGGAAAGACGGCGGATTTCGCAAAAGCTTCCGGCGAGGAATCCGCGGACAATGTATGGGTGGCGGGGCTTCGCTTCTGGTTCTGAAAAACACGGCGTACGCGCCCGCATACGCCTTCTGAAAATTCATGGGAATTGACCTGGATCAATCCTTCCGGATTATGCCTGAAGCAGACTTTCCACACGCTCAACCTGAGGAGGAACATATGTTCAGTCTGCATAACGCCTTTGCTCTCCAGTTGCTCACATTGGTCGCCGCCGCCGCCCTGCTCGCCTGGTCCGGATATTCCCAGGTACATGCCCGAAAACTGGTCAGGGGCATTGCCTATGTCGCTATCGTAGTTTCCACCCTCTCTTTGCTGTGCGCCGCCTATTACGGCCTGAAATACAGTCGCGCCGGATATTTCAATGCGCCTGCAGGCAGGCATCACATGATGGAAAACGGCATGATGATGCAAAAAGGCATGATGGATGGAAATATGATGGAAGGAATGCAAAAAGACCCGGCGGATGGCAGACTCCCCGCTCCGGAAACCGAAGACGAGCACTCCCACGACCACGGTGAGTAATTCGGGATAAAAAAATCCCCCTGGCTTCCGGGGGATTGGAAAAGCCGAGGGGGATTGAGAAACAATCCCGGGATGAGATAAAAAGCGGAAGCCGCGGCTTCCGCCCTTATCATTTTTACTTTACCCCGGATTAAAACTTGCAGCTTTCGGTCAGATCGCCGTCATAGCCGGAGGCCGAGCGGCCTTTCGAACCCATCACGGTGTTCTCACAGAGATGGCTCTGGCCGGGAGTCAGCAGCTTGAGGGTGCCGCCCGCGTTTTCCTGCAGCACGTTGCCGTAAACGTGGTTATGCGTCCCGTAGGTATGACCGTCGACCTCATGACCGCCGATGCGGACGCCGGCGCCGCGGTTGCCGACCGATACGTTGTAACGGAAGGTGTTGTCGTCGCTGCGGGAGTCGAAGCCGCCGGAATTCGGATCCTGCTGCCCGGTGCAATAGTTATATTCCACCAGATTCTTCACCGAGCCTTCCTTGATATCCACGCACTCGTTACCCTGCGTGTTGAAATAATTGTGATGGATGCGGTTGTTCGTGCTGATATCCGGGCCGCCGGTGGGATTCTTGCCGTCTTCCCACTGCATACTCGAGGTGCCGAGGTAGATCGCCTCGCCGTTCTTCTTACCCCCGAACTTGAAATCGTGCACACCGCAGTTCTCGAAACGGTTGAAGCCCACGTCCGCGTTGCGGATAAAGTAGCGCAGGCGCAGGCACTCGCCGCCGGCGTTGCGGAAGCTCATGCCGTGGATCATCAGACCCTCCGGCCCCCTGTGAGTATTCTCGCCCTGCACATAGAGCAGTTTTTCGCGGTAATCGTTCCGGCTGGTGCCTTTGCCGACCAGGCCATCCATCGTGAAGCCCAGCAAGCGGATGTAGTCGTGGTGAATTTCGAACACGCGACCGCCGCCATCGCCCTGCAGGATCGCACCCTTCGGGCCCTGAATGGTGATCGGATGGTCCTTGGTTCCGGAACGGACGGAGCTAATGTCTTCCATATAGCGCCCCGCGGCCAGCAGCACGCGGTCGCCGGGCTGCGCCAGCTTGAGCGCTTCCTGGATAGAACCTAAAGGCGCACTTTCACTGCCGTCGCCGTCGCCTTTCGGGGAAACGTGATATGTACGCCGATAACTGGCCTTCGGCATGATTCTCTCCGAATCGTATACCGGCATCATTTCCACCAGGGTGGTGGAACGGTCGCCGCCGCTCTCGCCGCCGTTACCGGTGATGCGCACGTAGCGCGCCTTGCGCGGATAGAAACCGAAATGCTGGAACTCAGGTTCGTTCGAACGGTTCTGGCCCTCGAACACCTTGATCCAGTCGCCGCCGGAGTTTCTGAGCTGGATGGTGAAACGTTGCGTACGGCTGCGGCTGTCCAGGAACGCAATCTCGAGGCCGCGCACCAGGTAATTGCCGCCCAGATCGTATTCGATCCACTCGTCGTCGCCGTTCGCCGACCAGCGCGATTCCGGATCCAGCGAACCGTCCAGCGTATTCTCGGCCGGATAATCCTCGCCGCTGGCTTTCACCCGGATGCCGTCGGCTTCGACCGGATCGGGATTGGTGCTGGGATCGGTCGGCTTGCCCGCCCCGCCTGAAAATGTGCTTGCTGCGTTGCCCGATGACCCTGTATCCCCCTTACAGGCCGAGAATGAAAATGAAAGAAAACAAACGAGGCTGCAGAAAATAAATTTTCTCATTGAAGAAGCTCCAAGTTGCTGGGGTTAAAGCGAAAACACTTGCGGGGTAAAAACAAAACCACGAAGCACGGAAAGAAAGGTGAGTAAAATCTCTGCTGAGAAAAGTTCGGAGAGTATAAGCCGCGTAAAGTCTTCGAACAACCCGGAGTCAGTGATTATTGTTGGAACTCTTCAATGAAAACCCTGAACACATTTTTCAAGTGTGTTTCTGTTTGGCGACACTCAAACAGAATACATGTCGCCGATTGGCGACAGTCATTCAGTAAAATAATGCAGATAGTAAAATCACGCGCGAATGGAGCAGTATGTGGAAATGAAAGTCTATGAAATGGAAATCAGGAAGAGGATGTGGGAGCGCTGAATTTTTCCCTCGCAAGGGTCGCCAGGCTATTACTCAAATTATTTTTTAAAAATAAAACGGGCGGATCATTTCCGCCCGTTTCATACCATCGAAATAATTGGTTTTAATTTCTGCGTCGTCGCAAACTTACCAACCCCGACAAGCTCAACAGCAGCGCAAAATCCACTGCGCCGCCGCCACCGCCGCCCTCACCGCCGTTATCGCTATCGTCATTATCATCGTCATTATCGTCCCGGGGCACCGCAATATATTCGATCGCGCCCATTTCCATGCCATTGCCTCGTATGCGGTCGAATCCATCGCCGCGCTGGTCGGTCGTCGGCGGGGACATTACCGTGAAGTCGGATGACGCCTCATCGGCTGCACTGATCACCGGGCTGCCGCGGCGTACCCTGCGTGTCGGCAGCGGCACATCACCGGCGACACCCACGCGGATGCCGCCGTTATCGGCAATTGCAGCCAGCATCGGGTCAGCAGGCGCGCCGCCGGTGCCGACGATATTATGGCCCATGGAGAGATCCGTGAGATGGGCGCCGCTGTCATTACCGATCAGCGAATAGCTGATCTCCGTGTCCTCGCTGAGAATATCCGGACCGGTCGCTGCATCGTTCCCGGCAACGATGCTGTTGATGAGCCTCAGACGGTTGTTGCCAGTGTCGAAGTCCGTGACGATGCCGCCGCCCTTCCCGGTCACGGCTGAGGAGGAATTATTGGTGATTGTGACGTTCAGCAGGCAGGCGGTCAAACCGTAGCCGAAGCTGCTGAGAAAAAGCCCGCCGCCGCCGGAAGGGGAAGGTGCCGCCCCCATGTTGAGATTGCCGTCGACGGTGGTGTTGATCATCGTCAGAGACATCTGGTCGCCGAGTATATACAGACCGCCGCCGCCCATGTCGGTGCTGGTGGATTCGTACACGGTATTGGAGATAATCGAAGAATTGTTGATGAATGTATTCATCACCGAGCCCTCCACACCGAGACCGCCGCCGCGCTCCAGGGCGGTATTCTCACCGAACAAAGTGTTGTGAACCTCGAAATTCAATAGGGTATCGTCGCCAAAGCTGCGCGCCGCCACGCCGCCGCCGATTCCCGTCTGGGCATGATTCCCGGAAAAAACGCTATTGGTGATGGTGACATTGGCCTGTTCGGAGCCGTCCAACCCGACATAAAGCCCGCCGCCATTGGACCCGGAATTACCGGCAAACGTACTGTTCTTGATGGTTAAAAGTATCGGAGCCGGAGCAGGCGCTAAATCGACCGGGCTGAAATAAATGCCCCCACCTCCATCACCACCTCCGCTGTTGGCGCTTATGGTCGAATTTTCAATGGATACGTTCAGCACATCAAACACATAAATGCCGCCACCCTCTGCCTCGGCGTCATTGTTGGAGATTGTGGTATTTTGTATTTGCAGGCCTGCGTTAGCGCCATGAAAGTAAATGGCGCCACCACCGCCGCTCGCATGGTTGTCGCTGATGATGCTGTCCTGAATAACCAGGTTCCCGTTCGTGTTGTAAATGGCGCCCCCATCACCGGCGTGCTGGCCGGTAATACGAGTATTCTGAATGGTCAGATTACCATTGAGATTGATGATGGCGCCGCCGGAGCCCAGGGTAATGCGGCCGCCCGAATTGATGAGCGCGCAATTGTTAACGGTCAACTCGCCGCCGTTATTATGTTCAATCAGGTTTTGGGTATACAACGCATTGCCCGCATCGAGCGTCAAGTTGTTGAAGGAAACGGTGTCGTTACCGTGGGCAATTCTAAACAGGTCGCTGCAGCCCGATTCACAATTGTTATCGATCGTGATGGTCAGCAGTTCCTTGCCAGGCCCGTAGATATGCAGTGGATTGGTGATGGCGAGGCCATCGGGCAAAATGATTTCACCGGTGGCCAGAATATTAATGATATCGGTAATGCCATCTGCGTTGGCAAGCGTAATTGCTTCGGCAAAACTTCCTGTGCCGGATGCATCGTTAATGCTGACGTTATAAATCTCCGCCCCCGCGGCGGGCGCCTGCCCACTTAACGCCAGCCCGACGAAGATTGCCAGAGGGGTTTTCTTCGGAATAAACGACGGATTGCCGGTTACAGTACGCGGCCTACGGCGTGCGCGAAACATGATCTCTGCTGATGAAGTCAGGACAGCCCACATGCATCTCATCCCTGCGACAGATGCAGACCTGATTAATAAGCCCCTGCAGCCCTGTTAGCGGGGAGTGAGGGAATAATACGGCAAGCCTCAGCGACGAAGCAAGTAAGTTACGTAGAGATTGGGGAGATAAAAGGGCTTGTATTTCGCAGCGGCACAGCGGAAGGAAAATCCTACCATGTCACACAGGAGATCAACATTGAGTGTGTTTCCTTGATGTAATGATGAAACAAGGCCCGGGCTTTAAAGACCAGACCTTGTTTTTATATTGAAATACCGGCGCCGAACGGCGCCGGTATAAAATTACTTTCTAATAGACATATTGGATCGTAACCTGGCCCGTCGCAGTGGTCGTGACCTTCTTAAGCCTGTGCTGGCACGGCCCGATCGGGGGGTACTCATAATAGGTACTCCCGCCCATGCCATTCCCATAAGAAGGAGTAGAACTCCAGGTGCAGGCGCTGCCGCTGGGAACAGTTGCCGGCGGAGGCGGAGTGAAAGTTACAACGTCGAGCCTGTAGAAACCTTGATTGGTATTCGGCAGGTCAACCGTGCTCTCCGGCGCAAAGCATTCGCCCCAGTTACAGGCCGTCGCGGGAGTC
>DASUFE010000053.1:0-5314 GCA_036274675.1 Gammaproteobacteria bacterium
CGCGGAGTAAGGCACGTTGTTGGCGGTGTAGGCCAGCATCAGGCCGATGTAGGTAAGGTAGGCCCAGACCACCTTGCCCTCGTAACCCGTATCAGGAGTCAGAAAGGTCAATACCATAAAGAGGCCGAGTACCGGCGCCGAACCCAGTATCCAGGGACGGAACTTGCCCCAGCGGGTGTGGGTGCGGTCCGCGATCATGCCCATGATGATATCGATGATGCCGTCGCCCATGCGCACGACCAGCAGCAGCAACCCGACGTCGACTGCCGTCAGACCGTAGGTATCGGTGTAGAACACCGCGAGGAAGGCCAGCGCGCCGCGCCAGACCAGATTCGCCGCGGCATCGCCGAAGCCGTAGCCGATTTTTTCGATTATAGGAAGCCTGTGTTCGACGCCTGCCATGATGAATCCCCCGTGAATGTTATTCTGAAGATCTAGTGCTACGGTCTAAGATAACTCTTCCCTGAATCGCCGCCGTTTTTATATATGGCGCGGCGTGACAACCCCTGAAACCGGCGCCCTGGAAATTCATGGGAATTATCAGGGCAGCATTAAAATCGCTGCGGCAGTATAAAAGCCTTTTATAAAGGCTGTCTACCGGCAGAAGTTGCGTCCGCCTGACGCCGGGAATGCGCCCGCGTTGGCCACTGTGACCAAGCCTGTTATGATCGTGCCACATCATAATTCCCTTAATATTCAAGGCCGTCATGAACAAATACATCGCATTACCGGTATTGCTGCTCGCCAGCGTCCTGACCCAACCCGCGCATGCACAAGCGCTGCGCCTGCCCAAGATATTCGCCGACCACATGGTATTGCAGCGCGATTCCAAGGTCCGCTTCTGGGGCTGGGCCAAGCCGCAGCAGGCGGTCGAAGTGGAAATCAACGGAACCAAGGCGCGGGCCGCCACCGATGCGGAGGGCAAATGGGAACTGATCTTTCCATCCAGCGCCGCCGGCGGGCCTTATGAGATCGCGGTGCGCGCGGGTGAAAGCGGCGCCATCCGGCTCAAGGACGTTTACTTCGGCGACGTCTGGCTGGCGAGCGGGCAATCGAACATGGAATGGAAGCTTGGCTGGAAGATCAACAATACGGAAATGGAAATCAAGGACAGCAACTATCCGCTGATCCGTTTCTTCGAAGTACCCAACCGCATCTCCGCCAAACCGCTGACGGACCTTGATGGCGGCCAGTGGAAGCCGGCAAGTCCCGAAACCGCGGGCGAATTCTCCGCCATCGCCTGGTTTTTCGCCAAACACAATCACAAGGAAAAAAACGTAGCAGTGGGCATCATCGACAGCACCTGGGGCGGCACGCCGGCGGAAGCCTGGGTGGACGCGCACCGGCTGCTTGATTTCGACCTTTATAAAGACCAGGCGCGCCTGATGCTGGATCCTTCGGTGGACTGGCCCGCGACAATCGCCGCCAATGAAGCCAACGAAAAGCTGAAACAGGACTTGATTTGGGACAAAAAGCGCGTGCTCGCGCTGAAGGCGCATCTCCCCAAATATGACGACAGCCAGTGGCGCATCGTCCGGCTCCCCAACGAGCAACCGTTTTTCAACTTCGTATGGTTGCGCAAGAGTTTCGAGCTCGATCAACTCGCCGACCGCAACCGGCTGCGCCTGGGCGACCTGGTGCAGGACGCAATGATCTTCGTCAACGGCCAGCTGATCGCTGAAGAGAACTGGCTGACCGACGGCTCCACCCACGAGTTGCCGGCCGGAATCCTGAAAAAGGGCCGCAACCTGATCGCGCTGCGCGTGGCCAACGACTGGAACAACGAAGTCTACGCCGGCAAGGCCGGTCTGATGCGGCTGGACGTGGGCGGGCATGAAATCAACCTCGAGGGCGAATGGCGCTATAACAATACTCTCGAACCGGAAATGCCGACGACCTTCCGCTACAACTGGAACCCCGGCTTCCTCTATAACGGCATGATCCGTCCGATCGAGGGTTACCGCATGCGCGGCGCCCTCTGGTACCAGGGCGAGAGCAACACCGACCAGCCGCAGGCCTACGCTGAACTGTTCAAGACGCTGATTACCGACTGGCGCGCCAAATGGAATGAGGGCGATTTCCCCTTCCTGTTCGTGCAGCTGGCGAGCTACGGCGACAAGAGTCCGAACGCGGACTGGCCGCGGCTGCGCGAAGCGCAGACGGCGGCGCTCAAACTTCCCAACACCGGCATGGCGGTCACCATCGATATCGGCGACCGGGATGATATACACCCGCGGAACAAGCAGGACGTGGGCAAGCGCCTGTGGCTGAATGCGCGCAAGATCGCGTTCAAGGAAAACGTGGACAACATCGGCCCCATGTACAAGAGCCACAAAATCAGCGGCGACAAGATTCTGGTGCGCTTCGATCACGTCGGCCAGGCCTTCATCGCTCCCAACCCCGAACTCACCGGCTTCACGATCGCCGGCGCGGACAAACAATTCCATCCCGCGCAGGCGCGCTTCAAGGGCGATACCGTCACCGTCTGGAGTCCGGACGTGCCCTCCCCGGTCGCCGTGCGCTACGCCTGGGAGAATTACATCAAGACCGAACTGTACAACTGGTCCTGGCTGCCCGCGGCGCCGTTTCGTACCGACAACTGGTAAGAGAAATACTCTCTCGCAGAGCTCGCGGAGGCGCCGTAATAAATAGAGATTGCTCGCCAGGCATGCAAAGAACGCCATGAAATGCTCGTGGGAAATAGCAGGGAATTGCCATTTGATCCCGCTCAAGGAAGTACGGCGAACTCCGCGTGAGATTCCATCGCGCCTTGGCGATCCTCGCGCCTCTGCTCGCTCTGCAAGGAGTCTTATTTCCTGCGGGCATTCCATCGCGTCTTGGCGTTCCCACATGGCGCCTCTGCGCTCTCTGCGAGAGGTCTTCTTCTTGTAATGTACAAATAAAAAACCGCTCCGCGGCCCCGCGGAGCGGTTCGGGTCTAGAGCGATTACCGGGCGGATTCGGTCAGAATTTCGCCGGGGAAAACGCCCATCGGATTTTCCAGGTAACGACCCTGTCCGTCGCGCGGGCGCTCGATCTCGGAGTAGATCTTGATCGCCTCGTCGGCGGTTATGATCTGGCACTGGCCCACGCGCTCAAAGCGGGTGTTGCCGAAGCCGATGGTGGCGCCGTACGCGGCGTCCTCCACCCACTCCTTCCAGTGTCCCGCGCCCTCGTTCTTCTTGCTGGCGGTCACGATTTCCCATTCCATGCCGTCATGGCCGCCGTTCTTCTGCTGGCCATAGGGCCACTGGAAGTCGCCGTGCATGAACACCTGGTCGCCTTCCTGGGTGGCGCGGCCGTTCCAGTCCGGATAAGTATCCGATATCCAGACGTAGCGCTGATGACTGCCGACCGTTCCCGCGTAGTAGAAACAGATACCCTGGGTGGCCCACTGATTGTGGCCTGGGCTGCTGTCGTCGTAGAAGGTGATCGTCCAGCGATTGCCGCCGCTCACCAGGTCCGGGGAGTACGGCGGTGCGGCGTGAGAGGCGCCGGCGATCGAGGCGAGTGCGAGAAACGCGCTGACTTTATATTTCATGATCAATGCTCCTTGTCTTTACATTGTTCCTTGGGGACAAAACCGCCGCGGCCCGACGCGCATCCGTGCGTTCAAACCGCGACCGTTTTGTTATTGCGCGCGTGCAATCTAACAACGCGCTGCCCGTCCCGGAAGGCAACGCGTCACACTTTTCCGGATTTCAGAAATCCTGCGCCTGACTTGTAGGAAATATCCGACGTGGCATCACGTCAACCAAAAGTATGAAGCATTCGATTCCTCATCGCGGAGTTCGCAGGATAAGACCTCTCGCAGAGTCCGCAGAGGCGCTACAGATAAAAGAGATTGCTCGCGGTCACGCAAAGATCGCCACAAAATGCCCGCGGATAAGCAGGAAAATTTCAGGCCGTAGCCCGGATGGAGCGCAGCGTAATCCGGGGCTTTTTCCTGGATTACGCACACCTTCCCTGGCGTGCGCCCTCCGGGCCTGCTACGCAGTTCAAAATCGTTCCCGACGATTTTGTTCACTTCGTTCCATCCAGGCTACAGATTTCTGTTTTCTTTTTCCAGCGGGCTGCCGCGAACTCCGCTCTCTCCGCGAACGAATTTAACTTAAGCGGCTTGGCGAGCTCAGCGAGAGGTCTTGTTTTCCGGCGAGCTTTTTATCGCGTCTTGGCGGACCCTGCGCCTAAGCATTAGCGCCTCTGCGGACTCTGCGAGAGGTCTTCTTCTTTATTGAAAGACGCGAACGTAGTCGACGTACATGTAGATCGGGAAATCCGCCGGCTGCGGTTCGAGGCCTTGCGTCAGCCGTCCCGCGAGGGCGAGGTTGAAGATCAGATGGAAGGGCTTGCGGAACTCTTCCATGTTGGCGGGCGTAACGTCGATTACCTGCGTCTGCACATCGTCGACGAACCAGCGGATGGCCGTCGCGTCCCATTCCACGGCGTAGGTATGGAACTCGCTCACGTTACCAACCTGCGCCACGTTGACCGCGTTGGCGTTCTGCCCGAAGGCCCAGTGCTGCACGCCTTCGCGCATGTCCCAGAACGCGTTCTGGTAGGTGAAATTCTCGAAATTCACGTGCTCGAAGATATCGATCTCGCCGATGCTCGACCAGTTGGTCGCCACCGAGTCGTAATACGCCATTTCGGCCGCATAATTACCCGTGTAGGTCGCGTCCGAGGAATCGCCCAGCATCCAGAACGCCGGCCAGCTGCCGGCGATGTTCGGCACCGCGAGGCGCGCCTCGATGCGGCCGTACGTCCAGGATTGCTTGCCCTGGGTGGTGACGCGGCAGGAAAACTGGAAACGGTTGGCGCCCGCGATCGGCACCGGCACGGCGTCGTAGTCCGCGCGCAGCACCAGGTTGCCCTGCTCCTGGTAGCAGTTCTCGGGCCGGTACCACTGCCACTCGCCATTGCCCCAGCCCTGAAACTCGCTGAGATCCCGGTTGAGTCCGCTGCCCACATGAAAATTCCAGTTGGCCGGGTTCGGCTGGCCATAGCCGTTGAACTCGTCGTTCCAGACCAGGTTCTTGAAGACGCTGCTGGAGCTCTTGATTTCAGCAGCGATGGGAATGTCACTCAGGGAAGACACGCCTGAATACACCTGGCTTGCGGAAGGAGTCTCACCGGAAAAGGTATCGGTGGCCTGCCCCAGAGCCTGACCCGACAGCAGCAGGCCCGACAGCATTGCTCCGAGCTCAACGAAGTTCTTCAATCCATCACCCTTAAACTATTCCAAAGGCCAGCTGATACAAAGCTTGGCTTATCAATAACTTAGCCGAATACTCTCTTAGCTATGCGTTAGCTA
>DASUFE010000054.1:0-22045 GCA_036274675.1 Gammaproteobacteria bacterium
AGCGCCGTTGCCGTCGGTGCCGGTGCCGGTGGAAACCAGGCGCTGGCCGTCGAGGCAGAATTTGTCGTTACTGTCGAAATCGATACCGTCGATCAGGCTGTCTTGCGCCCGCGTGGCGGGGCAGCGTCCGACTGCGGTGAGGCCGGCTATATTCCAGCCGAGACCCAATAGACCGTTGGGCGAGTTGCTGCTGTAGACAAAGGCGAGCTGCGGCTGCATGCCGGCGATGCCGGGCGGAACCTGGATGGGGATGGTATACGTCGCGGCTCCGCTTGGGCTGACGGCGAAACTGCCGGGGGTTGCACCCACCAGGTCGGTTGCCTGGGCCGGGCTTGCGGATAAGGCCGTCAAAACCGTCCACACACCACTAATCAACGCATATTTAGCCCGCGAATGCTTCTTCATGACCCTATTCCTCTTTGGTTTTATCCAGCTTCCAGAGCTGCTGTTTTGCCCGAAAAAATCTACCGTTAAACGGAGTTAACTCTCCATTCAAAACAAAAACGCAGGGCCGCCCTTAAGGCGACGTCTGTGTGTTTGTTACACATTTATAAAAACAAGCCTTTAAAATTTTTGCCGCCCCTTTCGCCAAGGAGCTTTGAATACGGGAGCAATGAATTGCAGTGTTCTAAATGCCCTGATTCCCGGCGCCTCGTAAAGCGAGCTCACAAGAAACTAGTTCATGGGCGGGCGAAGATCAAGGATGAAGAGTAAAAAATTTCTCAATCTTTCGGCTTAAGGAAAAACACCCGCAAGTCCTTCAGCATTAATTCATGCAATGTAATCAAGGAATAGCCAGTTCTGTAGTGTGGTGCGCGGCGCAATTCAGGAAAATATTTTAACCGGATTGCTCGGCCTGATATTCGCCCCCATGTACAAAGTGCGCGGCAAATCCAGATGTTCGTATTCTTCATGGCAGTGTCGCTCACGCTGCCCCTGACAAAAATCGCTCCTCGGATTTAATACGCTGCGTTCCATCCGGGCTACGACACCGTTGGGGTTCATTACATTCACCCCAACCCACATTACTACGATACCGCTATTTCGACGCTGGAGCGGACAACAACTCCTGCACGGCATGCACGAGGAATATATACGGCGCTCCCAGCGTGATGACGTATTCGTTCTCGCCCCAGAAGAAGGGCCAGTTTTCCTTGTTCTCGGGGAAGTCGGGTTTGATGACGAGCACGCCGGGTACGACGCCCCCGGCGATAAACGAGAAGTCGGCGCGGTTGGAGCCGTAGGCGATCAGTTTGGAGCGGGTGCCGACACCTGAAATGAAGGACAGATCGGATGCGGGATGGGCGCCATACAGGTAATTCAGGCCCTGGAAAACCGACTCAGGCCCGATGAGATCCGGGAAGGCCTTGTGCAGATAATAATTGCTGATGGCGAAGTAGAGGACAAAGCTGTTGCCCGCCCAACCTGTCGTCGTAATGGGCACGCCGAAGGGATTTTCGCCGTGCAGTTGGTCCATGCGCCCCTTGTAACCCTGCGCCATGTTTTTTACGTTTGCCGCATAGGCCTCATCCATGTACGGCAGCGCCTTGATCGCGGAAACGGCGTTCAATGCGAAGTGCTCTTCGATTTTCGGCAGCAGCTCGCCGACCGCCTTGATGTACCGGGAGTCGTGGAATGTGATCAGCAGTTCGACCGCCGCCCTGAACATCTCGTCCTTGAGTTCGCCCCCGGTGGTGTTGCCGTGGTGGAACATTTTCGGTTGCTGCGCCTGTTCGGTCGTCCAGCCCTTGATAGCGGCGGCGGCGCATTCCGTGGCGAGGGTATCGTTGTAACCTTTGAGCGCGCGGCTCGCGGCCGCGAGCGCCGCGATGGAACCGTAATTCAGCGCCGAGGAATAACTCGTGAACACCCAACGGTCATCGGACTTCAGGCCCTTGCGTTCATTGACCACGTTGTCGGTCTTGGTAACTGCATCGCCGAGGTGGGTGTATTGTGACAGGTCGGACTCCACGATACCGGGAACCGCGCGACCGAAGGCGCGGTGCTGCGTGATCAGCGCCAGAGCACCGTGCTCGATCTGCTGCAACAGGTCCGGCTTGCCGTCGGCGACATGCAGCTCCACATGTTTGCGCGCGTAATCGACGGCGGTGGCATCGCGGGCCGGGCGGAAGCTTTCCCATATGTTGACCAGACCCATGACCGTGGCATAGATACTCTGGGTGCGGATATCGTAGTCACCGGCATCGTACCAGCCGCCGATATTGAGGCCCGGCACGTGCTCTCCCGGTTTGTATTGAGTCTCGGTGGCCGGCCCCTGCGCATAGAGGTCGAAATGCTCATGGTTGACCGGCGCCTGCAGGGCGTCGTCCAGGTGCGAGGCGCCGTGCCAGACGCGATACGCTTCGTTCACCAGCACGTGATCCATTTGCACCGGAAAAAAGACATCGAGCGTCGGCTGCCAGGCCGCGGCATAAACGTCGGGCGCGATGCGGAAGGGCGCGGTTCTCGCGCCGGCGTATTCGATCAGGTAGACGCCGCTGTCGCGAACGCTCGAAAAATCGAACGTGAGATAGTTGTACCGCAGATACTTGCCCCAGGGTTTGGTATCGCCCTTGAAGGCTTCCACCGGATCGCCGTCCGTCACCTTCAGCAGGCGCGCCTCCCCTTTGGGCGTGTCATTCGAGTCCAGTTCGATGATTGCGATTTTTTCCTGTTCGGGGTGATAGCCGACCTGCGAATGCGCGATCACCGGCGGACGCACCCAGTCGGGCTGTACATTGGCCGAGATATGCCAATCGATCACGACACCTTTTTTCCCGGAAGGAATCAGACTCCGCACAACGAACCAGCCGTTCTGCGCTTTGGTGCGCCCGTCGTAGAGGCGCAGCTCACCGGCGGACGCAATGCTGATGCGGCGCATGGGATCGTCCGGCGCCAATACCAGGTTCTTGCCGGAGGCCAGTGGCACGGGTTGGACCGTGTCGTTGATTTCCTTGAGGCCGCCCGGATACAGCGGAAACAGGCCGGCGCGCCCGTCCATGGCGAAGGTTTTTTCGAAATAGGCCGCCGGCAGAAATTCCAGGTTGAAGCCGGCGCGGCCCGTCAGCGCCTTGGGCAGCTGTTTTTGCAGATTGACGGTCAGGCGCACGCCGTCCTTTAACTGCTGCACCCGGATCGAGTAATCGAAGGAATAATCAGGGTACCGCAGAAAGGCTTCGATGGCGCCGTTCTTCAAATCCACCTTACGTTCGACAAACTGCGGGATCGGGTCCCACTGTTCGGGGGTAATCTGCAGGCGCACATCGCCGTTGGTTACGGTGCGTTCGCCATGGTGAATCATTTCCACGCCGCTGATCTTGGCGTCGCTGAAGAGCCCGTCGTACCAGTTGCTGAATACCAGGATATTGAGGCCCTGCGCCTCGAAATAATCTTTATCGCTCAGTACGGGTTGCGCGGGTTTGGCGATGGCCGACAAGGACGACAACAAAAAAAATCCGATCAACCACATTAAAACGGATTTCTTTGTAACAGCGACTAAGGTAGTCATCAGTTTTCTCCATAATACCGCAATCACGTTCTTCATCCCCCTGTCCTTCGGACATCCCCCTTCGTTCCGAAGGGGGACAGAAGTGTGACAGCGACTAAGGTAGTCATTCGTTTTCTCCATAACGGCGCAATCACATTCTTCATCCCCCTGTCCTTCGGATATCCCCCTTCGTCCCGAAGGGGGACAGAGGTGTGTCAGCGACTAAGGTAGTCTTTCGTTTTCTCCACAACGCCGCAATCACGTTCTTCATCCCCCTGTCCTTCGGACATCCCCCTTCGTCCCGAAGGAGGAACGGGGCTGGAGATGCGCGAAGGATGAGGTCATGCATCACCCGTCGGACTGCACCATTCAGGGATATCGGCAATCAATGCGCGTAAGCTTCGGGGTCGTCGTGATAAACCGCATCTCGAAATGCCTTGTGCAGCGGCAGGCCTTGCGGCGGGAAGTATTGGGTGAACATGACCGCGGCGATATTGTTTTTGGGGTCGACCCAGAACAGGGTGTTGGCCTTGCCGTCCCAGAAAAATTCGCCGACTGCGCCGGAGGCTTCCTTGGAGTTCTTTGGCGGGGCGATGCGCACGGCGAAGTCGATACCGAAACCGACCTGGCCCTTGGTGGGCAGCCATTGTTTATCGGTCACCTCTTTCGGCATGGCGTCGGTCGCCATGAGTTGCACGGTCTCCGGCCGCAAGAGGCGCACGCTATCGAGCTCGCCGCCGTTCAGCAGCATGCGCGCGAAACGCATATAGTCGTCGAGCGTCGACACCAGGCCGGCGCCGCCCCATTTCATCGGCCAGTTGCGGGTGTTATAGCCATAGACGGTCTCGGGATCGCCGCGGCTCATGGTGCCGTCATCTTTGTTCAGTTCATAGATCGCCGCCAGGCGCGCTCTTTGTTCCGGACTGGAGACGAGATAACCGGTATCGCGCATGCCCAGCGGCTTGAAGATGCGTTCCTCGATGAATTTGTCGAAAGGCATGCCTGAAAATTTTTCCACCAGCAGGGCCTGTATGTCCACCGAGGCGCTGTAAAGCCAGCGCGTACCGGGCTGGTAGGCGAGCGGGACCCGCGCCAGTTTCGGCCCCATTTCCTGGAGCGAAGTATCCCAGCCTGTGGGGTCGATGTAGCGGTACATGTCACCCACCCAGTTCTTGTCGCCGCCCGAGGCGATGCCGCCGGTATGACGCGTAATGTCGCGCACGGTCACCGGACGTTGCGGCGGCGCCAGGATCGGTTCGTTGCGCTCGTTCATGCCCTCGAATACCTTGGTGTCGGTGAACTCGGGCAGATATTTCGCGAGCGGGTCGTCCAGCTGGAACTTGCCTTCCTCGTAGAGCATCATCAATGCAACACCGGTCACGGGCTTGGTCATGGAATAGATCTGCGCAATGGTGTCGCGGGCCATCGGACGGCCTGCCTCCTTGTCCGCGAACCCGAAAGCGCCATAGTAGGCTTCCTTGCCGTCTTCATAAATGAGCGCTGAAATTCCGACCGGGGCGCCCTTGTCGGTGTATTCTTTCAGCACAGCGTCGATGCGCTCCTTGTTCACCAGCGCCTGGCCAGGCGCGGGCGGCGGCGGGTTGCAGGCGGCACTAAGGATCAGCAGCGTCAGCGCAAGGGCGTATTTCATCGGATATCTCCCGTTTTACTTTCCAGGCTCAGCACCACGAATGATTTGGGCGGCAGATCGACATGCAAGCCTGCCGGGCCGATTTTGTATTCAACGGGGCGGGGTTTTACGTTATCGGGCCGGTCGAAGGTGTTGGCGGCGTCCATCCGGTCGGCGGTGAGAATAAGACCGCGGGCGACGGTCGCGGCATAGCCTTGCAGATCGACCGCGACCGCGGCTGCCTTGTTTGGGTCCAGATTGGTCAGTGCAATATGTATCTTGCCGTCGCGGCCGAGCGCGGCGGTGACCATGGCCGAGGGCACTTCGTGCCCGCCGAGCATGTAACGCGCGGATTTCTTGATCTCGACCGGCAGGAAGGTTGCGTCCTGAAATGGGAGATGCATTTTAAAGGCGTAGTAAGTCGGCGTTCTGACCATCTTCGCGCCGTCGGTCAGGATCATCGCCTGCAATACGTTGACCGTCTGCGCGATATTGGCCATGCGCACGCGGTCGGCGTGCTTGTGGAAGATGGTGAAATTAATGGCGGCGACCAGCGCGTCGCGCAAGGTGTTTTCCTGGTAGAGGGAGCCTTCGCGCACTCCGGGCGCCGGATCGTACCAGGTGCCCCATTCGTCGACATAGAGTTTGACCTTGTTATCCGGGTCCCGCTTTTCAAGTATTTTGCGGTTGGCCTGGATGTAACCGTCCATCTTCAACGCGCCTTCGAGCGTTGAAATCCATTCTTCCTCCGGGAATCCGGTGGCGCTGCCTTTCTTTTCCCAAACACTGGTGGGGATGGTGTAATAGTGGTGGCTGATGCCGTCGATGTTCGAAGGAATATTTTTGGCCAGCACTTCCGTCCAGACGGTCAAGTCATTGTAACCGCCGCTGGCGACGAATTGTGGGTGGTTGTCATTCGGCGTTTTGAGAAAGGAGGTGTAGTTGCGGTAGAGGTCCGCGTAATGTTCCGGGCGCATATTACCGCCGCAGCCCCAGGATTCGTTGCCAACCCCCCAATAGGCGATCTTCCAGGGTTTGTCGCGGCCGTTCTTGCGGCGCAGCTCCGCGAGCGTGGAATGGCTGTCCGACGTGATGTACTCCAGCCATTCCGCCATTTCATGCGGCGAACCGGTGCCCAGATTGCCGGCGATGTAGGCTTGCGCGCCGAGCATCTCAACCAGATCGAAATATTCATGGGTGCCGAAGGCGTTGTTTTCCTCGACGCTGCCCCAGTTTGTGTTCACCCTGACCGGGCGCGCGGAACGCGGCCCGATGCCGTCTCGCCAGTGATACTCGTCCGCGAAGCAGCCGCCGGGCCAGCGGATCACCGGAATGCGCAGCTCCTTCAGGGCAGCCAATACGTCATTCCGAAAGCCGCGTGTGTTGGGTATCTTTGAGTCCTCACCTACCCAGATGCCTTCGTAAATCCCACGGCCCAGGTGTTCGGCGAATTGGCCGTATAGTTCGCGGTTGATTTTCGCGCCCGGCCGGTCGTGGCGCAGGCTGAGTTCGACGCGAACCGCTGTAGTCTCCGCCGCCGCAAACCCCATCACTGGAAACAACAGTGCGATAGCGATCAGCCAGGCCGGTTTTAATGCACGTGTATTGCTCATCATACCCCCCTCTGTATCCAGGTACCCGAATTCGCCCTGGAGTGCTTATCTTATCCTGCTACGGACCCCGTATGCGGAGCACGCGGTAAATCCCGTGAGCAGTGAGCTAATGCGGCCCCATAAAATCCGTCCGGTGATTTTATCCGCTGCGCGGGATTCAGGCTACACGCCGGCCGGCATGGCTGCGGTCCGGCGCTAGCCTATGTCAATAAAGCTGTTTATCGACAGCCGTCCCGTCAAAGGATTGGGATCCGGAACGAAGGCCGCATCGATGGAACCGGAATGCAGCGAATTGCGCCGGTAAATCAGGATGCGGTTGAACACGCCTTCCTGTGCCGCAATCCTCTCGAAAAACGGGGTATCGCCGTTGATATAGTCACAGCCGGGGAAACCGGGGTCTCCGCTTTCTTTCTCCAGCGTTCCGAAATACTGTTTGTGCCTGGACCGGTCCACATACTCGAAGCCCGTGGCGCGGTGGCGATAGAAGGCGGTGCCGCCCAGGTTCTTGCTGAACAGATAGTGGATGGTGGCCAGTCCATTGCCGTCGGTCGAATCGATATGGGGAATACGCTGCAGCAGTTCAAGTTTTTCCGGAGTGGTCGTGACGATCGAGTAGTGGCACAGCGAAAAGGCAAGGCGGGTTCCATTGAGCTGGAAATAGTCGAGTAAAAGGTTGCGCAGACTGCCGAACATGAATTCCATATAAGGTTTAGGCGCCTGCGCGCGGATTCCGGGGAACAACCGTCCCGCCGGCGCGAAATCCAGCTTACCCGCGACTTCGAGCAGCTGCTCCGGCCTGGCGATGAAGTTGTCGATCACGATCAGCGGCGCCTTTTCCCTGCCTATGGTCAGCTTCTGCAGCCGGACATCCGGATGAAGCTCAAGCTGCATCAAGCACTCTCCATCCAGGGGCCCGCCTTGCAGTACTGGTCCACGAAATCCTGGTGCGATGGCAGTTTCGAGACCGCTCTCATGATGGACTCCTTCATGCCGTTCATCAGTTGCGAGAGCTCCTTGTCGGTCATCATCCGGGGTAACGGATGATATTGTTTCGGCCTGATACGCTGGCCGAGCATGACCTGCGTCCATGAATCGACCCGGAACAGCTCGCCGTCTCCCTGGTAGGCATGTCCGTATTCCCGGAACAGGTTCATGCGGTGCGTGAGCGATTCGGGAACCTGCATGTTCTTGCAATAGCGCCAGAACTCGGTGTCTTCGCGCTCCGTGGCGTGGTAGTGGAGTATGATGAAGTCGCGTATGCTTTCCAGCTCGTTACGCGAGCGTTCGTTATACTGATCGACCAGCGAGCGGGTTATGCCGTTGAAGGGGAAGAGTTGCATCAGTCGCGTCACGCCGGTGATAACCAGATGTATGCTGGTCGACTCCAGCGGTTCGACGAAACCGCTCGCCAGCCCCAGCGCGACGCAGTTTTTGCTCCAGCCGATGCGGCGCCTGCCGGTTTTGAATTTGATTACGCGCGGTTCGGTCAGCACCTTGCCTTCGATGTTGGCAAGCAGGGTGTCGCGCGCCCAGTCATCCGACGCATATTGACTGCAGTAAACCAGGCCGTTCCCGACGCGGTGCTGCAGCGGAATGCACCACTGCCAGCCGAAATCGTGGGCTGTGGAACGGGTGAAAGGCGCGGCCGGACCGACGGACTCGGTCTGCAACGGCAGCGCGCTGTCACAAGGCAGCCAGTGCGACCAGTCTTCGTAGCCGCTTTTCAGCGTCTGCTCGATCAGCAATCCCCTGAAACCCGTGCAGTCGATGAAGAGGTCGCCTTCGACGTTGCGCCCGTTGTCCAGTGTCAAGGATTCGATAAATCCGGTATCGGCGTTCTGGTTGACCTTCTGGATCTTGCCTTCGACGCGCTTGACGCCGCAGGCTTCGCTGAATTTTCGCAGGTATTTGGCGTAGATACCGGCGTCAAGATGATAGGCGAAATTGATCTTCGACTCGGGTGAGGTGGCGAACCTGCCGGCCTTGGCTGCCTGCAGTTCGTAGCAATAATCTCCAATTTCGTTTTGGTAGCCTCTTTCCAGGCTATGGAGCCAGAAGTGGTGAAAATCGGCAAGCCAGGTGCTGCGGCCGTTCTCACCGAAAGAATGGATATAGATGTCGCCCTTCTGCCCCCAGTTATCAAAGTAGATGCCGAGCTTGAACGTGGCCTTGGTGGTGCGCATGAACTCCTGTTCATCGATACCGAGCACCTTGTGGAACACGCGCATGGGCGGGATCGTCGCTTCACCCACACCGACCGTGCCGATGGCTTCGGACTCGACCAGGGTAATATCGAGCAGCGGCCCCAGTTTTTTCGACAGAGCCGCGGCGGCTACCCAGCCCGCGGTGCCACCGCCGGTAACAACGACCTTCTTCACTTTTTCCGAATGCACTGCACTTCTCTCCGGAACCGTTATTAACGGTTCAGTTTGTTGATCAGCATGGCGCGCAGGCGCCGGGCCTTGGTTTCGTCCATCGGCCCAAGATCGCCATGCGCATGCTCAGGCATGTGCGCGCGCGGCTTGGCGGTGGAGCCGAAAATATAGTAATCGAAAATCCGCTGCCACCCCTGTTTTTCATGTTCCGGCCGGTCCCGCAGACTCAACATGGCGTGATATAAAACGTTCATCGGGGTGCCCATGTATTTGGGCGCGGTGCTCCACCAGTAGTTGACCAGTATGTTAAAAGGCGCGAAGGCTTCCGCCTGATGCCACCAAAGGCTGGGATAGAACAGAACATCGCCCGCCTCAAGTTCGGCTACCTGCGCAACCTCGATCGCCTCCCGGAAGCGGGGATATTTAGTAAAGTCCGGGTTTCTGAAATCGACCATGCTTATGGCCTGCCCTCCCGGCGTCGGATCGAGTGGCCCTGGATAGAGGTTTGCGATCTGTTCGGGCGGAAACAGGGTGAAGCGGCGCTTTCCAACAACGCAACAGGCGATGTTGTTGGGGGCATCGTAATGCGCGGAAGCCACCGATGGATTACCGATCCAGATGCTGGCTAAAGGCTCGTTGTCATCGAACATCTCGTGATTAAAAACAAGATCGTTATTATGCTGCCGCATTCCCGGCAGGCAGCCGTCGAGGGTCGTTGAACCTATATATATAGAGGGAGGATTTGGATCGCCGAGATGCTCCAGCAAGCGGTCCAGTATCTGGTCCAGCGGGAGGCGCTCCCGGTCGAAATTCAGGCCTAATAGATCGGCCTTGTAAGAATAGCGGCCCTGTATTTCCGCAGGCCCCAGGTAGACTCCAACCGTCTTGCCGTTATAAAACGTTTTAAGGTAAGCGATAGCATCCTGGTATGACCGCAAGCCGGCCTGCACCAGCGGCCATTCTTTTGCCAGACCTTTGAGTACTACCGGCTCCAGGCCTTCCATCAGTTCCGCATACGGAATCCTGTCGGGCCGGCAGCCTGTCAGGACTTTGGTTTTACGGTCGGTGATTGGATTGGGAATCGCCGTCATAGACGCTATTGCGCGGCTGCCTCGGCGGGCTGTTTGGCCGTTTCGAGTATGCGGCGTCGCTTCATCTCAATCAACTTTTTCATGTTCGTGAGCGATGCGGTTACCATAAACGCGGCCTGCAGGAATCCGGGCTTGTTTAATTTTTCCAGAGCATCGCCGTCGAGTTGATTCAGCTTTCCCGGGTTAATGGTATACAGACCCATCAAGTTATATTGTTCGTCCCTGTGCACCTCCACCTCCAGGTTCACCGGCTCGACCAATCCGTAGGATTCAAAAGCCGTGAACATCTCCTTGGTGGCCGTCATGCCGTCATGGATGGCTCTCAGCACCAACGCCATGCGCTGCAGGAAAGGCGTATTGCCGCCGTGGCGCAGGAACAGCGCCATTCCTTCCTTTTCATTGACACGCGGATCATCCAGATCGACATGGATCACAGGCTCCTTGCGCAACTCCCCATCCGACTCGCGCTCCTGAAAACCGATCAGAAAGGGGCCGCGCGCAATGATGCCTGGGATGTAACTCGCATTCCATCCCGCACCGTCCAGAAACAGGTTTTCGCCTTTGGTAAAACCCAGCAGCGCAATCGACTGATAGTCTCCCGTTTGCTGGTCTTTTCTGAATACGATGGGGTACTCGCGCTGCACATCTCCATACTCGGTCGGAAAAGTCAGGACACAGTTGTTCGCGGCGCCGAACTCGGCCGTGTACCGCGGTATAACCTTGAGATTCTTGTGTTCGATATTGTTTAACGCTACGTGCCTGGTCATTCTGTCACCTGCAATCTGGATTTGAGTAATTTATTTCAGCGCTGAAATCGCTACTGCTTTCCGACATGCATACCTGCCGGGCCGACATGAATGCCGGAGATACCGGTTCTGCGCGGAGCAAGCCTGCCGCCTTCCCTGGAGAATTTGCCTGACCACTCGGGTATTCAGATATACAACCCGCCGGGATGCGGACGGGAGCACGGGTTTGACGCTGGCTGAAAATCGCGGAGTCCGGAAAGAGCCGAAAAACGCGTTCTAGTCTACTGTCTCGTGTCCCTATTTACAATGCGGATACACGGCCGCAAGGCAAAGGACTTATTACGGATAATTCATCCCGCGACAATAAAAAAGGCCGCTGAATACTCAGCGGCCTTGAAGCTAACTGCATTCCTGGGTTTTGCCGGTGCGCCGCGCGAGCGGCGTACCGGCATTACCCTTCATGCATTACTCGAACGTAAAGCGCGCACCAACCTGATAACGGGCGCCCAGGTCATCAACGAACCACAGCTGATGATCGTTACGCACGGTCTGACGCGTGTTTTCGCCGGTCAAATTGATACCTTCGAAGAACACCGAGAGGAAATCAGTGATGTCATAACCCACGTTCAGATCGAGCTGGTTATACTCGTCGACGTAAATCGGGTTACTGGAGTTACCCTGATTACCCTGCGCCAGGAACTTATCGCGCCAGTTATAGGCCAGACGGGCTGAAAAGCCGCCAATCTCGTAGATACCCACAACGTTGTAGGTATCGCTGAGGCCGGTCAGGGCGAACTGTGATACTCCAGGAACACCCAAGTTGTCGAACTCGGTATCGCTGCTCACATTCGTGTAGTTGACCTGCACGCCCAAGCCGGTGTCGCCGAAGAAGTGCTGGATGCCGAACTCGGTGCCTTTGAACAGCGCTTCCTTGTTGTTCACAGGCGTCGAGGTTCTGAACTCCATCAGCGGATCACTGCTGTCCGGAATCACGTCGTACTGGGTCGCCACGTCAACCGCGAAGGTCTGATCGACGGTATTGCCGGTACCAGCGTCGATCTGGAAGTCAGCCATGCCGCCGGGGAAATCACCCGGATTGTCCAGTACCGCCGTCATCACGAACAACGAAGTGTCGTTGATCTGTACGCCCAAGGTGTCCAGTGCATCCCGGGCCGCTTGAGCGCGCGGACCAGCCGTTTGGTCACGAATGCCGAACCAGTTCGCAGTGACGCTTTCGGTACCGATGAAGTTGCTGACGCGCTTCTCGAAGATGCCGATAGACGCGAAGCTTGCATCATCGTAGTACCACTCCACGGACAGGTCCAGGTTATCCGATTCCAGAGGAATCAGCTGCGGGTTGGAGGCATTCGCCGATGGCAAAGCACCGTTCAGGGTGGCGCCGGTCGTACCGAAGCCGCTGACAACCGACGACAAGAAACCATAACCCGCGCGGGCAATGGTCTTGCCGAAGGAGAAACGGCCCTTGAGGTCTTCCGTGAGTTCGACGTCGAAATCCAGGCTCGGCAGCATGTTGCTGTAGTCGGCCTTCGAACTGACAGGCGTAAACGCCGTATCCTGAATCAACTGGAAGTCGTTGTTGTCTTCCCATCTCAGATACTTGGGCACCTGCAGTACAGCGGTCGAGGTGACATCGGTGGTCTCGTAGCGCAGACCAAACGTCAGGTGGGTGGCCATGCCGCCCATTTCACCGGCCGTGCCGAACTGGAAGTACAGGGCTGCGATATCTTCCTTGATGGTATCGTCCGAGGTACGGGTGTCGCTCACATCATACTTATAGTCGCTCGGAGCGCCGACATAGAGACCTCTCTGACCGCGATCCACCACGAACTGCATGATATCACGCGCATCGCCGCGAACGCCGCCCTGCTGCTGCAGATCCGAGTCGCCCATGTAGTCATAGTTTTCGAACTGCTGACCCAGATGGAACTCCTGAACCAGACCTTCACCGGAGCCGGAATTGAAAACGCCCGGATCGGATACACCCCAGTTACCGAAGGTCATGAAGCGCTGCGACTGCCAGCTGTGGCTTTCGACCGTACGGGCATCGACACCGAAGTCGAAACGGCTCTTGTCGTCGAGCTCATAGGCTCCATCCAAACGCCACTCGTCAAGGTCGGTTTGCTGCGCCGCTTCCCAGATGCGGCCGACCTGCGTGCCGACTTGGGAAAGTGGGAGGGTGTCACCGATATTAGTACGGACGGTGGGAATATCACGGCTGAAATTCGCGTTCTGGAAAGCGTGGACCGGTGCGGCCACGCTGATTGCGATTTCACCGCTACCCTTGGGACCCGTGGGCATACTGTCCATGCTGCCGCTGTGGACATCGAAGGCCAGGCTGAACTGGTCCGTCAGCTGCCACTCGGCGTTGAAGCCAAAGTCTTCCAGGGTATTGGTCTGCTGGCGATACTGCTGCTCATAACCGTTATCCTTCGTGCCGCTCAGGGTTTCCTGGTAGATAATCGGCGTTGCCACCGCATCGTCGCTGAACTCCACGCGTCTGGCGTTGCCGCCATTGTTGAACCAGAAGGTCTGCTCACCGCGTTGTTCTTCGAGCATGGTTTCCGCATAGGTGAAATCGGCGGTCAGGGTCAGAGCGTCCTGCGGGCGGAACTGAAGGGTCAACTGACCATTCGTGCGTTCGCGATGACGGTCCGCATAGCTCAGGCGCACATCATTGGGACGGGCAAACAACTGCCCGTCTTCCGGCCGGTTTTCAACCCGGGCATTGATGTTATTGCTACCATCTCTGGTAAAGGAATACATATTGGCGTTGCCGAGAGTCGGATCGTTCGAAGTAAGGCCCAGTTGATAATCTTCCTCATTCCAAGTGCCGATATTCCAGTTGTTGAGCGCCGCGCCGGCCGCACCGGAATCGCGCTCCTGGTAAACCAGCGCCAGGGACGCGCCGAAGGTTTCGCTGCCATTGGCAAAGCTCACCAAGCCTGCCAGCTCGGGGGTGAAATCTTCGCCGACACGGTTGGTGGTGTCGTTAACCAGCTTGGCGCCGACAACCGCGTAACCGGGACGATCCAGCGGGCGAATCGTCTTGACATTGATCGTACCGCCGATACCGCCAGAGACGATGTTGGCTTTGCTGGTCTTGTAGACTTCAATGCCAGAAACCGAGTCTGAGGCCAGATTGGCGAAGTTGAAGGAACGGGTGTTAACGCCGAGGTTGGCGCCGCCAGCACCGCTGGAACCACCGAAGGTGTCCGCGACCGGCATCTGACGACCGTTCAGGATAACCATGTTATTGGCGCCTTCGAAACCGCGAATCGTTACCGACGCGCCTTCGCCGTTACGACGGTCGATGGAAACACCGGTAATACGCTGCAGTGATTCGGCAAGGTTGGTATCGGGGAATTTACCTATATCTTCCGCGGAAATTGCATCGACCACGCCGACTGCTTCGCGCTTGATATCGGCTGCCTGTTCCAGGGAGCCCCTGATACCGACTACAACTACTTCTTCATCAGCCGCATTTTGCGCTTGGGCAACCATGCTCATAGACGCCGAGCAGGCAGCCGCGACACAGGATGCGAGCAACTTCTTCTTAAATACAGGATGAGACATAAAATTCCCCCTTAATTTGGTGCTACGCGAGATTGGATTTAGATTATCGTTAATTCAGAAAGGCCGGATTTCCAGCCATTCATGAAACCGCCATACACGGCGCTCGGGAGTATGTCACAAAAAACCGGCATATGTAAAGCAACCAAAGGGATTGTAACGGAACTCGCTTTTAAGCCTGAAACCGGCTTTTTAGCCCGGCTTTTTATCAGTACACGCGGGCATTCATGAAAGAGTTTGTCGGGCGTGGATCAAAATTTTTTGGTTATTGCCCAGTTGAGAATCCATCAATTCAACAACAATGGTGATTTTATTCGCGAAAACAGGTTGATATACGGATTTATACTAGATTACCGTCACCCGCTTTAAGCAATGCGTAAATCCGCCCAAAAGACCGGAAAGCGGACTTATGAGAAGTGGAAGTTTTATTAAAGGCCAGAATAAATATCGGGGCCGCGCGACTTGAAAGTAAGGCCAGGCTCAAGGCCCGGCAGCCTCGCTTTAACTTTCAACAGGCACGGGTTCCTGCAATCCCTTTTCCGTGTATTGCCGATATATTGCATCGAAATTAACGGGCTTGAGCAGCAGTTGCGGAAACCCGCCGCGTTCGGTCATGTTGGAAACAACTTCACGGGCATAAGGATACAAGATGCTCGGACAATAGACGTTTAACATTACCGCAAGCTCAGGCTCTGGGAAGTTGTTTAAAAGAAAAAGGCCCGCCTGCTTCACTTCTATCAGATACAAGGTAGAGTTCTCCTTGCTGACGGTGACGGTCGCCCTCAAAACGACTTCGTAGACACCGTCTTCAAGCTTGCGGTTTTCCGCCTTGATTTGAAAATTGACATCCGACCTATCGAAAGGCTTGAGCAGCGCTTCCACCGGCCTGGGTGACTCAAAAGACAAATCCTTTATATATATTTTTTGCAGGGAAAATTTTGTCGCGGCCGTCTTCTGGTCTTTTGCTTGAGTGTTCTCTTTCATGTCGCTCTCATCAATCGCGGGTTCTGTAATCGAAATAAGGATGCCGCCGCATTGTAACACATGCCCGCAGCACGCTTTGGGCCTAATATATCAGGGATTTCTACCCAGGCTTTGCAAAAAGTCATCATGGGTCGGAAGGGTCTTAACCATGCGCTGTATTGCCTGCCTGGCTTTCTGCAGACTGTCGTGAATATGTTGCAGGTCAATATTTTCAACCCTTGGGCAATACTTGCCGGGGCGGATCCCCATGCCTTCGAACACCGATTGCCAACTGGTATGGCGGAATAATTCGTCCACCCCTTCCCGCAAGCCGCCATGGCTCCTGAACAATTCGATGCGTTCGCGCAGCGAATCGGGAAGGCTGATGCCTTTGCACCAGCGCCAGAAAGGCGTGTCCTCGCGGGCCGTGGCGGCATAATGCAGCACGATAAAATCGCGTACTTCCTCATAATCGCCAGCCATGCGGCGGTTATATTCACGGATCAGCGCAGGATCGCAGTCGCGGTCCGGAAAATAGCGCAGGAAAAACTCCATACCGCGGGCGATCAGATGAATGGCCGTGGACTCGAGCGGCTCGATAAATCCGGCGGCAAGACCGAGCGCCAGGCAGTTTTGTCTCCAGATTTCGCGTCTTCGCCCGGTCATGAAATGTATTAGCCGGGGCTCGTCCACAATCGTGCCGTCAAGACTCTTTATCAGCGTGGATTTGGCATCGGCGTCACTGCAAAACCGGCTGGCATATACATAGCCTTGACCAACACGGTGACGCAACGGAATGCGCCAGGTCCAACCCGCTTTGCGGGCGGTAGCAAGGGTGAAAGGCAGAATCGGGCCTGGGCTCTGGGTTTTCAGAGCGATCGCGCGGTCACAGGGCAAATACTGCGACCAGTCTTCAAAACCGGCCCCGAGCTGTTTTTCTATCAGTAAGGCCTTAAAGCCGGTGCAATCGATGAAGAAGTCGCCATCGATGCGGCGCCCATCCGCCAACACGACATTCTCAATGAAACCATTTGACGACCGACCGGCACTCGTTACCAGCCCTTCATGACGGATGACGCCGCGTGTCTCCGCATAGCGGCGCAGGTAAAGGGCCACTTCTGAGGCATCCACATGCAAAGCATAGTTGGCTCCGCCAATCGGGGTATTCTGGGCCTTCTCCGGCTCGAAGAAACGCCCGTTCTCGGCCATGACATTGCAGGGAGAAAAATCCTGCAATGCAGAGGTATCGCCAAGGGCGCGCGCTTTCAGCCAGCACTGGTAAAAATCATGGCTGTCGATGGGCCTCCCCAAGGCTCCGAAAGGATGAAAATATCCGCTACTTCTGCTGTGCCAATCGACAAATTTGATGCCGAGCTTATATGTAGCCTGCGTAGCGTGGATGAAGTCCCGCTCGTCGATTCCGAGGCGCCTGATCAATCCGACAAAAGGCGGCACAGTCGATTCGCCGATTCCGACAGTTCCGATTTCGGCGGACTCCACCAATTCAACCTGACAAAGCTCGTTTTTGAAGTGATGGGAAAGTATGGCGGCCGCAAGCCAACCCGAAGTTCCTCCACCGACGATCACGATTTTTCGTATGGGTTGCATAAGTTTCATTCCCCCGCAAAACGGGTTATCTGCCCGCTACCAATCTTTATTTTCCACCAGAATGCCTGCCCGGGCCTCATGACGGGATGTATTGTAACTCCAGAAGGCCGGGCTGCTGGCCTCGATAGTCTTACGCAATACATCGATCGCCTTGTGGCGCGGAAAGCTCGCCCGCCAGGATAGTGCGAGCGTGCGATGAGGCGAGGGCCTGACAAAAGGCCGGATCGCCAGCTGGTCCTGCGAATAGAAGGGCGTTTCCGCGGCACTCAGCGGCAAAATGGTGATCCCCAGGCCGGACGCAACCATGTGCCGCAATGTTTCGAGTGTGCTGCCTTGAATTAATGAACGCCCGGCTTCCGCAGGGCCGGGTTGCAAATGAGGCAACGCCGCAAGTATCTGTTCCCGGAAACAGTGTCCCTCCGCAAGCAGCAGCACTTCTCTGGGATGAAGGTCGCTTGCCGTCAGCGCCGTTTTCCGTGACAAGGCATGCGAGGCGGGCAACAAAACCACGAACGGCTCTTCGAATAGTCGCTGGGTCACCACATCGCTTTCTGTGAACGGCAGCGTGGTAATGATGACATCCAGTTCGCCGCTGCGCAGTTTCTTCCTTAACTGGTCGACGCTTCCTTCCTCGATATACAAGGGCATGTTTTCCGCGAGCTTCTGTAACAAGGGAATGAACTGGGGCAGCAAGTAGGGCCCGATCGTCGGCAATGTGCCCATAGATAAAGGCCCCGCCAAGGGATCCTTGCCCGCGTTGACCACGTCTTTTATCTCGGTGGCCTGTTCGAGCAGTCGTCGTGCCTTCAATATCACCTGCTCGCCAAGCGGGGTTGGTTGTATGCCTGCCATGCTGCGCTCAAACAGCGCCACGCCCAGTTCCTGCTCAAGCTTCTTAACGGCAATACTCAAGGTCGGCTGGCTGACATGGCAACGCTCCGCCGCCCGCCCAAAATGCTTTTCCTGGCCGAGGGTGACGATATAGCGCAGTTCTGTCAAAGTCATGGTTTTTAAGGATAAACAAAGCATTAGTATACAAGGGCAGGCCGAGATCGGGCTACCCTGGACCATCTGCGCGCATATTCCGAATCTGCCGGCTCTCCAAGGTTTTAATAATCGGCTCTCTCCGCCTTCAGATATATAAATACCCAAGGAAACGGAGAGAACTCGAGGTCTTTAAATATTTACTTGGATTGAAAAATTACGCCGGCGCCGTCTGCTGGCGAGGACCCTGTCCTAATCTTCCAACTACCGTCAACAGCGATATTCCATAAATCATAAGACTGACACCGACCGAGATCCCGATATAAACCATCCCGAGCAGCGGAAACAGGAAAATGCCGCTTAAACCCAGCAACAGGCTGACAATGCCTGATGTAAGCAGCCAGCCCCATCCCGACAGGGGTTTGAACCGGAATGCGAAAAATATCTCGGCAATCCCGTCGAACACCAGGAATACCGTAACCAGGGCCGATAGCGCAGCAAGGCCTGCCCAGGGATGCCATAACATCAGTCCGCCCGTAAGAACTGCCAATATCGCCGAAGTCCAGGACCATGCGGATTCGCGTTTTCCGTTACCAATGGACGCAATCACTTTCGAAATTCCGCCGGCGAGCAATAAAACACCCAGCAGAATTTCCACGGCCAAGGCTGTCGCAATGGGCAGAATAACTGCTAACGCGCCGGCAACTATGTATAAGATCCCCTGGAAGGTATACCAGCCGCGGTGACTCCGGATTTGTTGCCGAGTATTTACCGGGATATCTTCCCATGTCATGACGTGAGCCATCTTTATGTCCTCCGTTTGCTTCAGACCAACGACGCAGGGACTAAAACTGAAGCAGAACGTATGCCCGTCTGACGACTGGACCCCTATTCGTCGAAGCAGCGGTCAACCAACTCGCTTCTTTGAAGAGCAGTTTCGAATACAAAAGGGTAAAAATAAAAAACCTCGCCTCTTTCGAGATGTTCGTTTATTTGAATTCTGGCGATGCCCCACTTTGCCTGTATCGTCTTTGATACTCGATGCTCTGCATCTTTAAGGAGCAGTGCTGCCAAGTGCGGACCTGACCGCAGTCAGAAACAATTTTGAACCGCGTGCTGGCGCCTGGAGCGATTTTGGTCAACGCATAGTGTTGCCTCACTGCGCCATTAGCTCAGCGGCGAATCTCAGGCATGAGATGAGCAGTTTGTCGCAAACTCGGATAATTCAGTGGCGCAATGAAAAGAAAAAGCCCGCTTCTTTCGAAGCGGGCTTTTGATTTGAATCCTGGCGATGTCCTACTCTCGCATGACGAAACATCAAACTACCATCGGCGCTGAGCAGTTTCACTTCTGAGTTCGGAATGGGATCAGGTGGTTCCCGCTCGCTATGGTCGCCAGGAAAACTGTTAATGCCGAACCCCGCCCGGACATAGTCCGGGCCGGGCTCAACACATAATTCGGGAATTAAAGTTAGACGATTTTTAAGGTTATGTGCATTACTGACCAGCAAACACACCATGGTTTCTCAACCTCTTGGGTGTTATATGGTCAAGTCTCACGAGCAATTAGTACTGGTTAGCTTCATGCATTACTGCACTTCCACATCCAGCCTATCAACGTTGTGGTCTACAACGGCTCTTTAGGGGATTCAAGATCCCAGTGAGATCTCATCTTGGGGTGGGCTTCACGCTTAGATGCTTTCAGCGTTTATCCCTTCCGTACATAGCTACCCGGCAATGCCATTGGCATGACAACCGGAACACCAGAGGTACGTCCACTCCGGTCCTCTCGTACTAGGAGCAGCTCCCCTCAAATCTCAAACGCCCACGGTAGATAGGGACCGAACTGTCTCACGACGTTCTAAACCCAGCTCGCGTACCGCTTTAAATGGCGAACAGCCATACCCTTGGGACCTGCTACAGCCCCAGGATGCGATGAGCCGACATCGAGGTGCCAAACACTGCCGTCGATATGGACTCTTGGGCAGTATAAGCCTGTTATCCCCGGAGTACCTTTTATCCGTTGAGCGATGGCCCTTCCATACAGAACCACCGGATCACTAAGACCTGCTTTCGCACCTGCTCGACGTGTCTGTCTCGCAGTCAAGCACCCTTGTGCCTTTGCACGCTTTGCACGATTTCCGACCGTGCTGAGGGTACCTTCGCGCTCCTCCGTTACTCTTTGGGAGGAGACCGCCCCAGTCAAACTACCCACCATACACTGTCCACAACCCGGATTACGGGTCAATGTTAGAACTTCAAACATATCAGGGTGGTATTTCAACGATGGCTCCACCCGAGCTAGCGCCCAGGCTTCGTAGCCTCCCACCTATCCTACACAGACAGGTTCGAAGTTCAGTGTAAAGCTATAGTAAAGGTTCACGGGGTCTTTCCGTCTAGCCGCGGGTACGCTGCATCTTCACAGCGAATTCAACTTCACTGAGTCCCGGGTGGAGACAGTGTGGCCATCGTTACGCCATTCGTGCAGGTCGGAACTTACCCGACAAGGAATTTCGCTACCTTAGGACCGTTATAGTTACGGCCGCCGTTCACCGGGGCTTCGATCAGGAGCTTCGCCGAAGCTAACCCCATCAATTAACCTTCCGGCACCGGGCAGGCGTCACACCCTATACGTCCACTTGCGTGTTTGCAGAGTGCTGTGTTTTTAGTAAACAGTCGCGGCCACCATTTCACTGCGACCTCCAGCAGCGTGAACCGCCGGAGGCATACCTTATCCCGAAGTTACGGTATCAATTTGCCTAGTTCCTTCACCCGGGTTCTCTCAAGCGCCTAAGAATACTCATCTCACCCACCTGTGTCGGATTACGGTACGGACTCTTGTTACCTGAAGCTTAGAAGATTTTCTTGGAAGCATGGTATCGATCACTTCGCTCCCTTGCGGGAACTCGTCGTCACGTTTCAACAATAGCTCCCGGATTTACCTGCAGAGCCTGCCTTTGCGCTTAAACCGGGACAACCAACACCCGGATGACCTAACCTTCTCCGTCCCTCCATCGCAGTAACAAGAGGTACAGGAATATTAACCTGTTTTCCATCGACTACGCCTTTCGGCCTCGCCTTAGGATCCGACTAACCCTGCGCCGATTAACGTTGCGCAGGAAACCTTGGGTTTTCGGCGAGGGGGTTTTTCACCCCCTTTATCGTTACTCATGTCAGCATTCGCACTTCTGATACCTCCAGCAGACCTTACGATCCACCTTCGCAGGCGTACAGAACGCTCCCCTACCACTCACACTTGCGTGTGAATCCGCAGCTTCGGTATACAGCTTGAGCCCCGTTAAATCTTCCGCGCAGACCGACTCGACTAGTGAGCTATTACGCTTTCTTTAAAGGATGGCTGCTTCTAAGCCAACCTCCTAGCTGTCTAAGACTTTCCACATCGTTTCCCACTGAGCTGTAATTTGGGGACCTTAGCTGGCGGTCTGGGTTGTATCCCTCTTCACGACGGAAGTTAGCTCCCGCCGTGTGTCTCCCGTGATTGAACTTCCTGGTATTCGGAGTTTGCAATGGGTTGGTAAGTCGGGATGACCCCCTAGCCATAACAGTGCTCTACCCCCAGGAGTTAAACACGAGGCGCTACCTAAATAGCTTTCGGGGAGAACCAGCTATCTCCAGCCTTGATTAGCCTTTCACTCCTATCCACAGCTCATCTCCATCTTTTTCAACAGATGTGAGTGCGGGCCTCCAGTGAGTATTACCCCACCTTCACCCTGTCCATGGATAGATCGACTGGTTTCGGGTCTATTCCTAGCGACTAAAGCGCCCTATTCAGACTCGGTTTCCCTACGGCTTCCCTAACGGTTAACCTTGCCACTAAAAATAACTCGCTGACCCATTATACAAAAGGTACGCAGTCACGCCCCGAAGGACGCTCCCACTGCTTGTACGCACACGGTTTCAGGTTCTATTTCACTCCCCTCACCGGGGTTCTTTTCGC
>DASUFE010000055.1:0-18118 GCA_036274675.1 Gammaproteobacteria bacterium
CGAATCGGACGGCATCAGCGATCCGAACTTCACGCCGGATCCGAACGATCCCGCGAAGAAGCACGATCCGATGTGCGATCCGAACGCGGCCAACCAGTACAACTCGGCGTACAAGACGGGCGCCATGGACAACGCTCCGCATGCGGGCCGCTGGTTCCCTGAAGCATTCCATGTCCTGTTGCAGAACGCCTATCCGCCGCTGTAATACCACGGGCGGTATAACAAGAAAGCCGGAGCGTTGCTTCCGGCCTGAAGAGTAAGACAAATAGGCCCCGCTTTCCCTTGGAAGGCGGGGCTTTTTTTTGTTATATCCAACCGAGGTTTTTGGGGGCTGTTTGTGCCAATCCGGCCGATTGGGTATCATTCCGGTTGGTTACGCTTTAATACGAGGAGCAGAGCATGATCACATCTCCGTTATCCCTGCAGCACTCTTTTGTGATACCTCGCTGCTTGCGCTGCACAGCCGCGCTCATATTGTCGTTAGTGGCCACGGCTGTTCATGCGGATATCATTTTTACCGCCAAGGTCATGGGCCCGGTAACCAGCATTTATGCGGTGGACGAATCGGGAAATCTTAAAAAAATTACGGCTGATGAAAGATGGCGCGATATGGACCCAGACCGGCGGAAAGGATGGGTGACTTTCAGCTCGGACCGCGAGAAAGACGCCAAGATCGATATGTATAAAACGAGCGAAGATTACAATGTGTATGTAATCAAGGATAACGGCAAGTCGTTGCGTAAAATCACTGATAGCCCCTACGATGACGTGGTGCCGAAACTGAGCCCCGACACGAAGTATGTCGGATATGTGCACCAGCCGCCGGATCAAAAGCAGGAGCTAAGGGTTGTAAAGCGCGGCGGCGGCCGCAACCGGGTATTGGCTACTGCCGATACTATACTTGATCTCTCCTGGTCTCCGGACGGCAAATCGATTGCATATGCACCGGCCGTGGGAACCGATTCAATGCTGATGACGGTCGATATGGCGGGCGGCGAGCCCCGCAGTCTGGTGAAAGTTTCGATCGCGCCGCCTCCGGCCGACGCAAAAGATACCGAAGGTTTTCTAACACAGATAGTCTCCGTTCAATGGTCGCCGGATGGAGAAAAAATCGCTTATATCCGCCACCCTCTCAAGCAGGGCGCGGTGCGCGAATTGCACGTCTTTAATCTTAAGACCGGCGCCAACTTCCGCGTGTCCGATGCGGTGGCGCAGGTACAGCATCCGATAGTCTGGTCGGCGGATAGCAGCAAGCTTCTGTATTCGGCCTTGATCGGTTATAGATATTATTACGACGAAAAAACCTATAAAAAGGTATACGAGGGAGGAATGGAAATTTTCTTATCCACCCTCGAAGGCGACAAAGTGACCACGCTGCAGCTGACCAAGGGCGATGATTTGTTCAAGTCTCCCACGTTTTCTCCGGATGAGAAACGGATCGCCTTTCTTTACGCCGATGCCCTGGAGGAGAGAACGCTTTCATTGCGAATCATGAACCTGGACGGCACGGACATGAAGGAACTGTACAATTCGGTCGCCCAGCGCTCTTACTTGCAATGGAAGTAATCGAATAGCGGATCAGACGACCATATCGGCAGCAGGTGTTAAGGCATGACGAACAAAAAAGGCATATATCTGGTTATTACGGGCATTGTGGCGATAGCGCTGGGTCTTTATTTGTACAACCGGGGCGATACTCTCCAGGATCAGCCGGCTGCCGGAGCGGGGACTGCCGCGGGGACGGAGGTTTTGCAGACGCCTGCCGCTACGGCCCAGCCGTCCGCCGTCGAGGCCCGGATGCCGGAACCGGCGTCGGTCGAAATCAGGGAAGAGAAACCGATCCTGGGTCAATTTATGCGCGTCAATGAAATTTACGACGCGGACGGGCAACTGCGGAACCTGCGGTTTGTCTTCAGGGAGGGAATATTGCCTCAGATGTTGTTCCCCGATAACCGCCAGCTGATCATCAAATACGATCAGCTTGCCAGGAACATGGTCGGCTTCGGAGCCGCCACTACATACTTTTATTACGAAATCGTCACTCGCGACACCAACGATGACGGCGTCTTTTCAGAGCAGGATGCCATTACCGTCGCGGTCAGCCGCCCCACCGGTTGGGAATATCAGGTTCTGGAGCGCAATGTGCAGGAAGTCCTGGCTTATGAAGACCTGCCGGAGGAGGAAGCACTGCGTCTTAGCCTGCGTATGGGCGGCAAGGAAGTAACCCGCGTTTATCCGCTTGGCTTAAAAAAATAAGTATCTTGTTGGCCTTCCTATATGCGTACCGCTGGATTATTTGGTCCGTGGGGTATCCAAAGCAGATCTGATTTCCGGGATTTTTAAGGTTACAGCCCAGACTCCGGACGTCCTACTTTCCTCTAACTGGAAACCTGGGCGATTTTTTTTCGACCGCGCTTAATATAGTCCAATGCGCAATAAGCCCATCCGCTCGATAAATACCGTAACCGGCGAAAGCCTGCTTCAATAAGGCATCTGCCCTCGAGTGATGAGGATGATTCAGCGTCGATCAATTCAATACCAAGCGCCGCACCGGATTCCAGTGAATGCAGTACAAGTCCTTTAGGTTGTTTGCGTTTACAGGGATAGATAAGAAAAGTAAGTAACAGTAAATTGATAAACTACATAATCGAGGGGAATATGAGAAAGTTAAAATATCTAGCGCTTACTTTAAGCCTATTGCTCCCGTTGACAGCGACAGCTCAGCTGGCCAAGGGCAAGCCCAAGTTCCTGGGGAACATCATCGCCAGCAGTGTGCCATCGAATTTCAGCACCTACTGGAACCAGGTGACGCCTGAAAACGCCGGCAAGTGGGGTTCGGTGGAACAGAGCCGGGATGTCATGAGTTGGGGCGGCATCGACACCGCATTTAATTTCGCCAAGCAAAACGGCTACAAGTATAAGCATCACGTTTTCGTATGGGGCCAGCAGCAGCCGACCTGGCTCAGCGGTCTGTCGGCGACGGATCAGCGCGCAGAGGTGGAAGAGTGGATCAGTGCCTATTGCGCCCGGTATCCGAGCACCGATATGGCCGATGTGGTCAACGAGCCCTTGCATGCGCCCGCGGAATACAGAAATGCCTTGGGCGGTTCCGGCAGTACCGGCTGGGACTGGGTTATCACCACGTTCCAGATGGCCCGGCAGTATTGCCCGGGTGTGACTCTGTTGCTGAACGATTATGGCATCACCAATGACAATACTGCCACCACGAATTACTTGCAGATCATTTCGGCTCTGCAGTCTCGCGGTTTGATCGACGGTATCGGCGACCAGGTGCATACCTTCAACATTATCGGTTATTCCGCCAGCACCCTGCAGAACAACCTTAACCGTCTGGCCGCGACCGGCTTGCCGGTATATGTGTCGGAGTGGGATGTGGAGTCGTCGAACGATCAGACTCAGCTGACGGAGTATCAACAGAAGTTCCCGATCTACTGGGAGAATTCCAGCGTCAACGGCGTTACTCTGTGGGGCTATATCCAGGGCACGACCTGGCGTACTGATACCTGGCTGGTTGCCGGCAGCAATGTCGGTGCCAGCGAGCGGCCTGCCATGCAGTGGTTGAAAAGCTATATTACCGGTTCTTCGAGCTCCAGTTCTTCGTCGAGCAGCTCCAGCTCTTCGAGCTCGTCCTCGAGCAGCAGCTCATCGTCATCGAGCAGCTCCAGCAGCTCGTCCAGCTCCAGCAGCAGCTCCACTTCGAGCAGCAGCACGAGCGGCGGCACCTCGCTGGTGGTGGAACTGGAAAGCCTCTCAGGCCAGAGCCTGTTCTCGCCCTTCGTGGTGGTGAACGACTCGGCGGCTTCGGGCGGCCAGGCCATCGAGTGGCCGAACAACGGCGCGAACCAGAATTTCGGCACGCCCTCGGATACCTCGACCGGTCAGGTGCAGATCAGCTTCACCTTGTCGCAGACCGCGAACGTAGCGTTCCAAATGCTGGCGAACCTGGGGGGCCAGGATAACGACTCCTTCCACTACAAGCTCGACTCGGGTGCGTGGGCTGCGCAGAACAACCAGGCGACCAGCGGTTACGGCACGATCACGCCGGCGACCTTCAGCAATCTGTCGGCCGGCGCGCACACGCTGCGTATCGTCCGGCGCGAAGACGGCGCGCGGCTGGATAAGGTGACGCTGACGGTCTCCGCGGGTTCGATCAGCGGTTCGACCTCGTCGAGCTCCAGCAGCTCGTCCTCGAGCAGCAGTTCCAGCTCATCGTCCAGCAGTTCGTCCTCGTCGAGCTCTTCGAGCAGCTCCAGCTCCTCGTCCTCCTCGAGCAGTTCAAGTTCGTCGAGTTCCAGCTCTTCGTCAAGTTCATCGAGCAGTTCCAGCAGCAGTTCGTCGTCTTCGTCGAGCAGTTCCAGCTCTTCGAGTTCGTCCTCGAGCAGCAGCTCCAGCACGACCACCAGCAGCGGCCATGCGGATAACCCCTTTGCCGCCTCCAGCAAGTGGTACGTGGATCCGATCTGGTCCGCCAAGGCGCGCGGAGAATCGGGCGGCTCGGCTATCGCAAATTACAACACCGCGGTGTGGATGGATCGTATCGGCGCGATCACACAGAGCCCGGGTGGGCTGCGCGAGCACCTGGATAATGCGTTGGCGCAGGGCGCCGACCTGTTCCTGTTCGTAGTCTATGACCTGCCGAACCGCGACTGCGCGGCGCTGGCTTCCAACGGCGAGCTGACGATTTCCGGCGGCGGCATGGCGCGTTACAAGTCGGAATACATCGACGCGATCTACGACATCGTGTCCGATACCGCGTACCGGAATATCCGGATTGTGGCGATCATCGAAGTCGATTCGTTGCCGAATCTGGTGACCAACCTGAGCGTTCAAGCTTGCTCGGAGGCGAACGGCGCCACAGGCGGCTACCGTGAGGGCATCACCTACGCGCTGAACAAGTTGTCGGCTCTGCCGAACGTGTACAACTATCTCGACATCGCGCACTCGGGCTGGCTGGGCTGGTCGTCCAACTTCGGCCCTGCGGTGACTCTGATCAGCGATGTGATCAAGGGCACCAGCAAGGGTTGGGGCAGTGTCAACGGCTTTGTCAGCGACACCGCGAACTACACGCCGGTGGAAGAGCCTTTCCTGCCGGATTCCAGCCTGGTCGTGGGCGGCAATCCGATCAAGGCGGCCGCGTTCTATGAGTTCAACGACTACCTGGAAGAGCTCGATTACACCCAGGATTGGCGCGACGCGATGATCCTCAAGGGAGCGCCCAGCAGCATCGGCATGCTGATCGACACCAGCCGTAACGGCTGGGGCGGCTCGAGCCGTCCGACCAAGGTCTCGACCAGCACCACGTTGAACACCTATGTCGACCAGTCGCGTATCGACCGCCGCTACCATCGCGGCAACTGGTGTAACCAGCCGGGCGGCGTGGGATTCAAGCCCTGGCCGGATCCCTATCCCGGCATCGACGCTTTTGTATGGGTGAAGCCGCAGGGCGAATCGGACGGCATCAGCGATCCGAATTTCGAGGTTGATCCGAACGATCCTGCGAAGAAGCACGATCCGATGTGCGATCCGAACGCGAAGAACCGCTATAACTCCGCGTACCCCACGGGCGCACTGCCAGATGCGCCGCATGCGGGCCGCTGGTTCCCGGGAGCATTCAAGATCCTGCTGCAGAACGCGTACCCGCCGGCGAGCGATCCGGCCGGCCCGCCGCCGCCCCCGCCGCCGCCGCCGAGCGACTGCGCGGGCCTGGATCCGGCAAATCCGCTGCTGATCAGCGCTCCGGCCACGGACGTGATTGTCGACTTCAACTGCGAAGCGCCTATCTATGTACAGTTCGCGGGTCCCGCTGCGCAGGTTTATGTCGACCAGACCGGCAGCGCGTTCAACGTAACGTTGAAGTTGAACACCGGTGTAACCCTCAGCGGTTCGGGCTACTTCTGGTCGCCGAACGCTGGCGGCGCCACCGGGCTGACCATCACGCGAAATTCGGATGCAAAGACGGTCAAGCTGCGCTATTCGGCCCAGCAGTAACGGTTCTAACTACAACTTAAGAAAAAGAAAAATCGCGGGGATCGGGAAACCGATCCCCGCATTTTTTTGTCCGCGGGATTTCGCGCCCGCGCGACGAATTAAAATTCCTTTCCCCGCGGGGAAGGGGCTTGGGAAGCGGGATGCATGAGACTCCCATACAATGTCTCTACGTAAACGGGGAGAGGGGAAATAAAGATGAAGAGTTCCGCTCGCTCGGGCGCGAGCTGAGGCGGGTCACTTTTTGTCGCGACAAAAGTAATCAAAAAGCACAGGGCGGCGCGTCCTCTGCGGCTCTCTGTACTCACTGCGGTGCTCGCGAGTTGAGACGGTCGCGCTGAGCTTGTCCCGACATTGCTAAAACGGCATTCTGGCCGGAAGAGGTTTGGAACGGAGTCACTCTTCCGCCCCCTATGGCCCGCCGCAGGGATAGTTGAGTTGCAGGCCTAAAAGATCGGCTGTCTTTTTAGCGATCACGGACCCACTGGGGGTGCGGAGGCGTAAAGCCATCACGTGAACGCGACCCCGTGCAACGCAGATAGCGCCATGCTAACGCGCCAAAGCGAAGCGGCGGCAAGCGCGGGCCATGCAGAGCATGTTTTCCTTGGTCATCGCCCATCGTCATCTTGAATGCCATGCTCACCGGATTCCTTGATGTCAATAGTCTGCTTGAACTACTTGAACTGCTTGACAGCAGACACCGTTACTTTCTTTTCCCCTCTGGGTGGAGCACTGAGTGGATCGGTCGCGTGGGCGTGGGAGTCCCACTGAAATCTTCGGTGCGAGGGCGGGGCGAAACATCTTTATATTTTGTTGCGGTCCGCTGCGCGCTCCACTAACCCATGAAAAATGAGGATTATTATCCGGGCGCGAGAAATTCAATTCTGGATTGCACAAAATAAAACCCGGCTGCAATGCGGGACCGCAGCCGGGAAAAAAGCAGGGAGGGGGACTTAATCAGCGGTAACGCTATTTGGAATCACCGAACTGGGTATCGGCTGTTCGAGCATGAAGGCGGTGCGGATCTGGTCGCAGTCGGCATTGTCGTTCTGCTCGCACAGCCGGATCGCAGTTTCGCAACGGTCCTTGTTTTTTTCCTTGCTGCAGTAGGTTTTCCATTGCGCGTAATCAAGACCCGATGCGGTCGAGGCAAACCCCGCCAGGCTTAACATCAGAATTCCGAAAGTTTTCTTGTTCATATCCTTAACTCCCGGCGGGATGTCCGCCTCAGGTTATCGGTCAGCGCCAGCAACCCGCGGCCGCGGGCGCGGAAGTTTTCGAGCCCGTGGAATCGATGGTCATGGTCTGGCATTCCTCGTCGTCCACCTGTCCCGCGGCGGCCGACGCCGTAATGGAGTAGCAACGGCGTATATCGCCGCAGGGGTCATCGGTGATTTTGATTTGATAAAGTCCTTTCGGCGTCATGCCGTCGGCCGCGAAGCCCAGGTCCGCCGGATCGACGGTATAGGTCGAGTTTTTCGAGTAATAGCGTTCCTGCCGCGACGCCAGATCCTGCAGCGTGGCCAGGCCCTCGGTGCCGCGGGTGGTCTTCAGCATCTGATCCCGGTAGGTGGGATAGACGATGGCCGCCAGGATGCCGACGATGGCGACGGTGATCATCAGTTCCAGCAGGGTGACACCGCGGTTGTTGTCAGGTCTGTTCATGAGTATAAAGGCTCCGATAATTTAATTACTCCAGAATATACACCGGCAGCAGGGTGTCGCCCAAGTCCACATTGGTGGGGTCGGTCGTGCCGCCGCCCACGCTGACGTCCGACTGGCCTCTCTGTTGCATCACGATAATATCCGAGGCAATCCCGTAGGACTCGTTCGTCTTGTACCGACCGAGATCGGTCACGTCGGTGCCGGTGCCGTTCAGCAGGTTCACGAAGTAGGTCCGGTTTGTGCCCAGCGTCACGCTGCAGGACGAGGCATCCGTCTTCAGGCCCGGTATATAAGTGTTGAAGGTGAACATCGGCGAAACTTCGGGTTCGGAAGAAATCAGGATCTTACCCTCGGTGATGCCTTTTTCACCCACGAATTTGGGCCCCGGCTCCCTGAAGTCGATATACCAGCCGGAGTCGTTGGAGGTGGCGTTCAGGCTGGAGTTCGCGCTCGTGATATTGTCGGTTACATCCACCAGGTCGTTTTGGGTAATGGTTTTGAAGGCAATGATATTCTTGTCGTCAGCACGATCGACCCGGCCTGCCGACATACGGCCCAGGAAATAATCGCGCAGCACATACATGCGGTCGTGCACGTCCTCGCTCAGCGGGTCTTCGCGGTTACCGGTGTTGAACGCGACCGCGACATAAGTGCCGGCGGCGTAGGTCTTATCGCTGACCAGGGCGACATCCGGGCGGAACATGATGCGGCGCTGATCCGCCAGCACCGGGGTGGTGGTGCTGGTATTCGAAAGCGTAGCCAGCATGCCGACCTCGATATTCGTCTTGGAGCCGGCTTCAACAGGCCCCGTCAGGTCCACGCGCCACATCTGGCCGCCCATGTCGCCGACGTACAGCCGATCGACGGCGCCATCGCCGTCCAGGTCGAGAAGGCGCACGTCCGAGGGAATCGAATAATTCATGCCGGTGACCGTCGTCACGCCGCCGCCGGCGGTGCCGCTGGCGGACCAAATGACCGAACCGGTCTCGGCGTCGGCGATATAGATAGCGTTGCCCAGCTGGTTAGTGGTGCCGAAGGCGCTGTCATTGATGGGGTCGTAGCCGCCGCCGAAGATGATCACGTTATTCCTGAATGTTTTAGCACCATTGGTCATCAGGATACTGCTGATATAAGGTTTGGACCATGTTTGAGCGAGCCGCGAATAGCCTGCCGTGGAGTTATTGATCTTCCATAGCAGCTTGGGCGTGACGCCGCCCGTGGCCGCCGGATCGGTCAATTCACTGGATGGCGTCACATTCAGGGCATAATAATTTTGTCCACCGCGGCGCTGACCGATAATAATTTTTACGAAATCACCAATACTGGGGTCAATCTTGCTGTCGCCATTGTCGTCGTTGACCCAGGCCACGGGCGAGCCGTCCATGCCGTAGAAGTGGTCGCCGTTGGGATTGTCGTGCAGCTCCTTCTGCATACCCAGCAGTTCCTGAGGAATAAACATCCACTCTTCCTTGCCGTTAGAGGTATTGATCATGCGCAGGCCGCCGTCGTTGGTGCCGACAAAGAGCTTGGTGATCGGTTTCTTACTGCTGGAAATGCCGTAGTTGACGGTCACCGCCGCGCTGTGCAGCGGGTCGCCAAAGGGCCAGCGCTGGTCGGTAGTGCCCCCGTCCGCGTCTTCGTCGTCGACGTCCTGGCCGCGGATCCACTGAATCAGCGTGTTGCGCTCGGTCGAACTGCCCGCGCCCAGCATGGTCGCCGTGACCGCGGTATTGCCGGTGGTTAAAAGGTTCGAGGCATCGGCCAGATTACTGCTGGTTCCGGTGTGGGTGTAGACACGCCGCGTGCTGTAGTCGGGCACCTGCGCGCCTGCACCGCCCACTTTGATCTGAGGGCCGTCCTCGATATCATCCCAGGCGCTGACCGCGTTGGACGCGATCTGGCCGTTGTCGGCCGCCGCCTTGCCTTGGGAATCCAGCAGCTGGCCCGTGAAGCACGTGGCATCGGGCTGGCTCCCCTGTTCCGGGGTGCACAGGAAATATTTTTTAATGTTACCGGACCAGGAAGCGCTCCGCTCCGGCTCGAACAGGGAGATATAGATCTCATTGCTGTTGAACAGGCGGTTGAAGGCGCTGATGGTCAGCGTCGGCGCGGTGAAAGTGGTCGGCTGCGACAGGATGTTGCCGAGGAAAGTCTCAAAGGCGGCCACCAGTTCCGCCGAGCTGCTCGCGACTTTGTATTCGCCGCCGCCGCTCGGCCCCAGTTTCTGCAGAAACTGGGTGCTGATGGTGAAACCGATGCTGAAGGTTTTGATAGTCTGTTCGCCCTCCATGTCCGTGCGCTGGTCGAAGCGGTGGGCGTATTCCGCCAGCTTGAGGGCGCAGTCCGCGCCGTCGCCGCCCAGGATATTGGGATCGCAGGTTCTGAGTTTCGAGTCCGGAGAGCTCGCCAGCAGGCTGAGGATGCCGTCTCCGCTGTAATAGCCATTCTGGAAGCCGTCCGAAAGCACCACGATATAGTTCGACTGGCAGGGGTCCAGAATCGGAGATTTGTATACGGGACCGTTCTTGACGATTTCATACACGCAATCCGAATCGTTCAGGTTGATATTACTGCAGCCGCTCGGCTGAACCAGTACGCCTCCCTGATAAGACGCCGCATGGCTGACCCGCCCGTAACGGTCGTTGTAGGTCTGGCCGCCGCGCAAATTCCCCCAGTAAACGGGCATGCCGCGGAAGTAGCGTATGGCCTCCATAAACACGTTTACGGTCGGCGTGCCCGAGACGGTCTTGAGGTCCTGAACTTCCTGGACCAGGCGTTGGCGCACGGTCTGGGTGCTGACCGAAGGTATACCCGCCAGATTCTGCTTCAGGCTGACCACCAGGCGCGGCGCCTGGGCCGCGTTGCCGTCGAAGGAAGCGGCAACGCGGGTCTCGCTGCTGCTGCCGCTGATCAATATGCTCAGATTATTGCCGGAGACCCAGCCCGCCTGGTTGACGATTTCCTGAATAATGGCGCCTATATCGGGCGTGCTGATCACCTGATTGTCGGTGTTCCAGTCGGCCGGAGTCCAGCTGACCGAGGCCGTGGTCGATGCGTTGTTGATGCGGTTGGAAATATTCTTGTTGCCGTTGCCGGCCGAGAATGCCGGCGAGTCCGCGACCTTGTGGCCGCGAATGATCACGGTGTCGCTGCCGCTGGAAGTGTCGTCAGCCGTAAAATCCACGTGCGCGTTCAATATCTTCGCGCCCTGTGGAATCGGCAGGCTGTTGAAGCGCACGCCCACATACTGGTTATTTTTGGATTCGCGTATCAGCTCCAGGCTGTTGCTGGTGGTGGTTGTGGTGTTGTTGCTGACCCGCTCCTCGGCGTCGTCGTTCGAGCTGCTGACGCGCGCCGTAACTTCGTTGATAATGCAGCCCGTATTGGGAGAGCTGATGTTCTTGGTATCGGTGTCGAATTCGATGCGCAGGCCCGGGGCGTCGACGAAGGCGTTTGCGCCGTCGATACTTTTGATCAGACGCGTGCTGCTGCTCGCGGGCTCGATAATCAGGCTCATATTCTGGCCGCCGCACCAGTCGGAGCGGTTGACGATTTCCTGTATCACATCCGTTATATCCGGTGTTGCGTAGCGCTGGTTGGCCAGCCAGGTATCGGTGCTGTCCAGCGTCCAGACCACGCCGTTGCTGGTGACCGGGCGGCTGCTGATGTTTTTGTCCGTCGCGGTGAAAGTCGCCGAATCGGCGACGCTCTCGCCGCGGATAACGAAGCGGGACGATTCCGATGAAGTCGCGGCCGCGGTGAAATCCAGGTAGGCACGGCGGATTTGCGCGCCCTGCGGGATGCGTACGTCAGTGAAACGCAGGCCGATGCTTTTTTGGATGCGCGTCGTATCCATGGTGTAGCTGATTTGCAGCTTCGGCGCCTTGCTGCTGCTGTCATGGTAGGATTCGAAATCGCGGAAACCCGAGGTGGTTTTCAGAAAGAGGGTAATGTTGTTGCCGGAGGCCCAGCCCGAGCGGTTGACGATTTCCTGGATGATCAGGCTCAAATTGGGCGAAGTCACGGTCTGGTTGGCTTCCGCGGCCGGCACGTTGATCCAGGGCTGCGAGGCCAGGGTCTTGCTGCGAGTGGTCAAGGTGTAGTTGCCGCTGGCGAAGGAACTGGAGGAGTTCGCCGCTTCGCCAAGTATTTCAAGATTGGTCGAGGAGTATTCATCATCGGCGCCGTAGGAGCTGTTGCTGCCGTCCGGATCGATGGTCATTGTCAGATGGGCGCTGATGATCGAGGCGCCAGCCGGTATGTTCACGCTTTTGAAGCGCATGCCTATAAGGTTCGAGGTATACGCATCCAGGCTGGTCGCGTTGTTGGTTGTGGTGCTGTTGGTGGAGGTCATGGCGCCGGTTGGCAGATATTCCTCCACATCGTCTGAATCGGCCGCCACGCTGACCGTGACCGTGGTCGGGCTCGCCGAACCGATGCTCTCGGTCACATGCAGATAGGGATCGTTGACCTTTACAAGCCCCGGATTGATCAGAGTATTGACGTTCTCCTCGGCGTCGTCCGAAGACTGCGTGACGTATCTGTTGACGTTGAAACCTCCCGCTTCGATCAGGTCGGCGCTGGCGTCGATGAAGCCGATGGGATAGCGCACGGGCCCGCCTTCGCTGTTGAAGGTCATCAGGCCGACGTTGACGTTATTGACGCTGTTGAGCAGGTTGACCAGGGCCGTTTTCATGACGTCGAGGCGGCTCTTGTTGGGGGCATCCGCGATATCCTTGGTGTCCATACTGCCCGAGGTATCGATTATAAACAGGATATTCGGCCGCACATTCGCGTCGCTGACCTGGGCCCTGCCCAGGAACACGTCGGTGTCGTCGGCCTGCGCAATCGGCGATGACAGCGCGCTCAGGGCCGCAATGGCCGCCGCGGCGCAGGCATGAAGGGCTTTGCGTATTGCCTTGGGATATCTGCTTTGCGTGTCCATAAGGGTCACCTTAAATCTTAAAGTGAATCGGTATAAATTCATTGCGATACCATGGTCGGGCCGACGAAGACAAAGCCGGTACGGGCGCTGTCCGCGGTGGTGCCCGCCTTGGTAGTCGCGGAAACGGTAATCTGAAATATGGGGACTCCGCCGTTGGGACTTACACCGCTGGTATTTACGGTACTTCCGCTCCCTACATGCGTGGCCTTCAGGTTGATTTTCCGTACATTCACAATGGCCGTCGATTCCCGATAGCGGATTTCCCCGGTTCCCGAATCCATTCCCAGCTCCGGCGCGATTTCCAGCAGATCCGGGAAAACAGCTACGCTGACGCCGGGCTCATTCGGGGACGGCAACATATTATCGTCCTTGCCCAGAGAAAGGGTCGCCGACTCCGCGAAGTAGCGGGCTCTGTAGCGGTCCTCGGTATTGAAAGCCATCTTTTCCTCCAGGGTAGTCATGTTCATGACCGTGATGCCGAGGATGGTCAGAATCAGCATGATCATCAGTGAGGCGACCAAGGCTATGCCCCTCTGGTAATGTGCTCGCGGAGATAAGTGACGCATCTTGAGCATGTTCTCCTCCTCCTACTCCTTCACCACCGGAGCATCTCCCTCCGAAGCCAGCCGGGCCTGCATGTTGCGCAACAGCACGGTCGAGGTCACCAGCTTGCGCATGCGCCGGTCGCCCGGAGCCTGCCAGTCGTCCCCTGCATTATCGGGAGTGCCGTTGATGTCGTACATTTTGTCGTCTTTGTCGGCGCCGTATTCGTCCACTGTGGCGATAAGCATGGTGATTCTCACGGCAACCACGTAATTCCATTTTTCAACCTTGTCGGCGGTCCTGTAGTCGTCGGGAACGCCATCGAAGGTTTCCAGTGGATCGGTGGCGTCGACGCCGTAGAGGATCTGCATATTCTCGATGCCCTCGACCAGTTCCTGCTTGTCGATGCCTGCGCCGGTATAGTATTGACGCCATAGCGAGGGGCGCTCGGTTTCATTGCTGATGTAATAGCGTGTTGCATCTACAGCCGCGACAAAGGTCTTTGCCTGGTTTCCCAGCGCATCCGGGTTCTTAAGATAGGAGGAATTCTGGAGGTAAGTGCGTCTCAATGAGGCGGTGAGATTACCCGGGTTGCCGTCTTTATGTTGAATCGTGTTTGCAGTGCTGTCGGTTACCTGAAAAATATCCGTGCCCTCACAGTCATAGATGGCGGCAATCTCCCCCGCGTTTACCGGCACGGCGGTGACCTCGATGGGATCGTCTAGCTCTTTCATGTCCTTCGTAATGGGAACGCCGCGGTTACGCAGGCGCCGGATCAGGATCGCGTCAGTACCCTTCAGGATAAAGCCGTCGATACTCGCCGGGTCGGGGTCGGCAGCATTGGAAGCGCCCCAGGTTCCGGGAGCGCTGTCCTCCCAGCCGTCGAGATAGTTGGATTTATCTGTCAGACTGCCTAAATCCAGCAGGCTGCCGGCCTCTATACCGGTCAGATTGCTGTATATCTTGAGGGCCTTGGCATTTCCACCTTTTCCATCCCTTGCGGTGTCTCTATCATCCTGTGTATTGTTGCGCGCGCAGCCCATGAAGCCGGCCATGCGCAGATCGGTGCTGATCAGGTCGAGCGCGAAGCGCGCGTTCTCCTGCAGGCGGCCGAAGTCGTCGTTTTCACGATAGTTGCGCTGGTTCTGCACCAGCACGCTGATGGCGCCGCCCAGGATCACCAGGCTGATGACCATGGCCACCATGATTTCCACCAGCGTGAAACCCTGCGTACGGTGTTTATTCATGCAGGACCGGTTGCTCATTGCGTACCCACCATATAATTCCAGTCGATGGATTCCGTGACTCCGGTGTCGCGGTCTTCCCAGGAAATCCGGACGGTGACGAAACCGTTACCCTTGCTGATGATTTCGCCTTCTCCACCCGGCAACTGGCTCTGGAGACTGTGCTGCCAGCAGGCGAGTTCGTTGGCAATGCCGGCCTCCGCGGGATCGCAGCTGGCTGCCGCGGCCGTCGAGGCATATAAGTCAACGACGTCTTGGCGGTCAAGGGTTGCTTTTTCGCTGATGGAACGGCTTCTCCTGGCGGTATTCATGCGGATCTTGTCGATGATCTCGCCCGCCGCCAGCGTAGTGACGGAGCGCTGGAGCGACTCGCCGCTGAGGCGCGTGCTCGTGCTCTGCAGGCCGGCCATGCCCAGCAGGCCGATCGACAGCACCAGCAGGGCGATTACCGCTTCCAGCATGGAGAAGCCGGCGTTGCGGACGATTGGTTTGGTGTGAAGTCTGTTCATGGGCTCAGCAATCTCAGGGGCAAACGTATTCCCGATCCAGTTGCGGCCGGCCGGTGGCGGAGAGCGAAATCTGGCGCCCTCTCATGCCGCTGTGGCAGACCGACATGACGACGCCGGCCGCCTCGCCGAGCAGCAGGCCGCGGCCGTCGAACCGCAGTGACGCCACGGCCGGAACCCCGGCTACATCCACCGTATTGGCAGGCGCGTCGAAAGTCCGGATTATGCTGTTGTCGTTGTCATTGATAACCTGCCAGCCGTTATCCCAGTTACCGCCGATGGCGTCGACGCGGATGATAAGCGCGCGTTTGACCGCCTCGGAGCGGGCGAAGGCCATGGCGGTGATGAAATTATTGGTGGCCGTGGTGATCTGACTGCTGAGGAGCATCTCGCGGAAAGAGGGGGCCGCCAGGCTGCCGAGAATGGCGACCACAGCCAGGCCGATCATCAGTTCGAGCAGGGTAACACCGGATTGGGTGCGGGGTATTTTCATAATCCCCTAAATACACTATCCAGCCGGGCTTTGAGAGCCCAATTTGGATCAGAGGCCGGTACGGGCCGATGGGTGGGAATGGGCCGGTTTTTCGCGGTTTATTTAGCCGACGGACGGGGCTTTGCGGGAGAAACTTCAGCTTTTTCCCGCTGCCGTTTTCAGCAGCTTGGGCAGCGAGAAAGTGATGTTTTCGGGGCGCCCCCGCACCTCTTCGACCGCATAGGCGCCGTGCTGCTGCAGGCGCGCTATGACCTGCTGCACCAGTATTTCAGGAGCGGAGGCGCCGGCGGTGACGCCGATGGCCTGCTTGCCGGTGAGCCAGGCCGAGTCGATTTGCTCGGGGCCGTCGATCAGATAGGCGTCGATATTGCGCAGGGCCGCTATTTCCTTGAGGCGGTTGGAATTCGAGCTGTTGCGGGAGCCCACCACCAGCATCAGGTCGCAGTCCTGCACCAGCGATTTGACGGCATCCTGGCGGTTCTGGGTGGCATAGCAGATATCGTCTTTTTTCGGCCCGATGATTTTGGGGAATCGCGCGGTCAGGATATCAATGATCTGCCGGGTATCGTCGACGGACAGGGTAGTCTGTGTGACGAAGGCCAGGCGCTCGGGGTTGCGCACTTCGAGCGTGCGCGCCTGTTCAGCGCTTTCCACCAGGTACATCTCGCCGCGGCCGTCGCTCTGGCGCCGGTATTGGCCCATGGTGCCTTCCACTTCGGGATGACCGGCATGACCGATCAGGATCACCTCCCGGTCCTCCCGGCCATAACGCATGACCTCCATATGCACTTTGGTGACCAGAGGGCAGGTCGCGTCGAATACCTGCAACTGCCGCCGGGAGGCCTCTTCGCGCACCGCGAGCGAAACCCCGTGGGCGCTGAAAATCACGGTGGCTCCATCAGGCACCTGATGCAGCTCTTCTACGAAAACAGCGCCCTTTTCCTTGAGGCCGTCCACCACGTAACGGTTGTGCACGACTTCATGACGCACATAGATGGGGGCGCCAAAAATCTCGAGCGCGCGTTCCACGATTTCGATGGCGCGGTCGACGCCTGCACAGAAACCGCGGGGATTGGCCAGGAGAATACGCATCAATCAATAATCAGTGATCGGTGAACCGTGGTCAATGAGATTATCCTTGATGGCCGATCGTTCATTGTGCATGCCGTTTCCCATCGAAAAGCTGGCTCAGCAGGAGCAGCACCACGCCCACGCTGATGGCGCTGTCGGCGATATTAAAGGTGGGCCAGTGGCAGCCTGTCTCCAAATGCATAAACAAGGGCAGGCACTTTCCGGAGGCCGGGTAGAAAAAATCTATAAAATCAATGACATATCCATAAGCGATGCGATCGATCATATTCCCGACGGCTCCGGCCAGAATCAGGCTCAGCGCCAGCCGGGTCCAGCGTTCATCGGCCTTAAGGCGCGTCAGCCATACCACCAGCAGGGTGCTGATGCTCAGTGAAAGCCCGAGGAAGAACCAGCGCTGCCAGCCGTCAGCGTGACTCAAAAAACTGAAAGCGGCTCCCGGGTTGTAAGTCAGGCTCAAATTCAGCAGGGGCAACAGAGGCTGCGGCTGGTAGAGGGCGAGGTGGCTTTCAGCCCACTGCTTGCTGAACTGGTCCAGCCCGATCAGGGCGCCGCTCAACAAAAATGAGGGCCAGAGACGGGTCAGAGGGAGTGTGTTCATAAGCGCTCGGACAAGGGTAGAAAATGTGCTATATCAACAACGTGTTGCGGTTTATATTGAGAAAATACTTTAAGTTTTTACAGAATGCATTATCATACAGCAAACCATAGGGGAGTATGCGGTATGAATTTAAACCAATGCCTCTTGGGCGCCATCCTGGTTATGGGTCCCTCTATCGCGTCCGCGGATGCCCCCCAGAATTACTGGGGCATGGGAATCGATGGCTTCGATCTGAAAGAGAATCCGGAAAACTTTGATACTACCGATAACCCCATCCCCAACGGTAGCGAGGAGGATATGAACGGGTTCAACCTGCGTTACGGCATCTGGTTGCCTTTCGATCTGTTCGCCATCGAATTGCGCCTTGGCAGCGTCGGTGAAGAAAACGGCACACTGCTCGAAGATCCGGAAGTGAGATATTTCTTTGGCGTGGGCAAGCTGAATATCCCCTTTGAGACCGTCAATCTGTATGTGCTGGGCGGTGTCAGCAGGGTCTACTACGACATCGATGGTACCGAAAGCAATGAGGATGATGTTGTCGGCGGAGTCGGTATCGAATTGTTGGGCAACGAGACCACCGGCTTGACCATCGAATTCCTGAAATATGGAGTGGACGACGACCCGGCCGAAGGCAAGCTGATAACGATCGGATTCAACCATCGTTTCGAATTGCCGGGTTTCCGCTAAACGCCGCGTTTCATCGGGTTTCCCGCGGAATAACGCAATATTCGGAACAAGATGCGCTATAGGCTTTGAAGCAAGAGGTTTGTGTATGAGCCGGATTCCATTATTAATGCTGGTTTTCCTGGGAGTGCTGGGCGGTTGCTCGTCGCAGAGCGGTACGGGTGGCGCTAGCGGGGGCGGCGGAAGTGTGGATGGTCCGGATCCGGATCCCACGGGTCTTCCTTCATCCGGGATTCCGGACTTTGACAGTCTCTCGGTTTCTGTGGATATCAAAAATCCACGGGCGCTTGAATATGATGGTGAAAAGGTTACTTTCACGGTCAGATTAGCGGACCAACTTGG
>DASUFE010000056.1:0-24217 GCA_036274675.1 Gammaproteobacteria bacterium
CTTTGCAGGATGTCGAGCGCGTCGAAATCATCCAGGGCAGCGGCAGCATACTCTACGGCGACCAGGCCGTGGGCGGCGTCATCAATATCATCACCCGGCGGCCCGAAAAGTTCGTCGCCGAGGCCGCGCTGATAGCGGGCAGTTATGGCCGTGAAACGGCGCAGGCCTATGTAGCGAACGCCTTCGACAACGGTCTCGGCTTCAGTATCTCGGCGGAGTCGCGCAGCGCGGACAATTACCGCGAGCACAACGAGATCGAATACTCGAACCTGTTCGCGCATATGGATTACGAGTACGGCGGGAGCAGCAGGGTCTTCCTGGAACTGCAGGATGTCAGCGACGACCAGCAGAATCCCGGCGCGCTGTTCAGGGATGAACTCGAAACGGATCGCCGGCAGTCGAACCCCGACTTCGCGAACGATTTCAACAATGTCGAGCACCGGGTTTCCCGTGCCGGCCTGGAGCAGGTGCTGTCGGAGCACTGGCGATTGCTGGCCGAGTACACGGATCGCGATACCGACGGCGAGTTCGTATTGAGCTTCCGTGGTTTTGCCGCCGCGCCCGAACCGGCGAACCGCCAGGAGCGCTCCCTGAAGAGTTTCACTCCGCGCCTGGCCGGGCGTTACGAGACGTCCAACGGCGCGCTGTTGCTGACCGCGGGCGCGGACCGTGAAGAAAGCGATTATTTCCTGGAAAGCCAGCTCGGCACCCAGCAGAGCGACCAGCAGACCGGCAGCTATTATCTGCAGGCGATCCTGCCACTATTGCCCGCGGCGGATTTCGCGCTCGGTTTGCGCAATGCAAAAGTCGAGAACGAACTGGTGGACCGGCCTGTGTTTGGCCTGGGTGTGCCGGACGATGCGGATCTGGACGATGAAGTGTCCGTATTCAGCGTGGGCCTGACGGTGGATGCCGGCGATTCGATGCGGCATTTTATCCGTTACGAGGAGAACTACCGTTTCCCCAAGGTCGACGAGCATACCAATTCACCGGTAGTTCCTTTCCCCGGAGGTTCTGGCGAACCGCTCGCCACCCAGACCGGCGAGTCGATCGAAATCGGCCTGGACTGGGCGCATGCCGGGCATAGCTGCGGACTCGCGCTGTACCGCCTGGACCTGGAAAATGAGATCAGCTTCGATCCGGTGCAGTTTCAGAATGTAAACATTGACTCGACCCGCCGCGAAGGGCTGGTTCTGAATGCCGGCTGGCAGCCGGTGGATGCCGTTCATATCGGTTTGAATTACAGCCATCTCGATGCTGAAATCCGGTCCGGCACTTTCGAGGGCAACCGTGTGCCCTTTACGGCTGAACGCACCGCCGGCCTGAATCTCGATTGGACTCCCGGCGAGCGCTGGCATCTGTATGCCGAGACTCTGTACACGAGCGACCGGCTGTACTCGGGGGATTTCGCGGCCGAATTGCCGGAACTCGAGGGTTATACGATCGCCAACGCGCTACTCGATTTCAGTTGGGAACGGTGGAAGCTGTCCTTGCGCATCAATAACCTCACGGACGAACTTTACAGCGGATCGGGGGCGGCCTCCTTGGACTCCGCCAGCTTTATGACCGTAGAATCCTTTTACCCCGCGCCGGAGCGTAACGGTTGGTTACAGCTGACTTATCGTACAGAATGAAGGGCAATGGCAGTCAACAGTTCCGGTTCTTTTTAGAGGTGCTGGCCCTGAGGGCCGGAACTGCGTTAATCTAGCGACGGGCTTTCAATGCAGAGAATTCCGGTATGTCCCGCAAGCCTTGTGCCGACAACCCCTATGACCTTGCCGCCTCGGTGCTGATCGTCGACCGGGGCAGGGTGCTGTTCGCCAAACACCGCAAGATCGGGCAATGGGTTCCTGTCGGCGGGCACGTCGAACCCGGCGAGTTGCCGGAAGACGCGGCCGTCCGCGAAGCCTTTGAGGAATGCGGGCTGAAAGTGCGGCTGCACGGCGAACGCGCACTGGGAGACAGCGAACACTATCGCAGCCTGCTCAGACCGGCGTTCATGGATCTGCATCACGTGCTGGGTGATCACTGGCACCTGGGGATGATTTATTTCGCCACCGTCGCCGGCGGCGAACTCCGCCTGTGCGAGCGCGAACATGAAGATTTGCGTTGGTTCTCTCCAGTGGAACTGGCGGATCCGCGCTGGAGTATCTCGCAGGCCTTGCAATACTATGCGCAAGAGGCGCTGCGATCTTGCAGTGACCGGGAGGCTGGTTCCCGCATGAGCAGAGTTGATGAGCAGTGTTTGAGCCGGAATTTAGATAAATAGACTAATGAGAGGCAAGGGACGTGTTATTCCGTGGATATTTTCGCATCACGCGGCGGTTTGCCCGGTCAACCGCGGCGCCGGTGAACTGCAATGGTTAATCGCCTGACAAAAATCTACACCCGCACCGGCGATGATGGCACCACCGGTACCGTCGATGGTCGACGCGTCGCTAAGGATACGGCGCTGATCGAGGCGTTCGGCACGCTGGATGAGCTGAACAGTTATTTGGGCCTGCTGCTGGCTTCGGGCTTGCCTGAAGATGCGGCTGAGGTTTTGCGGAGAGTCCAGCACTGGCTGTTCAATATCGGCGCCGAAGCCGCCGGCTCCAGGAATTACCGCTTGCCCGCCGGCGCGGTGACGGAACTGGAGGCGGCGCTGGACCGCTACAATGCCGGTCTGCCGCCGTTAAAGGAATTTATTCTGCCCGGCGGCAGCCATAACGCCGCGCTGTGCCATGTCGCGAGGACGGTCTGCCGCCGCGCGGAGCGGCGGCTGCTCAGCTGGCTGACCGGGAACCCGGACGCCAATCCGGAATTACTGAAATACCTCAACCGCCTGTCGGATCTGCTGTTCGTGCTGGCCCGGGTTCTGCTGCGGGCGGAAGGCGGCGGGGAGGTGTATTGGTCTAATCCTCTCAAGGATAAGGACGGTCAATAATCAAGTTGGTATTTATAATCTCCGCTCCAGAGTAAAAAGCGCTGTCTCCGATGTACGTAAAAAACACTTTTCCGGGTTATACTGCCGCTTCGGACAGCAGAGGATTCTGATTATGAAATCACGCCTACTCGCACTCATTGCAACCGTATCTGCACTGGCCCTGTACCGTGTTTTTCCGCATCCCGCGAATTTCACGCCGGTAATGGCCGTCGCGCTGTTTGCGGGCGCCAAATCTGATGATATCCGGGTCGCTTTTCTGCTGCCCTTGATGGCCATGCTGTTGTCCGATCTGGTTCTCGGTTTTCATTCGACGATGCCTTTTGTTTATGCGGGCATGGCGCTGGTGGTGACACTGGGCCTGTTGCTACGCAGACGCCCCGGATTCATTCCGGTGGCGGGGGCGACGCTCGCCGGCTCGCTCGGTTTCTTTGCGGTAACCAATTTCGGCGCCTGGTTGCACAGCCCTGAACTTTATTCGCGGAACTGGTCCGGACTTGTTGCCGCCTATGTAGCGGCAATACCGTTTTACCAGAACAGTCTCTTGGCGGATGCCGTATTCGCCGTGCTGCTGTTCGGTGGTTGGGCGCTGGCCGAACGTACAACTCCGAAGATGGTCAGGCCACGTACGCTCTGACTCTTTAGGCTGAACTTTAATCCTTTCCACAGGATCGTATTTTCCGAATTGTGAGTTAACTCCCAGTCGCCTGGCGTTAATCCCCAATACAATCCATCCCACTCTCAATTCAGAGGAATGACTCAATGATGATGACTAAACACGGATTCATGGTATGCATGGTCGCCATGGTGCTGGCATTATCCGCCTGCGCCACCATGGATCCCTATACCGGAGAAAAGAAAACCTCTTCATCCACCAAAGGCGCCAGCATCGGCGCCGTAGTCGGCGCCGTGGTCGGCATCGCGACTTCGCATGACAAGAAAGAGCGCAAGGAGCGCGCCCTGAAGGGCGCCGGCATCGGCGCGATTACCGGCGGCAGTGTCGGCTATTACATGGACGTGCAGGAAGCCAAACTGCGCCAGAAGCTCAACAAGACGGGCGTCAGCGTCACGCGCGACGGTGACAACCTGATCCTGAACATGCCGAGCAGTATCACCTTCCCGGTGAATCAATCCACCCTGAAACCCGATTTCGTCGATGTACTGGATTCCGTGGCTGAGGTGTTGAAGGAATATAAGTCGACCATGATCGAGGTCGCCGGCCATACCGATAGCACGGGAACCGATTCCTATAACCAGCTGTTGTCACAGTCGCGCGCCCAGGCGGTAAGCGACGAACTGGTGAAGCACGGTGTGCAGGCGGTGCGGATCGATACCGTGGGCTACGGCGAGACGAGACCGATTGCGAGCAACGACAACGAGCCGGGCCGCCAGCAGAACCGCCGGGTGGAGTTGACCCTGTTGCCGCTGGTGCAAGAGAAAAGCTAAGGTCGCTTTAAGACAATGCGATGAAAAAAGCCGGGCTTGCCCCGGCTTTTTTTTATTTAAACCGGGTTGGCTCCTTGTTGAATCCAGTCCAGCTTGTTGCGCAGCGTGACGACGTGGCCGACGATGATCAGTGCCGGGGTGTCGATATGCGCCGCTTCGGCGATTTGCGGCAGAGTACCGATGGTTCCGCTGAGTACGCGCTGCTCGGGGCGGGTACCGTGTTCCACAATGGCGGCCGGCATGTCTGCGGCCATCCCATGCGCCTGCAACTGGCGGCTGATCAGGGGCAGTGTCTTGAAACCCATGTAAAACACGACCGTCTGGTTCGGTCGTACCAGCGCGGGCCAGTCCAGGCCGTCCAGTACGAATTCGCCTTCGCGCTTGAGGTGCCCGGTTACGAACAGAAGTGATTGCGCGTGATCGCGGTGCGTCAGGGGAATGCCGGCATAGGCGGCGCAGCCGCTGGCCGCGGTAATGCCAGGCACCACCTGGAATGGAATGCCCGCTTCGGCCAGGGTTTCCAGCTCTTCGCCGCCGCGTCCGAAGATGAAGGGATCCCCGCCCTTGAGCCGGCATACACGTTTACCGGCGCGCGCGTATTCGACCATCAGAGCGTTAATTTCGGATTGCACGGTGCTGTGAATCTTGCAGCGCTTGCCGACATAGATTTTTTCAGCATCGCGTCGCGCCAAGGCGAGTATCTCATCGGGCACCAAGTAATCGTGGAGCACGATATCCGCCTGTTGCAGCAGGCGCAGCGCTTTAAAACTCAGCAGATCGGGATCGCCGGGACCGGCGCCTACCAGGTAAACTTCGCCTTGGGCGGTTTCAAGACCGCTCCGCGTTTTCTCCAGATGCCGCCGCAGAATGGCCAGGCCCTGTTCCTCGGAAGCATCCAGCAACCAGTTTTCCACCCTGCCGCCGAAAACGCTTTCCCAGAACCGGCGCCGCGCGTCGAGCGCGGGCAACTGCTGCTTAAGTTCCTGGCGGAACCGTCCGCCGAGCGCGGCCAGACGCGCGTATCCGGCGGGAATCCAGCTTTCAAGTTTCTGCCGCAGCTTGCGCGCCAGCACGGGGGCGCTGCCATTGCTGCCGACCGCGATCAGGAGCGGCGAGCGATCGACGATGGCCGGAAAAATAACGCTGCACAGTTCCGGCCGGTCCACCACATTGACCGGAATATTGCGCGCCGTCGCCAGTTCAGAAACCAAATGGTTGACCCCGGCGTCGTCCGTCGCCGCAATGACCAATGCTTTGTGCTCGAGCATTTCCTGCGTAAATTTATCGGCGAGCTGGCGGATGCGCTTTATATCGACCAGATTGCGCACTCCGGGATGTAATTCCGGCGCTACGACACTGACCGCCGCACCCGCTTCCAGCAGCAATTCGATCTTGCGCAGAGCGACGGTACCCCCGCCCACCACCAGGCATTCACGATCACGGAGTTTCAGGAATAGCGGCAGCAAGTCCATGCGGTTCCCGGATAATGATCAACCGCGGCGCGGCAGCGGGCTGACCGTGCCGGGGTTAAGCCCGCATTCCTTGGACTCGGGATTTTCCCACCACCAGCGGCCCGCGCGGATATCCTCGCCTTTGGTGATGGCGCGTGTGCAGGGTGCGCAGCCGATGCTCGGATAGTGCCGGTCATGCAGGGCGTTATACGGCACTTCGCAGGTTCTTATGTATGCCCACACATCCTGTTCTTCCCAGTCGTAGAGAGGGTTGGCCTTGTCCAGGTTAAAGGTATGGTCGTACTCGACGGGTTCCAGCGCGGTACGGGTCACTGACTGGCTGCGGCGCTGTCCTGTAATCCAGGCGTCCTGACCGGCGAGGGCGCGCTTCAAGGGTTCGACCTTGCGAATCCGGCAGCATTCCTTGCGCATCTCCACACTGTTGTAGAAAGCATTGATGCCGTTTTCCCGCACGAAATTCTCGATGGCGGCGGTGTCGGGATAATATAGCTTTATACGGTACCTGTATTTTTCCTCCAGTCGCTGCATCAGGGCATAGGTCTCTTCGGGCAAACGTCCAGTATCCAGGCTGAAAATACCGATACCCGGGAATTCCTTAAGAATAAGGTCCGTCAGCACCATGTCTTCCGCTCCCATACTGTTGGCAAAGACAATGTTCTTGTGTCCGGCGGACAATTGACGGAGTACGGCCCTGGCGGATTCAATCCTTGCGGAAAGCGCTGGCGTGACGGCTTGGCTCATGTGTAATCCTTGGTTGGACGGATATCCCTGAAAACTAAAGAAAAAATCGGTCTGATACAGAGTGGCCGTACTTTACTACAGTGCTTTCATACCGGAAAAGAATATTTGTTTATTTTTTAATTGCCGGACTGAATATATACTCATATCAAATGACCCCAAAAGATAAATAACCCATAAAGATGGCTGACCAAGCAGTCATCGGATTCCGGGAGGGCAAAAAATGAAACTGCAGCAGCTCCGTTTTTTGTCGGCGATCGCCAAGCACAATCTCAATATTTCATCCGCGGCAGAGAATCTGCACACCTCGCAGCCGGGTGTCAGCAAGCAAATCAAGTTGCTGGAAGACGAGTTGGGCGTCGAACTCTTCACCCGCAGCGGCAAACACCTGACCCAGATTACACCGGTCGGACGCAAGGTTATCGCCCATGCCGATGTCATTCTCAAGGAGGTCGGCAATATCAAGCGACTGGCGGAAGAGTACCGGGATGACCGTAAGGGTACGCTGGATATCGCTACTACGCATACCCAGGCGCGTTATGTCTTGCCCCCCGTGATCGAAGCGTTTCGCAAGCAATATCCGCAGGTGGATCTGCATCTGCACCAGGGTACGCCGCGGCTGATTTCCGAGATGGCGGTATCGGGCGAGGTGGAATTCGCAATCGCCACTGAAGCAATCGCCCAGTACAGCGACCTTATCATGATGCCGTGCTACAGCTGGAACCGCTGTATTGTCGTGCAATCCGGACATCCTCTGGCGGCGGTCGCGAAGCCCACGCTCGAGGAGTTGGCGAAATATCCTATCGTCACTTATGTGAAGGGCCTGACCGGACGCGGCCAGATGGACCGTGCCTTCGAGCAGGCGGGGCTGCGGCCTAATCTTGTTTTCACTGCGACCGATGCCGATGTCATCAAGACCTATGTGCGGTTGGGGCTCGGTGTCGGTCTGATCGCGCGCATGGCCTATGTGCCGGAACAGGACGGCGATCTCGTCAAACTGGACGCCGGCCACCTGTTCCAGTCCAGCGTCACTAAAATCGCGTTCCGCCGCGGGATGTTCCTGCGGGGGTATATGTACCGGTTCATGGAGCTGTTTGCCGCGCATCTTAACCGCGATGCGGTCGATAAGATCGTGGTCTCCGGCCAGGAGGAAGCCGACGCCATGTTCAAGGGAGTCTCGCTGCCGGAGCGCTAGATTTCATCTACTCGGGAATCCTGCGCGAGCCTATGGCCGTATTGACTGCGCTGTCGATGCCGCCGCAGCATGCTATACAGAAATCCGCCGCTGGCAGCCGCCGCCAGGTGTTTGAGCGAATGTCCGGACACCCACTGCCGGGTCAGGTCGTAAATCGGAGAGTCCAGCGCCTCGCAGATTTTTGCCAGCACATAAGCGAGGAAAGCGGCGTAGATGCCGCCGCGTTCAAGTTCGCGGAATCCGTGAAATTTCATCAGAAACGCGATGCACAACAATGGCGCGAACTGCACCCAGGCGTAAAACCTCAGGTCCCCGCTGCAGCGCCACCAGATCACGCTCGACAGGCCCAGCGCCAGCAGCGGCGGCAGCAGGTGACGCTCGCATCCGGGGAAAACCGTGTCGTTCAGAATCGCGCTGAATACGCTCATAAAGGCCAGTGTCATCGGTAGTCTGTCCCAGACCAGCGTCGCATCGGCCGGCGCCCGGTGATAATAGCTCGAACCCAGCGCCACCAATGAGAAAGCAATGAAGAAACACAGCCATGACAGCGGCGCGGTCGACGGCGGGCGGGACAGGCATAAGCCCAAGCCCGCCAGGCCTGTCAGCAGGAAGGGCAGATTGCTCAGAATGTTCAGGAGGTTCGGAATGCCGAGCAGAATTCGCTGGTCCGCGAAGTCGTGATAAACCTGGGATTGAGGCAGCGGCGGGGCGAGAGCCAGGATCAGGGCCGGCGCCAGCAGCAACACGCCGATCCAGACGAGTTGCCAGCCACGCTGCATATTTGTGTTATTTTCGGGGAGGCTCAGGAAGCCCAGGAGAAAGGCGTTTCTTCCCCATCCGCCGCCGGTTGATAGCGCACGCTGAAGTCGTTGAAGGCGCTCAGTGCGTCTTCCAGGTCACGGCCGGCGTCCAGTTCGAAGGCATTGATGCCGCAGCGCCACATGGGAAGTAACTGGTCGCGCAGTACGTTGCCGATTGCGCGGATTTCATGTGGGAAGCGGTAACGTTCGCGCAGCAGGCGGGCATAGGAATAGCCGCGGCCGTCCTTGAACTGCGGAAACTCGATCGCGACCAGGCTGAAATGCTGCAGGTCGTCCTTGATTTCCTCGGCGGCAACGCCGTTGCCGATGATGACCCCGAGCCTGGCCTTGCGGGCGAGCAGTGCGGCGCGGTCCAGCTGCCAGCGTTTATGGCTGACGAAGATATCACCGGCTGCCGGCAAGGCCGCATCGTCGGCGATGCGTTGCCAGTGATCCTCGATGATGCCGCGGTCTTTTATGATGCGTTTGCTCATGCCGATGCCTCAGGCGTTCGCCGCCGCTTTGACTTCCGCGCCGTAAACCGCGTGCTTGAAGGGTTCGATGCCGATCCGCCGGTAGGTATCGATGAAGCGCTCACCGTCCTCCCGCTGCGCGGTATAGACGTTGAGGATTTTTTCCAGCGTGTTGGCGACTTCTGACTTATCGATCGCAGGCCCGATAATCTTCGCTATCGAAGCATCCTCGGCCGCGGAGCCGCCGAGCTGGATCTGATAGACCTCCTCGCCCTTCTTGTCCACGCCCAGGATGCCGATATGGCCGACGTGGTGGTGGCCGCAGGCGTTGATGCAGCCGGACATCTTGAGTTTGATTTCGCCAAGGTCGTAGAGATAGTCGAGGTCGTTGAATTTCGCGTTGATCTGCTTGGCGATGCTGATCGAACTCGCGTTCGCGAGCGCGCAGAAATCCAGGCCCGGGCAGCAGATCATATCGTTCAACGTGCCGATATTGGCGGTGGCGAGGTTGAGCTTCTCCAGCGCCTGATAGAGCGCGTGCACATCGGCTTGTTTGACGTCGGCCAGGATCAGGTTCTGTTCGTGCGTCACCCGGATCTGCCCGAAACTGTAGCGGTCGGCGAGGTCCGCGACGGCGTCCATTTGTTCGCTGGTCGCGTCGCCGGGCGGAATGCCCGGAGCCTTCAAGCAGACGAACACGCAGCGGTAGCCGGGGACCTTGTGATTCAAGGTGTTGTATTTGGCCCAGACCGCGAAGTCCTTGTCGGCCTTGAGCTGTTGCGGGTAGCTCGCGTCTGTCGCCGCCGATTCGTCATAGGTGTGAGGGATGAAGAATTTTCGGAAGTATTCCAGCTTCTTCTCATCCAGCGTCAGCCGGCCCTCGTCGCGGATGTATTCCCATTCCTGCTCCACCATCTGCCGGAATTTTTCGATGCCGACCGCGGTGACCAGGATCTTGATGCGGGATTTGTAGATGTTGTCGCGGCGGCCATACTGGTTGTAGACGCGCAGGATGGCTTCCAGGTACGACAGCAGGTGTTTTTTCTCGATGAATTCACGCACCACGGGGGCGAGGTAGGGTGTGCGGCCGAGGCCGCCTCCCGCCAGGATCTTGAAGCCGGTTTCGCCGCCGGCGTTCTTCACGATATAAACGCCGATATCGTGAATCTTGATGGCTGCGCGGTCGTTCTGCTCGGCACCGCTGACAGCGATCTTGAATTTGCGGGGCAGATAGATGAATTCCGGATGGAAAGTGGACCACTGGCGGATGATTTCGCAATAGGGCCGCGGGTCCTCGATCTCGTCCGGGGTTACGCCGGCCAGGTGGTCGGAGGTGACGTTGCGTATGCAGTTGCCGCTGGTCTGAATAGCGTGCATCTCGACGCTCGCCAGGTGAGCGAGGATATCGGGCACTTGTTCGAGCTTCGGCCAGTTGTACTGGATATTCTGCCGGGTGGTGAAATGACCGTAATTCCTGTCATAGGTGCGCGCGATATAGGCCAGCTTACGCAGCTGAGTGGAGGACAGGAGCCCGTAGGGAACGGCCACGCGCAGCATGGGCGCGAAGCGCTGTATGTAAAGTCCGTTCATGAGGCGGAGGGCGCGGAATTCATCTTCGCCCAGCGTTCCGGCGAGGAAACGGCGGGTCTGATCGCGGAACTGCTCGACCCGCTCGTTGACGATTTTCCGGTCTATATCGTTGTATTTGTACATGTATCTTTTGACTACACCCAGGGTAACGCGGCTGCATATCTTAAGGCCATGCGGATTCGCGGTACAGTACCATTATTGCCTGAGGTTCAAACCAAAAGGCATAAACCAGACGCTATATTAAGGAGGCCGCGGTCCGGCCGCGTCCTGGAGGGGTATGCCTAGAACGCCCAGTTCAGGGTAAACGAGGCACGGTGCCGCACTTCAAGGGGATCGGCGGACGGATTTCTGGATTTTTTCCGGGCGGCCGAGGTTAATTCCAGGTCGAGCCTTGGATTGACCGCATAACTCCAGGTGGTCATGGACTCCGAAGTCGTGCTGCTCCTTTCCGTTTCGATTACCAGGTCATGGCGCAATGACAAGGGACCGTTCCCTGCTTGTATGGTGAGCCTCAAGCCCAGGCGAGCGATAGGATCCTGCGCGGGAGAAGTGTCTCGTAGTTGGATGATCCTTTGTCCGACACCCAGGTTCACATCAAGACGGAGGTTTTCACGGTTGAGGAGATGCCGGCCGAAACCCGCAGTGACCGCGGACTCGTACCCGCCCAGATCCGTCTGCTCATGACGCAAGGCGGAAAATGCAAAGATATCGGAGCCGAGATCATAATGTGTTTCGGCATCCGATATGTTTTCGGGAAGAAAAGTATTGGTAAAAGCGCGGGATGGTTGCCCGATAGTCGTAATATCCGGTACAAACAGCGGCTGAGTGTGTCCGGGACCGGGAAGTATGCAGACGATTAACAGGAGACCAATGCAGATATGGCGCGGGAAATACTTGAAAGGCATAGAATGAAAAACCTGAAAGCGTAAAGGCACGCAATGATAACAATCCTGTTCTGGTTTTGCATGAGCGTATTATCGCGTCTCCCGAATGATGGCGATATCTGTGCCTGATATGCGCGACATGCGCAAAATCATTCACGTCGACATGGATGCTTTCTACGCGTCCGTCGAGCAGCGTGATCATGCGGAATACCGCGGTAAACCCGTCATCGTCGGCGGGCCGCCGGCCAGCCGCGGAGTAGTTGCGGCCTGCAGTTATGAGGCCCGCCGGTACGGCGTGCATTCGGCCATGCCTTCGGCGCAGGCTCATCGCCTTTGCCCGCAGGCGATCTTTGTGAGGCCGCGGTTCGAGGTTTACCGCCGCGTCTCTCTGGAGGTACAGGAAGTGTTCCGGGAGTTCACCGGAATCTATGAACCGCTGTCGCTGGACGAAGCTTTTCTGGACGTCACCGGTAACACCCGTTGGGGAGGCTCGGCGACCCTGATCGCGCGCGAGATCAAGACCCGCATTCGTCTGCGTACGGGCCTGACGGCCTCCGCCGGCGTTTCCTATAACAAGTTCCTGGCCAAGATCGCATCCGGCATGAACAAGCCGGACGGCTTGTTTGTCATCACGCCGGAGCAGGGCGAAGCTTTCATCGCGCAGCTGCCGGTCGGAAAATTTTTCGGCGTCGGCAAGGCGACCGAGGAACGCATGCACAAGCTGGGGATTTTCACCGGTGAAGATTTGCGACTCAGATCCGAGGAGGACCTGGTGCGGCATTTCGGCAAGACCGGGCGTTTCTTCTACGGCATCGCCCGCGGCGTTGACGAGCGCCCTGTAATCGCCGAGCGGGAACGCAAGAGCCTTAGCAAGGAAACAACTTTCGAGGAAGACCTGCGTGATCCGGCGCCGATGCTGGCGTGCTTGCTTGAATTGTCAGCCGAGGTTGCAGGGGTTCTTCGGAAAGAAGGGTTGAAGGCGCGGACGATGTTTATCAAAGTGAAATATGCCGACTTCAAGCAGGTCACGCGCAGCGTGACCCTGGAAAACCCCATGTCGGAATTTTCAGATATGCAGGAAGAGATCAAAGGCTTGCTTCAAAAAACCGATATCAAAAAGAAGCCGGTTCGGCTGCTTGGCTTCGGCGTATCCGGCTTCGTGAATGAAGCGATGGAACATACTAAGTCGCAGGCGAATTTATTTGAATAAGCGCAAAGAAAAAACGAAATTTTCTCTCGCAGAGACGCAGTGAACGCAGGGTAAAATCTAAGCTATCAATATAGCTGGGATGCTCTCAGCATTTCGCCTCATCACTAATCGGGTTTAGCCAATCAAAGACTTGAAGTCGGAAATTTTCCAGGGTTTGGAGCACTAGGCCCAGTTTATCAGCGTCAGCTTCGAGCTTCCTGGGGAGTAATTCTTCTTCACCATCTTCACGAAATCCTTTGCTTGCACACAATGCGGACATTTTTCTGAGTAGGCCCTGAGAGCCTTCAGTATTGATCCATACGAAATATTTGGAGTGTACAAGTTGGTTCCGTCTTTCGGCTAATTCAAGAATGTTAACCATCAAAGCATGAAATTCAGCCTTCACCGCCTTATTAGATTCGGGACAAGGTCAACGAATCAGGCGAACATAACATCAGTTGTTTTGACGCGTTTGCTAAACTCAAGCTCATTTGCCAGGATACGTACAGCTTCATCATCGGCTTCTGCCATCAGAACTAACAATTCTGTAAGCGCTGATTCGATATGCTGAAACAGGAAAATGAAACGTCCAAATTGATGAAACGCGGTGGATTGATTTATGCAAGACCCAACCAAGGGTTTACAAAATTTAGGTAATGTAACATGGGTGTCGGGCTGATAGCGCCTTATTTTCTCTGCGTTCTCCGCGAGAGAAGAATTCAAAATAAGCTCTGACAGCGTTGGTTCTCAGGGTTCTTCCACGATCCGGATGCGGAAGCGCCAGCCGATAAAGCCGAAGATGGCCAGCATCAGGCTCGCGCTCAGCACGAGCAGGATTGCGAGCAGCGTCAGTTTGATATTGCCGTAGAGCCCGGCGCGCTGCCGGCCGATCTGTTCCAGTTTTTCCACCGCCTCGCGTGTCTGGCTCTCCAGAGCCAGCATGTCGGATTGCAATATCTCCAGTTGTTGCGGGCTATACTCGCCGCCGGCCGCCCGCTCTTCCGCTTCCAGGGCATGCCGTTGCTGGTGAAAGCTCTCCAAATCGAATTCCGCGAGTATTTGCTGGCGAAGGACGCCGGTTAGTTGAGGTTCGATCCGCTGCAGCAGGATCCAGGCCAGATAAAGCGTCGCGGCGGCTGCGAGTACGCCGGTCAGCATAAACAGTTTATGGATGGTCGGAGTTCTGAATACTGACGGTTTTAGCATGCAGGCACCGGTCGCTGAAACAGTCTAGTCTATGTACGGAGGTCGGCTTGTCAATGATGTAGGCGGCCATGCTCGTTGCGTGGATAATCGGGCATTGAAAGGCGCGGCACAGCCGCTATTATCAGTTTTTCGCCCTGGAGGTATGGACAATGATGCGGATACGTAGAAGTCAGGAGCGGGGCCACGCAAATCACGGCTGGCTCGACAGCTATCATAGCTTCTCCTTCGCCGGTTATTACGATCCCGACTACATGGGTTTCGGCGACCTGCGCGTGATCAATGAAGACCGGGTGGAGGGCGGTGAAGGCTTCCCCACGCATGCGCATCAGGACATGGAAATCATTACCTATGTGTTGGAGGGAGCGCTCGCGCATCGCGACAGCATGGGCAACAGTTCGGTCATTCGTGCAGGCGAAGTGCAGCGCATGAGCGCCGGCACCGGAGTGCGGCACAGTGAATACAATGCCGCGTCGGACCGGCAGGCGCATTTCCTGCAAATCTGGATTTATCCGGAAAGGGCGGGTCTCTCTCCGGGTTACGAGCAAAAAGCCTTCGGCGACGAAGAGAAGAGAAACCGCCTGCGGCTTCTGGTATCTCCGGACGGTCGGGAGGGTTCGTTACATATCAATCAGAGCGCCTTCCTGTACGGAACGGTGCTGGAGCCGGGGCATGGCCTCACGCACGAGTTTTCCACCGGCCGCAAGGGATATGTGCAAGTCGCGCGCGGCGCGGCCCGCGTCAATGGCGAGCTGCTCTCGGCCGGCGACGCAATGGCGATCAGCGTTGCCCCCGGCGTTTCCCTGCAGGCCGAGACCGAAGCCGAAATCCTCCTCTTCGATTTAGCTTAAGAAAAAGAATCCCTCTCGGAGGGACGCGGAGACGCAGGGAACGCTGGGATAAAGAAATCAGAAAGGCAGGGCGGAAAATGCAAAGAATACAAAAAAACATCAATGTAAATGAAGATAAGGGAACATTAAGATGTGGGAACAAAGGGTTGAAGTGTGTTTGGGTAGAAGAACCGAATTTTTACGATATGTAAAAACAAAAGTAACGGTAAGAAAAGGTCGTAAAGGAACAACAAGAAAAACAAAATAAAGTTTTACCCCGTGTTTCTCCGCGTCCCTGCGGGAGAAAATTATAAAATTTCTTCAAGCCCGGCGTTTGCGGGTTGCGGTTTCGGGGAGATTCAGTTTCGATTTCAGGTACTGGCCGGTATAGGACTCCGGTATCGCCGTGATATCCTCGGGCGTGCCCTGGGCGATTACGCGTCCGCCCTTGCTGCCGCCTTCCGGCCCCAGGTCGATGATCCAGTCCGCGGTTTTGATCACGTCCAGATTATGTTCGATCACCACCACGGTGTTGCCGTGGTCGCGCAGCCGGTGCAGCACTTTCAGCAACTGGTCCACATCGTGGAAATGCAGGCCGGTGGTCGGCTCATCCAGGATATACAAAGTGCGCCCGGTATCGCGCTTCGACAGCTCGCGCGACAGTTTGACGCGCTGTGCTTCGCCGCCGGAAAGCGTGGTTGCATTCTGTCCCAGCGTGATGTACGACAGGCCGACGTCGAGCAGGGTCTGCAGCTTGCGCTTGAGCATCGGCACCGCGTGGAAGAATTCATGGGCTTCCTCCACCGTCATTTCCAGCACCTGGTGGATGTTCTTGCCCTTGTATAGAACTTCCAGGGTCTCGCGGTTGTAGCGCTTGCCCTTGCACACGTCGCAGGGCACGTAGATATCGGGCAGGAAGTGCATCTCGACGCGGATCACGCCGTCGCCCTCGCAGGCCTCGCAGCGGCCGCCTTTCACGTTGAAACTGAAGCGGCCCGGATGATAACCGCGCGCCCGCGCCTCCGGCGTGCCGGCGTAAAGGTCGCGGATCGGCGTGAACAGCCCCGTATAGGTTGCGGGATTCGAGCGCGGCGTGCGGCCGATCGGGCTCTGGTCGATATCGACCACCGCGTCGATCTGCTCGAGCCCGTTTATCTCCTCGAGAGGCGCCGCTTCATGAGTCGAATCGTTGATCTGGTTCGCGGCGTGCCGGAACAGGGTGTCGTTGATCAGCGTGGATTTGCCGGAGCCTGAAACGCCGGTGACGCAGGTCAGCAGTCCCACCGGCACCCGCACCGTGATGTTATTCAGGTTATTGCCGCTGGCGCCTGAGAGTTCGATATATTTTTCCGGGTCCGCGGGCACGCGTTTGCCCGGCGTCTCGATACTCTTGGTGCCCGCAAGATATTGACCGGTGATGGACGCCGGATTCCGCATGATCTCGGCGGCGGTGCCCTGGGCGACGACGTGGCCGCCGTGCACGCCCGCGCCCGGACCAATATCCACGATGCGGTCCGCCGCGCGGATCGCATCTTCGTCGTGCTCCACGACGATCACGGTATTGCCGAGATCGCGCAGGTAGGTCAGGGTGTTGAGCAGACGCTCGTTGTCGCGCTGGTGCAGGCCGATGGAGGGTTCGTCCAGGATATACATCACGCCGACCAGCCCGGCGCCGATCTGGCTGGCGAGCCGGATGCGCTGGGCTTCGCCGCCGGAGAGCGTCTCGGCGCTGCGGTCCAGCGTCAGGTAATCCAGACCCACGTTCACCAGGAAATTCAGGCGCAGGCTGATCTCGTTGAGTATTTTCTGCGCGATCTTGCCGCGGCTGCCCGGCAGCTGCAGCGACTTGAAATAGTCCTGCGCCTCGTTGATCGGCATCGAGGTGATCGCCGGCAGGTTCTGACTCTCGATAAAAACGTTGCGTGCCGCCTCGTTCAGGCGTGTGCCCTGGCAGGCGCTGCAAGGGCGCGTCAGCAGGAACTTGGCAAGCTCGTCGCGCACGGCCTGCGACTCGGTTTCGCGGTAGCGCCGCTCCATGTTGGGAATGATGCCCTCGAAAGGATGCTCGCGCGTGAATTCCTTGATCCGGTCCGACTGGTACTTGAACTTGATTTCCTCGTCGCCGCTGCCGTAGAGAATCACCTGCTGGATTTTCTTCGGCAGCTTGTTGAAAGGTTTTTCGATATCGAACTTGTAGTGTTTGGCGATCGAGGTCAGCAGCTGGAAATAATAAATGCTGCGGCGATCCCAGCCGCGAATGGCGCCGCCGGCGAGGCTCATTTCGGGCTGTGTGACCAGCCGTTTCTCGTCGAAATACTGTTCCACCCCCAGGCCGTCGCAGGTCGGGCAGGCGCCCACCGGGTTGTTGAAGGAGAACAGGCGCGGTTCCAGTTCCTGGATGCTGTAACCGCAATGCGGGCAGGCGAAACGCGCGGAGAAGGTAATCTCGGCGCCGCCGTTCTTTTCCCCTTTCTTGTCGTCCATCGGCGCGACGCGCGCCAAGCCGTCGCTCAGATTGAGCGCGGTTTCGAGCGATTCAGCGAGACGCTGCTGGATATCGGGGCGCACTGTGAAGCGGTCCACGATCACCTCGATGTTGTGCTTGCGGCGCAGATCAAGGCTCGGCGGATCATCGAGTTCGTAAACCTCGCCGTCGATGCGCGCGCGCAGGAAACCCTGCGCATGCAACTGCTGCAGGAGTTGCGCGTGTTCGCCCTTGCGTTCCTGTATTACCGGCGCCAGCAGCATCCGTTTCGATTCGGCAGGGAGTTCCAGGATCTGGTCCACCATCTGGCTGACCGTCTGGGCCTGCAGGGAAATTCCGTGCGTCGGGCACTTGGGCACGCCGGCGCGTGCGTATAACAGGCGCAGGTAATCGTAGATTTCGGTGACGGTGCCGACCGTCGAGCGCGGGTTGTGCGAGGTCGACTTCTGTTCGATGGAAATCGCCGGCGACAGGCCCTCGATATGGTCGATGTCGGGTTTTTCCATGACGGACAGGAACTGCCGCGCATAGGCGGAGAGCGATTCCACGTAGCGGCGCTGGCCTTCGGCGAAAATGGTGTCGAAGGCGAGCGAGGATTTGCCGGAACCTGAAAGCCCGGTGATGACGATCAGCTTGTCCCGGGGCAGCTCCAGGTCGATGTTCTTCAGGTTGTGGGTGCGGGCGCCGCGAATTCGAATCGTATCCATGGTGTCTGGGCTTTTAGCACTGAGCCTATTTAAATTGATAGATGTTGAAAAAAGTCATCCATGGCAATTTCAACTTACGTCGGCGCGAAGTACATCCACGCCTCGTTCCGGAAATCAAACACTTAAGGTGTTTGATTTTCGATGCGGCGCATTCTTGCGTCGCCTGGCAGGTTATTAAAAACAGCCTGCTAGTATACCCGATCCGTCAAGCCTCCCACTAACTGGCTCCGCGGACGTCAGGGCACCCCGCAAATCTGCTATCATGGCGTCTGCTTTTTCCGGCGTTCCCGGGTGTTCGTTAATACAAGGTTTGATCCTTCAAATGTCCTCAGCGACTGATTCCGGTATTCCCATGTTGCCGGCCGAAAGGCGGGCGGTGGCCTTGCTCGCGCTTATTTATGCAATACGGATGGCGGGCCTGTTCGTGGTACTGCCGGTGCTCGCGCTGCATGCGGGCACTCTGGGCGGTGTCTCGCCCAAGCTGATCGGGCTGGCTATCGGTATTTACGGACTTACCCAGGCCGTTCTGCAGATTCCTTACGGCGCCTGGTCCGATCGTTATGGGCGGCGGCGCATCATTATTATAGGTTTGCTGGTGTTTGCGGCCGGCAGTGTGCTCGCGGGCGCGGCCGATACTATTTATATGCTGATCCTGGGCCGGGCCCTGCAAGGCGCGGGCGCCGTGGCCGGTGTGGTGATGGCCCTGGCGGCGGATCTTACCCGGGAAAGTCAGCGCAGCAAGGCAATGGCGGCCATCGGCGCCAGCATTGGCGCGTCATTTCTGTTGTCGATCGTGGCGGGGCCCGCCTTGTACGCGCTGGTGGGCGGGCACGGGATTTTTTATTTCACGGCGCTGACCGCGGTGCTCGCCGTCGGTGTGTTGCAATGGGGCGTACCGCGAACCATCATGGCAACCGCGCATCCATCCGCCGGGGAAGCTTTGGCCGCGGCACGGCAGGGCCGCCCGCTGTTCGGAATCAATCTTGGAATTTTCATGCTGCACGCGGTGCTGACGGCGTGTTTTGTCGCTATCCCGGGTGTATTACGCGATACGCTGGGACTGCCGGTGGCGGAGCACTGGAAAATTTATCTGCTCGCGATGCTGGCCGGTCTGTGCCTGATGTTGCCCTGCCTGCTGTATGCCGAGAAGACCGGCAGGATCAAGGCGCTGTTGATCGGCGCCACACTGTGTCTTGCAATATGCCTGATCGGCCTTGCCGGCGGTTACGGCAAGAGTCTTTACGGTTTTACGGCCTTGCTGTGCCTGTTCTTCACCGCGTTCAACGCGCTGGAGGCGGTGTTCCCCTCGCTGGTTTCCAAGATGGCGGCCGCGGGGCGCAAGGGAGCCGCGCTCGGAACCTATGCCACCTCACAGTTCCTCGGCGCCTTCTGCGGCGGTGTGACGGCCGGCTGGGCCTTGCAGGAATGGGGCGCGGCCGGCGTTTTCCGGATGACGGCGCTATATGCACTGCTCTGGCTGCCGCTGGCGTTTGGCATTAAAATGCTTCCCGGCCTGGTTTGTTATACCGTAAGATTCAGTCCGCACAACGGGCAGGCGGCGCACAGTCTGCGCGCAAGGTTACAGGGCATCACCGGCGTCCGTGAAGTCAGCATCGTGGAAAGCGAAGGCATCGCCTATGTGCACGTGGACAAGGGCAGTTTCGATTACGCGGCCTTCGACGAAGTCATACCGAAAACCTAAACGAACGAGGTAGCGCAATGGCAAGGGGCATCAACAAGGTAATTCTGGTCGGACACCTGGGGCAGGATCCCGAGGTCAAATACATGCCTTCCGGCTCGGCGGTGGCCAATGTGAGCATCGCTACCACCGAATCGTGGAAGGACAAGAACACCGGCGAAAAGCAGGACCGCACCGAATGGCATCGCGTGGTGTTTTTCGCCCGGCTCGCGGAGATCGTCGGCGAATATCTGCGCAAGGGATCGCAGGTCTACGTCGAGGGCCGGCTGCAGACCCGCAAGTGGCAGGACAAGAACGGCCAGGACCGTTCCACCACCGAGATCATCGCCTCTGAAATGCAGATGCTGGGCGGCAGGGGCGGCGGCGGATCGGGTTCCGCCGATTTCTCGTCCGCCGGCGAAGCGCCCGCGAGCAGTGTGTCCGAAGCGGGCGGCAGGGACGAAGGCTTCGACGACGATATACCCTTTTAAAGGCCGCCGTACACCCAAGGGTTTTCCCTATTGTAAAATTGACATCCCCCGGCCGCTGTTGCTAGATTACGCGTTCAATCGTTGAACAGCCCCCGTATTATAAGCTCAAGCCATGGATGAAGACGTTCATTACCGGTTGCTCCGCCTGCTGGAACAGGCGCCGCAGCTGTCGCAACGTGAGATCGCGGAGCAGCTGGGCATCAGCCTTGGCAAGGTCAATTACTGCGTGCGCGCCTTGATCGACCGGGGCTGGGTCAAAATGGGCAATTTCTACCGGAGCCGCAACAAGCAGGCGTATCTTTACAAGCTTACCCCCAGGGGATTGATGCAGAAGGCCGCCATGGCGGTGCGCTTCCTGAAGCGCAAGGAAGCGGAGCATCAGGCGTTGCTCGGCGAGATTGAGCTGCTGCGCAGGGAAGTCCGGGGTATGAGCGCCGTGCCGGGCAAGGATGTATGATGAAGCACCTCCGCAAGCTGCATCGCAAACCTTTGTACGATATCCGCGCTTTAATCCGCGCAGTCGAACCTTTGGAATTTTTTCACGACTTGGCAACCTGTGTCCCGCGACCGCGCACGGCGGCGCCGGCTGCTTTATGATGAGTTATAAAAAATGAACGATCGGAAATCGACCAGCCGGAACCTGCGGGAGCATGCCGTTCCAGGCGAGTCCGGCAATATCGTCCCGCATCAGGCGCGGGTGACCAAACAGATGCACACCGCATTGAAACGCCAGAAGGCGTGCATCCTGTGGTTCACCGGTCTTTCGGGTTCGGGCAAATCGACGACTGCGAATGCTCTGGAGCTGCGCCTGTTCCAGATGGGCTTCCACACGCATCTGCTCGACGGCGACAACATTCGCTATGGCCTGAACAAGGACCTGGATTTCAGCCAGCAGGGCCGTGTCGAAAATATCCGCCGGGTAGGCGAGGTCTCCAAGCTGTTCGTCGATGCGGGATTGATGGTGCTGACCGCTTTTATATCGCCGTTCCGCAGCGACCGTTTGATGGTGAGGGAGCTGGTCGAGCGGGGCGAGTTCATAGAAATCTATCTCGATACGCCGCTTGAGGTCTGCGAATCGCGCGACCCCAAGGGCCTCTACAAGAAGGCCAGGGCGGGCAAGATCAAGGATTTTACCGGCATCGATTCGCCTTATGAGACTCCCGAGCAGCCGGAGCTCGTTCTGCATTCGGACCGTATGACCGTCGATGAATGCGTCGATGCGATCATCGACTATCTGCGGCGGCATAACATCATAAACTGATCACTCGGATATCGCTTGGGTGGAAAATGAACAATAAAAACCTGCTTGAAAAACTGAACGGGAAAAAAGCCGTAATCGGGATCGTCGGCCTGGGATACGTGGGACTTCCGCTGTTACTGCGTTACAGCGAAGTCGGTTATCGCGTGATCGGATTCGATATCGACGCCGGAAAAATCGAAAAGCTCAGAGCGGGCAAATCCTACATCAAGCATATCGATTCCAGGGCGGTCGCGCAGGCGGTGAAAGCCGGAATGGACGTTACCGACGATTTTGCGCGCGCGGCCGAGGCCGACGCCCTGATCATCTGCGTGCCGACGCCGCTGAACAAGTATCGCGAGCCGGATCTGAGTTTCGTCCTCAATACCGTTGAGGCATTGTTGCCTCATATCCGCAAAGGCCAGGTAATGTCGCTGGAGAGCACGACCTATCCGGGCACCACTGATGAAGAGCTCGCGCCGCGGATCCAGGCGCGCGGGATGTCGCTGGGACAGGATTATTTTCTGGTCTTTTCCCCCGAGCGCGAAGACCCCGGCAATCCGAATTTTTCCACCAGCACCATTCCCAAGGTTTGCGGCGGCTTTACCCCGGCGTGCCTGGAGGTCGGCCAGACCCTTTACGGCGGCGTGGTGAACAAGGTCGTGCCGGTCAGTTCCACGCGGGTGGCGGAACTGACCAAACTGCTGGAGAACATCCACCGCGCCGTGAATATCGGCCTCGTCAACGAGATGAAGATCGTGGCGGACCGCATGGGGATCGATATACACGAAGTCATCCGCGCCGCCTCGACCAAGCCTTTCGGTTTCGTTCCTTATTATCCGGGCCCCGGGCTGGGCGGGCACTACATTCCGATCGATCCGTTTTATCTCACCTGGAAGGCGCGCGAATACAACGTGCACACGCGCTTTATCGAACTGGCCGGCGAGGTCAACAGCAGCATGCCCGAATGGGTGATCGGCAAGACCGTCGAGGGACTCAACCTGGCGCGCAAGCCCGTTGCGGGCAGCCGTATCCTGGTGCTCGGCATCGCCTACAAGAAGAACGTCGACGACATGCGCGAATCCCCCTCCGTCATGCTGATGACTCTGCTGCAGGCCAAAGGCGCCGAGATTGCATACTCGGATCCCTATGTGCCGGTCTTCCCAAAAATGCGCGAGCATTACTTCGACCTGTCGAGCGTCGAGCTGACCCCGCAATCCCTGGCGTCTTACGACTGCGTGGTTGTCGCGACCGACCACGACAGCTTCGACTATGACATGATCAAGCGGCATGCGCGGCTTATCATCGACACACGGGGACGCTATCTGGAAAAACTGCCGAACGTTATCAAGGCCTAGGAAACAATATGCTGAATCTGAAACCGCCGATCAAGGACAGAAAAATACGCTTCGCCCTGGTGGGCTGCGGCCGCATCGCGGACCGGCATTTCCACGCATTGGAAGCGCATCGCGAACGGGCCGAACTGGTCGCTGTTTGCGACGTGGACGCCCCCTCGTTGCAGAAGGCTGTCGAACGGTCGAAGGCGGCAGGCTACCAGAGTCTTGCCGAGCTTTTAGGCAAGGCCGATGCGGATGCCGTCATTCTGAGCACCCCGAGCGGTCTGCACTCGACGCAGGCCGTCGCCGTGGCCCAAAGCGGACGTCACGTCATCACCGAGAAACCGATGGCCACCCGCTGGGAGGACGCGCGCTGCATGGTTCGCGCCTGCGACAGCGCCGGCGTGCGCCTGTTCGTCGTCAAGCAGAATCGCCGCAACGCGACGCTGCAACTGCTCAAGCGCGCGATCGAGAAGAAGCGCTTCGGCCGTATCTTCATGGTGAACATGAACGTTTTCTGGACGCGGCCCCAGGAGTATTACGACAGCGCGCCCTGGCGCGGAACCTGGGAATATGACGGCGGTGCTTTCATGAACCAGGCCAGCCACTATATCGACCTGCTGGACTGGTTGATCGGTCCGCTCGAAAGCGTGTTCGCGTACACGGCCACCCTCGACCGCCATATCGAGGTCGAAGATACCGGGGTCATGAGCATCAAGTGGCGTTCGGGCGCACTCGGTTCGGTCAACGTGACCATGCTTGCCTACCCGAAGAATATGGAAGGCTCCATTACCATTCTGGGGGAGAAAGGCACGGTGCGCATCGGCGGCGTGGCGGTCAACGAAATCCAGCATTGGGAATTCGCCGACAAGGATCCCGACGACGAGAAAGTCGCGGCCGCGAGCTACGAGACCACCTCGGTTTACGGTTTCGGCCATCCTCTTTATTACGACAACGTCATTAAGGTGTTGCGCGGCGAGGCCGAGCCGGAAACGGACGGCCGCGAGGGCTTGAAGTCGCTGGAGGTTCTTATCGCCGCCTACCTGTCGGCGCGCGACGGGCGCAAGGTTTCGCTGCCGCTGGACTACTGATTCATGGCCTACCAGAAACACGAAACCGCCATCGTCGACGCAGGCGCCCGCATCGGGGACGGTTCGAGGCTGTGGCATTGGACCCATGTCTGCGCCACCGCCGTGATCGGCGAGCGCTGTTCGTTGGGCCAGAACGTGTTCGTCGCCAATAACGTGACGATCGGCAACAACGTCAAAATCCAGAACAACGTTTCGGTCTACGAAGGCGTGGTGCTGGAAGACAATGTCTTCTGCGGGCCGAGCATGGTGTTCACCAACGTCCGCACCCCGCGCAGCCGGTTCCCGCGCAACACGGCCAGCGATTATGCGCGCACACTGGTGAAGCACGACGTGAGCATCGGCGCCAACGCGACCATCGTTTGCGGCGTGACGGTGGGAGAGTGGGCGTTCATCGCGGCGGGAGCCGTGGTGACTAAAGACGTCAGCCCTTACGCCCTGATGGCGGGAG
>DASUFE010000057.1:0-35132 GCA_036274675.1 Gammaproteobacteria bacterium
GGCATCGTCAGCCGTGGTTATAAGGGCAAGTCGGTGATATGGCCGCTGCAGGTGACCGCGGATTCGGACCCGACTCTGGTCGGTGACGAAGCGGCGATGATCGTCAGCCGCACGGGTTGTCCGATGGTGATTGGTCCGGAGCGTTGCAAGGCGATTGATCAGTTGCTGTTGCACAGCCGCTGCAACGTGATTATTTCGGACGATGGTCTGCAGCACTATGCGATGGGCCGTGATATCGAAATCGTCGTCGCCGACGGCGCGCGCGGCTTCGGCAATGGCATGATGCTGCCGGCCGGCCCGATGCGCGAATCCAAGTCGCGTCTGAAGCGGGCGCATTACATCGTCACCAACGGTTCAACCCTGCCTGAATCCTACGGCATGTACGTCCGCGGCGACAGCCTCGCCAGTCTGCACGACGGATCCAGGAAGCTCCGCCTTAAGGACCTTAAGGGCCAGCAGGTGCATGCGCTGGCGGCAATCGGCAACCCACAGCGCTTCTTCGAATTACTGCGCAACGCGGGACTCGACGTCGTTGAACACGCGTTCCCGGATCATCATCAGTTCACTCCGGTGGACCTGGATTTTTCGCAATCGGCGACGCCGGTTGTGATGACCGAAAAGGATGCGGTGAAATGCCGGCAGCACGCGCATCTACTGGAACCGGGACGTTACTGGTACCTGCCTGTCACGGCGCAACTGTCGCCGGTGTTCGTCGAGGCGCTGACCCGCCATATAGAGACGGTTGCAAATGCAAAAAAAGCTGCGTGAATTCATCGTGTGCCCGAAATGCAGGTCGGCGCTGGAGCATGACGTAAAGGCGCAGGAACTGTTGTGCCGGAGTTGCCGTCTGGCTTATCCGGTGCGCGACGGCATTCCGGTGCTGATCGAAGCCGGCGCGCGCAAGACCGGGGAAGGCTAGCCGGCCATGGGTTCGCCCCGGTTCAAGGTCGTGATTCCCGCGCGTTACGCGTCGACTCGTTTCCCGGGTAAGGTGTTGGCCGACATACATGGCAAGCCCATGCTGCAGCATGTTTACGAGCGCGCGCTGGAGGGCGGTGCGGGGGAAGTGATCATCGCCACTGAGGATCGCCGCGTGGAAGAGGCTGCCCGGAAATTCGGCGCCGCGGTATGCATGACTTCGCCGGAGCATGCGAGCGGCAGCGACCGCATCGCCGAGGTTGCGCGCCAACTCAAGTGGAAGGATTCGACGCTGATTGTCAACGTGCAGGGTGATGAGCCGTTCATACCGCCGGATAATATCGCGCAGGTCGCCGCGAACCTGGCGCAGCACAAGGTTGAAATGGCCACGTTGCGCACGCCGATCATGGATGCGGCCGATGTCCCCAACCCGAACGTGGTTAAAGTGGTGGTGGATGCCGCCGGGATGGCGCTTTATTTCAGCCGCGCCGCCATTCCCTACCAGCGCGACCCGTTATCCGGCGGTTCGGCCCAGTACTATCGGCATATCGGCCTCTACGCCTATCGCAACGATTTTTTACAGCGCTATACGCGTACGCCGCCTGTTCCGCCGGAAGAGGCGGAAAAGCTGGAACAGTTGCGCGCCCTCTGGCTGGGTGCGCGCATCCATGTCGCGGTGGCGCAGATCGCTCCCGCCGTCGGCGTCGATACGCCGGAAGATCTGGCGCGGATACTGCGGCACAAATAAGTTTCATTAAAATATCAAGGTTGAATCATGTCACATCGCACACGTCATTTGCCCGAAGTCAAAGGTCTGCATAATTTCATACGCGAGTTGCGCTATCACGAGGCCTCGCGGCAATTGCTGGCGCTGGCTTACATGCTGCTGCTCACCTTGCTGGCGCGCCCGCGGTCAGCGGCGGTTTATGGAATCGGCATGCTGCTGGCCGGCATCGGCCTGCTGATCCGGTTGTGGGCTTCAGGCCACGTCAAGAAAAACAAGGAGCTTGCTACCGACGGTCCTTATGGCTTCGTGCGCCATCCCTTGTATGTCGGCAACATACTAATGCTCTTCGGATTCGCGCTTGCCTCGGGCCTATGGTGGGCGGTTCCTGTCCTGCTGTTTTTCCTGTGGTTCTATTATCCTCCCGCGATCCAGTATGAGGATCTGAAACTGGAACGCATTTTCGGCGATTCATGGAGGCAGTGGTCGGGAAATACGCTGGCGCTGTGGCCGCGCTTCGCGGGCCGTCGTTTCACCCTGGGGGGCTGGTCGCTGCATCAGAGCACGTTTAAAAACGGCGAACCGATTATCGTGTTGTACGCTCTGTGGTGCGGCTGGTACATCTACTCCAGGCTGTTGTCTTGAGAGCTGCGGATGCTGCAGTCCCTGTCCGTCGAATTCGAACAGCGGTTGCGCGCATGGATTTTGTCCTCCCTCGAAAGCGGGCGGAATGTATTGTCGGGCGGTTACCAGGGGACGGTTTTGCATTATCAGGAGGACGAGTTCCGCCTGGTAGTCAAGGTGCCGCCGCGGTCGCCCTGGCAGCGCCCGCTGCTGATACGGACGCTGCGTCATGAGTACCGCGTCTACCAGAAGCTCGATGGCCTGGCGGGCGTGCCGCGTTGTTACGGTCTGCTCGACGGTTGTTTCCTGGTGCTCGAGTATATCGATGGCCACTCCCTAAGAGGCGGCGGCGTGATCGCCGATCGTGCGCGGTTCTTTGAAGACTTTCGCAGGCTGCTGGAAGAGTTGCACAAGCGCGGAGTGGCTCATGCCGATCTCAAGAAGAAGGATAATATTCTGATCACGGCGGATAGCCGGCCGTATCTGGTCGATTTCGGCGTGGCCTGCCTGCGCAAGCCCGGGTATGCGCCGTTCAATCACTGGCTGTTCGATATGGCGGTTCGTTTTGACTTCAATGCCTGGATCAAGCACAAGTACCGGCGTCACTACGAGGAAGTCAACGCTGAGGACCGGGTTTATCTGCAAACGACTCTGGTGGAGCGGGTTTCACGGATGATAAAGCAGCCTTACAGGGCTGTCAGGCGCAAGATACGCCGTAAATTTTCCCGCTGAGCAGGATAAGCACGCGAAGCTGCCTCGACCCTGTAATTCTTTTATCGCAAAGCGCGAAGAAAAACAAAAATGGGTTAATCTTCCTTGGCGTTCCTGGCGCGAAAAATGTCGAAAAGCCTTGGCAACGTTGCGTCTTGAGTTTATCTGCTGGAGTAGGTTATGAAATGGGAAACGCTCGGCCATAAAATCCTGTACCAGGGGTTCTTCCGCCTTGAACAATACAAGCTCAGATACGATCGCTTCGCGGGCGGGAGCAACACAGTGACACGCGAAATTTTTGAGCGTGGCGATTCTGTCGCCGTGCTGCCCTACGATCCGGTACGCGATGAAATCGTGCTTGTCGAGCAATTCCGTCCCGGCGCGGCGCGCCATACCGGCAGTCCCTGGTTGCTGGAATTGATCGCGGGCATGCTGGATAAGGCTCAAACGCCGGAACAGACCGCGCGCCGCGAAGCCCTGGAGGAAGCCCGCTGCGAACTGACCGAGCTATTCCCGATTTATCGTTATCTGGTCAGCCCGGGCGGCACGACGGAGAGCACCACTGTGTTTGTCGCCAGGACCAATACCTCGAGACTCGGCGGTCTGCATGGTCTCGCAGAAGAACATGAGGATATAAAAGTGCACGTTTTCGCCGCCGGGCAGGCGCTCGATCTGCTGAATGGCGGCAAGATCGAAAACGCAGTGACCATAATCGGTCTGCAGTGGCTTGCGCTGAACCGGTCCGAATTGAGGCGACGCTGGGGTTGTGCCTGAGAATCGGAAAACGGTCGATTGAGCAGGCCGGCGGGGGTACAGTACAATACGCCGCGATCGCTCGTATCAAATTATAACTTTAACGTCTTTTGGAGAGAGCTTATGAAGTCCCCCATACGCGTTACGGTGACCGGCGCAGCCGGCCAAATCAGCTATTCCCTGATTTTCCGCATCGCCGCCGGCGATATGCTGGGACCCGAACAACCGGTGATCCTGCAACTGCTGGAAATTCCACCGGCAATGGGTGCCCTGCAGGGAGTCGTGATGGAACTGCAGGATTGCGCCTTCCCGCTGGTGCAAGGCATCGTCGCGACCGACGATCCGAATGTCGCTTTCAAGGATACCGATTATGCGTTGCTGGTTGGCGCGCGCCCGCGTGGGCCGGGCATGGAACGTTCCGATCTGCTGAAGGCGAACGCCGCGATTTTTTCCGTTCAGGGCAAGGCCTTGAACGCTCATTCCAGCCGCAAGGTTAGAATCCTGGTAGTGGGCAATCCCGCGAATACGAATGCCTTGATCGCGCTCAAGAATGCGCCCGACCTGAATCCCCGCAATTTCTCCGCAATGATGCGGCTCGATCATAACCGCTCCGCATCACAGCTGGCCGCCAAAACCGGTTCTCATGTCAACGATATCAAACGCATCGTGGTATGGGGCAATCATTCTTCGACCCAATACCCGGATATCAGCCATGCCACGGTCAAGGGCAAGGCCGCGGCAGAATTGATCGATCGCGATTGGTACGTCAACGAATTCATTCCCACCGTGCAGCAACGCGGCGCCGCGATCATCAAGGCGCGCGGCGCGTCCAGCGCGGCTTCGGCGGCGTCGGCGGCAATAGATCACATGCGCGACTGGGCGCTCGGCAGCGCCAAGGACGACTGGGTCAGCATGGCGGTCCTGAGCGACGGCAGCTACGGCATTGCAAAGGACATCATGTATTCGTTCCCCATGATCTGTAAACATGGCGCTTGGGAAATCGTCCAGGGACTGAAAGTTGACGACTTCAGCCGGGAACGCATGCGCCAGACGGAGCAGGAGTTATTGCAGGAAAAGGATGCCATCAAGGAGTTGCTCTGATTTGAAGCTCTGAATAATCCTTCCTGAATTATCAGAGCACACAAGGCAAAAGGCGCGGCCCCGTTATAGATCAGGTTGCCTTGCTCATATTTCAACATTTAAAGTGTTGGATGCGCCCGACACATACATGCGCCGCTGGCCCTCTCATTGAGGTCCACTAACTGCGATACTGGAGGAGGTATGGATCAGAAATCCGAGAGTGGGTCTATGCACGGCAGGCTGGCATGGATGATTTCGGCCTGGTATCTGTTCGTGCTGTGGAGTTGGTCGGTTCCCCTGTATGCCAGGAACGAAGAGTTGTTCGCCGTTTCGGTGGTTATCATGTTGAGCGGGATTGTGCTGGCGGTGGTCAGTTTCGGACGTTTTCTTTACGAACTTCGGCAATCGGCGCAACGCCAGAGTCCTCCCGACAGTGATTTCATTATCCGTGTGCTGATCGATCTCGGAGCCTTGACCGTATTGTCGAGATTCAGCGTGACGATGAATCGCATAGCCGAGGGCCTGGATGATAATGCGGTTTTGTTGCTGGTGGCCGGAGTAATCATGCTGACCGTGATCTACGGCGTGATCCGGGTTGTCATCGGCGTCAATTCGGTCCGCGGATACTTCGCGGCACGGTGGCGGGCCGCCGCCGCCATCATCCTGGCGCTCGCCGTCGCGGGCGCCTGGCGCGATGTGCTGAGGTCCCTGATGCTGGCGCTCGCGGCGTTGGGAGTGGAGGGGCCGAATGCGGTGCCCAGGCACATGGCATTAAATGCATTGTGGTTCGAAGGTTATGTATTCTCGCTTGCGCTGCTGGCTATATTCCTCGTTATGCTTGCTGCGTCGTGGCGGCAGTTCAGGATGATCGCGTCCGACCTGAGCGGGCTTGCGGCGCGCATGGGAAGCGCTTTGCGCCCGAGGCCGATACCGAAAAAATCTAAAACAGCCGAACGCGCTGGCAACGGCAACGCCGTGGCCGCGCCAGTCAGAGCGGCGCGCGGCCGTAAGGCTGCGGTAAAGGGTGCATCCGGCATATGATGAGCAGCGGTATCTGGGAATGGCTGAGTTATGTCGTCACGGTGGTCGGCCTGCCGTTGGCCATTTTTGTGTTCATTTTTGAGCAGCGCAAGGAACGGAACAACGAGGAAGAAGAGGTCTACCAGTTATTATCCGACAACTACCAGGATTTCCTGAAGGTCGCGCTGGAGAATACCGACTTACGGCTGTTCAGCGCCGAAGAGACGCCGGACCTCAGCGAGGAGCAAAAAGAGCGCATGTTCATTATCTTCAACATGCTGATATCCCTGCTCGAACGCGCCTATCTGTTGCTGTATGAGGAGGATATGAGCCCTCAGCAATTACGGCGCTGGCAGTCCTGGGACGATTACATGCGGGAATGGTGCAGTCGCGCCGATTTCCGCTCTTTCCTGCCCGAGCTGTTGCGCGGGGAGGATCCCGGTTTCGTCACTTATATTGAGAATCTGGCCCAATGCAAATACTGAAACCCGTGATTTTATGCTGTATGGTGCTATCGCTGGCGCTCGGCCTCGGCGGTTGCGACGATTTATCGTATCTCGGCCACGAGGATGGCGTGCTGGTGCTGCAGCCTCCCGCCGGTTCCGATCCGCAGAAGGTGTTACTCACGCTGAAAGGACGTTTTGAGGATTTCCGTCCTTCCGTCTTCTCCTCGGTTCAGGCCAAGATAGAAGATGGCCGGATGCATTTCCTGTTTCGCCGCGGCGCCCCCGAGCCCTCCATACTGGGCACCTTGATGATGCAGCGCGGCCTGTTAACAGCCAAGCTGGATACCGGCGAACTGTTGTATTCCAACGACGATATCGTGGATGCGAATACTGTACTGGAGAACGGGGTGGTCTATCTGAAACTGGTCGTCACCGATGAGGCCGCGCAGCGGATCGCCGACGGCACCAAGCGCAATATCGGCAAGGTTGTCCACGTGATGCTGGACGGTTTTAACATATTCAACACCACCATTAGCGAACCCTTCTCCAAGAATTTCCAGTTGTCCGCGAGTTACCCGTTCAGGGATGTCCAGGTAATCCAGGCCTTGCTCGATCATGGCAGCTTGCCGGGCCCCATAGGCCTGATCAGCACGGCGGGGTTGTTCGAGCCTGCCAAAACCGAGACTAAAACCGATAATACGATTGAAAACCCGGGTGAAATTTCCGCGGATAAAGTCATTGAAGAAAAAACCGAGGGCGATACTGGAGCCAGGCAGTGAGCCCGGTAAATCACGGCTGCAGATTTTCATACGGCCTTCGCTATAGTGAAATACATTCTGCATTTTCTGCGACTGTGGAGTGGCGGCATTGAAAAGTTTTACCGTGACTTGAACTTTCCGTCGGTCTATCGGGACTAACATCGCGATCCGGCCTTAAAGCCGGATCGGAGTAGGACGAGTCAAGCATGCCAACGGCGAGATCTTTCCGGTCTGTTCCTCCCCTCCAACGGACTGGCAGGATGCCGTTGGCACTTGATCCTCCTCCTATATCCTCCTGCCGATCCTTGAGTTATCCACTGCGCCAAAAAATCAATCCGGCATGGCTGCGGCCGTTTATCGGCGATTAACGGCCATTTCCCCCGGGGGCGGCGCTTTTCTTCCCGTTATCATATATATTCAGTCTGAACTATATTAGCGGCGGCTGTGCAAAAGGCATGAGAAGCAGACGGCTATAGGATAGGGGGCGGCATGTACAGATACGATATGAGCGTACAGGAAATCATGACCAAGTCCGTGATATCGGTGGGTGTCCAGGACACCCTGTCCACAGTCAAGGAAATTTTCGACAATGCCGGCTTCCACCACCTGCTGGTAGTGGAAGGAGAGGAACTGATCGGCGTGGTCTCGGACCGGGATCTGCTGAAAGCCATCAGCCCCAACATCGGGACACCCCTGGAGACCCCCGACGATACCCTGACCCTGGAAAAGCGGGTCTACCAGATTATGTCGACCGATCTGATCGTACTGACAGACAATGCCTGCGTTGCAGATGCCGTCAATACCTTCAATAATCACGTTATTTCCTGCATCCCGGTGGTGGACGGCCAGCAGCGCCCGGTAGGGATCGTCAGCTGGCGCGATATTCTGCGAATCCTGCCGGTACACCGTGAGGAAGTCGCCAGCATGGCGGTCCGCTGACAGCTGCTCCATCGCAACCGGCGTGATCGTGCTCCGCCAAATTCCAGGAAACACTTCAAAAAAATCCGGCTTTACATATCGCTCGTTTGGTTTATTATTTAGACAGTCTGTTCATTCACAGAAGGTTTCGAACTAAACAGTGAGAGTCCGAACTACTATTACGACTCCTGCCGCCGGCACTGAATCGGCGTCCGGGGAAGACGTCCCCGATTGGCAGCGTAGTCCCGCCTTGACTTCCACCTTCAGGCTTAGCCTGCGCAAATTCACCCCTCACGACGCCCGCGATTATTTCCAGATTTTCAGCAATCCGAATATCTGTAAATTCGATGATTTCGAGCCGATCAGCCTGGACAAGGCGCGCTCAGACGTCGGCAGGATCGTGGCCAATTACGGAGCCGCCAATTACATGGTCGATGGCTCTGAAAATGAGTACGCCGTCGAATTGAAAAACCGGAGAAAGGTGATCGGCGTCCTGTGTGCTCGGCAGGAAGAGGGCGCGCTCTATGTCGGCTACCATTTCAATGAGAAGTTTCACGGCAAGGGCTATGCCCTTGAAGCCATGACCGCTTTTATTTTCTGGCTGCACAAGAATACCGGCCGCGAGATATTGGCCGTGACCGATACCCGGAACGAACGCTCGATCAATCTGTTGCTGAATATGGGCTTCGAGTTCGTGCAGACTATCAGCAAGATGGCCGATGGGGAGCAGGTAAATGAATTCCTGTACCGCTATGTCGGCGCGCTGCGCCTGTCCTGAGAGGATTCAAGCCCCGGTTTCTTCAGTCACCGCGTAGGGCAGAGGTTTGAGGGCCAGTTCCGGCCCGGCGGCATCCCCCAATCGCAGCGCCTGGACCAGGTTGTTGCTTTGCAGCACCGCAAGCGCTGTATAGCGATTTCCGCCCAAGGTGCGGGCATCCACGATTTCCCCCGTCTCATGAGATGTGCCCTCGATGAGCGCGATGATTTCCGTGCCGGGTTCCGGCGCGGCTCTCGCCTCGAATTCGAAACGGTACATGCGACGTTTCAGTTTTCCCAGGTACTGCATGCGGGCCACTACTTCCTGGCCCGGATAACAGCCTTTCTTGAAATTTAAGGCATCAATCAGTTGCAGGTTGGCCATCTGCGGCACAAAGTGTTCACTGGTCAGGTTATAGACGGTTGGAATGCCGTTCAAGATGTCGAGCAGGGGCCATGCATCACGCCCTACGGGCGTCAGCCGCGCGCTCATTCTCCGCCATAGCGCTTCCAGGGTTTCCGGCTGACCATAGATTTCATAACGCTGGGTTCCCGGCACGCGAATCACAATCAACCCTTCATGGGTCGCCACGGTATTCACGGTCTGGGGGGGCGTCCCCAGTTCGCCCTGCAAGACCTCGGTTGCCAGGGGTCCTGCAATCCCGATCCGCAACCAGCTGTCTCCGGCGGGCGACAATTTCACCTTGGACATCAATACGAACATCTGCAGCCGCTTGTGCACGGCCGGGATCAGTTCGGCGGGCATCCGCAACAGAAAGGAATCGCCGACCCGGAACAACCGGAATACAGCGTACATGCGCCCCCTGGGCGAGCAGTAACTGTTCAGTTGGGAGTATTGGGAATCTATTTTGCGCACGTCGTTTCCAGTCTGGTTCTGCAGGAACTGTGCGGCATCGGGGCCTGCCGCCTCCAGCAGGCCATAATGGCTGAGATCCGTGATGATCGATCCTTCGATAGTCGCGGCAGGCTCCTCCCCGGGCTTGCCGAAGTGCAGAACCTGGCCATCACCTAAAATGGCGCCATGGGTGGCCAGCCAGTGCAACCAGTTAGCGTTCATCATGCATCAGACAGTACGTCGAAGTGCTTTTTATTGCAACCGTGTCCGACTGTCTGGAAGCCCGGCCAAAACTCTCCTTGATTTTGAAAAAGCCTGCCCTTGGCGTAGAATTGCCCGCCATGACCGCAAGTGAAACTCCAGCCGATATGGAACAGAATTCCGGGCGAGCAAAACCGGATGGCATGTCTCCGGATAGGCAGTCCACAGCCAGACCCGTTGAGACAGGCGGTCCCCGCGGCCCCGAGCCCACTCGTTACGGCGATTGGGAAAAAAACGGCAGGTGCATTGATTTTTAAATCTTAAGGGACTCCAGCTTGGCTACTTCCAATCATCGTCCGCTATCGCCGCATTTGCGGATTTACCGCCTGCCACTGCTGGCCAAGTTATCGATTACTCATCGCATTACCGGTTTTGGTATCTCGCTTGCCGCCGTACTCATGCCACTGGTGCTGAGCGCCCTGGCCTGGAATCCCAGCGCCTATCAATGTCTGCAGGCCCAGCTATCGACTTGGTATGGACGGCTTGTTTTGGTGCTGATCAGTGCAGGCCTGATCTTTCACACGCTGAATGGCCTGCGTCATCTGGTGTGGGACACCGGGCGGAACCTGGCGGTGCCGAATGCGCAACGCTCAGGGTATGCCGTTATCCTCTTGACCATTGTCCTGACGGTCGGCCTCTGGCTGTATGTCTGCGGTTACTATAGGGAGCTGTTATGAGTTACCGCACTCCATCACCATTACAGAGCGCGCGCGGGCTCGGCTCCGCCAAGGCGGGTGTCGAGCACTGGTGGATACAACGTTTGACCGCCGTAGCCTTGCTGCCCCTGGTAATCTGGCTGCTGCTGGCCTTGCTGCGGATGGGTGATTACGAATATGCCACCTTGATCGGGTGGGCCGCGCACCCGGTTAATGCGGTGCTGTTGATCTCGACCGCACTTGCACTGTTTTGGCACAGTGCGTTGGGATTGCAGGTCATCATCGAGGACTATATCGGTTCGAAGGGGTTACAGTTGACGCTGATCATTGCAGTCAAGCTGGCTCATGTACTGTTCGCCATTGTTTCCATTCTCGCCGTTTTGAAAATTGCACTGGGGGCCGCATGAGTTCCTATCAACCCGTCGAGCATAAATTTGACGTGGTCGTGGTCGGCGCCGGCGGCGCTGGCCTGCGGGCCGCTCTGGGTATGGCCGAGAGGGGCTTGTCGGTAGCCTGCGTTTCCAAGGTCTTTCCCACGCGCAGCCATACCGTGGCGGCGCAGGGCGGCGTCAGCGCGGCGCTCGGCAACATGGGTCCGGATGATTGGCGCTGGCACATGTATGACACCGTAAAAGGTTCAGACTGGCTGGGCGATCAGGATGCGATTGAGTACATGTGCCGGGAGGCTATTCCCGCCATCATTGAGCTCGAACACTATGGAGTGCCGTTCTCGCGCACGGAGGACGGTAAGATCTACCAGCGGCCTTTCGGCGGCATGACGACCCACTTCGGGCAGGGCATCGCCCAGCGGACCTGCGCAGCGGCGGATCGCACGGGGCACACTATTCTGCACACGCTGTACAGCCAGTCCCTGCGTTTCAAGACGCGGTTCTTTATCGAGTATTTCGCCCTCGACTTGCTGATGGACGAAGAGGGCGCCTGCCGCGGAGTGTTGTGCTGGGATTTAACGAACGGCGGTCTGCACCTGTTTCGGGGCCACCAGGTTGTACTGGCGACGGGCGGTTACGGACGCGCCTATTTCTCCGCCACCTCGGCCCATACCTGCACCGGTGACGGTAGCGGCATGGTGCTGCGCGCCGGACTGCCGCTGCAGGATATGGAGTTTGTCCAGTTTCATCCGACCGGCATTTACGGGGCGGGTTGCCTGATCACGGAAGGCGTACGCGGTGAGGGGGGGTATCTGACCAACAGCGAGGGTGAGCGTTTCATGGAGCGTTATGCGCCCAATGCCAAGGATCTTGCTTCGCGGGATGTGGTCAGCCGCGCAATGACGATCGAAATCCGCGAGGGCCGCGGCGTCGGCAAACACAAGGATCACATCCACCTGCATCTGGAGCATCTGGGACCCGAGGTCATTCACGAGCGCCTGCCCGGTATCGCCGAGACTGCGCGGATTTTCGCGGGTGTCGACGTGAGCAAGGAACCCATCCCGGTGCTGCCCACCGTGCATTACAACATGGGCGGCATTCCCACCAACCACCATGGCGAGGTGGTGACCCTGAAAAAGGGCGATCCTGATTCGGTTGTGTCGGGGTTGATGGCGATCGGCGAGGCTGCCTGCGTGTCGGTGCATGGCGCCAACCGGCTGGGCTCGAACTCGCTGCTGGACCTCGTGGTGTTCGGCCGCGCCGCCGCCAAACGCTGCGCAGAGATGGTCAACCCCGGCGCTTCACACAAGCCGGTGGCCGCATCCGCGCTCGATGGTGCGTTGGAGCGCTTCGACCGCGTACGGCATTCGAAGAAGGGCGGCATATCGACGGCCGAACTGCGGCTGCGCATGCAGAAGGTGATGCAAAGTCACGCCGCCGTTTTCCGCACGGGCGAATCGCTGGCGGAGGGCAGCAAGCTGATCGGCGAGGTATACAAGGATTATCCGGACATACGCGTCAGCGACGACTCGATGATCTGGAACAGCGACCTGGTCGAAGCGCTTGAACTCGACAATCTGCTGCGGCAGGCCGTGGTCACCATGGAATCCGCCTACAACCGCAAGGAAAGCCGCGGCGCCCACGCGCGTGAAGATTACCCCAAGCGCGACGACAAGAAATGGATGAAGCATACGCTGGCTTACCTGGGCGACAAGGGCAAGGTTAAATTCGATTATCGTCCCGTGCACATGTACACCTTGACCGATGAGGTCGAAGTAATACCGCCTCAGCCGCGAGTCTATTGAGAGAGGAAGTTTTATGGCCGATTTCTTTTTACCCGCGAACTCCGTCGTCAAGAAAGGCGAATACTTCAAGGCGCCCGCGGATACAAAACATATCCGGCGGTTTGTGATTTACCGCTATAACCCCGATTCTCCGGACAATCCGCGCACCGATACCTATGAAGTCGACATGGACAGCTGCGGCCCGATGGTGCTGGATGCGCTGATCAAGATCAAGAACGAAATCGATTCGACTCTGACGTTCCGTCGCTCCTGCCGGGAGGGTATCTGCGGCTCCTGCGCCATGAACATAGACGGTGTCAATACGCTGGCCTGCACAAGGCCTATCGATGAAATCCGCGGCGACGTGAAGATCTATCCCTTGCCGCATTTGCCGGTCATCAAGGACCTGGTGCCCGATACGACGCATTTCTTCGCGCAGTACGCCTCGATCGAGCCCTGGCTCAAAACCGCTTCCGCGCCGCCCCCGGAGGATAAGGAGCGTTTGCAGTCGAAAGAGGACCGCGCCAAACTGGACGGCTTGTACGAATGTATTCTCTGTGCCTGCTGCTCCACGGGCTGTCCCAGCTACTGGTGGAACAGCGAACGCTTTCTCGGTCCGGCCGCCTTGTTGCATGCCTATCGCTGGATTATCGACAGCCGGGATGAAGCGACCGGCGAGCGCCTGGATGCGCTGGAAGATCCCTTCAAGCTGTATCGCTGCCACACCATCATGAATTGCGCCAAGGTCTGCCCGAAGGGTCTGAGCCCGGCCAAGGCGATCGCGGAAACCAAGAAGCTGCTGGTCGAGCGGCGTGGCTAGCAGCTTGTTGAAAAACAAGCTGCTGATCGCAAGGCGCAATCGATTCGCCGGGATCGGATCAGGGCCGCAAAGCGGCGAAGGCCCGGAATGGGCTGAGCAATTCACTTCATGCCGAAGCGAGTTGAAAAAGGCCATGTACGGACTTTTTCAACAATTATTTGTCGGGTGAGCGAATTGAACAGACTGCGCTGGCTGTGTCGGCGCGGCATGAAGGAACTGGATATCGTTCTGTTGCATTATCTGGACCGGCATTATGCGCGGGCCGGCGCCGCCGAGCGGCTTGCTTTTGCGCGGTTGCTCGAGATGCAGGACCCGGATATTCATGCCTTGCTCCTGGGCAGGAGCTTTACCAAAGACACGGAGATTTCAGATGTCATCGCAATCCTCCGTCAATCTCGCGATTGAGTTCCGGCCTTCGCGCAGCTTGGGCCTGATTTTGGGAGGCTTATTCGGTCTTGCCGCTGCGGGAGTCGTCATTGCGGATATCCACATGACGCTGAAGCTGGTTTTCCTGGCGACGCTGTTGCTCGGAGGCGTCAGCGTTTTCAGGCGGCATATCCTGCTGTTGAATCCGGATTCGGTGGTGGCGTTGAACAGGATAGCGGATCAGTGGACGGTCCATGCACGGGATGGGAGCAGCCGGCCGGCACGGCTTGAGGCAGCGGCTTGCTGGGTCTTCGACAGTGTTGCGCTGGTATTTGAGCATGCCGATAGCAAACGGTGCCATGTATTGTTGACGCCCGATCGCGTGCCTGCGGAGACCTTGCGCCGGCTGCGGGCCTGGATCCGGCACCGGATGCCGGCGGCGTAAAAATCTACCCCCAGGACGCGGGCAGCACTGAGAAAATAATTTGAAAAAAATCTGTGCTCTCAGTGCTTTGGTTATTTTGTGGTGTAGACGAATGTGCCGTCCCAGTTGTCGGCGGGTGGGTTGTTGCGGAAATATATGATGCGGTCGAGGTACATCTTGTATACCTTGCGTCCGTCGTTCATGGAGGAGAGATTGAAAATCTCGCGTTCTGCCGAGTCCCAGTCGCGCTGGCGGTACATTTTCAGGGCCTGGCTGAAGCGCTTGGTCTCGCTACGCACGGTCTTGTCAAGCTCCACTGAAAACCCGAGCGGTTGGTAAATGGTAACGGGCCGGTCCTTGCCTTTCACGCGCACCAAATCCAGCTCCAGATATTCAAATTCCGGCACCGCCTGCTTGATTGATTCGCTGACGATGATAGTCGCCCCATACTCCTTGGTCAGGCCTTCCAGGCGCGAGCCCAGGTTTACTGCGTCCCCCAGTACCGTATAGGCCATGCGGAACTCGGAACCCATGTTGCCGACGCTCATGGTGCCCGAGTTCAAGCCGACTCCGATTTTGATTTCGGGCCAGCCGCGGCTCCTGAACAGTTCCTGTTGCTGCTCCAGCACCTGGATCATTTCCATGCTGGCGAGCAGTGCGTTTTTCTGATGATAAGGATCATCCAGCGGGGCGCCCCAGAAAGCCATGATCGCATCGCCCATGTACTTGTCAATGGTGCCGCGATGTCGGTGGATCACGGCGGTCATGGGCGTCAGAAAATCGCTCAGCAGCTGGCTGAGTTCAATGGGTTTGAGATTTTCCGAAATGCTGGTAAAGCCGCGGATATCGGAGAACAGCACGGTCATCTCGCGGCTCTGGCCTTCCAGGCTGATGGCCTGCGGGTTGGCATCGAGTTCATCCACCAGCTCGGGCGGAATATATTGGCCGAATACCTTGGACAGGGCTCGTTTGCCGCGGGATTCGATAAAGAAACCATAGGACATCTGCAATATGAACAACAGGGTGATCAAGAGCAGATGGCTGGCAATTGGTAGTACGAGGCCCTTGTTCCAGATCCACATATTGAACCCTATTAATAGCGCTGCAAGCCCGCCTGAGACCATCGCTGTCCACACGGGGGAGAGCAGTGGAATCAATAAAGTCATCAGCAGGCCGATAATCAGCAGCACGGCCGGTTCGTAGCCTTCGATATAGGCGGGAATTTGCTTGATGGTGCCATCAAGAATGCCGGCCATCATATTGGCGTGGACTTCCACTCCGGCGTAGACGTTTTGTATGGGCGTCGCCCGCAAGTCCACCAAGCCGGGAGCCGTAGTTCCGAGGAACAGAGCCTTGCCCTCCAGTTGTTTCAGTTCCACTCTTTTATGCAGTACATCTGTTGCCGAGACATAGCGAAAACTGCCCTGACGGCCGCGATAGGGCACCAATGCAGCAATACGCTCGTCCACGCCTACGTACCTGTCTCCAATGCTGAGGGTTTCAACCGCAGTATAATCCGCTTGCTTGCCGGCCTTGCCGCCGGAGGTGGCGACGTTGATTTCAATGGAGGGCGAGCCCAGATAGTTGCGCGCCATCGCCAGTGCCAGGGATTCATATAGTTGCCCTTGGTATGCCTGCAGCAGTGGTACGCGACGGAAAATGCCGTCATTATCGACCAATGGGTTATCGAAAAAACCGGCGGTTTTGGCGTATTGCTGATGGATCGGTCGATTGCCGGTGTAGCCCTTGGCCACCACCAATGGCAGTTTTTCCGTCCATTTCTTATCGATGGATGCCAATGGTGGCGGGAGGGCGCCAAGAGTGGTATCGACGATATTGTTAAAGACGATTCCCAGGATGACATCGCGATTGGCAAAACTCTCGCCAAATATCCGGTCATATTCGAGTTCCGGTTGCAGCTTCTCCAGCGCCGTCCGATAGGCATGTATTCCTTGCAAGGGGCCATTGGCGAGGCTCTGCAGAACCTGGAGCCCGGAAGTACCATCTGCTTCCGGGAATACCACGTCAAAACCGATCTGCTTTATTTTGTAGTAGTCGAACAGAATATCCATCATCTGGGCAAGCACGATGCGGCTCCAGGGGAAGTGTCCGATTTCTGTCAGGCTTTTTTCATCGATATCCATGATCACAATACGCTCGTCGATGCCGCCCGGTAAGGTAGCCATGAGGCGGATGTCATAGGCGATCAGTTCAAGCTGTCGGACGAAGCGCAGATCGATCCATTGGCGATTGTCAGCCAGGAGTACGACCAAAATAAGAAAGCTGAGGATGATTCGTATAAGGCGTTTCGGATTCATGTTTCAATATCCCGTGCCGCGAGCCTCTTTTTATTGTGCCGCCCTGATAGGGTTCTGCCCTTATTTTCACGGCAACATAACAGAATTTTCCGGGTATGGCTATAATGCGGCCTTGTATGACCAGTAACCCAATCTGATCGAGCGCTAACATGAAAACCGAAACATCTCCGCCGCTGTTGGGCGTGAATGTGGACCATGTTGCAACACTGCGCCAGGCCCGGCGTGGCGTGTTTCCCGACCCCTGTGCCATCGCGCGCCTGGCGGAGCGGGCGGGCGCGGACTACATAACCGTGCACCTGCGCGAAGACCGGCGTCATATACAACCGCATGACGTCGAGACGATGCAGCGGGATCTCAAGACACATTTGAATCTGGAAATGGCCGTGGCCGACGAAATGGTGACTTATGCGCTCAGAGTACGGCCACGGGACGTTTGCCTGGTGCCGGAAAGGCGTCAGGAACTGACCACCGAAGGCGGGCTCGATGTCGCATCACAGTTGCCCCGTGTACGCGCGGCGTGCAAGGCCTTGGTCGAAGCAGGTATTCGGGTGTCCCTGTTTATCGATCCTGAACCGCTGCAGATCGATGCCGCGGCTGACAGCGGCGCGCCCGTAGTTGAAATTCATACCGGTTCTTATGCCGGGGCGGCCGGAACTGCGGCGCAGCGAGAACTCGCCAGAATTTTGGATGCCGTCGAGTATGCCCATGGCAAAGGTTTGATCGTGAATGCCGGCCACGGGTTGAACTACGATAATGTACGGCCGATCGCGGCCCATCCCTCGATCCGCGAGTTGAATATCGGTTTCTGGTTGATGGCGGATGCGTTATATGCGGGTATTGAGCAAGCGGTAGCGCGCATGAAGCGCATCATGATCGAAGCACGCCAGCTGGCTCCGCCTGGCCAGAATAAATTATTTCAGGACGGAGAGGGCTCTGAGGGTTTGAAAGCCTAGCTGTGGCCCACTGCCGGCAGATCCCGAAGCAGGTGATTAATATGTTCCAGCAAGCCGGTGCTGTAGAGATCTATCTGGTCATTGTTACGGCGTTTGGCGGCGGTCTGAAGCAGGTTGGAAATCCGATGCAGCTCCGGCAGTTCGCAATAAGCGGAGCCGCCTGCAAGGCGGTGTGCGATATCATATATTTCCGAGTAATCGCGGTCTTCCAGGGCATCAGTCAGTCGCAGCTTGTAGTCGGGCATTTCTTTCATCAACATAAGTCGCAGGTCATCGGCTTTCGAGACCACGTTGGGCGAAAATTCCGCAACATCCATGGGTTCCTGCAGGCGAAACCAGCGGCCTAACACTTGCCGCAGGTCTTCCTGCTTGATCGGCTTCACCAGGTATTCATTCATCCCGCTTTGCAGGGCTTTCTGGCGGGAATTCGGCAGGCCATCGGCCGACAAGCCTATGATGGGTATGCGGCTGTATCTTTCATCCAGGTGCCGGATTGCCTTGGTAGTTTCATAACCGTTCATGACCGGCATGTGGAGGTCGAGGAACACCAGATCGATCGGATGCTTTTCCAACACGTTCAGGGCGCTGTAGCCGTCCTTCGAGACGAAAACCTGGAAGCCCATTGATGAGAGGTAGACGCGCAGCAGCTTCTGGTTGATTTCATTGTCATCGACGATCAGGATTGATTTGCCGTTATGCACGTTATCGGTTCCGGTTTTCTGATAATTTGAAGTCGAGCGATTTGTATTCATAGTTTAATCCACCATGTTCGGTTTGCCAGCGTAATCCCTTGTTGCCGGTATAAGCCTGTGCGTTTGCCTACGTATGAAAGACGGCTTAGGCTTTGATACAGGTTCGGCTACTATCGTCCATTCAAGAACAAACTTTAGCCGTATTGACAATGATATGAGGGAATTTTCCCATGTGCGCGATATTTTGCGTTCGTGGTATGATGCGCTCGCGGGCCAGCTTACCGGCCTTGTTTGTTTCAGAAGGACGTACTGCACAGAACATGACTGTCTATCCCACAATCGAGGATTACATCGGCAACACCCCTCTGGTACAGGTACGCCGGGTCGCTGATCTTGGCAGCAATACTTTGTTGCTGAAGCTTGAAGGGAACAATCCTGCGGGGTCGGTCAAGGACCGCCCCGCGATCTCTATGATTCGGCGCGCCCAGGAACGCGGCACTATACGTCCTGGCGATACCTTGATTGAGGCTACCAGCGGCAACACCGGCATTGCCCTTGCCATGGCAGCCGCAATACGCGGTTATCGCATCATTCTGATCATGCCCGAAAGCGCAAGCCTGGAGCGACGCGCCGTCATGAAAGCTTTTGGCGCCGAGATCATTCTTGTTACCAAGGAACAGGGAATGGAAGGAGCGCGTGACCTGGCGCTTGAAATGCAGCGTGATGGCAAGGGAATCGTCCTTAACCAGTTCGCCAATCCGGATAACCCGCGCGCGCATTATGAGGGCACTGGGCCGGAAATCTGGCGTGACACGCAGGGCGGTGTTACACATTTCGTCAGCTCCATGGGCACCACCGGCACGATTATGGGAACCGGAAGGTATTTAAAAGAGAAAAATCCGGCGGTGCGGATCATCGGTGTGCAGCCGACTGATGGTTCCACCATACCGGGCATCCGGCGCTGGTCACCGGAATATGTACCTGAAATTTTCGCGGCTTCACAAGTCGATCACATTATCGATATCAGTCAGTCGGAGGCGGAGGCAATGGCACGGCGCGTTGCCAGCAGCGAGGGTATTTTTTGCGGAATCTCGTCCGGTGGAGCAGTGGCGGCCGCGATCAGGCTTTGTGCCTCGCTGCGAAACGCAGTAGTCGTAACTATTGTATGCGATCGCGGCGATCGCTATGTCTCAACCAATGTATTCCCTGCCTGAGCGGCAGCGTTTGTGAGTACCGTTTTGACCGGAAAGAAGCGTAGATCCCGTTTACCGCCCGGGATTCATGAAATCGGTATCGACTCGCTCAGTCATGACGGACGGGGAGTGGGACGTATGCAGAACAAAGCGGTTTTTCTGCACGGCGCCCTGCCCGGCGAACGCGTACGCTTCGAATACATAGACACTCATCGGAATTACGACGAAGGCCGTGTTCTCGAGATATTGCAGGCCTCGTCGCGGCGGGTAAAACCTTTGTGCGCACATTTTGAGCAGTGCGGCGGTTGCAGCCTGCAGCATCTCGCGCCGGCGGCACAGATTGAATTTAAGCAAAACCAGTTATTGGAGGACTGTCGGCGCATTGGGCGCGTGCAGCCAGCTACAGTATTGCCTCCCTTGCAGGCTGAGGTCTGGGGTTATCGTCACAAGGCACGTCTGGGAGCGAAGTATGTCGAGAAAAAGGGGCGGGTGCTGATCGGATTCCGCGAAAAGCGTTCTTCTTTTATCAGCGACATCGCACGCTGTGAAGTGCTGCACCCGGCGATCGGCGGGCGTATCGGTCTGTTGGAGGAGCTGGTAATGTCGCTGTCGATCCGCAATGCCGTGCCTCAGATTGAGGTTGCCGCCGGTGACAACAAACAGGTGTTGGTATTCCGGGTATTGCAGGAGCCGTCGGCGGAGGATCGGCAACGGTTGAGCGCTTTTGGCCGTGATCAACAGCTGGCCATTTATTTACAGCCCCAAGGACCCGATTCGATTTATCCGCTTTTTGAAATCGCTGACGATCTGTATTATTACTTACCGATTGAGACTAAGGATGTACGAATCAACTTCAAGCCCCAGGATTTCACACAAGTACATCCCGGCGTGAACCGCCTGATTGTACAGCAGGCCCTGAATGAACTCGCCCTGAAGCCGCAGGAGCGGGTGCTGGATCTATTCTGCGGTTTGGGTAATTTCACTATACCGATGGCGCGTCGAGCGGCATATGCAACCGGGATCGAAGGAGCGGTCGATATGGTGGCCAGGGCGGGCGAGAATGCGCGCTGCAACGGAGCGGACAATATCGAGTTCCATGTTGCCGATCTGTTCCACCCCGAGCCCGCGGCGCCCTGGTTGCGCAAGCACGTTGATAAAGTGTTGCTGGATCCTCCGCGTGCCGGTGCGCAAGAGGTTCTCCCGTTTGTCGCCCGCATGGCTCCCTTACGGATTGTCTATATTTCCTGCAATCCCTCGACGCTGGCGCGTGACGCCGGTATTCTGGTGCACGAATACGGTTACCGCTTCACCCGAGCGGGAGTTATGGACATGTTTCCACATACCTCGCATGTCGAATCCATGGCGGTTTTTGACCGTTAAAAGGCGAGCTCCTTAAAAGCAAAACGGCCCACATGGGCCGCTTCTGTAGTCAATCCAGGTGAAATATCCTCAACTCGGCAGGAAGAATTCCATCTTGACCCCTGCAACTTCAATGATGTCGTGGTCCTTAAGGCCGGTGGCCTGAGTCCCGATATTCTTGCCGTTGATCACGGGCGTCTGGTTGCCGCTGCCGCCCTCCACGTGGATGATGAAATATCCCTGGGGACGGCGGGTGATGGCGGCCACCTGTGTCCCGGGTTTGCCGATGGTGGTGAGGGCTTTGGAGAGTTCGATTTCCTTGCCGGCATTGGCGCCATTCAATATCTGCAGCCGGGCTGCGGCTCCGCCCTGAACCGGCGCGGCGCCACGCTGCTTGGCTTCCTGCGCCGCGATTTTAGCCACGGATTTGCCGATGTCATGAGCGCCCGTGGCTTCCGGCATGCCGGCAGCATCGGGACGGATAATCATGGTCTTTTCGAAAGCATCGTCGGAGCCGGCGTTTTCGTTGATATATTTCAGCTGGTGCTTGCCCACGCCGATTACATCGCCATGCTTGAGCGCATGCTTCTTGATGAGGGAGCCGTTGACGTAGGTACCGTTGGTGCTGTTCAGGTCTTCCAGGAAGGAGTCGTTAAGGATAGTGATGATCTGTGCATGTTTGCCGCTGACGGCGAGGTTGTCGACCTGGATATCGTTCTCGGGACGGCGGCCTATGGTGATGGTTTCTTTGCTGAGCTCATGCTCGGAAACGTTGGCGCCATTCAAAGTCAGTATCAATTTAGCCGGCATATTTGATCCTTAGCGTCTTCTTCTGTCAAAAAAACCAATCCGTAACTTTTTCTATCCAACCCAGAGTGGCTGAACCTGTCTTGACCGGACGGGCTAGAATCACTGAAACGTTGTCTTTTCCGCCTTTTTTGTTGGCCTGTTTTACTAGCTCTGTGGCCGCAAGGTCAAGATTATCATTATATCTTTTGAGAGTTAAGTAAATTTCCCCGTCGTCAATCATATCATTGAGGCCGTCGGAGCATAGTAAATAAATATCGCCCGGCAAGGCAATATCCTCCTGAATATCCACCTCAACCTCGGGATCCGTGCCCAGAGCCCGGATTACCAGATTCTTGTTCAGGGACTCTCGGGCTTCCTGCGCCGTATAAAAACCCCGCTGAATCAGCTGCTGCATCAGCGTGTGGTCGACTGTAATCAGTTCCAGCCTGTCATCCCGCAGCCGGTACAGCCTTGAATCGCCGACATGCGCTATGGTCAGGCGATTGTCGTAAAACAGGGCGAGTACAACGGTTGTTCCCATGCCCTGATACTGGGGTTCGTTGCGGGCCGCATTGTATATGATTTCGTTCGATTTTTTGATGACATCCCGCACTGCCAGACTCTGGATGCTGTATTCACCTGAGTCTGCTTCCGCATGTTGCTTCCGAAGCAGCTCAATCCTTTCCGAAAGCTCGTTCAATATCGTTTGCACCGCCAGCGCGCTGGCGACTTCTCCGCCTTCGTAACCCCCCATTCCATCGGCAACCACAGCAAGCCCGAGAGAGGCTTCCATGCCGATGCTATCCTCGTTATTCGCGCGTTTGACTCCGGGGTCGGTGACCGCGGAAATCTCCAGTTTATAGTGCGGACTCATTGATCCATCATTACGCGAGCTGTTTCAGGCACTGCTGCAGCATGGCGGCCATTTCCGCGCCATTCTGATAGCGATCCTCGGCTTTTTTCTCCATCGCTTGCACCACGACGACTTCCAGTATGGGCGGCAGCTCGGGGTTCAGTTCCAGAATGCTGGGAGGAGTCTCATTGGCGATTTTGTACATCAGGGTCGCCATCGAGTCGGCTTGAAAGGGCAGTTGACCGCTCAGCATCTGGAACAGCATGACACCGAGCGAGAACAGATCGGAACGCCCGTCAACCTTTCTTCCCGCAAGTTGCTCGGGTGACATATAGGAAGGCGTGCCGAGCACGACCCCGGTCTTGGTTTTGCTCGAGTCCGTAATGCGCGCAATACCGAAGTCCGTGATCTTGATCTGGCCCGATTCGGGTTCGTACATGATATTCGCAGGTTTGATATCGCGGTGTACCACGTTCTGAGAGTGCGCGTAATTCAGCGCATCCGCGGCGCGTTCAATGATCTGCAGCACGGTCTTGATCGGCAGCAGCTTGTCTTTTTTGGTATAGCGGTTCAGATCGTGGCCCTTGAGGAATTCCATGGCGATGTAGGCCAGATCGTGTTCCTCGCCGGCATCGTAAATGGTCACGATGTTGGGATGGTTCAGCCTGCCTGCCGTTTCCGCTTCGCGGAAGAACCGCTGTTTCACGTCCTCCAGCTCGTCGGCATCGAACTCTTGCGACAGGGCCATCGTCTTGATAGCGACGATACGGCTGATCTTGGGATCGATACCCTGATAAACAACACCCATCGCGCCCTTGCCGAGTTCCTTCTGTATCTGATAACGGCCCAGCATCGGTTTTTCGACGTCGGAGCCGTCCATGATCAAAGTGCCGCCGGCCGCGGTTCCGCCGCCCGCCTTGCCGCCCAGAATAATGGTGTCTTCCATCTTCTTGCTGCGCGCAATGCGCTGCTCAACGTCCCGGAATTTGGGGTTGAACTGGGAGATATATTGATAAACGTTGCCCGCCTTGCTGAATTGGCGTTTACGTTCGTAATCCAGGGCGAGGTTATACAGTACTTCCGATGTGGAATCGTCCTTCGGGCATCTGCGGAATTTCTCGAAAGCCATATCCAACTGGCCTTGGCCCTGGAAGGCGAGGCCCAGCATCTTATTGCTTTCGGCTGACTCCATATCCGAATGCAGCTTGCCGCGCTCGATGACGAGGAACTGCTTGGTTGTCAATATCACATACCCGGTTATCAACAGCGCCGCGGGCAGCATCAGCTGCAGCCAGACCGCCTGTTGGGTCATGGAAATGTAGCTGGCCAGGAATAATGCCAGCAGCAGGGAGGCACTGACTATGGCCCCCATTTGCGCTTTCAGTTTGGGCAGGACGAACATGATAAAGCCGGCGATAAGCAGGAAAACCAGGAACTCCACGGGCCCTGTCCATGCGGGAATTGTAAAAAAATCTTCGTTCAATATGCTGGCGACGGTATGCGCCAGAGCTTCGGCTTCGGATAAATTGGATGAAATCGGGGTAATTTGCGGTTTGCTGACGCCAGAAGCGTTGGTTCCCACGATTACAATCTTATCCTTATATTTGGAGACCGGAACCTTGTCGTTCAGCACGTCAAAAAACGAATCAACGGGAAAAATGGATCCGCCGTCTTCGGACCGGTAAAAGAAGTTGAACATTTTCGATTGGCCATCGGTCCCGATATTCAAACGGCCGAGTTGTACCCCTTCGCCCAGATTGACGGTGATATCGTCCATGTCGAGATTCAGGCTTCTGGCCGCAATCAATAAAGCGTAGGAGGGGAGATAAGTGCCGTAGTAGTTGACCACCAGCGGCAGGGTCCGGGCTCCATCGTCGCTGTATGGAGAGTAGTTAATGTATCCTATCCCATTCGAAACCAAACCGATTTCCTGGATCGGTATCTCAAGACCGCTTATTTCCATCGGCAGCGATGCGTCTCCTATGCCCTGAGCGCCGATATTGTCCTGAATGTTCTGTATGGCGTATTTTTGTACGTAGTCGGGAAGTTCCGAATCAGGATTGCCCTGCGGGTAACGGTAGTCGACGAGCATGGGGGTCAGGACATTACCGGCTTTCGTTATGCTGTCAGTCAGCACTTTGTCCATATCCAGGGAATTCTGGGCCTGCTCCAGAAAATTTTCGACCTCGTTGACGGATTTTTGTATGGCGCCAAAAGATGTCAACAGCTCACCTCTGGCGGGGCCGGTTACCTTTGCGATCGAGGTTCTGTGTTGCTGCAGCAGGTTCGGGACTCCTGCAACAGGCTGCTGGGTGATTCCCGAAACCTGATAATACCCTGCCATTTCCTTGATGAACTGCAGGCCGGGATCGATTTGGGCCTCTGAGAAAACCGGAGTGTAAGCGATGACCTTTGCGCCCGCGCCGCTGAGCTTGTCGATCATGGCGGCATGCACGTCCCTGGACCATGGCCAGCGGCCTATGTTGTTGATGCTGGAATCGTCGATGGCCAGAATAGAAATATTGTCCTGCGGAGAACGATCCGAACCTCTAACCCCCATATCGTAGACAGAGCGCTCAAGATTGCCTATCAAGGGAGTGGCGCGGTAGACAATCAGCACCAGAATGACAATCAGCAGTCCGATAACCCATTCGCGTTTCCAGAGCGGTGTTTTCATAATTTTTCCTAATTGCTCTTAGTAGCCCAACTGCTCGTTGGAGGATCCTTGTCCCGCTTCTTCAGCTCGCTTCAGGGCGCATATAAAAACCGCCCCTTGCTCCGAAAATCAAACACTTGTGCCCATGATTTTCGTTGCGCCACTGCCCCGGCGCCGATAGCCTGCTTTCCTGCAAACTTTTGAAGGACTGTTAGGGATAATACTCAAAATCTTTGTTAAAACAATATCTTTGCCGCTGTTTTTTAGGGAAAATTTCCGGAAACCGGCGGACCGCATGATTTTCCGGGCAAAGGACCGGCTTCACGCTCATATAAGGCCGTGGCTATAATGCCCTTCACTAAATATCGGCAGCTTCCCTCTGCCCGCGGAATCCAACCGGCCATGCAGCATTTACTTGAACGCGTCGAACGCCTGAATCGCATCGGCATCGCGCTCTCAGCCGAAAAGGACCCGGCGCGCCTGCTTGAAATGATCCTGCGCGGCGCCAAGGAGCTGACCGGTGCCGACGGCGGCAGTCTGTATTCGGTAACTCCCAATCGCACGCTGGCTTTCGACATCATTGCCACGGACTCGCTGGGAATCTCGATGGGAGGCACCACCGGCAGAGCCATTCCCTTCCCGCAACTCCCGCTTTACGATGAACAGAGCCGGCCAATCACCAATATGGTGGTTGCTTGCGCAGTGCATGAACGCAATACCATCAATATTGCCGATGCTTACGACGCGGCAGGCTATGATTTCAGCGGGACCCGGAAATTCGACAGCCAGACCGGGTATCGGACGCGTTCGCTGCTCACCATTCCGATGAAAAATCATGAGGATGAAATCATCGGTGTGTTGCAGTTGATCAATGCGCAGCATCCGGAGACCGGCGAGATCACTACCTTCTCGACGACGGACCAGCAGTTGGCTGAATCGCTCGCATCCCAGGCCGCCGTGGCGCTGACAACCCAGCGCCTGATTTCGGATTTGCAGAAACTGTTCGAGTCCTTCATTCAGCTGATAGCGACTGCGATCGACGAGAAGTCACCCTATACCGGCTCACATTGCCGCCGCATCCCCGTATTGACGATGATGCTGGCGGAAGCCGTGCACAATACCGGGCATGGGCCGCTCGCGGATTTCCGCATGACCCAGCAGGACCGCTATGAGCTGGAAACGGCGGCCTGGCTGCACGACTGCGGCAAGGTGACCTCTCCCGAATATGTCATCGACAAGTCCACCAAGCTGGAAACCATCTTTGACCGCATCGAACTGATCGATACCCGGTTTGAGGTGCTGAAACGGGATGCCGAGATCGATTATCTCAAGAGGTCGGCACCGACCAGCCCGGCCGAACGCGAAAAGCTCGCGAAGGAATTCAGAGATACGATTTCAAAGCTGGAAGAAGAGCGCGCCTTTTTACGCAAGGCGAATATCGGCGGCGAATTTATGTCGCCTGTCGAACAGCAGCGTGTGCGTGAAATCGGTGGCCGGCAGCTGCTCAATCAGGACGGGGAACTGGTGCCGCTGTTGACGCCGGAAGAGATCTATAACCTGACCATCCCGAAGGGAACGCTGACTCCGGAAGAGCGCACCATCGTCAATAATCACATGGTAGCCACCATCAAGATGCTGGAATCCCTGCCTTTCCCCAAGCATCTCTCGCGCGTGCCCGAATATGCGGGCGGGCATCATGAGCGCATGGACGGCAAGGGTTATCCCAAGGGGCTGCGGCGCGAGGAAATGTCGGTGCCCGCGCGGATCATGGCTATCGCGGATGTTTTCGAGGCCTTGAGCGCGCGCGATCGCCCGTACAAGAAAGGCAAGACCATCAGCGAATGCCTGGTGATTATGCGCAACATGGCGCAGAACAATCATCTGGACCCGGATCTGTTCGAGATCTTCGAGCGTGAAAAGGTTTATCTGCGTTACGCCCAGGAATTCATGCATCCGGACCAGATCGACAGCTTGAGGTGATGCCGCGGCGGTTCCGTGCCGGGATGGCTCTATTCAGACTGTTTGTCCGAATCGGGTACCGACGCCAGCCCATTTTTCAGCACGGAGGGGTTGATTCCGCTCTCGCTCAGAATGTAGGCCGCAGCCGAACTGCGGCGTCCGGTGTCGCAGCAGAGTATGTATTGCTTCTGCGAGTCCAGGCTTTTAACCTTGAGCCGCATCGAGATCAGGGGCAGGTTCACGGCACCCTTGATATGGCTCATCTTGAACTCGGCCGGGAGCCGCACGTCCAGCCACTGCGCCGCTCCTGATGCGACTTTGGCCTTGGCCTGCGCGTAATCCATCCAGTCCTGGATCGGTTCGTTCAGCAACGAAATGAAATCCTTCTTTGAGAGGCGCACCAGGGTGCCTTTGGTGAGCATGGTGATAGTGGCGTTGCGTTTGCTTTCTGAAATGAGCGCCTCTTCGCCGAAGCTGTCTCCCGGCCCAAGTTCCGCGAGCTTGATGCCCTTCGGATTGGCCGGAGTGGCGCGCGTCACCAGCGCCCGTCCATTTTTAATGATGTAGAAGTAGTCGCCTTCGTCATCCTGTTTGATCACGACGTCGCCCGGATTGTACGAAACCTGCTCCATCCGCATGAAAATGGCCTGGATGTTGGCCGGAGGCACTTTGTGAAAGGCCTTGGTCTGGAGCAGCTGGGTCATCCAGTCGTCTTCGCTTTCGTTTTCGCTGCCAAGCTCCTCGACGTGATAGGTCCCGGTCTGCGCCCAGGTCATCATGAGATCCAGTAGATTGCTGTCGACGCGTATAAAAGTGGAGTCTTCTTTGGCTCTGGCCGATAATGCGCGCGGTTGGGCATGCGCGAGCGGCTGCCTGACTTCGGGGGACTTCATGGTGATTGTTTTCACCACTTCCTTATCCTGCATCAGGTCCACACTCCCGGAGAGCAGGTATATATGCTGCTTGTCGGAATCGCCCTTTTTGAACAGGTAGCGTCCCGACTGGATGGATTCAACCATCGTTTTGTTGGCGAGTTCGAGCAGATTGTCCGGGTTCAGGCTGTTGAGGGGAACAAGCGTTTGTAAGGTTGACTTGTCGACGGCCGTACTCATAAGGGGAGCGGTTTTCCTGAACTTCGGATTGGCTATATTTTCAAATTCTGCCGTAACTTACAGGTAGAACGGTCAGAAAGCAATATCCAGCCTGATACGGCACAGTTTGTACTGACACGGTTATTTTTGTGGCATATCCTTGCAAAACGATGGCTGCGGTCATTCTCCTGTCGCCGCGCAGACTTTAGGTATCGAAGATTGAGAACTCCTGTGAACGAGATTTCCGCCACCTCGGATCTGGATGCATTGAATGCATGGTATCAGACACCGTTCGGCCGCATGCTGAAAGCGCAGGTGGCGGATGCGCTGCTGTCCTGCCTCAAGCCGCTGCCTGTGAACGAACTGCTGCATCTTGGAGTCGGCGGTTTCGATGAAGTGCTGGCGGGCCAAAAGGACGAGCGGATGATCTTTTTCACGGACATGGCCTGCCAGCACCTGCTGGCGAAAGAAGAAAATACCTTGCCGCTGCGAGAGGGCAGTCAGGAGTGTGTCGTACTGTTGCACGGTCTTGATATAGCCGGCGACCCCCACGGGGTTTTGCGCGAGATAAACCGGATCATGTCGGTGCGGGGATATCTCGTGATTGTGGGATTCAACGCCTTGAGCGGCTGGGGCTGGTACCGGCCGTTCCGCAATGTGTATCGCTGGAAACGCGCCATGCCATGGACACTGCGCTTCTACAGCACCGGGCGCCTGCGGGACTGGCTGTCACTGCTGGGTTTTGATATCCGCCAGGCCCGTACTTTGAATTTCCGTCCGCATGTACACAAACCAAAGCTGCTCGACAATTTCAGGCATATCGATACGTTGGGTGGACTCATGCTGCCGTTTTTCGGCAATGTCTACATTCTCACTGCGCAGAAGCGCGCTATGCCGCTGACACCCGTGCTCAACCGCAAGTTCCGCGGCAGCTTGCTCAAGCCCGGACTGGTGGAGCCGGGCGTTTGATTATCCTCGAACCCACTGTTGTTGCCCGGCGGAAGCGGCGGGGTGTATATTCAGCGCGCTCGCGGCATTTTAAGAAGGATTCATGAGCCACGTTGAAATTTTTACCGACGGCGCGTGCAGGGGCAATCCGGGGCCAGGCGGCTGGGGTGCGCTGCTTCGTTATAAGGACAGCGAAAAGGAGCTCTACGGAGCTGAACTGAATACCACCAATAACCGGATGGAATTGCTGGCGGCGATCCGGGCCCTGGAAGAACTGAAACACCCATGCAAAGTCACGGTAACCACTGACTCCAATTATGTAAAAAAAGGCATTACCGAATGGCTGCAGTCCTGGAAACAACGCGGGTGGAAGACGGCCGGAAAAACTCCGGTGCAAAATGTTGAACTGTGGCAACGCCTTGAACAGGCTGTTAGCCGGCACGAGCATGTTGAATGGAAATGGGTGCGCGGGCACAGCGGCCACATTGAGAATGAACGGGCCGACCAGCTGGCGAACCGTGCGATCGACGAATTATTAGAGGGGGGACTTCAGTAATGATGCTGCGCCAGATTGTACTGGACACCGAAACCACGGGCCTCGAACCTGAGAATGGGCACCGCATCATAGAAATTGGCTGCGTGGAAATCGTCAACCGGCGCCTCACCGGCAATCATTTCCATCAGTACCTGCAGCCTGACCGTGAGATAGATCCCGCCGCCGCCGAGGTACACGGCATAACCGAGGAATTTCTTCGCGACAAACCCAGGTTCGGCGATATCGCCGCGGATTTTCTGGCGTTCGTTCGTGGCGCCGAGTTGATTATTCATAATGCGGCGTTTGATACCGGTTTTATCAATCATGAACTCCGGCTCTGGGATGCGGCCCAGTTGCCGCTGGAGAGCCTGTGTACAGTGACGGACACTCTGGGCATGGCGCGCCGACTGCATCCGGGTCAGAAGAACAACCTGGACGCTTTGTGCAAACGCTATTCGATCGATAACTCCCAGCGTACTCTGCACGGCGCATTGCTCGACGCCGAGATACTGGCCGACGTATACCTGTCCATGACCGGAGGACAGGCGGACTTGACTCTGGATACCGGCGAGGAGATAGCGATACAGACACTCGGCAACGTGGAAATCCGGGTGAATCGCGCCAACCTGATTGTCATCAGGGCTGATGGCGCCGAGCTTGACGCTCACATGCGCGTGCTGGAAATCCTGCGCAAGGCCGGTAAAGGGAAGTGTGCATGGGACAGCTTTGAGGAATCCGCTGAAACCCAGGGCATATCTTAGTGTTGTCTTAGGACCCGTTGCTTCTGCCGCTGCCAATCCCGGTCTTTCTCAACAGCGCGCTTGTCGTGCGCCTTTTTGCCCTTGGCCAATCCTATTTCCAGCTTGATTTTGCCCTTGCTCCAGTAAAGCGCGAGCGGAACCAGGGCATAACCCTTGCGCTCCACGGCTCCAAGCAGGCGGTTCAGCTGCAGGCGATGCAGCAGTAATTTGCGGGTGCGCGTGGGTTCCGCCCGCACGTGCGTTGAGGCGGTTGGCAGCGGAGTGACGTGGCTGCCGAACAGCCAGGCCTCGCCGTTCTTCAATAGCACGTAACTTTCCTTGAGCTGAACGCGGCCGTCGCGCAGGCTTTTGACCTCCCAGCCCTGCAGGGCAAGACCGGCTTCCAGCGTTTCTTCGATGAAATACTCGTGCCGCGCCTGGCGGTTAAGCGCGATCGGCGGGGTCTCGTTCTGCTGCTTTTTGGACATGCGGCATTATATGCAGCAGCCACGGCCCGCGAAAGCAGGGAAGCGGACCGCTTGCGTTCAGGGTGAAGTCGATCGCAGATACTTGATGTGGGCATTGAGTCCGGGGAGGTTTTTATTCAAACTACCGCCAGCCAATATCCGGGAAAATTCGATGATCGTGTCGACATCAAGGAAAAGTGAACGCCTCTCATTGCACGGCCTGTGGTCTTCACGCACCGCTTTCGTTCTCGCCGCCACCGGCTCTGCTGTCGGCCTCGGCAATATCTGGAGATTTCCCTATGTCGCCGGCGAGAACGGCGGAGGTATTTTCGTCCTGTTGTATGTCGCATGTATTTTCCTGATCGGAATACCGATCATGATGACCGAGCTTATGCTCGGCCGCCGTGGGCGCCGTAATCCTCTGGACACGATGCGACTTATAGCCGTGGAGGAAAGGCATTCGCCTCATTGGGTGTGGATAGGCCGGACCGCGATGCTGGCTGGCCTCCTTATCCTGTCTTACTACAGCGTAATCGCCGGCTGGATCATGGCGTATATTTTCCGAACCGCCGGCGGAGTGTTCCACGGCATGCAGGATGCGACAGAATTCGAGGCTATCTTCTCGGCGCTGATCGTCGATCCGGAGCGCCTGATCGCCTGGCATTCCATTTTCATGGTTCTTACCGTCGCGATTGTGGCGCACGGGATTGAACGTGGTCTGGAGCGGGCCGTGAAAATCATCATGCCGGCCCTTTGTTTCATTCTGCTGCTGTTGCTGCTCTACGCCGCGACCACTCCCGGCTTCATAGCCGGATTGAAATTCATGTTCTCGCCGGATATCAGCAAGCTCAACAGCACCAGCGTGTTGTTTGCGATGGGAATGGCTTTTTTCTCACTCAGTCTGGGTACCGGGGCGATCATGATGTACGGTTCCTATTTACCGAAGGGAGGCTCGATCGGCGGCATGGCAGTAGCCGTGGCCCTTGCGGATACGCTGATTGCACTACTGGCCGGCGTCGCGATTTTCTCCATTGTATTCGCGAATGGCCTTGAACCCACCGCGGGTCCTGGCCTGGTATTCATCACGCTGCCGGTGGCTTTCGCCAAGATGCCTATGGGCACTTTGATCGGAGTGCTGTTTTTCATACTGCTATTGTTCACGGCGCTTGCTTCGGCGATCGCGCTGCTGGAGCCATGGGTGGCATGGCTGGTGGAGAATAAAAACCAGGGAAGAATCCAGGCCGCTTGTATCTGCGGTCTGGTTGTCTGGATATTGGGGCTGGGAACCGTGTTCTCGTTTAATCTCTGGGCGGATTACAAATGGACTTTCCCGGTCGATCTTGGAAGAGTGAGATACGTGCTATTCGAGGACAAGACTTTTTTCAACGTCGTGGATTTTTTGACCTCCAATATTCTGCTGCCTCTCGGCGGGCTGCTGACGGCCCTGTTTACCGGGCATCTGATGCGCCGCCAATCATGTCAGGACGAGCTGCAGATCGGCAGCAAGACATTCAATTTATGGTATTTTGTGTTGCGCAATATTTCGCCGATCGCGGTCGGAATCGTGTTTTTGCATGCGGTGGGAGTCTTTAAATGGGTTGGCATCGGCTAATCAAAACTGCTCGGCTCGCGCTCCTGCTTCGCACTACTGGTGCGTAAACCGCGCTTTCCCGAGCATTTTTATCCCATGTGCGAAGCACACGGTATATTCGCCGCACGCTTGCGACGTTTTGAGCTCCGCAAATTCTAAATTTTTATGTTCAAAATCGAGGTTGCATACGCTCGCTCCGACAGCCAGCTGATAATAGAGCTTGAAGTGGAGGAAGGGGCTACGATCGAAGAGGCGATAAGCAGCTCGGGCATACTGCTTAAATTTCCTGAAATTGATTTATCGGTCAACAAAGTGGGAGTGTTCGGCAAGCAGATGGCGCTGGAGCGCCCGGTGCGCGAGGGTGAACGCATCGAAATATATCGCGGGCTCGTCGCCGATCCGAAGCAGGCCCGGCGTCGGCAGGCCCGGGCGCAATAATCCAACCGTCCGTAGAGGCGGTTATCTATTCAGGCAGAATATCCTCGCTGGCATCATCGCGTTCTTCCGCCGACGGTACGTCATCGCCTCCGGTGACCTGTACCAGCGTATCGCCCTTGAACTCCAGAATGATGCGGTGTTCCTTGTATTCGCCGCTTCTGGTCTTGTAACGCGAAATATAATTCCAGTGTGATTGATCGAAGGGTTCCTGCAGAACCGGTGCACCCATCAGGTAGCGCACCTGCTCCCGGGTCATACCCGGTTTCAGGCGTCTGATGGCCGTCTGTTCGAGCCGGTTGCCTTGATTGATGGGCATGCGGTAGCAGCCGGGAAGGAACGCCGCCATCATGGCGACGGTGAATATACACACACTGACTTTAACTCTTAACACAGTACTGTCTCTTCCTTATATAATGGGGCGCATCTTATCACAGCCCCCGATATTTCAGCAGATCCTCTGACAGGAGAAAACCCCTTGGAATCCCAGGACCTCAAAAAAGCAGGACTTAAAATTACTCTGCCTCGCATGAAGATCCTGCAGATACTGGAGGGAAGTGACAAGCGCCATATGAGCGCCGAGGATATATACAAGCTGCTGCTGGAGGCCGGGGATGAAATCGGGCTGGCGACGATATATCGGGTATTGACCCAGTTCGAAACAGCGGGACTGGTGATTCGTCATCACTTCGAAGGCGGACAGGCCGTTTTCGAAATGGACCGGGGCAGGCATCACGACCATCTGGTCTGTGTGAAATGCGGCAAGGTGACGGAGTTCGTCGATGAAATGATCGAGCAGCGGCAAAAAGCCATTGCGGAAAAGCACGGATTCCAGTTAACCGACCACAGCATGATACTTTACGGCCACTGCTCCAATCCCAAATGCCAGAAAGGCTGATCGCCGCATCATTTCATTCACTTCGACATGAAGGCGCGAATAGCCGGGCTTGCCGGGAGATCTGAAATCCCGTCGCCGCCCGTGTCCGCTTCAATTTCTGTTTGACCGACTAGCAGCTTGTTGAAATAAGGACGATAAAGGTCTTTTTGGTAAAATTCAAACACGATTATCTGATTTGGAGCCCTGGATGCGTGGATCTGATATTAGCCAGCCGAGTTTGTTCGTTGCCAAGACGGTAGAGGATTTTGTTCCGAAGGCGCATCCGTTGAGAGCCTTGAGGAAGCTGGTGGATGAGGCGCTGGCGGATCTGGACGAACTGTTTGACAGGATATATTCGGACATTGGGAAGACATCGATTGCGCCGGAGCGTTTACTCCGAGCGTCGTTATTGCAGGTTTTGTATACGATTCGTAGTGAGCGACAGTTGGTGGAGCATATTCAATACAATCTGCTGTACCGCTGGTTTGTGGGTCTGGAGTTGGACGATGCGGTGTGGGATCACTCGACGTTTAGCAAGAACCGGGAGCGGCTGCTGGATCATCAGGTGATGCCGGCGTTGTTCGAGTCGGTGCTGAAGCTGGCGCGCAAGCGTCATTTATTGTCGTCGGAGCATTTCAGCGTAGACGGGACGCTGATTCAGGCGTGGGCATCGCATAAGAGTTTCCGGCCGCGGGATGATGACGACCCTTCGGGTGGCGAGAGGGATTTTCGCGGAGAGCGCCGGACCAATGACAGCCATGCCTCCACGACCGATCCGGATGCCGAGATCATGCGTAAATCGGCTGGCCAGGAAGCGCGGTTGAGTTACGGGGTGGATCATCTGATGGAGCATCGGAACTATATAGTGGTGGGCGTGAATACACGCCGCTCAGCCCGTGAACACGAGCGCAAGGGAGCCCTTAAGACCGTGGATGAGGCGCTGCCGGAAGACCGGCGGATTACCCTGTGCGGGGATTGCGGTTTTGACACGGCTGGGTTTATTGAGGGTTGTCGGGAACGGAATATCACGCCCCATGTGGCGCAAAATCATAACCGGCGGGGTGGATCGGCATTGGATGCGCGCACCACCCGGCATGCGGGTTATCTCATCAGCATGCGCAAACGCAAGATGATTGAAACCACCTTTGGCTGGGCCAAGCAGTACGGCGGATTGCGGCGGATGATGTACCGCAGCCTGGAACGCGTTTCGGCCCAGGTCACTTTCACAATGGCGGTATTCAATCTTATGCGAATACGCAACATTGAAATGGCGATGCAATCAGGGTAACCCAGAAGCCCTATGCAATAGCCAATCGAATGGGTCCATAGCAGAGTCAGACAAAACATTCATCCGCAGATAAGTCCGGACATATGAAAAATACGAAACAAATTTGGCGTTTTTCAACAAGCTG